>CABYDS010000005.1 GCA_902517745.1 uncultured Pelagibacteraceae bacterium
TAAAATAAATTTAAAATCCTCATTTTTAGATAAACTTTTTAATTTAACCTGCATTAAACAGTGAGTTTTTTTCTACCCTTGCCTCTTCTTCGTCTAATTAATTTTCTTCCACCTTTAGTCTTCATTTTAGACCTAAAACCATGCCTTCTTTTTCTCACTTTTTTACTAGGTTGATATGTACGTTTCATATTAAGGCTTCTTTTTTGTTAAATTTCGGTAGTTATACAATTTAATGTATATAAGTACAGCGATTTTTAATAAATTAGAACAAAATGGAAAATGAAAATAAATTAAAAATTATTCTCGGTATAATATATCTTTCCATAGTTACTGGCTTTTTGTTGCTTTTTTTTAGCTATTTCTCGTTCGATGACTTTTCAAGTTTTGAACTTATAAAAAATAATAGAGATAAACTTAATAATATCAAAAATTCCAATCTTTTAATTGCTAGCATATTATTTTTTATTGGAGTGATTATTTGGGTATTGCTCTTAGGATTTGGTTCTCCGGTTTTTTTAGTCGGAGGATTTGTATTTGGAAAATGGATAGGGACAATCCTTATAGTATTTGGTTTATCTATTGGTGCAACACTTTTATATATTTGTGCAAATTATTTTTTCAAAGATTTAATTAAAAAAAAATTTTCATCAAAGTTTTCTAATCTTACTGAAAAATTTAAAAAAAATGAATTTACTTTTTTTCTGATATATAGATTTGTTGGTGGAATACCTTTTTTTATTTCAAACATTTTGCCAACATTATTTAATGTTAAGATTAGCAATTTCTTTTTTGGATCTGTTATTGGAATGACACCCCAGTTATTTGTTGGAGCCTCACTTGGCGCAGGCCTAAATAAAGTAATTGAAAACAATCGAGAACTTCCAAGCTTTTTTGATATAATTTTAACTCCAGATATATTTGTACCAGTGATTGGTATGATAATCCTGGTTTTAGTTGGATTTATAATTAGAAAAAAATTCTACAAATAACTGGTGCCCTCACCCAGAATTGAACTGGAAACTCATCCTTACCATGGATGTGTTATACCATTTAACTATGAGGGCATTTTTTAATTATAATTAGTGTATAAAATTGTTTTTTTCAAATAAATGCCTTAATTTTTTACGAAAATCGGGTATATCTAAAATAGGTAAATGATATGGGAATTCACTACGATTATAAATCTACAAGAGGAGCTAAGGCTATGGAGAAGCAAGCTAAAAGAGAAAAAAAGCTTGCTGAAAAAAGAGCAAAAAAAATAGCTAAACAAGGTGACCCCAAAACTCCAGAGGATAAAACGATACCAATCGATCAAGTAATAACTTTGGATCACCTTACCAATCCAGACAAAAAATAATCAAGATGGATAGGAAGAAGGATAAAAAAGCTAAACTCGAAGAAGCTTTGCGTAAAAACTTAAGAAAAAGAAAAATTTTTCAAAAAAAAAATAAAAAAAATAAATAAATGTCAGTGCAATCAGATAAATGGATTATCAAAATGGCTAAAGAAAAAGCAATGATTTCACCATTTGAAGATAAACAAATAAGGGAAGGAAAAATTTCATTTGGTGTTTCTTCATACGGGTATGACGCGAGAGTATCTAATGAGTTTAAAATATTTACTAATGTTAACTCTGAGATTGTAGATCCAAAAAATTTTAAACCAACAAATTTTGTAACAAAAGAATCCGATGAATGTATTATTCCACCAAATTCTTTTGTTTTAGCAAGAACTGTTGAATATTTTAAAATTCCTAGTGATGTCCTAGTTATTTGTTTAGGTAAGTCTACCTATGCTAGATGTGGAATAATTGTTAATGTAACACCTTTGGAGCCAGGATGGGAAGGCCATGTAACTCTTGAATTTTCTAACACAACTCCATTACCAGCTAAAATATATGCAAATGAGGGTGTGGCTCAATTTATATTTTTAAAAGGGAATGAGAAACCCGATGTTTCATATGCTGACAGAAATGGAAAATATATGGGTCAAAAAGGGGTAACGCTTCCCAAAATTTAAAATGGACAAATTTAAAATTAATGGTCCCTCCAAGATCAGAGGAGAGGTCTCAATTTCTGGAAGTAAAAATGCTGCTCTCCCAATACTTGCTGCAACTTTACTCTTTGATAAAAGTGTAACAATTAAAAATCTTCCACGAGTTAAAGACATAGATACAATGCTTAATTTGCTAAAATCACTAGGAAAAAAAATTAGCTTCAAAAATAATAAAAAAATCGCGACAATCTCAAAAGGAAAAAAAAATAATTTTTTTGCACCTTATTCTCTAGTTAAAACAATGAGAGCAGGAATTTTAGTTCTTGGTCCTTTATTGGCAAAAAATAAAAAAGCAAAAGTAAGTAGCCCAGGTGGTTGCAGTATAGGAGTAAGACCAATAGATATACATTTAAAAGCTATATCAAAGTTAGGAGTTAAAATACAAATTGAAAAAGGATACGTTAATGCAAAAGCTCAGGAAGGATTAGTTGGTTCAGAAATAAGATTTTCAAAAATATCTGTTGGAGCTACCGAAAATTCAATTCTTGCTGCTTGTCTTGCAAAAGGAGCAACAATAATAAAGAATTGCGCTATAGAGCCTGAGATCAAGGATCTGACAAATTTTCTTAAAACAGCTGGCGCCAAGATCAAATGGATTGGTAAAAGAACTTTAAAAATAGAAGGTGTTAAAACATTAAAAAGTATAACTTACTCAATCATGAATGATAGAATTGAAGCAGGCACTTTTTGTGTTGCTGCATGCTTGAATGGTGGAAAATTAACAATTAAAAACTTCGAGCCAAAAATTATTAACACAGAGATAAATTTACTTAAGAAAATTGGTGCAAAGATAAAGACTTCGAAAAATACAATTCAAATTAAGGGACCAAAAAAAATTAGAAGTTTAGATTTTTTAAAAACTGGAGAATATCCAAACTTCCCCACTGATTTGCAAGCTCAAATTATGGTATTATTAACTAGAGCAAATGGAAAAAGCACAATTGAAGAAAATATATTTGAAAACAGATTTATGCATGTTCCAGAACTAAAAAGATTAGGTGCAAAAATAAATATCAAAGGCAACAAGGCAATTATTGAAGGAACTAATAATTTAGAGGGAGCTGAGCTAATGTCTAGTGATTTAAGGGCATCAGTAGCTTTAGTTTTGGCAGCTTTTATTTCAAGAGGAACATCTATTATAAATAGAGTATATCATTTAGACCGTGGTTACGAAAAAATCGAAAATAAATTAAAGAAAATTGGAGTTAAAATTAAAAGAATATCTTAGTGAATAGTTTTTTTAAAAAAGTAATCGCTCAATCACCAGATGACTTACAAATCATATCAGCAATATGTGCAGAATCTAAAGTCAAAATTTCTGATATAAAATATTTGCCTTCTACAAAAATTTTTTTACTTTCTGTTTTAAGAATGGACAAAGAAACAACAAATGGCAAAGCTATTAATAGCGTTGTAAAATTTGAATTTATTGAGAGTTCTAAATCAAAAAATATTGACCAGTATAATACAGATTTAACTTTAGAGTTATTCGCAATTGATATTTTTAAAAAGAGAGAAAATTTTGAAATAGTTCTGTTATTTTCAAAAAATGGAATTATAACACTGTCCACAGAAGTTATTGATGTAACGCTAGAAGACCAAAAAATTGAAAAATGATAAAAGTAATTGATTGTAAGAAAAAAAATTATAAAAGGGAATTAGCATCTTTTTTGGATAAAAGGAGATCTGGAAAAGCAGTAGACACTTCGATAGTTCCAAAAATTTTAAAAGACATCAAAATTAATGGAAGAAAAGCACTTTTAAAGTATGAGAAAAAATTTAGTAAAAATACAGAGATAGTTCCTTCAAAAGATAAAGTAAACAAAGCAATTAATACATTGGAATCTAAGATTAAAAAAAGTATCGATTTAGCTTATAATAGAATTTTTAAGTTTCATTCACTACAAAAACCAAAAAATATTAAGTATGTAGACGATTTCAAAAATAAACTTGAATATAAGCATGTGCCACTACAGTCTGTAGGTATTTATGTTCCAGCTAATTTACCATCTACATTATTAATGAATGCAGTGCCTGCAAAAATTTCAGGTGTAAAAAGAATTGTTTTGGCCAATCCAAAACTTAATGGAAAACTAAATCCTGCAGTTCTTTATGCGGCTAGAAAAGTTGGAATTAAAGAAATTTACTCAATGGGTGGTGCCCAGGCCATAGCAAGTTTAGCATATATTCAAAAAGTGAATAAAATTGTTGGGCCTGGAAATATTTATGTTGCAAGAAGTAAGCGTGAAGTCTTTGGTGATGTTGGGACAGAAGGAATGGTTGCTGGGCCTAGTGAAATTTGTGTTTTAGCTGATAGTAAAACTGATCTAAATCAAGTTATAACATCTATGATTGGACAAGCAGAACATGATGTAAACTCCCAGTGTATTTTAATTACGAAAGATAAAAAATTAGCAAATAAATTTAATATAGAAATAAAAGAAAGTATCAAAAAAGTTCAAAGGAGAAGAGTTGTTTTAAAAAGTTTAAAAAATAACGGATTAATTGTGTTAGCCCAAAGTGATAAGCAAATAATAGAAGCAATTAATGAAGTTGCTCCTGAGCACTTAGAAATTAATGTGTCTAATTATAAAAAGTATTTAAATCAAATTCATAATGCAGGAAGTATTATGATTGGAAGGTATTCTCCAATGGCTGTCTCAGATTATAATGTTGGTTCAAACCATGTATTGCCAACTTTAGGATCTGCAAAATTTTCATCTGGACTAAATCTTAGTGAATTTTATAAAAAAATTAGCCATATAACTCTTACAAAAAAAGGTATTGAGAAATTAGGAGAATCCGCTACACATCTCGCTGAGTATGAAGAACTAGATAATCATGCTCAAAGTATTAAATCTAGAATGAGGAGACAATAATTTGAGTAAACAGGATACGTTGGAGTTTGAAGGTGTGGTAACAGATCTTCTTCCTAATGCTATGTTTAGAGTTAAACTAGACAATGGTCATAATGTTACGGCTCACACGGCAGGAAAACTTAGAAAAAATCGTATTCGTGTTTTACAAGGAGATAGAGTGAAATTGGAAGTATCTCCATATGATTTATCAAAGGGTCGTATAATTTTTAGATCTTAATATGGCTTCGTAGCTCAGTTGGTAGAGCAGAGCCCTGAAAAGGCTTGTGTCGCTGGTTCGAGTCCCGCCGAAGCCACCACTCCCATGTGGTATTAATATCCATCATTATGCTTGCATTCAAAATTAAAATCTAATACCTATCCATCAGCTATTTATAGCTAATTATATAATAACAAAGAAAGAGTAACTAAAGTATGAGTACATTAAAAGGCAAAGTAAAGTGGTTCAACGGTAAGAAGGGCTACGGTTTTATTGAAAGAGAAGACGGAGAAAAAGATTGTTTCGTTCATGCGAGCGCAGTTAGAGAAGCTGGGCTAAGATTTTTGAATGAAAACGATGCTATAGAATTCGAAATTCAAGATGGCGAAAAAGGTCCAAGCGCTGTAAATTTGAAAAAATTAGGTTAATAAAATTTAATTCATCAAAAATATTTGTATAGGAATAGGATATGTTAAAAAACATAGCTATTCCTGTGCAAAACCTTTTCTTGCTTGCATTTAAAAAAAAAAATGCTAATTACACTGCAATGAATAAATTCGTTATTATTAACAGAGAAACTCACAGACATCATTTTCATGCTGGCTGCAAGCTAGCTATTTAATTATTTATAAATTTAATTTTATCCACATTTAGTATAAAACAGTAGAAGGAGCACGGGTAGCTCAGTTGGTTAGAGCAGCGGTTTGTGGAACCGAAGGTCGACAGTTCGAATCTGTCCCCGTGTACCAAAAAATGAATAAAGAAAAAAAATTGTCTGCAAATACCCCTTCGGGTTTTGTTGATAGATACGGAAAAGAACTAGCATTAAAAGCAAATTTAATTGCTAAGATTGAGGAAAATTTTTTAAAATTTGGTTTTTCTAAGCTAGAAACCCCAAGTTTTGAAATATCAGAAAATATAGGAAAATTTTTACCAGATGAAGATAGACCAAGCTCTGGTGTATTTGGTTTTCAAGAGGAAAATGATAGCTGGATATCATTACGTTACGATTTAACTGCGCCATTAGCAAGATACGTATCTCAAAATTATTTAAATATCTCAAATCCTTTTAAAAGATATCAAATCGGCAATGTATGGCGAAATGAGAAACCTGGTCCTGGTAGATTTAGAGAGTTTACACAAGCTGATTGTGATATTATTGGATCTAGTAATCCTTTAGCAGATGCTGAGATGTGCAATCTTTTAGCTGACACATTATATTTCTGTGGCTTAGAAAAAAATCAATATCAAATCAAATTAAGTAATAGAAAATTAATTCAAGGACTTATTGAAAATTTAAAAATTTCAGAAAGCAAACAAAAACTTACTGTTTTGAGAGCTATAGATAAACTTGATAGAGTTGGAACTGATGGTGTTAAACAATTGCTTACAACAGGACGTGAAGACAAATCTGGTGATAAAACTATTGGAGCAAACCTCTCTGATAATCAAGCTGAAGAAATAGTCAGTTTTATAAATATGAAATCTTTAGATGAAATTAAGTCAGCTATACCAAACAAATTAATTGAAGATGGCGTTGATGAATTAAATAAAGTATTAGATGGAATACGTTATTCATCTAATTTTGATCAAATAATTTTTTCTCCTGAAGTTATTAGAGGACTTGAATATTATGATGGCCCAATATTTGAGGCAAATTTAACATTCAAAGTTAAAAATCAAAAAAACCAAGAGGTGGAGTTTGGATCAGTAGGTGGAGGTGGAAGATATAATTCTTTAGTTTCACGGTTTAAAAAAGTAGACCTATCTGCAACAGGTGTATCTATAGGTCTTGATCGTTTGTTATACGCTTTAGTTCAGTTAAACAAAATTGAGGTAAAAAATAATTCACCAATAATAATATGTGTTTTAGATGAAAAATATCTCTCTAATTATTATGAATTGTTATCACAACTTAGAAATCAAAATATAAGATCTGAAGTTTATTTGGGAGACTCAGGTTTGAAATCTCAGTTAAAATATGCTGATAAAAGAAGTTCGCCAGCTGTAATTCTTTGTGGAGATGATGAATTTAAAAATAATAAAATTACTATTAAAAAATTAGTCTCAAATTTAGAAGAAACATCAAGAAATTTATCTAGAGAAGAGTGGAAAAAATCTGGAAATACTCAAATTACATTTGATAAGGAGAACCTGATTGATGAAATCAAAAAACTTATCTGAGAATATTTTAAAAATCATTAAGTCAAATGGATATAAACATATTGATCTTGATACAGTTATTGACACCAATTTAATATTGGAAAGATCAGGAGAAAATTTCAAAAGATTTATATTTTCTTTCAATGATCAATTAGGAAATGAGCTTTGTTTAAGACCTGATTTAACAATTGCATCTTGTGTTAGATATTTAAATAATAATAAGAAAATTAGTGAAAAAATTTTTTATAGTGGTCAAGCATTTAGAAAAGGATTAAATAAAAAAGATTCTATTATCAGGAATCAAATTGGTTTTGAAATATTAGGATCTTTTACTGAAAAAAAAGATGATAAAAAAATAATAGAAACTTCACTTAAAGTATTATCAAAAATTAAATATAAAAGCGGAAATTTAGTAATAGGTAACATAGAAATTTTTAGGCTTTTGTTAGATAAATTGGATTGTCCAGCAAGATGGAAATTAAGATTGCAACGCCATTTTTGGAGAGAAAAATATTTTAATGATTTATTAAAAAGATTGGAGACGAACTCTGATATTGATCCAACAATTGTAGAAATAGATAAAAAAAAATATTCTAAAATGATTAATGGAAATCAAAAAAAAGAAGTTGCTGGAAGATCAATAGAAGAAATATTATTAAGATTTGACACTAAAATTAAAGATCCAAGAAGAACAAAAAAAGGTAGTAATGTTGTAAAAATTTTAAAAGAGTACTTAAAAATTGAATGTCCTATTAATCAAGCATCTAAAAAGTTAAATTTATTTTTTAAAAAAAATAATATTAATCTTAGAGTTCAGAATGATTATTTTCCAATAACTAAAAATAAAATTAATAAATTAAATGTTAGATTTAATTCTTCTTTTGGAAGACATCTCGAATACTACACTGGTTTAGTATTTAAGATAGATATTAAATCGAAGTCTGAGAAATTAAATATTAGAGGTGGTAGATATGATTCTTTAATTAAAGATCTTGGCTTTAAAAAAAATATACCAGCTGTTGGAGCTGCAATTAACCTAGAAAAAATATGATAATTTGGTTAGCTTCATATCCCAAAAGTGGAAATACATGGCTAAGATCTTTGATATCAAGTTATTACTTTTCTACCAATGGGACTTTCGATTTCAATTTGTTGAACTACATCGATCAATTTCCTGCTCCGAAATATTTTGAGGACGTAAAAAACAATATTATAAATCCTGAAGATTTTTCAAAATATTGGTTAAGCAAACAATCAGAAATTAATAAAGACAAAAAGTTGAGATTTTTTAAAACGCACGCAGCGATGTGTAAAATTAATAATAATCCATTCACAGACAATAAAAATACTTTGGGTGCAATTTATATTTTAAGAGATCCAAGAAATTTGATAACATCCCTATCAAATCATTATCAGCTCAATCTTAATGAGTCGTTGGATTTTATGATTGAGGAGAAAAAAGCTCTTGTTGACAGAGTTGATAATAAATTTAAGGCATTTGTACCAATATTTTCTTGGCGATCTCACTTAAAATCTTGGATACACAACAAATCCTTTAAGACTATTGTAATAAGATATGAGGATTTAACTAATGAAACATATTATACTTTTAAAAAAGTAATAGAATTCATTGATAGCTTAGCAAATAATAAAAATAAATTTAATAAAGAAAAAGCAAAAAAAACTATTGTAAGCTGTAATTTCGAAAACCTTCAAAATCTTGAAAAAAATAATGGATTTTCTGAAGCATTAACCAAAAAAAATTCTAAAGAGAAAATAAAATTTTTTAATTTAGGTAAAAAGAATAATTACAGAAAATTACTTAATGTGGATTTGATAAATAAAATGAATAATATTTTTCAAGAAGAATTAATAAAATATAAATATGAGTAATGATATCATAAAAATCGGAATTCCAAGCAAAGGTCGTTTAAGATCTGGAGTATTAAATATTTTTAAAAAAAAGAAATTAAAAATTCTCTCTGAAAGAGGTGAGAGAGACTTATTTGGATTTATCAAGGGAAAAAAAAATATAGTTATAAATTATCTGCATGCCAGAGAGATAATTGAACGTCTTGCAGATGGATCTTTAGATATTGGTTTTTCAGGATATGATTTATTAATGGAAAGCGAAATTAATATTCAAAAAAAAGTGATTGTAAAAAAAAAGTACGATTTCGGAGAGGCTACATTGGTAGTTGCAATCCCAGATGATTGGATAGACGTACAGACAATGCCTGATCTTGAAGAAATAGCTTTTGAATTTAAAGAAAAAAAAAGAAATAGATTGCGTATAGCTACAAAATATCCAAATCTAACTACGGAGTTTATGTTCTCTAGGGGAGTTACACAATTTAAACTAGTAAAGAGTCTTGGTGCTACTGAGATATATCCATTTACCGGATCATCAGAAATTATAACAGATATAACTTCAACAGGAGCGACCTTAAAAGCTA
This sequence comes from uncultured Pelagibacteraceae bacterium, assembly GCA_902517745.1. Lineage (GTDB taxonomy): Bacteria > Pseudomonadota > Alphaproteobacteria > Pelagibacterales > Pelagibacteraceae > Pelagibacter. Next base: position 9,750 of record CABYDS010000005.1, read on the forward strand.
ATAAATTAAGGATATTAAAAGATGGAATAATTCTTAAATCCCAAGCGTGTTTAATGAGCTCAGAAAAAAATAAAGAAGTAGAACTCTTAAAAGTGTTTTAAATAAACTTTAAATATTATTAAGTAAGTGTAACATACGAATCATGGATATAATTTTAATAATTATTTTAGTTTCAATATTAGTAGCGACTTTATCTATCCTTTATTTAAATATTAAATCAAATATAAAAAAAGAGAATGAAAACAAATCTGATGAGATAGCTAATCTAAATGCTGAAATAATTAAATTAAAAGATAGTTTAAACACTACTATAAATACATCTTTAAGTTCGATGTCTTCATCTTTTAACAATCTTTCAACTGGTGTTACGAAAGATATGACAGCAGCTCTGACAAAAGTTGATGAGAAAGTTGCAGCTTTTAATTCCCAAGTTGAAAATTTAAACGAAAGTCAGAAAGGCATTAATAAAATTTTAGCTGGAGTTAAAAAGTATGGAACTTTAGCTGAGTTCAGCCTGGGCTCACTTATTAAGGATTTACTACCTTCTTCACAGTACCTTTCAAATGTTAAAATGAAGGAGGAAACTAGTGAAAATGTAGAATTTGCTATTAAACTTCAAGAGGGTGTATTGGTTCCGGTTGATAGCCATTTTCCTGTTGAGAGATTTAAAGCTATTCAAGATGCTCATCAAGAAGACGATAAAAAAGCTATTGCGGATGCAAGAACTAAGCTTGCAAAAGCTTTCAAAGAAAAAGCCAAGAGTATAAATGAAAAATATATTGTCCCACCTAAAACCACTGATTTTGCAATTGTGTATGCGCCAACAGAGAGTTTGTTTTTAGAGTTAGCTAATTATCAAGATCCAAATACTAAAGAATTATTGAGCCAAGAATTAATGAAAAAATATAAAGTAACTGTTATGGGACCAAATAATTTATCCGGGTATCTACAATCATTACACATGGGTTTTCAAACATTAAAAGTTCAAAAACACGCAACAGAAATATATGATCATTTAAAAACAATAAGTACTAGATTTACAAAACACTTTGATGGAATTGTTAATCTCAGAAAAAAATTAGAAGAGGCAATGACAGCTGTTGATAAATTTGGAACAGATGCAAGATCTATTAAAAGAACACTAGAAAATATAAAAGATCCTGAGCAAATTGAAAAAGCTATAGAAACAGAAAATGTCGAGAAATTTGAGGATATTCCAAGACAAGCAAAAAATTAAATTAATTCTAATACAAAAAATTTGATGAAGTGGAATAATAAATTTAATTATCCCAAGTCTTCAAAATCAATTGAAGATGGATACAGAAAATATTTATTAGGAGAGAACAAACTACCAAGTGTTACTACTATTCTAAGTACTACAAAGTCTGAAGAAGAGAAGGCAGCTCTTGCAAATTGGAAAGAGAGAGTAGGAATTAAGGAAGCAAATAGAATTAAAACTGAGGCTTCATCGAGGGGTACTTCTATGCACTCTTATATTGAGGACTATTTAAGAGGAAGAATTAATGAGAGTTTTTTTGAGAGTAATGAACAATATAAAATTATGGCTAAAGAAATAATTCAAAAAGGAATTACTGGAAGACTTAACGAAGTATATGGAATGGAAGAAACTTTATATTATCCAGACCAATATGCTGGAACAGCTGACATGATAGCAGTATACGAAGGTAAAGATGTCATTGTAGATTTTAAACAGTCTAATAAACCAAAAAAAGTAGATTACATTCAAGATTATTTTTTACAATTAGGAGCATATACATTAGCACATGATACTGTCCATGGAACTAAGATGAAAGCGGGCATAATATTGTTATGTACTAAAGATATTTTATTCCAAGAATTTAAAATTGAGGGTGCTGAATTAGAAATGTATCAAAATTTATTTTTAGGAAGGGTTAAAAAGTTTTACGAATTGAATAATATATCTTGACTTTAACTAACATATCCATAAAAAAGTTATTAATACCTGGGCTAATCGTTTATATGCTAATGGTTAAGTCTTTAAAAAACTTTCCAAAAACCCATAAAATATTAGCTAATTTGAGGATAAAATTATGAATTTAGCAATTTGGGACATAGAATCGTCGAGCGCAAGCACTGACTTCGGGAGCATCATAGAAATTGGCGGAGTTTTAGTTGATGAGAATTTTAAAGAGAAAGACAGATTTAATTTAAGATGCAGCTTACCTGAAGGAGAAATCTTTCAGGCCATGGCGCTTATTGTTAATAAGACATCAATAAAGCAATTAACTCAAACTAATCTTTCTCATTATCAAATGTTAGCAGAAGTTGAAAAAATATTTAAAAAGTGGAGTCCCGCAGTATTTCTTGGCTGGTCTAATATTGGATTTGATGATGAAATGATAAGAAAAGAGTTTTTTAAAGGGATTAGATATCCATATTTAACAAATGCCGCTCCGAACAAAAGACATGATGGTATTAATATTGCTCGTGCAGCTTATGCAATTGATCCTTCAATTTTAGAAGTAGAATTTAATGAAAAAAATAATGCAGTATTCAAATTAGAGTCCTTAGCTAGAATGCAAGGTATTGATTCAACTGACGCTCATAGTGCTTTAAGTGATAGTATAATGACAGCTAAAGTTTTAAATATTGTTAAAAAAAAACAACCATATACTTGGGAGTCTTTTTTTAAAACTGCGAACAAATCTGACACTGAAACTATAATTAAGAAAGGGGAAATTATTACTCTAAATGAGTATTATTATGGTAAATCTAGACTTCATCTAGTTGCACCTCTTCATCAAAAATACTGTATGCATCCAATATATGCCGGTTGGTATTATGCATTCGACTTAAGGATTGATATAGAACCTTTATTAAATTTATCAATAAATGAGCTAAAAGTAGAAATGAAAAAGTCTCCTAAGTTCTTAAGAACTATTAGATCTAACAAGGCTCCAATTATTGTAGATGCAAAATATGGTATGCAAGTAGAACCTTATAGCGCTATGGATAAGTCATTAATCAATAAAAGAGCAGATATTGTTAAAAATAATGAGAAATTTTCTCAAAATATACTTCATGCATTAAGAGAAGTAGCTGAAGAAAAAGAACAGTCTAAAACACAAGAAGATATATATGCTGAAGAAAGTATTTATACTAAATTTACATCAAACAAAGATACCGCCTTATTTTCTGCATGGCATGCAGCATCATGGAAAGATAAACTTAAATTACTAGATAAATTTGAGGATGATCGTTTAGTAGGATTTGGAAAAAAAATCATATATCAAGAGGCGCCAGAAGTTCTGCCCGAGAGCATGCTTAAAACAATAAAACGAGAAATTGCAAAGCGAATTTTGAGCGAAAAGAAAGAAAAATGGTGGACAATTCCTACACTTTATACAGAAATTGATACACTTAGAGAAAAATATACTAATGAAAATGACAATGAAAAGCTTGTTCTGCTTGACGAGTTTAATGAGTATGCAATGTCAATACAGAAAAAGTATGAAAATGTTTAATGTGGATAATTTTATTATTTCTCTTTTAACTATTGATAAAAAAATTTTTATTTATATATAAAGCTAATGGCAACATTAAAAGTTACAGACGAAATATTTGAAGAAAAAGTTTTAAAAAACGATAAACCCGTTTTAGTAGATTTTTGGGCCGAATGGTGTGGGCCATGTAAAATGGTTGGACCAATTTTAGAAGAAATTTCAGAGGAGATGGCAAATGATATTGTGATTGCAAAACATGACATAGATTCAGAGCCTAACATGCCTACTAAGTATGGTGTTCGTGGAATTCCTACAATGCTTTTATTTAAAGGTGGTGAATTAAAAGCAACCAAAGTTGGAGCCACTCCAAAGAGTGACATTGTGGCTTTTATAAAAGAAAATATTTAATTCTTATTAAGTAATTCTCCAGCAAGATATAAAGACCCAGTTATCATTATCAAATCATCTTTTTTTGGATTTAGGGACAAAAGAGCTTCTTCAATAGATTTTTTGTAAGTAACATTAGGATATTTATTTAATTTTTCCTTTAACTCTATCCCTTTCATAGCATTCGGTTGGTTAGGAATATCAATTGTTGTTATGGATGATATATTATTAAATTTGCTTAAATATTCCACGTGATCTTTATTAGACATCATTCCAAGAATTAAATGCTTTTTATAATCAAGAGTGTTTAAATATTCATTAAGAGCTTTTGCACCTAAAGGATTATGTGAGCCGTCTAAATATAATCTATTATCCTTACAAATATTTTTAAGCTTTCCAGATTTAATTTCTTGAAGTCTTGCAATACTTTTAATTTTAGTAATACCTTCTTTAATATTTTCATCTTTTACTTCTAGTTGTAAATTTCTTACTGTAGCAATAGCTGTCGCACAATTGTCGATTTGAAAATTACCTAGTAGGTTTGGTTTTGGTAATTTTAAACCACCATATTCATCCTCATAATAAATAAAACCATTCTCACTTAATGAGTAATTAAAATCATCTTTATAAATGATTTTTTTTGATTGATTATTATTAATTGTTTTTTTTATTAAATTTAAGGTTTCAGCAGAGCTTTGTTTACTAACTACAATACTAGAATTTAATAGGGATGAGGTTTTTTCATAAACAATTTTTTCAATATTTTGCTCATTTTTTGGTAACCAGTCTAAATGATCTAAACCTATTGAAGTAACAATACTAGATAAATTATTATCAATAATATTTGTTGCATCAAATCTATGAAATAGACCACTTTCTATAATATTTATTTTGTCTTTGAATTTACTTGCATGATAAAAATATGCTGCGGTTAATATTTCGAAGTAAGTTATTTGTTCTCCATTATTAACATTTTCAACTTCTATTAATAACTTAGACAGGTTATCGTCAGATATTTCTTTGTCATTAAAAATAAATCTCTCATTAATTTTTTGAATATGTGGACTAGTATAAATATTACAATCTATATTAGCTGTTTTTAAAATTGATCTTACTGCCTGTATAGTTGAATACTTTCCATTTGTTCCAACCACAGATATGTATTTTAATTTTTTTTGAGGATCACCTAATTTTTTACAAAGATTTTTAACTCTATCTAGACTAAGGTCAATTTCTTTAGGATGCAGCTTTTGCAAGCGGTTCAATATTGTCTGAAGTTTCATTTATTTGCTTTTCATTTACCGCGTTATCTTTTTTTAACAATATTGATAATAGTAAGCTTATTTCGGTTTTTAAATCTTTTCGTTCAACAATTCTGTCGACAAATCCATGCTTTTCTAAAAACTCGGATGTTTGAAAGTCTGAACTAAGCTCTTCTTTAACTGTTGCTTGTATAACTCTTTTTCCCGCAAAGGCTATTAAACAACCAGGTTCAGCAAAATGAATGTCACCTAACATCGCAAAAGATGCAGTAATTCCACCAGCCGTTGGATCTGTAAAACAAACTAGATAAGGAAGATTATTTTTTTTAAGCTCATTAATAGCAAGGGTAGTTCTTGTCATATTCGCAAGGGCAATAGGAGACTCAAACATTCTTTGTCCTCCACCACAAGGAAAGAAAACAAATGGTGTTTGATTGTCAATAGCGTGTTGAACACCATAAATAATTGCTTCGCCCTCAGCTGCACCTACAGAGCCACCAATAAACTCAAAATTTATAGCTCCTGCTGTCACCTCGATTCCATTTATTGTACCTTTAGCAATCATCACAGCTGAATTTTGGTTAGTTTTCTTTCGTGCAGATTTTAGTCTATCTTTATAAGATTTAGTATCTACCCATTCAAGAGGATCTTCTGCAGGAATTGGTGTATCAAGCATTACATAAGAATTTTTCCCAAAAACAATATCAAATCTCTGTCGGCAATTAATTCTGTGATGTTTTCCACACGAGTTGCAAACCCACAAATTTTCTTCAAGATCTTTTTTTAATATTGGGCCTTTGCAACAACTAGTCCAGTCTGAATTTGCAATATCCTCTTTTGATGGTCTTTTTTTTAATACTTTTTTTATTTTTTCACCAAAACTTAAAGCTTTTGTAATCCAGTTCATAGAATTTTACTTTTTAATTTTTTTACTAGATTACTTACATTTGTGACAGGATTTTGTCTATGCTTTAAACTCTTGCTAATTTCCTTACAAATAGCACTTCCAACAACTAATCCATCTGCAGATTTGAGTTTGTCAATTGTTTTTTCTGTGATTCCAAAACCAATAACTACCTTTTTTTTTGGATTAATTTTTTTTATTTTTATGTAGTTATCTATTATATCTTTTGGTGATACTTTTAGTTTGCCACCAGTTGTGCTTAACATTGAAATAAAATAACTCATTGGATGAGAGTCTTTTATAATTTTTTTAAGCCTAATTTTTGTTGTTGTTGGTGATAAAAGTTGGATAAAATATATAGATTTTTTTTTACATTTTTTTGCGAAATCTTTATTTTCTGGCCAAGGTAAATCCACAACTATCAATCCATTTACTCCAGATGACTTACATTTATTTAAGAATTTATTTTCACCATATTGAAAGATCATATTGTAATAGCCCATTAATATAATGGGTTTATTTTTATCAAATTTTTTAAAGTCTTTTACAATTTTGAAAATATCATTTACTTTAATCCCATTTTTGATTGCTCTATACGCACTTGTTTGAATTTGACTTCCATCTGCTACAGGGGTGTTGTGGGGAACACCTACTTCTAAAATATCTGCATTTTTAGAAATTGATTTTAATATATTTAAAGATTGTTTTTTTGAGCTATCACCAGCAACTGTATAAGTTAGTAAAGCAGGCCTATTTTCTTGTTTTGCTTTTATAAATGCTACGCTAATTGGATTTAACATATTTTTTTCCCAATCTTTTCTCTAAAATTCCTCGGTCCTTGTACGCATCACCGCAACTGTTAACTACTACGATCGTATCTTTGCTCAATTTTTTCGATTCAGCTATTGCAACAGCAAATGCGTGGCTAGGTTCAAGAGATGGTTTTAATTTTTCAAATCTTGTAACAAGTTTGTAAGCTTCTAATGCTTGTTCATCACTTGCAGCAGTATATCTAGCTCTCTTTGTATCTTTTAAAAAACAATGAAGCGGAGAAATTCCAGGGTAATCCAAACCTGCTGAAATAGATTCTGTTTCTTCTATTTGTCCATCTGGGTTTTGATTAACATATTGGGCTGCACCATGTAGGATTCCAATTTTCGAACCATAAGTTAAAGGTGCTGCATGCTTTTTACTTTTTGCAGGTCCCCCAGCTTCCACGCCAATAAATTCACACTGCTTTTTATCATAATCCATAAACTCATTCCAAAACCCAAAACTTGAACTCCCACCACCTACACAATTGTAAAGTTTAAGTTTTTTTGGAATTGATCCAAACTCATCAATTAATTGAACTTTAAGTTCTCTCGAAATTTGACTAGTACTCCAACCACAAATACGTACAAAGACAGCCGGGCCTACCGTACTACCTACACACATCGCACTAGTATCACAATTAGCTACCCAGAACCTCATACACTCTGAAACAGCATCCACAAGCGTTTGACTTCCTGAATAAACCGGAACTACCTCGGCACCATTTTTTTTCATGGCTTTTACATTTGGTTGTTGTCTTACAATATCTTTTGCGCCCATGAAAATTTTACACCTTAGACCAAACTTTTTTGCTGCCATACTCAACATTTTACCCGCATACCCGGCGCCGGTATCTCCACATATAACTTTTTTACCAGAGCGTTTTGCAAGTAAACAATGGACAGTTGCGTTGTAGATCTTGTGCGCTCCACCGTTAGCATCTGAAACAACTTTAGACCAAATCTGAGCTCCACCTACATGTTTTGTCAAATTTTCTAATTTAATAAATCGAGTAGGTACACCAATCCAATTTTTAAAATATTTATCTCTTTCTTGTATAAATTTTTTATCTTTTTTAAGTTTGTTAAATAGTACTTCTAAATCTTCGATAGGTTTTTTTAAGGTTTCGGGAACAAAGTTACCTCCAAATTTGCCTCCCCAAAATCCAAGTTTATTGCCTTGGTCTATTACAGGAATTCCTTTTTTAAGTTTCATATTTTTGCAGATAAGTTTAACAATTTATTAATTTTACTTATATCTTTTTTTCCATTTTCGTCTTCTAACGCTCCACTTAGATCAATAATAAGGTTTTTATTTTTAAAATTTGGAATATCTTCTATTTGTATATCTCCTGCAATCATTTTATTTAATTCATAAGGCACAATATCTAGCAGTTTATGATCAAAACTTTCAGATTTATGATATCCTTTAGAGTCAAATAAAATTATATCTGATATCTTTAAGTATTTTTTATATTTAATTACGTCACTTTCTCCCGAAACTGTAATTGCAGTTATTATTTTTATTCCATATTTTATTTTAATTTCTTTTGTTCTTTCAGGCCCGACGTCATAGAGTTGATAGTAATCAAAATTTAAATCTTGTATTTTTTCTAAAATTTCATCTGTTGGATTTACAAGTACTGAAGTAAATTTTATTTGTTTTTTGTCAACATTAATTAAGTCTTTTAATTTGTTGTACTCAACAAATCTTTTACTTTTTTTGTAATTAGTTATGAAGCCAATAAATTTTGGTGGATACCGATGATTTAATATATAGTTTAAAGTTTTGGGTTCAGATATGCCACAAATCTTTAGACCTTTAATCATAGATTTAAATGTTTAATTAATGATTGAATATTTTTTTTTATATTTCCTTTAGTTATATTTCTACCTATAACACACCAGTCAGCTCCGTTTTCAAAAGCTTTTTTTGGAGTTAATATTCTTTTCTGATCATCTTTTTTTGAACTAAATCTAATCCCAGGTGTTATAATTTCTCCTTTGAATACACTTTTTACAATTTTTACTTCTTGTGCGCTACAAACAATAGCATCTAGTTTTGCTTTAGTTGCCAATTTAGCTTGATGGAGTACTAATTTTTTTACATCTTTGTTGTAACCTATTTCTTTTAATCCTTTATTATTTAATGAAGTCAATACTGTTACACCAATTAGATTTGTTTTTTTTGAAGCTTTTTTTGCTGCTCTTAAAGCATCTAGACCAGAACTTATATGAATTGTTAGATATTTAAATTTCAAATCACTGACAGCTTTAATTGCTGATGAACAAGTGTTTGGTATATCTAAAAATTTGTAATCACCGAATATAGTCAGTTTTTTTAATGATTTTATATAATTTCTTCCATTTTTTGAATTTAGAAATTCCAATCCAAATTTATAACCAAAAAATATTTTTGTATTTTGGGTTTCTTTTATAATCATTCTAATTTTTTTAATATCTTTCGTATCACAAGCAATAAATACTTTATATTTTTTCATTTATTTTTTTAGACCAATATTTAGATGATTTAAAATTAATACTATATTTTTCTTCGATAAAAATTTTTTCATTTGTTTTTGGATTCCTTGCATATTTAGCTTTTCGTAATTTTGGTTCTAAAGAAAAGACATCTCTAAGTTCAACTCTTTCCTTTCTTTTCAAAGAATTTTTAATTTCAAATACAAAAATATCTAAAAGTTTGCTAAGATCTTTCTTATAAAAATTTGGGTAGTTATTAGTTAGTATTTTTAAGAGATCTGATTTTTTAGTCGGCAACTACTTACTCTTCATCTTGTTCACTACTTTTTTTGTCACTCAGTTTTTCAGATAGCGATGAAAAAGGTAAGTTTTTACCACTTAAAGGGCTAGAAAATTTTGATACAGCCTCTTTATTTTGCAATTCCTCAAGTAGTTTAATGCTTAAGCTTACTTTTCTTTTCTCTTTATTTAGCTCTGCTATAGCAGCATCTATTCTTTCACCACCAACAAATCTTGAAGGTCTAGCATCTGATGAATTTACAGCTATATTTGATTTTTTAATCAGAAAGTCTAGCTCACAGTTTTCAGGTTTGACTGTTAGTCCTTTATTATCAGATGAAACAACAAGAACGGTTATGATATCATTTACTTTCTTGTCATTAAACCAATCGAATGGATCTTTTCCTAATTGCTTAAGTCCAACCCTAACTTTTTGTTCATCCTTTTTAATTTCAAGCACTTTAACTTTAAGTTTATCATCCTTTTTAAATTTCTTTAACTCTTCTTCTGGATTATTTGTATAACTCAAATCATTCGCATGCAAAAAACCATCAATTTCAAAATCATCAAGTTTAATATATAATGCATATTCATTTGAGCTTGAAACTGTACCGTTTACCTCACTGCCCTCTGGAAATCTTTTTTCTAACGTAACGTATGGATTCTCCATTGCTAATTTATGGGATATTGCTATTCTTCTTTTCTCCTTGTCAATTTCAGTAATTACACATTCAATCATGTCACCTACTTTAAATATTTTTTTTGGAATTATATTTCTTTTTGTCCAACTCATTTCACTACTGTGTAATAATGTACTAAGACCAGGCTCTAAAGAACAGAAACATCCATAATCTGTTATTTTATCCACTTTTACTTTGTATTTTTCGCCAATTTTATAATTACTAATATGCTCAAATGGATCAGGGGATAATTGTTTTATTGAGCAGCCGATCTGTAATTTCTCATTATCAATTGAAATAACTTTTAAATCATGTTTTTCCCCAATATTAAAGATTTCATCAGGATGATTAACTCTTGAATATGAAATTTCTTGTAAATGTACAAGAACATCTATTTCGTTATTTACCTCAAAAAAACATCCAAAAGAGGAATATCCTTTAACTACAGCATCTTTAATAACGTCTCCAACTTTAAACTTCTCAATTATTTTTGCTTTATCCTCTCTTTTATTTGATGAAACAATTTGTCTTCTCGAGACACATGCGTTACCTCTAATTTTGTCTAGCTTTATTATTGCGAATTTTTGTTCAACTCCAATTAAATGGTCAATACTTTTTAATGGTTTGTCGCTAATTTGAGAACCAGGGCAGAACATTAAAGAACCAGTTTCACTATGCTCAACTATAACCCCACCTTTACATTTGCTAGTAATTTTACCTATAATAGATAAATTATTTTCATAAGCTTTTTCCAACTCATACCATCCTTTAATCTTCTGAGCTTTTATAGCAGAGACTACCACCTCACCATTTTTGTCTTCAATTTTTTCCAATAAAACTGGAATATTTTCTCCAACCAAGATTTTATCTTTTAATCCAATCATTTTTAGTTCATTTATGTCTATAATCGGTTCACTTTTTAAGCCAGGGATAAAAACAAAAACAAATTTTTCAGTTATTTTGGTAATTTTACCATCTATGATTTTACCTTCTTCTATTTTATTTCTTGATAATTGAGAGTTTAATAGTTTTTCAAAATGTTGATTTTTTGGTGATTTTAAATCTTTATAAATTTCCATTAAGTATTTATTTTGTTATCAATTATATTCTTTATTATATTAAAGCACGCTTTCTTACTTAATTTAGAAGTATTAATCAAGATCGAATCTTGTGTTTTTTTCAATGGACTGTGAATTCTATTTTTATCCAAATAATCACGTTTTCTAAGGCTTTTTAGAACTTCTTTATAACTTATCTTTTTTTTTAGTTTTTTAAATTCTGCGTGCCTTCGCTTTGCTCTGACTTTTAAATTTGCAGTAATATAAAATTTGAACATTGCATCTTTCATTATTACAGAAGTAATATCTCTACCATCAAGAACTGAGCCAGAATATTTTCTTGGAGGATTGTAAGCACAATTTAATTGGAAACTTTTGACTAATTTTCTAATATTTATATCCTTAGCAACAATCGATGCATATTTTGCTATTTCATCTGAAATTAATTGTTTATCATTTAGCTGTTCAATTTTTATATTATTAATTTTTTTTTTTAAAAAGCTGTAATTAAATTTCTTACCGTGAGATAATTTTAATTTTGCAATTAATCTATAAATTTTTCCAGTATCTAAATATAATAGTTTATATTCTTTTGCTATATACATGGCTTGAGTACCTGCACCAGCTGCTGCAGGAGAGTCTATTGCAACTGTAATTATATTCTTTCTTTTTCTCAATTTATCTTAGCACCTAGTTTTTTAATTAATTTTAAAAATTTTGGGAAAGAAGAATTTATAGAATCTTTATCATTAATTTTCCATTCGCCCCCCAAAGTTAACGCTGCTACACATGACATCATGAAAACTCTGTGATCTTTTTTAAAATTTTCAACAATAAATTTACCATTTAATTCAAGTTTAGAATTGCCATATATCTTAATGTCGTCTTTATTTCTCTTCACCTTTATGCCAATTTTCTTTAAAAAGCTTATTGCAATATCTAGCCTAGGACTCTCTTTTTTATTCAACTCACTCAAGTCTTTAAAAGAGGAAATTCCATTAGATTTTGCCGCTACTAAAAAAATTAATAAAAACTCATCAATTGCAGAACTATTTAAATTTTTTGGACATTTTATACTTTTGAGATTTTTTTTACTCTTTACATAAATATCTGCAACAGTTTCACCTTTGTACACTTTTTTATTCTTTAATAATATATTTGCATTCATCATATTAAGAATTTTAATTATACCTGTTCTAGATTTGTTAACATTTACATTCATTATTTTAAGTTTTGATTCTTTTGATAAAAGAGTTAATACTAAAAAAAATGCAGATGAGCTAATATCACCAGGAATATTGTAATTAAATCCTCTGAAGTCATTTTGCCCATTAATTTCTATGAAATCAAAATTTTTATTTTTTTTAACTTTAATCGGAAAACCCAGGCTTTTTAAAAGAAGCTCAGTGTGGTCTCTGGATTTTTTTGCTTTTATTTTTGTTGTACCTGGAGTTTTAATTGCTGCTAGAATTACCGCACTTTTACATTGTGCACTTCCAAGTTTTTCTTCATAATTTATTGGCCTTAAAAATTTCGTACCAATTATTTTAACCGGCAAACTATTTTTATTTGAACTTAATATTGCTCCAAATTTTTTTAGAGGCTCTGTCACTCTAGAAAAATCTCTACTCGAGAGACTCTTGTCACCTACTATTTTAATTTCATTTCTAGAGTTAACAAGCAAACCTAAAATTAACCTGGCAAACGTTCCAGAGTTTCCAGCATTAAGATTTATTTTTTTATTTGTTTTAAATCCATTTAGACCAAAACCTTTTATTAGATGGTAGTCTCTTTTCTTTTTATATTTTATTCCTAACTTTTTTATTGATTTTAAAGAATTAATTACATCTTCTGACTCCAACAAATTGTGTATTTTTGATATTCCAATACTTTGAGATGCTAATAAAACACATCTTATAGATATACTTTTGTCACCGCTTACAGAAATCTCATCGTTGAAACTTTTAATTTTCTTATTAATTATTATGTGATTTTTCATAGATGAATCAGCTTATATTAAATTCATCTCCGAAATACATTGTCTTAGCTTCTTTATTGCTAATCACCTCACTTGGACTTCCTGATGCAATAATTTTTCCATTAGAGAGTATAATTGCTCTATCTACACAATTTAAAAGATCTCTAGCTTGGTGATCACAAACAACTATAGAAATTTCTTCAGAAGCTTGTAAATTAAGTATTATTTCCTGCAACATTTTAATTGTTAAAATATCTAAAGCTGCGAATGGCTCATCTAAAAGCAAAATTTTTGGATCGTTAATTAATGCCATTGCGATTACTAGCTTTTTCTTTTGACCACCTGATAAATTCTTTGATTTGACTTTTAACAAAGACTCAAACTCAAATTGACTAATCAATTTATTTAATTTGTGCTCTCTTAATTCTTTATTTTTTATATGTATTTCAGAGACTAATTTTAAGTTATCATACAAAGCCAAATCGTGTATAAGACCACCATATTGTGGAACCAGACCTAATTTAAATTTTGTGAACCTCTCATTGATAGGTAATTTTGTAGACTTAATGCCATCAATAAATATTTCTCCATAATTTGGATTTTTCAAACCTGTTATGAGATTAAATATAGTTGATTTACCGACTCCATTTGGACCTAACATTCCAAGTATTTCTTGTTTATTTATTTTTAAATTTAAATTGTCTATTATTTGTCTTTTATTATAAAATACTGAAATATTTTTTAATTCAACAATAGGTTCTGAGGTTTTGTAACTTTCTATCTTAAATTTTTTAATTAGAGCCATTAGTTTGTTGTAATTTCAATTTTGTCGTCAGAATTTATACTTATATCTTTAGTTATCATATTCATAGTGATTTTTTTTGCTTTCATTAATGAATTATTGTCTTCAACTGTAACATTGTTATATCCAACTGCTATATTGTCAGTGATATTTAAATCTAAGTTATCGCACTTAATAATTTTATTTTCGTACTTAATTTCAACGTTCTCATAAAATTTCGAATTTTGATTAGAATAGTTATACTCCGCATAAATTGATGAAATATATATATCAGATCGATTATTAGAGATGATTGAACCATCAACATTTATAAGGTCTAAAATATCACTATTTTTTAAATTAGTTTTTCCGTACTGAGCTTTAATTTTGAAAACATCTCCATTTTTATTTGTAGTTATATATTCAATATCTTTAGTGAAATTTTCTAAATTTTCTAAATTTTGATTTTTATTAAAATTATTTGTAATCTTTTTATTTTCTTTTTCTTTTATTACAGTTTTATCTACATTATAATTTTTGGATGAAATATCAGCTATATTTTCTACTTTTTCATCTTTTTTGGTATTAATTCCTTCCAATATTTCTTGGTTTTCTAATAAGTCTGTTTTATCTTTTGATTTTTCTAAATTGAGCTCATTTGTAATAACCACTTTATTTTTGTCCGGTCCAGCATAAAAATATAGAATATAGATACCTCCAACTATTATAATAATTAATAAAAATAATATTATTTGTAGCAATGATTTTACAGACATTAATTTATATTTGATCTTAAAATGTCATGCATATGTAATAATCCGATAGTCTTTTTTTTCAACTTTCTATTATGCACACATAACGAAGTAATTTTTTTTAAGTTCATCATAGACAATGCAGAGGCTGCTAAAGTATTTTCTTCTACACTTATAGGGTTTGTTTTCATGACTTTTCTTACCTCAATATTTTCAAAATTTGGGTGTTTCTGAGCTATTCTTTTAAGATCACCATCTGTTATAATACCACATGTGTATCCATTTTTTCTTGTTACAATTAAAACCCCTAGTTTTTTATTATCTATAATTTTAATGGCTTTCTTCATTATAATATTTTCATTAATTTTAGGAACTTTATTTCCTTTTATCATTAAATCTCCAACAGTTTTAAGTTTAACAGATAATGATCCACCAGGATGAAATTTCTTAAAATCAAATTTAGTAAAATTTTTATTTTTCATGCAGGCTATTGCTATTGCATCCCCCAAGGCTAGTTGTGCTGTAGTTGAAGATGTTGGAACAATATTTTCTGGACCCGCTTCTTTTATATTTGGCATTAAAAAAGCTGCATCAGAATTTTTATATAAAACCGAGTCTTTGCTTGACGTGACTCCAATGAGTTTTATATCTTTATTTCTTGATGTATATTGAATAATATTTTTTAGCTCATCACTTTCTCCACTATTACTTATTAATATAACTACATCTTTAGATGTTATCTGACCCATATCTCCATGACTAGCTCCAGATGCATCTAAAAAGAAAGCTGGCGTACCTGTAGATGAAAAAGTAGCTGCCCATTTTTTTCCTATAATACCACTTTTTCCAACTCCAGATATAATAACTTTTCCATCCTTACAACTAAGAATTATTTTCAATATTTCACTAAAACTATTTCCTAAGTTTTTTTTTAAATTTTTTAGAGCTTCAATTTCAAATTGAATTACATCTTTCGCAATATTTTGAATTTTTTTTTTTTTCATTTAATGAGACCAAATATCCGAGGTAAAAGATGAAATATCTAAATTAACTCTGGTATTAATAAATTTTATTGTATCATCATACAATTTATCTCTTTTCTCTCTTATCAATATTTTCTCTAAAGAATAAAAAATTTTGTGCAAGAAAACCACGTCTTTAGCACAATATTGCAACTGTTTTTCAGACAAATCTCCTCCAAAATCTGAAGATTGTAAATTTTTGTTTATGTCATTTCCAGTAAACTCTTTAATTAAATCTTTTAAACCATGTTTATCACTATAACTTCTTGCTATTTTACTCATTATTTTTGTACAATTAACGTTTTCAACATCAACATTTAGATATTTTTTGATAAATAATAAATCTGCTCTTGCATAATGAAATATTTTATTAATATTTTTATTTTTAAGAACGCTTTTTAGATTTGGAGCATTATATGTTTCTCTATTTAATTTAATAATATGGGCATCGTTTTTTCCAGTTGAAATTTGAACTAGGCAAAGTCTATCTCTCTCAACATTGAGGCCCATAAATTCACAATCTACTGCTATTTTGTCACTTAGAACTAATTGATCTGGCAAATCTTCATTGTGTAATTTAATATCTAAATTCATTTAATAAATATATATATGAAACAAAAAGAAATTCTACTTTTCGGTGCATCTGGCCAAATAGGCAGAAATCTTATAAGAAAGCTTACCAAAAATAACTATAAGATTACAGCAGTCACTAGAAATATACACCGTGCTGGCTACATACTAAAAACACAAGCAAATCCAGGATACTTAGATTTAGTTGAATTGAAAAATTTTAACAGTGAAAAGATAGACGATTTAATGAGAAAAGCATCTATTTGCATCAATTTAATAGGTATATTATATGAGAAAAGAAAAGATCAATTTAAATTAATTCATACAGATTTACCAGACATGTTGTCTCAAAAAGCAAAAAAATACTCTTTAGACAAATTTATACATTTATCAGCTCTAGGAATTGAAAAATCTAAAGATAGCAACTATGCGATTAGTAAATTGAATGGAGAAAAAAAAATAATAAAAAATTTTAAAAACTATATAATTATTAAACCATCAATTGTTTACTCAGTTGATGATAATTTTACGACAAGCTTTATGTCTTTACTCAGTATTCTTCCAATAATGCCTTTATATTTTAATGGAAAAACAAAATTTGCACCTATTCATGTGACAGACTTGGTTGATATAATTCAAAGTTTAATTGAAAGAGAAAATAATAATCTTACACTTGAATGTGTAGGTCCAGATATACTAACTTTTAAAGAAATTTTACAAAAATTATTAAATGCAATAAGTAAGAAAAGAATTTTATTACCATTACCTTTGCCGATTGCTAAACTTTCAGCTAAAATCTTACAATTATTTCCTAAACCTCTACTTACTGAAGATCAACTTAATTTATTAAAATATGATAATTGCAGTTCAGGAATTTATAGGACTAATTATGACTTGGGTTTTCAAACGAACAGAAAATTTGATATAGAAGTAGAAAAATATTCTTATAATTGGAGATCAGGTGGTCAATTTGCAAAAGTTGATGAAGAAAAAATAAAATGACCTATTTAGTTATTGGAATCTGTGTTTTTTTGTTAATAACAGTAATAATTATTGCGGCTAAACCAATTAGCATGGGTATAGAAGCAAGAAGAAATATTAATAACAACAACGATG
Organism: uncultured Pelagibacteraceae bacterium; assembly: GCA_902517745.1. Lineage (GTDB taxonomy): Bacteria > Pseudomonadota > Alphaproteobacteria > Pelagibacterales > Pelagibacteraceae > Pelagibacter. The sequence goes on from CABYDS010000005.1 coordinate 27,317, forward strand.
ATGAAAAAGAAAAAGAAAACAACGATGTTTATCAAACTGATGAAAGTAATTATAAAATATCAGATGAAATAGAGAAACTTAATCAACTAAGAAAAGTTGGAGCTATTTCAGATGAGGAATTTAAAAAAGCAAAGAAAAAATTACTAGATTAAGCAGTTTTAATTTTTTTTTGAATAAATTTTGGCATATCTTCATCTTTCTCAGTCAATTCCTCTTTTTTTCCTTTAGGTTGAAATACAATCATTAAATGCAAGGGACAGTACGAAAATTTTTCTACGTTTTTTCTTCCACAAAAACTTGCATCTTTTTCATTTGGATTTCCTTCCATATATTTGCAGGTATCTTCAGTAAGTTCTTCTAAACTAAGATTTTTTGCAGGCTCGAAATCCTTATTTAAGAGAAGCGACTTGAACTTTCCTCTTCTGCCTCTGAAACTAGTTTCGTGATTTACTTTAGATGTGTTTTTATTTGTGTTCGATGTTGTTCTTGTTTTTATTTTTGATGAAAGATTTAAACGGTGGGCTTTTCCAATAACTGCGTTCCTTGAAACTCCACCAATTATTTCAGCTATTTGACTTGCTGTTTGGCCTTTACCCCAAAGCTCTTTTAATCTATTTACTTTTTCCTCAGTCCAACTCATTATTTATACTACATTTAGTGTTAATTAAATCTTATATAACATGATGTTGCATATTAGAGATTTATACAAGTTTTTTTTAATATTTTTCAACAAATAAACTAGATTTATAACTTGAGGTTGTAAATTAAACTTCCAAATGTAGTAAAAAAAAATATAAGTAAATATGAGCGCTTTAGCACCGAATTATAAAAGAAAAAATTTATCATTTGTAAGGGGTAAAGGTAGTTTTCTTATAACAGCAAGTGGTAAAAAGTATTTAGACTTTGTCCAGGGCATCGCAGTAAATTCTTTTGGTCATGCTAATAAAAAACTTATTAATGCAATTAATAAACAATCAAAAAAACTTTGGCATGTATCTAACGCATTTAAAATTCCAGAAGGAGAAAAATTAGCTGGGAGATTAGTTAAAAAAACTTTTGCAGAATCTGTTATTTTCCAGAATAGCGGTGCGGAAGCTACAGAAGCAGCGATTAAAGTTGCTAGAAGATATTTCTACTCAATTGGAAAAGAAAATAAAAATAGAATAATTTGTATAAAAAATTCATTTCATGGGAGAACAATTGCTGCAATTCATGCAAGCGGCTCAAAAAAAATGACACAAGGGTTTGGGCCAAAAATACCTGGTTTTGATCATTTTGACTTTGGAGATCATAAGAAACTAAAAAGGTTAATTAATAAAAATACTGCTGCTATCATGATTGAAACAGTCATGGGAGAAGGAGGCATTAAAGTAATACCTAGTTGGTGCATCAAAGCTATAAGAAAATTATGTAACCAAAAAGGAATACTTTTAATACTAGATGAGGTTCAATGTGGAATTGGAAGATCTGGCAAATTTTTTGCTTTTGAATACGCAAAAGTTAAACCAGATATAGTGCCTATAGCAAAAGGAATTGGTGGAGGTTTTCCTATTGGGGCAGTTTTGATGACAAAAAAAGTTGCTAAAGCTATGATACCAGGTACTCATGGTTCTACATTTGGTGGAAATCCTCTTGCAATGGCTGTGGGCAATGCTGTTTTAGATCAAATTAACAATAATTTACTCAATAACGTAAACAAAATGTCAAATTATTTTATAACTAATTTGGAGAAATTAAAAAAAAAATACCCCAAACTTATTAAAGAAGTAAGGGGAGTTGGTTTGTTAATAGGCCTTCAACTTTTTGATGATCAAACGTTTTTTATTAAAAAATTAATGGAAAATAAATTATTAACAATTAGGGCAGCAGAAAATGTTGTAAGAATACTTCCACCATTAAACGTAAAAAAAAGTGAAATCGACATAGCTCTTAAAGTGATTAACAAAGTTTGTAATGAATTAAATTAAAATGAAACATTTTATTAATTTGAAAGATATTCCATCAAACGATTTAAGAAGGATAATTGCTGACGCAAAAAAAAGAAAAAAACTAAGGAAAAAATTAAGTACTTTAGAAGTAGATAAAGGAGCTCCTTTAAAAGGAAAAATGTTAGTCCAAATGTTTGAGAAACCTAGTTCAAGGACTAGAATAAGCTTTTATTTAGCAATAAAACAGCTTGGAGGTGGAACATTGACACTTAGATCTAACGAACTTCATCTTGGACAAGGTGGTGAGACGATTGCTGATACTGCTAAAATTTTATCTAAATATGGTGATGGTTTCATGTTGAGAACAGATGATGATAGAAAAATTGAGGATTTTCAGAAGCATCTAACTATCCCAATAATAAACGGTTTAAGTCCATCATCTCATCCAACTCAAGCACTATCAGATATTTTTACTGTTGAGGAAATAAAAAAAAAACCAATATCAAAATTAAAAATTTGTTGGATTGGAGACTCCAATAATGTTTTGGATAGCTTAATCGCTGCATCTGTTAAATTTTCATTTAGATTAAGTATTGGGTGTCCAAAAAAATTTGCACCAGGTAAGAAGGTTAAAAATTGGGTAAGAAAAAATAAGAAAAAAATCTTTATTTATCATGATCCAAAAAAAGCAGCTATGGATGCGGATGTAATTTTTTCTGACAAAGTAATATCTCTAAATGATAAAGTGAACAAAAAAAGAAAAAAACAACAGTTTCAAAAATTCAAAATTAAAAAAGAGATATTTAAATATACAAAAAAAAATTGTATTTTTTTGCATTGCTTACCAAGAGGAGATGAAGTTGAGGAGAGTGTATTTTTAGGAAAAAATTCCCATGTTTGGCAACAAGCGTTGAACAGAGTTCATGTTCAAAAAAGTATTCTATTGTATTGTTTTGGCAAACTAAGGTAAAGGTATAGGATTATCTGAATTTTGATTAAGATACAAAATTACTGATGCCCTGTCTCTTTCTTTTCTTAATCCAGCGAACGCCATCTTAGTTCCCTTAATATAACTTTGCGGTTTTTTTAAATAACCATTCATCTCTTCAAATGTCCAATTTTTGTCATATGCCGCCATTGCTTTTGAATATTTATAATCTTGTTTTGATGCAACTTTTCTTCCTATTACACCATACAAAGCAGGTCCGATTTTATTCTCTCCTCCTTTATTTACTAAATGGCAAGCAGAACATTTTTTGAAAACTTTCTCTCCATGAGAAACATCTCCTAATGCAAGTAATGCAGATATATCAACTTTTTCCTCAATTTTTTCTGCTGTTGAATTTGAAATTAGGCCACTTTCCTGAATATCTACTTTGTAAGCCGATTTATCTGGTTTATCTACATGAAAAGCAATATCTGAAATTTTGCCAATTCCAATCACAAGTAATGCTATAAGAAGTACAGCAGCAATAATTTTGTTTATTTCAAATGAATCCATTATATTTTTTTAATATGGTCGTATAACATGTTAAACAAAATTTATAAGAAATTTAATTTATAAATTTGCGTCTCAAAGACGCATAAAATATGAATATATGAGTAATTCAATTATAATAATTCCCTCAAGATTGGCATCATCAAGACTCCCTCAGAAGCCATTAATAAAAATTAATAACAAAACTCTAATTATGCATGTATATGAAAAAGCTATACAAAGCCAAATAGGAGAAGTTTATGTAGCAACATGTGACGAGGCAATTGCCTTGGAAGTTAAAAAAAATGGGGGTAAATTTATAATGACAGACATAAATCACACAACTGGAACAGATAGAGTATTTGAAGCTTCCCAGAAATTAGATTTAAAAGATATAGATTTTATTATGAATGTCCAAGGCGATGAACCAATGATTAATCCTTTAGATATTAGAAACTTAAATAAATTATCAAAAGAAAATAACTTCAATATTTCAACATTGGCATTCAACATCGAAAAAAAAGAAGATTATGATAACGAAAACATTGTAAAAGTTAGTACAAAAGATAAAATATCTTATAATTCAGATTCAGAAGCTTTAAATTTTCATAGAGTAATTAAAGAAAATAGCTCTAGCAACATTTATCATCATTTTGGAATATATCTATATAAGTATTCAGCTTTAAAAAAATTTGTAAATTTTAAAAAAACTGAAAATGAAACTAAAGAAAAACTGGAGCAGCTTAGAGCTATTGATAATAATATGAAAATCAATGTAATATTGGCAAACTATTTTTCTAGTGGTATTGACACAAAAAAAGATCTAGAAGATTACATAAAATCTTTTAAAAAATAATATAATGAAGATAGTTTATCAGGGCATTGCAGGAAGTTATAGTGAGAGTTGCGCCAAATATCTGCATCCAACCATAGAGACCATTCCCTGTAAAACATTTGATGAATGTTTTGAGAGAGCAAGTAAAAACAGTAATATCAGAGCGATTATACCTGAATCAAACAAAACAACAGGAAACATTGGAGTAGAATATTTAATATTTAAATACAGATTAAACATTTATGAAGAAATCTTTTATCCAATTAATCACAATCTAATAGGCATTAAAGGTTCTACATTAAAGGATATCAAAAATGTTTACTCTCATGCTCAAGCATTGAGCCAAGCTTCTGAATTTTTAAAAAAAAATAATTTATCAGGTAACGTAAGAGCAGATACAGCAGGATCTGCAAAATATATTTCAGAGGCAAAAGATAAAAGTAAGGCTGCAATAGCATCAAAACTAAGTGCTGAAATATATAATCTTGAAATTTTAAAAGAGAATATTCAAGACGATAATGAAAATTATACAAGATTCTTAATAATGGGAAAAGATATCGTGCAGCCTGAGATTGATAAAAATAAATATATCACTTCTCTTTTGTTTAAATTAAGAGAGAGACCTGCTGCTTTATATTCAGCTTTATCAGGGTTTGCAATTAATGGAGTGAATATGACTAAGCTTCAAAGTTTTCCTGAAAAAAATTCATTTTCATCGTTCTTCTTTTTATGTGATATTGACGGACATTTAGATGAAATAAAAATTAAAAATTCTTTGGAAGAATTGGCTTTTCACTGTGAAGATATGCACGTACTAGGTGTTTATAAGGCTCACAATTTCAGAGAAAAAAAATAATTAACTTTATTGTAGATTAGAAAAAATTATTGTTATAATACATTTGGAGGCCTTCCAGGTGGGACTACCATGAACTCCCCCAGACTTGAAAAAGAGCAAGGGTAATGAGTTTTTTCCAGGTTGGTAGGTCTCCTATTATGACAAAAAAATCTCAAGTTCTGGCATTAAAATATAGACCTCAAGTATTTAAAGATTTGATTGGTCATCAGGAAATTGCCACTACAATTTATAATTCTATTAAAAATAATAATCCAGCTAATGCTTTTCTATTTACTGGTATGAGGGGAATCGGAAAGACCACATTTGCAAGAATTGTTGCCAAAGCATTGAATTGTGAACATTCAATTGAAGGTTTGTGTGAAAAAAAATGCAATCAATGCGATCCCATAGCTAATTCTAATCATATTGATGTTCTTGAAATGGATGCAGCAAGTAAAACAGGCGTTGATGATGTCAGGGAACTAATAGAATTTTCTAGATATCCACCATCAGTAGCGAAGTTTAAAATTTTTATTGTTGATGAAGTGCACATGCTAAGTAAGCAAGCATTTAATGCATTACTCAAGACATTGGAAGAACCTCCTAAATATTTAAAATTCATTTTTGCAACTACTGAGGTAAAAAAAATTCCTATTACTGTAATATCAAGGTGTCAAAGGTATGATTTATCAAGAATTAAGTCTGAAGAACTATTCAATTATTTAAAAAATGTAACAACAAAAGAAAAAAAGGATATCGAGGATAATGCGATTAGATTAATAGTTAAATTATCAGAGGGCTCTGTAAGAGATGCATTGTCTTTGCTAGATAGAGCAATTATTTCGAACAATGAAAAATCTCTGACATTTGAAGATGCTCAAAAGATTTTTGGCTATGTCAATAAAAGTTCATATTTGGATTTGTTAGAAATAGTTTTTTTAGGGAATGAAGAAAAAATAATAAACCATTATAGAAAATTGTATAATTCAGGCATTGAACCTGAAGTATTCTTAAATGATTTCTTAGAAATACTATATTATTTGAAGAATATATCACATATTGAAAATGAAGGAAATAATTTTACATTGAATGACAGTGATTATAAAAAAATAACCTCTTTATCACAAGAATTAGATTCAAATGCAATATTATTATTTTGGGAATTTACTTTAAAAACTTTAAAAGAAATAAAAATAGTTGCCAACCAAAATTTATTAATTGAGATGTTTCTTATCCAATTAATTTATTTAAAAAAAAAAAATGTAAAACAAAATAATGAACAAAATAAACTAAAAAATATTTCAATAAAAAATGTAAATGCGAAAAATGCTATAAATAAGGAAGCAATTAATCAGATTAAAAACGTAAAACAAGAAGATGAAAAAATTGAAAAGAAAAATACTTTAGAAATCAAAAATTTAGAAGATTTAATAGAAATATGTGTCCAAAAAAAAGAGATGAAACTAAAATACGAATTAGAAAATAATGTAAATTTAGTTTCTTTTTCAAATACCAATATAGAAATTTCTTTTAATGACAAATTAAATAAGAGTTTTGTAAAAGATTTATCTGAAAAATTATATGATTGGACCAAAAACCGTTGGCTGATTTCTTTTACAAAGGAAAAAGGTGAAATGAGTGAGAAAGAGAAAAAAAATAGTTTAAAAAAGAAAAAAATATCAGAGTACAAAAGCTCAAATGAATATAAAAATTTGTTGGAGACATTTCCTGATATTGAATTAATTGATATTGAAAAAAATGATGACTGATTTTAATAAAATTTTAGAAAAAGCAAAAGAAATAGAAAAAAAAATGAAAGAAAGTCAGGAGAACCTTAAAAAGATAGAAGTTAATGGTGTGTCTGGAGGAGACGTGGTTAAAATTACACTTAACGGTGACGGGGAGATGACTAAAATTTTGTTAAGCGACAAAGTGTTAAAAGAAGATAAAGAGATAATTCAAGATTTAATCACTGCCGCTCATAATGATGCCAAAAATAAATTAAAATCTAAAACCTCTGAAGAAATATCAAAAGCAACTGGAGGATTAGGTGTACCCGGGTTTAAGTGGCCTTTATAATTAAATGCAAAATCTGACTGAAATAGATAATTTAATTAAACTAATATCTAAATTGCCAGGTCTTGGACCTAAGTCTGCGAAAAGAATAATTTTAAAAATGATTAATAATCGACAAGAAATACTTAAACCTTTGACTAATAATTTAAGTGATGTGTTTAAAAATATAGAACGCTGCAGAATTTGTGGCACATTAAAATCTAATAACAATCCTTGCAATAACTGTGAAGATAAAAGTAAAAAATATAGCAAAATATGTGTAGTTGAAAATATTTCAGACCAATGGGCAATAGAAAGTTCATCAATTTTTCAGGGCTATTATCATATTCTAGGAGGCACTATCTCTGACAGCAATAACAGCAATAATAGAGAAAATTTGCTCATAAACTCTCTGATAGAAAGAATAAAAAATGATAATATCGATGAGGTAATTTTAGCAACTAGTGCTACTGTTGAAGGACAAACTACTGCTTTTTATATTCAAGATAGTCTAAAAAACACCAATGTAAAAATTTCAAAATTAGCCCAAGGTTTACCTGTTGGTGGAGAAATCGAAAATTCAGATGATGGAACACTTATATCTGCGTTTAAAAATAGAAGAGATTTATAAATTTGTAAATTAACTTTTTTTAATTAATCTATTTAAATGCAATAGAGGTTCTGTATAACCTGATGGTTGTGATTTGCCATGGAAAATTAGCTCACATGCTGCTTTAAAAGAGATTGACTTGTCGTAATTTGGAGACATGTTTTGATATTCTGGATCTCCTTCATTTTGTTTATCAACTATCTTTGCCATTTTCTTAAGAATTTCTAAAACTTGTCTATTTGAGCAAATACCATGATGTAGCCAGTTGGCTATATGTTGTGAAGATATTCTAAGTGTTGCTCTATCCTCCATTAATCCAACATTATTTATATCTGGAACTTTGGAGCATCCTATTCCTTGGTCAACCCATCTAACAACATATCCTAATATTGTTTGAGCTGAGTTACATAACTCGTTATTTATTTCTTCTTTACTCCAGTTAGGTCTGTCTGCTATTGGAATTGTTAATAAGCTATCAATATACTTTATATTATTATCATTTAATTTTTTGTGCTTTTCAAAAATGTTTAACTTATGGTAATGCATTGCATGCAAAGAGGCTGCCGTTGGAGATGGTACCCACGCGCAATTTGCACCAGCTTCAAGATGTGATATTTTTTGATCTATCATGTCTTTCATTTTATCTGGCATAGCCCACATACCTTTACCTATTTGTGCAACACCTGAAAATCCACATTTTAAACCAACATCAACATTGTTATTTTCATAAGCAGCTATCCATTTTGATTTTTTCATGTCACCTTTTTTTATCATTGGACCTGCTTCCATTGATGTATGCATTTCATCTCCAGTTCTGTCTAAAAAACCTGTATTGATGAAAAAAACCCTGCTTTTTAATGTTCTAATACATTCTTTTAAATTTACAGATGTCCTTCTTTCTTCATCCATAATACCACATTTAATTGTATTTTTTTCAAGTTTTAAAACTTCTTCAACTCTAGTAAATATTTTATCTGTAAAAGCAGTTTCTTCTGGGCCATGCATTTTTGGTTTTACAATATATATAGAACCTGTTCTTGAATTACCTTTTCTTTTTAAATCATGAATTGCTGCTGCAGTTGTAATAAATGCATCCATAATACCCTCTGGGATTTCAGAACCATCTTCTAATATAATTGCTGAATTGGTCATGAGATGACCAACATTCCTAATCAATAGCAAGCTTCTACCATGTAACTTTTCTTTTTTATTATCTTTTGAAATATAACTTCTATCTGGATTGAGTTTTCTTTCTAAAGTTTTTCCATCTTTTTCGAAAACAGATTTTAGAGTTCCTTTCATCAAACCTAGCCAATTTCTGTAACATAAAATTTTATCTTCTGAGTCTACTGCTGCAACACTATCTTCGTTATCACATATTGTTGATATTGCAGACTCTATAATTATGTCACTTATTCCAGCAGCATCTTGAACAGCGCTAAAAGCTTTAGGGTTAATTATTATCTCAATTTTTAAATTATTGTTTTCTAAAATTATGGTTGTAGGATTATCACTTTCTCCTCTGTATCCAATAAACTTATTTTTATTTGTTAGCTCAAACTCTTTATTGTCTTTTAGTATTTTTAAGATACTGCCCTCTATTTTAAATCCACTTACATCTTTCCAATGAATTCCGTTGATAGGGAAGTGATCATTTAGAAAATTACGAGCATATTTAATTACCTCCTGTCCTCTAAGAGGATCATATTTTTGACTACCCGTTTCTTCAGACTCAATTAAATCTGTTCCATATAAACTATCATAAAGACTTACCCATCTTGCATTAGCAGCATTTAAAGTGTATCTAGAATTCATTATAGGAACCACAAGCTGAGGTCCTGCGATGCTAGAAATTTCACTATCAAGATTTTTTGTATCTATTTTAAAATCACTTCCCTCATCTATTAAATATCCAATTTCTTTCAAAAAATTCTTATACTCTTGATGATTAAATTCTCCATTTCTATTTTTTTTTAACCATAAATCAATTTCAGATTGAAGGGTTTCACGTGTTTCTAATAATTTTTTATTGATTGGTGCAAGTTCATTAATACTTTTGTCAAATCCATCCCAGAAATCTTTTTCTTTAACATCTAATCCTGCGAGGAGTTCATTTTTTACAAAATCAGCTAAATTTTTAGAAACAGACAAAGTGTTAATTTTAATAAATGAATCACTCATAATTTTTTATAAATTGGAGTTCGTTGTATATGATAATCGTTAAAGTATGTCATTATTTTATTTTAAAAAATGTTATTTTTTATCTTAGAAAAAATATAATTCTTATAATTTGATCATTTTATCGCCTAAAAATAATATATAATAAATTAATGAAAAATTATTTAAATTTTGAGACTGATATAAAAAATTTAGAGATAGAATTAGATAAATTAAAAGATCCATACAATCAAGATGGTCTCTCGGAGGTAGATACTAATAAAATAACTGATTTACAAAATGAGATAGATAAAAAACTCAAAGATGTATATTCAAACCTTGATGCATGGCAAACAACATTGGTTGCAAGACATGAGGATAGACCTAAATCAAAATTTTTTATAGATAATCTATTTGATGAATTTATTTCACTTTCAGGAGATAGATTTTATGGAGAGGATAAATCCGTAATATGTGGTTTTGGTAAATTTAATTCTAAGTCAGTTTTAGTAATAGGACAAGAAAAAGGAGAAAATTTAGACTCAAGGATTGAGAGAAATTTTGGGATGATGAGGCCAGAAGGCTATAGGAAAACAATTAGATTAATGAATCTAGCTAATAAATTTAAAATACCAATTATTAATTTTGTTGATACCCCAGGTGCTTACCCAGGAGTTGGAGCTGAAGAAAGAGGGCAAGCCGAAGCAATTGCAAAGTCAATTGAATGTTCCATGCAACTGGCTGTTCCTACTTTATCTATAATAATAGGTGAAGGTGGCTCCGGAGGAGCGATTGCACTAGCATCCTCAAGTAAAGTATTGATGTTAGAGAATGCAATATATTCAGTAATATCTCCAGAGGGATGCGCAACTATACTTTGGCGAGATCCGACAAAGACTTTAGAAGCTGCAAAAGCAATGAAGCTATCAGCGAAAGATCTTTTAAAACTAGAAATAATCGATGAGATAATACCTGAACCTTTAGGGGGCGCACATCGAGATAAAGATCTTATTTTAGACAATGTCCGTAATGCTATTGATAGAAACTTAAGTAAATTCCTCACATTAAATGAGGAAGAAATATTAAATCAAAGAAAGAATAAGTTTTTAGATATTGGAAGGAATAAAGGTTTCAGCACAAATGCAGCTCATCAAGATAAACTTACTATTAAACAAAATCTCCTTCAAAATTTGATTTCAAACATTAAATTGAATAAAAAATTATTTATCTCAACTACATCAATTCTTTTATTATTAATTTTACTAACAATGATTTTTTAATTTATAAGGAACCGCAGCAATGCTTATATTTTTTCCCGGATCCACATGGACAAGGTTCATTTCTTCCAATTTTACTTTTTGCAATAGATTTTAAGTTTTCTTTCACTTTATTTTGAGAGTTATCTTCCTCTTCTTTTTGTATTATTTTTAAATTTAAAAGCATTGTTACAAGATCAGTTTTTAATTTTCCTAATAAGTTTTCAAATAATAGAAAAGCTTCTTTTTTGTACTCCACTAAAGGATCTCTTTGTCCATAAGATCTTAAGCCAATTACTTGTCTTAATTGCTCTAGGTATTGAATATGTGATTTCCAATTTTGATCTATAATTTGTACCAACATTCTTTTTTCAATTTCTTTTCCTTGTTCAACGCCTAATAAATTATTTCTTTCATCTCTGTTATTTATAAATTTATCCTTTATTTTTTTTTCCATTGTTTTGAGATCAGAATTTAAAATTTCACTCAACTCATCATCAGTTATTGATTTACCTAAAGTTTGCTTCAAAGCTTTTGGAAATTCTTTAGAATTAGGAGATTTTTCATGTAATATTTTTTGTCTTTTTAAATTTTCTAAAACTTCTTCAAGGAAAATATCTGAATAATTCACATCTTCTTTACCATCTATTACATTTTTTCGTTGTTCAAAAATTACATGCCTTTGGTCATTAAGAACATTATCAAATTTAATAAGCGTTTTTCTTATATCAAAGTTTCTTGCTTCAACTTTTTGTTGGGCTCTTTCAATCGCTTTATTTATCCAAGGATGATCAATGCTTTCACCATCTTTAAGACCAAGCTTTTCTAGCATTGAATTCATGGTTTCTGAGCCAAACAGTCTCATCAAGTCATCATCTAAACTTACAAAAAATATTGAACTACCTTCATCTCCCTGTCTTCCAGATCGTCCTCTTGCTTGATTGTCAACTCTTCTACTTTCCATTCTTTCTGTTCCAATAACAAATAACCCCCCCCTTTTTTTAACATCCTCTTTTTCAGATTGATCTTGTCCGCCTAACTTAATATCAACACCTCTTCCCGATATACTTGTTGTAATAATTACTGAATTTGTTTTGCCTGCGTTTGCAATAATTTCTGCTTCTTTCTCATGATTTTTAGCATTTAAAACAATATGTTTAATTTTCTCTTTCTCTAACAAATTCGAGTAATGCTCAGATTTATTTATGCTAGATGTGAAAACCAACAGTGGTTGTCCAATTTCATTACATTCTCTTATTTTTTGAATGATTGCATTATCTTTTTCTAAACCTGTTCTAAAGATTTGGTCATTAAGATCGTTTCTTATCATTTCTTTATTGGTAGGTATCTGTAAAACAGGCAAGTTATAAATTTCAAAAAATTCTGCAGACTCTGTTTGTGCTGTTCCTGTACAACCTGCTAATTTATCGTACAACTTAAAAAAATTTTGATAGGTTATTGATGCCAGTGTTTGATTTTCAGCTTTAACTTCTATTTTTTCTTTAGCCTCTAAACTCTGATGAAGTCCATCACCAAATCTTCTACCTGGTAATTGCCTACCTGTTTGCTCGTCAATTATAATTATTTCGTTATCTTTAACTATATAATCTCGTCCATTCTCAAATAAATAATTTGCTCTTAATGCTTGGTTTACATGATGAACTAAATGTAAATTTTCTGGGTCATAAAAATTGTTATTTTTTAAAATACCGGCATCAGAAAATATTTTTTCAACATTATCTATTCCCTCATTTGTTAAGAGTATATTTTTTTCTTTTTCATCTAAGTCAAAGTCTGTTTGTTTCAAATTTTTAATTAATTTATCTACAGCAATATATTGCATAGTTTTATCCTCTGCTGCCCCAGAAATAACCAAAGGAGTTCTTGCCTCATCTATTAAACAAGAGTCAATCTCATCAACTATCGCGAAGTTATGCTTCCTCAAGACCATCTCATTTTTTGAATATTTCATGTTATCTCTTAAAAAATCAAAGCCTAATTCACTGTTAGTGGCATAAGTTATATCTTTATTATAATTTTCTTTGCGTTCCTCATCTGACTGGTTTGAGTTTATGTATCCACAGCTCAAACCCAAAAAATTGTAAATTTTACCCATATTTATACTATCTCTTTTTGCGAGGTAATCATTTACAGTAACTATATGAACACCTTTTTTTTCTAATGCGTTAAGATATGCAGCAAGAACTATAGTAAGTGTTTTACCTTCACCCGTTTTCATCTCTGCAATCTTATTCTCATGTAACGCAATACCTCCAATTAGCTGAACATCAAAGTGTCTCTCATTGTTAATTCTTTTCGAAGCTTCTCTTACCAATGCGAATGCCTCTGGTAATAAATCGTTTAATTTTTCTCCTTCTTTTAATCTAGAGATAAATTCATTTGTTCTTAAAGGAAATTCATTATCCTCAAATTTACTAACCTTACTTTCATTAAGATTAATCTCTTCTACAATTTTTTGAATTCTGTCTAATTCCTTTTGATTGCCACTTTTTATAAATTTACTAATAATGTTTAAAGGATTAAGCATATATTTGATGTTTTAATAGTTATAAATTATATAGTTATTTATTTAAAAAATTAAATAGCATGGATTTTGGTATAAACAACTTTTTTGATAAGAAACACAAGGATTCTAAAATAGGACATTTTCAAGATCTTGAACATATTGATGGATTATCTATCTCAACAATTAGCTGTGGTCTTTATAACAAAAAAAGAGACGACTTAGTTTTATTTTATTTTAGGGATGGAGCAAGTTATGCAAATGTATATACAAAATCTAGTTTAGTATCTGAAAATATAAAATGGAATAAAAAAATAAAAGATAAAAAAATTTATGGCATTTTAATCAATACAAGAAACGCAAATGCCTTAACAGGAAATGATGGCTATAACTCTCTTAAAAAAATTTCCTTAAATTTATCAAAATTATTAACGTCAAAACAAATAGAAGATGAGGAAAAGCCAAGAGAAATTAAACCAAACCAATTACTATTTGCTTGCACAGGCACCATAGGGGAAAAATTTCCTGAAAATGAAATTTTAAGTAACACTAAAAACTTAGTTGATAAAATAAAATACAATCAAAATAAATTAATTTGGATCAAAGCAGCTCTTGGGATTATGACAACAGACACTAAACCAAAATTATCAATGGCAGAATGTAAGATAGCTGGTTCCGATGTAAAAATATATGGAGTTGCAAAAGGATCAGGAATGATCTTTCCAAATATGGCAACAACTTTAGGATTTATTTTTACTGATGCCAATATTTCTTCATCAATTTTGAAACAGATACTTAATCTAAATATTAAGACTACTTTTAATGCTATAACATGCGATGGGGATACTAGTACAAATGATATGGTTTCAATATTTTCAACAGGCAAAGCAAACAACAAAGAGATAAAAAGTTTTAAAGACCCAAAATTAAAGCAATTCATTAGTAGCGTTCACCAGGTCATGCTAAATTTAGCAAAAAGAGTTGCGAGTGATGGAGAGGGAGCAACAAAATTTGTTACCATCAAATGCATTAATAGCAAAACCGAGAAAGATGCAAAAAATATTTGTTTCTCAATAGCTAACTCACCATTAGTTAAAACAGCAATATTTGGAGAAGATCCTAATTGGGGAAGAATTGCGATGGCAATCGGAAAAAGTGGTGTAACTGTTAAACAAGAAAAATTATCTATATTAATGGGATCTAATATGATCCTTAAAGATGGAAAATTAGATAAAAATTATAACGAAAATATCCTTAGTGATTACATGAAAAATGAGAATATAGAGATAACAATTGATCTATCTATTGGAAGTAAAAAATTTACAGCGTATACTATGGATTTATCTAAGGAATATATTGAAATTAATTCTGATTACAGATCTTAGGTATTGAAATCCTATAAAATGTAATTAATTCATTCCAATGATTAAGTATTTATTAAATTGTAAAAATTGCAGTCTTGAGTTTGAAAGTTGGTTTGCTAGCTCAAAAGAATTTGATAAATTAAAAAAATTAAAACTTCTTAGTTGTCAGCAGTGTAATTCTCAAAAGATTGAAAAGTCTTTGATGAAACCAAATTTAGCTAATTCTACTTTCAAACAAGATAAAGCTTATAAGAATTATAAAAATGTTAAAAAAAAATTAAGAGAATATCAAAAATTTGTAAAAGAAAACTTTGAATATGTTGGAGAAAATTTTGCTTATGAGGCTAGATCTATTCATTACAGCAAAAAAAAGAATAAAAAAAATATTTTTGGCAAAGCATCAATTGAAGACGTTAAGGAACTAAAAGAAGAAGGTATAGAGACGTCAAGCATTCCATGGATTGAAGATAAGGAAAATTAACTCTTTTTGTACTTTGTTATATAATTTACGGATTTGTCATTTGAAAGTTTCCACTTATTTAAAATTGGGTTAAATTTAACACCGTCAATACTTTTTAATTTAAGTGAATTTTTATTGCAGATATCTTCTAGATTTTTAGGTTTTACAAATTTATTCCAATCATGTGTTCCGATTGGAAGCCATCTTAAAATATATTCAGCTCCTATTATTGCAAATATATAAGATTTTAATGTTTGGTTTAAGGTGGCAATGAACATTAAACCATTGTTTTTTAAAAATTTTGTACTTTGATTTATAAATTTAGGAATATCTTCGACATGTTCAACTATTTCCATATTAAGAATTACATCAAATTTTTTTTCATAATTAAAATTCTCTGGAGATCTATCATGATATTCAATTTTTAAATTACTTTTTTTTAAATGATGTTTTGCAATATCAATATTTTTTTTGGACGCATCGATACCTACAACATCTGCTCCAAGTCTTGCTAAAGGTTCGGATAGTAAGCCTCCTCCACATCCAATATCAAGAATACTTATTCCTGCTAATGGTTTATGATATGATGAAATGTTAAAATCTTTAATAATATTGTTTTTTATGTACTCTATTCTTATTGGATTAAATTTGTGAAGTGGTTTAAATTTTCCATTAGGATTCCACCATTCTTCAGCAATTTTGCTAAATTTTTCTACTTCTTCTTTGTTTATAGTATTATTGCTCATTCTTTATTGACATTATAAATAAGATGTATTTTATCAATATTATAAGGCTTGTAAATAAAACTACCAATGAAAATTATTGTATTAAAATTTGGCGGTACTTCAGTTGGGTCAATTCAAAGAATTAAAAAAGTATCAAAAATAATTAAATCTTACTCAAAAAAATATAGGGTAATAGTTTTGTCATCTGCAATGAGTGGCACTACCAATAAGTTGATCAATATGTCAAAAAAAATCAGTGAAAATTTTCCAGATAATGAATATGATACTCTAGTTTCTGCTGGTGAGCAAATTTCGTGTTCGTTATTAGCAGGCCATCTAGCAGCAAATGGTTTAAATTCCAGATCTTGGATGGCTTGGCAAATACCAATTGTGACTGAAGGTAAACACAAATATTCAAGAATTAAACATATAAATAAAACTAAAATTTTAAAATTTTTAAAATCTGGAGGAATCCCTATTATTGCTGGATTTCAGGGTGTGGATAAAAATTCAAATATTACAACTATTGGCAGGGGTGGATCAGATTCAAGTGCAATTATGGTTGCAAAGTTTTTTAAAGCTGATCGATGTGTCATTTACACAGATGTTGAGGGAGTATATACAACAGATCCAAATAAACTTAATTCTGCAAAAAAAATTAAAAATATATCTTATGAAGAAATGTTAGAAATGGCCTCATTAGGATCAAAAGTAATGCAACCAGACTCTATACAAGATGCAAGATTAAATAGGATAAATATTGAGGTAAAATCGTCATTTATAAACAAATCTGGTACATTAATTACAAAAAGAAAAAATATTATTAATAATAAAATTATAACAGGAATTTCTTCCACAGATAATGATGCAAAAGTAACTTTATTAGGAGTTAAAGATAGACCAGGCATAGCAGCATCGATATTTAAACCACTTTCACAAAATTCGATAAACGTAGATATGGTAGTTCAAAATATATCTGCTGATGGAAAGCAAACAGATCTTACATTTACAATCAAGTCAAATGATTTGAATAAAACAAAGAAAATTATAAACAAAAATAAAAATATTGTTTTTAAAAAATTAATTTTTGATAAAAATGTATCGAAAGTATCAATAATAGGCGTTGGAATGATTACTACTCCAGGCGTTACATTTAGAATGTTTCAAGCACTTGCAAGAAAAAATATAAATATACAAGTTATTTCAACTTCAGAAATTAAAATATCAGTTTTAATAAAAAGCACAAATGTTTTAAAAGCTGTAAAATGTTTGCATAAAGAATTTAAGTTAGACAAATGACATCTGAAATTAGACCATTTAGAAAAATTAATAGAAAGAAGACCAAAGAGATAAGTGTTGGTAAAATTAAGGTTGGTGGAAATAATCCAATCACTGTTCAGACAATGACCAACACATTGACAACTGATCATAAATCTACAATAGAACAAATTCATAAAGTTAGTGAAGCTGGTGCAGATATTGTCAGAGTTTCATGCCCTGATAGTAAATCAACAGAGGCTTTAAAAACAATAATTAAGCATGTGGATGTTCCCATAGTTGCAGATATTCATTTTCACTATAAGAGAGCAATTGAAGCTGCAGAAAATGGCGCAGATTGTCTTAGAATAAATCCCGGAAATATTGGAGATATAAAAAGAATCGCAGAAGTTGTTTCCGCTGCAAAAAACAACAACTGCTCAATTAGAATTGGTGTAAATGCAGGATCACTTGAAAAAGATATCCTTGAAAAGTATAAGGAGCCTTGTCCTGAGGCTTTAGTAGACAGTGCTTTAAGAAATATAAAAATAATAGAGGATATGGATTTTTCAAATTTAAAAATAAGTGTTAAATCCTCGGATGTCTTTCTATCAATAGCAGCATACAGGTTATTATCACAAAAAACAGATTATCCTCTTCACCTAGGAATAACTGAAGCTGGCAGCTATTTGCCTGGTAGTATTAAAACTTCGATAGGATTTGGTAATTTATTATTAGATGGGATTGGAGATACTATTAGGGTATCGCTATCGGACGATCCCGTTGAAGAAATTAATATTGGAAACGAAATTCTAAAATCGCTGAATTTAAGGAATAGGGGAGTAAAAATAATTTCTTGCCCATCTTGTGCTCGACAAGCTTTTCAAGTAATTGAAACTGTAAAACAATTAGAAAAAAGACTTTCACATATTAAAAAGCCAATAACTCTATCAATTATAGGATGTGTTGTTAATGGACCAGGAGAAGCTAAACAGACCGAAATAGGCATTACTGGAGGTGGAAAAGATAACCACATGTTGTATTTAAATGGTTTAGAGACAGAAAAAGTAATGACAAAAGATATGATAAATAAGATTGTTACTTTGGTTGAGGAAAAAGCATCAAATTTATAACAAAGTATCAAATGCTCCCACTCGAAAAAGTTCGAAATTTAATAGATAGACACCTTAAGCTTGAGAAAGAACTTTCCTCTGGCGAGATTGATAGAAAAAAATACGCTTCAATTTCAAAAGAGTACTCTGATTTAAATAATATCATAAAACAGGCTAAAGAATATTTAAACTATCAAAAAGATATTGAAGATTTAAAAAATATAATAAATGATAATAAATCAGATTCAGAAATGAAAGAATTTGCAAATAATGAGCTTGAAAACTTAAAGAAAAATTATCTAATAAATGAAAAAAAAATTAAATTATTTCTACTTCCTAAGGATCTTGCAGATAGTAAAAATGCTATAATTGAAGTCAGAGCTGGAACAGGCGGTTTAGAAGCTAGTTTGTTTGCATCAGATTTATATAAAATGTACGAGAAAGTCAGTCAAAAAAAAAAATGGGCTGTTGAAATTATTTCAATATCTAAAAGTGATGCGGGAGGACTAAAAGAAATTATCGCTTTAATCAAGGGAGAAAACATTTACTCCTCTCTAAAATATGAAAGCGGTGTTCATAGGGTACAAAGAGTCCCTGATACAGAAACTCAGGGCAGAGTTCATACTTCAGCTGCGACGGTGGCAGTTTTACCAGAAGCCGAAGACTTAGATATTCAGTTAGATGAAAAGGATTTAAGAATTGATGTATTTAGAAGTAGTGGACCAGGTGGACAGAGTGTTAATACAACTGACTCTGCTGTAAGAATTACTCATATACCAACAGGGATAGTTGTTAGTCAACAAGATGAAAAATCTCAAATTCGAAATAAAGAAAAAGGTTTAAAAATACTTAGATCTAGAATTTATGATTATGAAAGACAAAAAATTGATCAAGAGAGATCAAAAGATAGAAAAAGCAAAATTGGAACAGGTGATAGATCCGAAAGAATAAGAACTTATAATTTTCCACAAGGAAGGGTCACTGATCACAGAATTAACTTAACTCTTCATAAACTAGAAGAATTTATGGAAGGTGAAATATTTGATGAAATGATAGAAAGTTTAAGTCTTCAAGCTCAAATGGATGAACTAAACAAATTAAACACGTGAATTATTTTCAAACTCTCAAATTTGGAAGTAAAAAACTTAAGTTAAATGATATAAATACTCATATACTAGATAGTGAATTATTACTATCTTATGCTTTAAATCTGCAAAGAGAACAGGTTTTAACAAATTTAGATGCTAAAATAAAAAAAAGTAGATTTAATTTTTTTAAAAAACTTTTACATAGAAGACAAAAAAAAGAGCCAATTGCTTACATTATTAATAAAAAAGAATTTTGGAAAAATAATTTTTATGTAAACAGGGATGTTTTAATTCCAAGACCGGAGACTGAAATAATTGTGGAAGAGATTTTAAAATTCATAAAGCCTAATTCGTCTAAAAGTTTATTAGATGTAGGAACAGGTTCTGGCTGTATAATTATTTCAATTATAAAAGAAAGGTTAAATTGTCTTGCAACAGCGATTGATGTAAGTAAAAAAGCCCTAAATATTGCAAAATTCAATGCAAAAATGCATCACTTAATAAATAAAATCAATTTTGTAAATATCGATATTGACAAAATTCAGGATAATAAATATGATTTTATTATATCTAATCCTCCGTATATTAAAAAATTAAATTTAAGTAAGTTGGATGATAGTGTTAAATTGTTTGAACCATATATAGCCCTAGAAGCTGGTATTGATGGTCTTAGAGAAATAAAAAAAATAATAAAAAAAAGTAATAAATTGCTAAAAAGAAACGGAAAACTAATTTTTGAAATAGGCGAATACCAGAGTATGAATGTTAAAAATATATTAAATGATAATGGATATTATATTAACAAAGTTGTCAACGATATCTCCTCAGTTCCAAGAGTAATAATCTCAACTAAAATTAATTAATGAATAATTACCGTAATAATAGAAAAAGTAGATTTAAATCAAATGGAGAAAGAAATTATAGAAAAAGATTATTGAATGGACACAAAAATCAAGGAGATTTTAATTCTAACTCAGATTTTAGGCATAGAAATCCAGGAAGAAATAATCATAATGCTGCAAAACTGATCGAAAAGTACAATAATTTAGCAAGAGAAGCGCTGTCCTCAGGAGATAAAATATTATCAGAAAATTATTTACAACATGCAGATCATTTTTCCAGAGTCTTAAGCTTCCAAGAAATAAACAAGCCTAATACTGAAAAAAATAATATCATAGAGCAAAATTTTACTAAAAATCCGAAAGATACTGTTGAAAACAAAGATAATTCCGCAAACTCAGAGAGTGCAGAAACAGATTAGTTTAATTTGATATAAGATTTGATTTTAAAACATCAATTTTAATTTTTGCAACTTCAAAATTCTTTCTTTCATTCCCTTTGAGAACTTTGCCAGAAGGTAACTTCAATTTTTGAGAATTCACTTTTCTTCCATTTTCAATTACTTCATAATGAAGATGTGGACCAGTAGATAAACCCGTTGACCCCACATATCCAATAATTTGTCCTTGCTTTACTCTAACTCCTCTTTTTATGCCTCTTCCAAATTTTGACATATGAGCATAAACAGTTTGATAAATATTATTGTGCTTTATTTTTACACAGTTTCCTCCTCCACCGCACCAACCTGCTTTCATAACTTTTCCATCACCAGATGCCATAATTGGGGTTCCTGTAGGCGCGGCAAAATCTGTACCTGTGTGCATTTTTGTATAACCTAAAATGGGATGTTTTCTCTTGCCATATGATGATGAGAGACGTGCGCCATTTATTGGAGTTTTCATTAATGTTTTTTTGACACTTTTTCCATTTTCATCAAAATAATCAATTTTATTTTTTGCATACTCAAACTTATAAAGCTGATAATCAGTATTTTGTAAACTAAGATTAGCAAAAATAATTTCTCCTGTATCTATTACTTCTTTATTTTCATTAATGAATTCTTCGTAAATAATTTGGAAGCTATCATCTTTCCAGATATCTCTTTGGAAATCGATTTGAAATCCATATAATCTAGCAAATTCTAAAATAATGTTTGGGCTGATTTTTAAATTAATAGCACTATTATATAGAGACTCTTTGATTATTGTCTCTTTATAGACAATTTTTTTCTTAAAATTTTTTGTAATTATTCGAGATAAAAATTTATCGTCATTAACAGATTTTGAAAACTTAATTTCATTTTTTTTCCCTGTTTCTACCTTAAATTCAATTATTTTTTCCTCTAATAAATTATCTAATTTAAATTTAAATTTCTGATTTATATTTAGTATTTTCAATTTTTTTTCTTTTAAAATCGTATCTAGTATTTTTTTCTTTTCTTTTTTGCTTATATTTAATTTATCAATAATATTTTGATAATTATCACCGGGTTTTGACGAATATTCAAAATATGTGTATCTAGGTTTTAGATTTTTTGTAATTTCCTTAATTGTCTTTTTTAAATAAGTATTGTCTAAACTGGAGTTTATTTTTTCCAAATTTTGACTTTTGTAATTAGAATAAATGCTAGATATAATTAAACCTATGATTATTAAGATAATTAAGAAAAAAAAAATACTGTACTCTTTAATTGAGTTGTAATTCAAAAATTTCATTTAATTAGCCCAAAAAGTGTTGATTTTTGTGGTTTTTTTTAGCATTTAAAAATTATCTAATATCTTGATTTATTAATATTATTATTTATAAGCGGACCACTCAACATTTAAAAAATGTTATTTATTGGGATTTCCCAATTAGCTATTTGACAAAGTATATATTTTTAGAAGAGAAGTGTGGACGGTTAAGGTTACCAAAATTTGTCGTACACACTTCAACATTAAATAAATATTATTCTTAGTATTTATTTAGAAGCTAGTGTGCGCCGTTTTTAAACTTGAGAGTTTGATCATGGCTCAGAACGTACGCTGGCGGCACGCCTTATACATGCAAGTCGAACGAAGTAGTAATACTTAGTGGCAGACGGGTGAGTAACATGTAGGTATCTTCCCTTTGGTGAGGAATAACACGAGGAAACTTGTGCTAATACCTCATAAGTCTTTACGGAGAAAGCTTTATGCGCCGAAGGATGAGCCTGCACTTGATTAGTTTGTTGGTGGGGTAATGGCTTACCAAGACTTTGATCAATAGCTGATCTGAGAGGATGATCAGCCACATTGGGACTGAGACACGGCCCAAACTCCTACGGGAGGCAGCAGTAGGGAATATTGCACAATGGAGGAAACTCTGATGCAGCGATGCCGCGTGAGTGAAGAAGGCCTTTGGGTTGTAAAGCTCTTTCATCGGGGAAGAAAATGACTGTACCCGAATAAGAAGGTCCGGCTAACTTCGTGCCAGCAGCCGCGGTAATACGAAGGGACCTAGCGTAGTTCGGAATTACTGGGCTTAAAGAGTTCGTAGGTTGTTAAAAAAGTTGGTGGTGAAATCCCAGAGCTTAACTCTGGAACTGCCATCAAAACTTTTTAGCTAGAGTATGATAGAGGAAAGTAGAATTTCTAGTGTAGAGGTGAAATTCGTAGATATTAGAAAGAATACCAATTGCGAAGGCAGCTTTCTGGATCATTACTGACACTGAGGAACGAAAGCATGGGTAGCGAAGAGGATTAGATACCCTCGTAGTCCATGCCGTAAACGATGTGTGTTAGACGTTGGAAATTTATTTTCAGTGTCGCAGCGAAAGCATTAAACACACCGCCTGGGGAGTACGACCGCAAGGTTAAAACTCAAATGAATTGACGGGGACCCGCACAAGTAGTGGAGCATGTGGTTTAATTCGAAGATACGCGCAGAACCTTACCAACACTTGACATGTTCGTCGCGACTTTAAGAGATTAAAGTTTTCGGTTCGGCCGGACGAAACACAGGTGCTGCATGGCTGTCGTCAGCTCGTGTCGTGAGATGTTGGGTTAAGTCCCGCAACGAGCGCAACCCTCACTTTTAGTTGCCATCATTTAGTTGGGCACTCTGAAAGAACTGCCAGTGATAAGCTGGAGGAAGGTGGGGATGACGTCAAGTCCTCATGGCCCTTACGTGTTGGGCTACACACGTGCTACAATGGCATTTACAATAGGAAGCAAGATGGCGACGTCAAGCAAATCCTAAAAAGATGCCTCAGTTCGGATTGTACTCTGCAACTCGAGTACATGAAGCTGGAATTACTAGTAATCGCGGATCAGCGCGCCGCGGTGAATACGTTCCCGGGTCTTGTACACACCGCCCGTCACACCATGGGAGTTGGTTCTACCTTAAGGCAAGGTTTAAAACCCTTGACTACGGTATAGTCAGCGACTGGGGTGAAGTCGTAACAAGGTAGCCGTAGGGGAACCTGCGGCTGGATTACCTCCTTTCTAAGGATGATTAAGAATTATTTCTTAATCTAAAAAATATAACAGGATAATGTTGACCGTCCTCATTTCTCTTCTTAAAATTTGTGTTTCACTCTTCTGCGATAAGGGCCGGTAGCTCAGTTGGTTAGAGCACACCCTTGATAAGGGTGGGGTCGAAAGTTCGAGTCTTTCTCGGCCCACCATTAAATACTGGGGGATTAGCTCAGCTGGGAGAGCGCCTGATTTGCATTCAGGAGGTCAGCGGTTCGATCCCGCTATCCTCCACCAGAAACACACAGTTATTTTAAAATGTAAATATAATTATATTATCAATATCTATATCCGATTGTTCGTAGAATTGAACAATCAAGAAGTATTCGAATAGATGAATACTTAAAAATTTATTTCAACACAGAATTTTTTTCTGTGCATAAATTAAGCGTTTAAGGGCGTGTGGCGGATGCCTTGGCACTGAAAGCCGATGAAGGACGTGGTATACTGCGATAAGTTGCGGGGAGCTGTATGCAAGTTTTGATCCGTAAATTTCCGAATGGGGAAACCCAACACTTTATGTGTTACTTTAAACTGAATACATAGGTTTAAAGAGATAACCCGGAGAACTGAAACATCTAAGTAACCGGAGGAAAAGAAATCAATTGAGATTCCGTTAGTAGTGGCGAGCGAAAACGGAACAGGCCAGTAGACTTGTTAAAAAAATTCGAATAGTTTGGAAAAACTAACCAAAGAGGGTGATAGTCCCGTAAAAGTAATGTTTAACAAGTTTCTTGAGTAAAGCGGGACACGTGAAATCCTGCTCGAATATAGGGGGACCACCCTCTAAGCCTAAATACTCTTCAGTGACCGATAGTGAACTAGTACCGTGAGGGAAAGGTGAAAAGAACCCCTATTAGGGGAGTGAAATAGAACCTGAAACTGCATGCCTACAATCAGTCGAAGCTCTTTTTAGAGTGACGGCGTACCTTTTGTATAATGGGTCAGTGACTTAATTTATAAAGCAAGCTTAAGCCATCTAGGTGTAGGCGTAGCGAAAGCAAGTCTTAATAGGGCGATTAGTTTTATGAATTAGACCCGAAAACGAATGAGCTTACCATGAGCAGGTTGAATGCAAGGTAACACTTGCTGGAGGACCGAACCAGTTGACGTTGAAAAGTCTTTGGATGACTTGTGGTAAGGGGTGAAAGGCCAACCAAATTCGTAGATAGCTGGTTTTCCGCGAAAACTATTTAGGTAGTGCGTTGAATAAATATGCTTTCAGAGGTAGAGCACTAAATGGGCTAGGGGGAAGAGATTCTTACCAAACCTAATAAAACTCCGAATGCTGAAAGTAGTTCTTCAACAGACAGACTGTGGGTGCTAAGGTCCATGGTCGAGAGGGAAAGAGCCCAGACCACCAGATAAGGTCCCAAAATTGTGATTAAGTGTGAAAGGATGTGGAAATTCCTTAACAGCCGGGAGGTTGGCTTAGAAGCAGCCATCCTTTAAAGATAGCGTAACAGCTCACCGGTCTAATAGAGTTTCTGCGCCGAAGATGTAACGGGGCTAAAATCACATACCGAATCTGTGGGTTTATAAAGTTTTAAACTTTATAAGCGGTAGCGGAACGTTCTGTAAGCCTGTAAAGGGATACCCGTGAGGGATCCTGGAGGTATCAGAAGTGCGAATGCTGACATGAGTAACGATAAAATAAGTGAAAAACTTATTCGCCGAAAATCCAAGGGTTTCTGCGCAAGGTTAATCCGCGCAGAGTTAGTCGGCCCCTAAGGCGAGGGCGAAAGCCGTAGTCGATGGAAATAAGGTTAATATTCCTTAACCAGATGGTAGTGACAGATTTTGTAAGTTGTAAGTTCTTAATGGATTGAATTTGCCGCGAAAAAGTCTCAGGAAATAGCTCCATCATTAGACCGTACCCTAAACCGACACAGGTGGATTAATAGAGTATATTTAGGCGCTTGAGAGAATGATGTTGAAGGAACTCGGCAAAATACTTCTGTAACTTCGGGATAAAGAAGACCTTTTGTTGGGCAACCAATAGAAGGTGGCACAAGCCAGGGAGAAGCGACTGTTTATCAAAAACACAGGGCTCTGCTAACACGTAAGTGGATGTATAGGGTCTGACGCCTGCCCGGTGCTGGAAGGTTAATGCGATGGGTGCAAGCTCATTTCTGAAGCCCCAGTAAACGGCGGCCGTAACTATAACGGTCCTAAGGTAGCGAAATTCCTTGTCGGGTAAGTTCCGACCTGCATGAATGGCGTAACGATTTCTCCGCTGTCTCCAACATCAACTCAGTGAAATTGAATTCTCCGTGAAGATGCGGAGTTCGCGTAGTTAGACGGAAAGACCCCGTGCACCTTTACTGCAACTTTACATTGGTGTTAGGAAAAACATATTTAGTATAGGAGGGAGACATTGAAACGATGGCGCCAGTTATCGTGGAGTCACCAGTGAAATACCTCTTTTGTTTTTCTTGGCATCTAACTGATTGCCGTTATCCGGCATCAAGACATTGTATGGTGGGTAGTTTGACTGGGGCGGTCGCCTCCCAAATAGTAACGGAGGCGTGCGAAGGTAAGCTCAGAACGGTCAGAAATCGTTCGTAGAGTGCAATGGCATAAGCTTGCCTGACTGTGAGACTGACAAGTCGAGCAGAGTCGAAAGACGGTCATAGTGATCCGGTGGTTCTGAGTGGAAGGGCCATCGCTCAACGGATAAAAGGTACGCCGGGGATAACAGGCTGATACTGCCCAAGAGCTCATATCGACGGCAGTGTTTGGCACCTCGATGTCGGCTCATCACATCCTGGGGCTGGAGCAGGTCCCAAGGGTTTGGCTGTTCGCCAATTAAAGTGGTACGTGAGCTGGGTTCAGAACGTCGTGAGACAGTTCGGTCCCTATCTGCTATGCGTGTAGAAGAATTGAAAGGAGCTGTCCCTAGTACGAGAGGACCGGGATGGACGTACCACTGGTGGACCGGTTGTAGCGCCAGCTGCAGTGCCGGGTAGCTAAGTACGGACGAGATAACTGCTGAAAGCATCTAAGCGGGAAACTCACCTTAAAACTAGTTCTTCCTTTAGAGCCGTGGTAGACCACCACGTTGATAGGCTGGGTGTGGAAGCGCAGTAATGCGTGCAGCTGACCAGTACTAATAGCTCAATTGGCTTAATTTATGCACTGAAAAAAATTTTTAATAATATGTTTATTTTTTTAAAAAAATTGAAATACATACTTGTCCTTTTAAAAAATGCTTTGCTAGATAAAGAAAAAGCAAGGGAATTAATAATAAATTCTACTTATTTAAAATTTTATATTTTTAAACATAAGCTGTTAACCGCTGATTACGAATATCCCCAAGAAACTGATTTCAATATTTCATTAGAAAAAGCTAATCAAAACCAACCAGCACCATTATTGATATTGCATAGAAACATTGTTTTTTGTAAAAAAAATAATTTTTTTGATGATACCTTCAGTTTTATTGATATTGGCTCAGGCTCTGGTCTATTAATACATTATATTTCAAATAATTTAGATTATTTTCAAAGTTATTATGGTATTGAATTTGAAAAAAATTTTTTTGAAATTAGTAAAAAAAATTTAATTTCATTTGTTCACAAAAATATAAATTTACTTTATAAAGACGCAAGAAATTTTCTTTTGGAAGATAAAAAATACCTAATTTATTTATATAATCCATTTAAATTTGATATTTTAAAGATCTTTATGCAAAATAATTATGAAAATATTGTTAAAAACAAATCAATAATCATTTATCATAATGATATTCATATTGAGGAATTAAAAAAAAATTTTGAATTTCGGTACTTACAAACATTTCCTGGCACTTCTATTATTTTATCAAAAAATTAGTTCAGTTTTTAATTGCTTTTAATATTTGATAAGAACTAT
The DNA here is from genome assembly GCA_902517745.1 of uncultured Pelagibacteraceae bacterium. Lineage (GTDB taxonomy): Bacteria > Pseudomonadota > Alphaproteobacteria > Pelagibacterales > Pelagibacteraceae > Pelagibacter. The sequence continues at coordinate 55,207 of CABYDS010000005.1, forward strand.
CTAGTTTGAGTAATTGATTAGAACTAAATTTTTTTTTGTATTTTTTTTCAATTACTGAAATTATATTAAAATGGTTTAAAGAATCCCAATTTGGAACATCTTTCATTTGTATATTATTTTTAAAGTTATTTTTTATGGAAAGTACTTTGCATATTGTATTGTTTATTTCCTTTAGAGTTTTACTTTCATCTCTAATTTCCACATAATTTATAAATTTATTTTTTTTTTTGTTATTATCTAATAATTTAAAATAGTCTTCCTTTAAAAAACTATATGAATATGCATCAACAAATTTTTTTTTTTTATTGTCAAAAAAAAATTGATATTTTACACCTTCATCTCTAAACCTGAGAATCTTTTGTGAATTGATAACATTTTTATTGCTAAGATAAGTTTGGCCCCAAATTCTATTAAACTTTAGCTGATCAAAAACATATGTAATAAGTGATAGTTGAATTTTTAACAAAAAATTCCTATTTCTGTATTTTTTACTGATACCATACCCCCATTGTAAAGACATTCTTTTTGATGAAAAATCACATAATTTTGCAGACCCTATTATAACATTTTCATCTACACTTTTTATCAGCCAAGATTTTTGTTCTATTAACTTTGATTTTTTTTTAACATCTTTAACTATAAGCTGTTTATAATAATTTAATAATTCCTTTCTTGTTGGTTGTTCTGACTCTAGGAAATCATAAAAATTACTTTCTAAAGAGTAAGAAAGAAAATCATTTATATATTTTTTATCATTTTTAGGATTTAAAAATTCAATTTTTTTAGTCTTATCAAAAGGTTTTTTGTTAACTAAAATATTTTTTATTAATTTAATATTCATTAATGACAAATTTTTAATTTGATTTAAGATTTATATATAATAACATATATTAATTAATTCTCCATTAAATGCATTTAAAAATAAAAAACTCTCTAATTAATAAGGAAGAAATAATAAAATCGTTTTATGAAAAAGTTTATTTTTTAAGTCCATATCTTAATAAATGTATTGTCAATAAATACCATATTGTTTTCACATTTGAAAAAAATATTAGAAATATAATTTCCTTTAAAAAAGATGTAAAAAAGTTGATATTAAGAGTTAATTTATTAGATAGAGTTGAAAATAATAAAATTTTTTATGAAAATAAGGTCAAGATTAAAAAAAATATAAAAAAAAAAATATTCAAAGAATTGATAGATACAAATCAATTGGTGAAAATTTCTGAAGGAATTTATAGTTATCAAGGTGATTTTTTAAATAAATTTAAAAAATTAGATAATTTTCTTTTAAATTACGGAAGAAAATTAAATTACAAAGAGCTTCATGTTAATGACACCTTGCCAATAGAATCAATTTTTAAGAATGATTACGTTTCCAATTTTCCAAATCATCCAATTTTTTTATCCAATATCAGAAGAAACATAACAACTTTAGATGAAATTTCTAATTCGAAAAAACTTAATAAAAATTTTATTGGATCAAAGCTTGAGAAACCATTTTTAGTATTATCACCAACAGTTTGCTATCATTGTTTTGAAATGAAAAAAAATAGTAACATAAAAAAAAATGTTGTTTATAATTTGCTTGCTAAGTGTAATAGGTACGAAAGTAAAAACTACAAAACTTTGGAAAGACTTCAAACTTTTACGATGAGAGAATATGTATCATATGGATCAAAAAAATATGTAAATGATTTTTTAAGATTAAATTTAAAAAAGTTTATAAATATTTTTATAAAATTAGATATTAAATTCAGAGTCATAAGTGCCTCTGACCCATTTTTTAGTGAAGCTGGAATTAAAAAAATTTTTTACCAAAGCGCCCAAACTTTAAAGTATGAAATGCAATTTTACTTACCAGAGGAAAAAAAATGGCTTGCTGTGGGGTCATTTAATAATCACTTGGACTTATTGACTAAAAAATATCAAATTAAAGATAAATCTAAATTTATTTATAGTGGATGTATAGGTTTCGGTTATGAGCGTTTATTATATTCATTAATTTCACAGGGAAAAAAGCTTTAAAAATGAAAAAAAGATTTTCTAATATAAGGAATAAAATTAACTCATTGTTAATAAGTAATAAATATTATGTTTCTATTTCTCCATCGAAAAAAAACTTTCTTTACGAAAAAAATTACCATCAGATTGCAGTTGACCCTGATGGAAAAAAAAGATTTTTATTAAATGAAAGAAGGAATTTTTTAAATAACAATAAGCATTTAATTTCAATTCTAAAAAAATCTAAACCAGGAAGAATACTGGACCTTGGATGTGGATTAGGTTGGTTTCTATCTACGCTAGATTCAAAATGGGAAAAATATGGAGTAGATATATCTAAATTTGCAATTAATAACGCCTCTAAATATTGCATAGCTGAAGTTAACAATATTGAAGTGTTTTTAAAAAATAAAAAAAATAAAAAAAAAAAATTTGATTATATAATTTGCTCACATGTTATTGAGCATGTTAAAAATCCCATTTTTGTTTTAAAGAACATAAAAAATTTTTTAAAAAAAAATGGTAAATTATTTTTAGAAACCCCAGATTTTGACTCTGCGGCTTTTAGATTATTTGGTGATAAATTCAGACTTTTAAATGATCCAACTCATATAAGTTTATTTACATTGGAGTCAATGACAAGAGCTTTAAGAGATAATGGCTATATTATTAAAAAGATTGATTTTCCATTTTTTAATACTAATTATTTTAATAAACAAAATCTCTTGAAGCTTCTAAATTATAAAAAGCAAAAAATTTCTCCTCCATTTTATGGATCAGTAATGTTTTATATATGCCAAAAAAAATAATATGTTAATAATGGTTTTAAATATTTAAAATATGAAAAAAAACTTATTTAATCTTAAAGGAAAAACAGTTTTAGTAACAGGAGCTGCTGGATTGCTTGCAAAACAACATATTAATGCTGTATTAAATAATGAGGGTGATTTGGTATTAATTGATCTTAATATTAAGCACTTAAAAAATATAAAAAAAATTTTAATAAAAAAATTTAAAAATAAAATTGAAATTTTTAAAGGCGATGTAACAAAAATAAATGATATAAAAAAGATATATAAAATCTTATTAAAGAAAAAAATTAAAGTAAATGTTCTAATAAACAATGCATCCGTAAATTATCAAATAGACAGCAAGCATAAAAAATTAGCAAATAAAGTATTATTAGAAACTTTTGACACAAAAATTTGGAAAAAGGACCTAGATGTAGGTTTGCTAGGATCTTTAAACTGTATCAAAGTTTTTGGTAATGCTATGGCAAAAAATAAATATGGTATTATTTTAAATATTGCGTCTGACCTTTCATTAATAGCACCAGACAACAGAATTTATAATTCTAATAATAAAATTAGCCTTGTTAAACCAGTATCATATTCAGTTGTTAAGCATGGAATAACAGGCTTGACTAGATACGTGGCCGCATATTGGGCAAGAAATAATGTTAGATGTAATGCAATAGCTCCAGGAGGAGTATTTAATAATCAGCCAAAGAATTTTTTAAATAAAGTTTCAAAGCTAATACCAATGGGTCGTCTTGCAAAAAAAGGTGAATATGAGTCTTCTATACTTTATCTCATCTCTGATGCATCATCATATATGAATGGAGCAGTTGTGAGTTTAGACGGTGGTAGAACTATAATTTAATAGATTATTCTCAACATTTTCTAATATAAAATGTCCAATAAAAATATGAGACTCTTGTATTCTCGCTACATTTTTGCTTTTAACAATTATTGGTATATCAACAAATTTTTTTGCTATTCCACCATTATTACCTAAAAAGGCAATGCTTTTGATTTTTTTTTTTTTTGAGGATTTTAGAACTTCAATAATATTTTTTGAATTACCTGAAGTACTTATAACAAGTAAGAGATCTTTTTCTTTTGATAATGCTTCAAAAGGTCTTGAGAAAATTTTACTAAAATTATAGTCATTCCCACAAGCGGTTAAAGTAGAAGTATCTGTCGCTAGACTTATCATGGGTAAAGGATTTCTATTTACTTTTGGTCTTAGTCTAATCAAAAATTCTGCTGCCAAATGTTGTGCATCTGCAGCCGATCCCCCGTTGCCACAAAGCATTACTTTTCCACCATTCTGGATTACTTTTGTCATTATTTTAATCGACTTATTTATTTGCTCAGACGAATTAATTAGAGATTTTTTTACTTTAATTGTTTCATTAATACTTTTTTGAAAGCTATTAAAAAATTTTTTTTCTTTCACTATTCCCAATATCTAAGTTTTTTTGCTATTTCTTTCTCTGATGGTAGTATAGATGTTCTTATTTCTTTTCCGAATACTACTGGAATTTTTCTAATATAATCAACCATAAGTTTCAAACCACCAGACTCCAAAGATGCAGCTTGATCTGAGCCGTACATCGATCTATCCAAAGTAATATGTCTTTCAATTGACTCTGAGCCAAGTGATGCAGCAATTATACTTGGTCCAGGAGAAACTTCATGTCCACTATAGCCTACTTTACAATTATATTTTTCTTTTAATTTTAATATATTAATTAATGATAACTCATCTTCTTTACATGGGTAGGTTGAAACCGTGTGCATTAATGTAAAATCACAATTATTTTCTTTAAAAAGATTTACCGCATAGTCAATATCAGAAGTCTCGGTCATTCCTGTTGAGATGAATGTGTGAATTTTTCTTCTTGCAACCTCAAGTAAAAATTCTTTGTTTGTAATCATAGCGGATGCTATTTTATGATTTTTACAGTTATATTGATCTAAAAATTTTAAACTTTCAATATCCCAGGCTGAAGCAAACCATTCTATACTTTTAGATTTGCAATACTTGTCAATTTCATCGTACTCTTTTTTTTCAAATTCCAAACCTTTTTTCTGATCTCTTTGAGTATTTCCCCATGGACTTTCTCTTTGACTGTTCAATATTTCTTCACTGTAAACTATATTTATAGTTCTTTTTTGAAATTTAACCGCATCACAGCCTGCATCTTTAGCCATATCAATTAGTTTTTTTGCAATTTCTAAACTACCATTATGGTTAATACCTATTTCAGCTATAATGAAACAATTTTTTGAAAGAATATGTTGTAAACCTGTCATGGCTCGAATAATTATATATATATTATTTTTCATATCAAGAAAAAGAAATTATTTTTAATCGTATGAATTATTGTTTTGTTACAGTCAGATCAAATTCTTCTAGACTAAAAAAAAAATGTTTTTTGAAATTTGAAGAAAATACAATTCTTGATCACATAATATTGAGATTAAAAAAATTTAAGTTTATACCAGTAATTTGTACAACAGATTTAAAAATTGACAAAATCTTTAAGAAGTATGCTAAAAAATATAAAATAAAAATTTATCTTGGATCAAATAAAAACAAAATTAAAAGATGGCTATATTGTGCTAAAAAAAATAATATTAAAAGATTTCATACAGTTGATGCCGATGATCCTTTTTTTGATCAGGATAATATTAAAAAAAGTATAATGCTTTTAAGTAAATTCGATATTGTTAAGCCTTCTTCAAATTCAAGAAAAGGAGCGGCAACTGAAGGTTATAGCTTTAAAACAGATGCTTTAAATAAAATTATAAATAAAATGAATTTACATAGCAATAATCTGGATACAGAAATGATAGATAATATAATAGAAAAATCATCTAAATTCTTAAAAATCACAAAACTCAAAAATGCTAAATATATTACAAAAAAAAGTTTTAGGATGACATTGGATTATAAAGAAGATTTTGTTTTACTGAGTAAAATATATTCAAAATTTGGTTCCTTTGAAAGTAGAAAAAATATAAATTCTTATTTAAATAAAAATATTTACCTAAGAAAAATAAATTTTTTTAGAAATATTGAATGGAAAAAAAATCAAATGATAAAAATTAAAAATGACTAACTTAAATAATAAATTTATTGGAAACGAAAAAAAATATCTTATTGAAACTTTAAAAAGTAAAACCTCCTTTGTAAAAAAATTAGAAACAAAATTTTCAAAAAAATCTAAAATCAGTTATTCTATTGCAGTAAATTCTGGGACTTCAGCCTTACATTCTGCTTTAAAAGCTTTAGATGTAGGATATGGAGATGAGGTTTTAATACCAGCTCACACAGTAATAATGCCTACACTTGTGACTCTTGAGTTAAATGCAATGCCAGTATATGTTGATATAGACCCAAATACTTTCAACATATGTCCAAGAAATTTAGAAAAAAAAATTACAAAAAAAACTAAAGCAATAATAGCAGTTCATATGCACGGATTACCAGCAGATATGCCAGCAATTATGCAAATTGCAAAAAAAAATAACATTAGAGTTATCGAAGATGCAGCGCAGTGTTTATTTGGAAAAATTAATGATAAATATGTTGGATCATTTGGAGATATAGCCTGTTATAGTTTTGAAACCAAAAAGCATATTTGTGGCTTTGAAGGTGGAATGATTACAACCAACAACGAGAAATTTGCGAAAAAAGCAAGAAAATTTGCTGGGTTAGGTTATCAAACTCTAACTGGAAAAAGTTCGTTGAAACAAAAATTACCAAATTATTTTAGAAGTCCTGAGTATAAAAGGCATAGTTCTCTCGGGTTAAATTATAGAATGAACGAACCAACAGCTGCAGTTGTCTTAGCTCAACTAGAAAATTCTTCAAAATTTGTAAATAGAAGAATAAAAGTTGCAGGTCTATTTTTAAAAGCTATTAAAAACTGTCATTGGCTCATTCCACAATTTGTACCTGTAAATTATAAAAATGTATATTGGACAATTACTTTGAAATATTATGGAGACAAATATCTTGGTTTGTCTTGGAAAAGATTTTTAAATTTATATAGTAAAGAAATTTCAGAAAGTTTTTATGCAGGTTTAGCAGTTGTACCCGAAGAAACTGTTTTAAAAAATATTAAGGAAATAAAAAAAGTTTTACCAATTTATAACAAATGTAATTATTGCAAAACATTAAAATCCTGTATTGATACAAATAAACCATATGTTTGCACAAACGCATATTTGGTTCAACCTAGATTAATTCAACTTAAAGCTAATCAAAGAAATATTAAAGAAGTTAAACAAAAAGCATTAAAATTAGAGAAATTTATAAAAAGAGTTGAAAGCAAATTTAATAATAAAAATTACAATGTCAAATTTATTTAAAGATTTGATAAAAATAAATGCTGTAAAATCCAAAAATGTTTTTTTATATAGTAAGTACGCAAGAGATAAAAAAATTAATATTTACAAAGATTCTAATACAGATGTAATTTTTATTAAAAAAAAACCAGATAATTATTATTATCAAAAAAAAAGTTACGAAAAAGATATCTTATCGATTAAAAAATATAAATTAAAAAATCCAATAAAAATTTACGATCAAGATAATATTAGAAGAGTAAATTATATAAAATCCTCTTATAATAAGACAATACTAGATATAGGATCTGCCAACAGTGATTTCTTGCAGCTTGCAAAAAAAAATTTTAAAATTGCAGAGGGAGTAGAGCCCAATGAAAAACAAAGAAAACAAACTTTAAAGCATTTTAAAATTTATAAAAATTTAAATGAAGTTAAAAATAGTTACGATGTAATTACAGCATTTCATGTATTAGAGCATGTTCCTAATCAGATAAAATTTATAGAATCTATAAATAATAAATTAAACAAAAATGGTATCTTATATTTGGAAATTCCGTGTGCACAGGATTTTTTACTGAATTTAAATTCTTACAGAAACTTTATATTATGGAGTGAGCACTTAGTTTTACATACAAAAAATTCAATAATTAAACTTTTAAAATTTTGTAATTTTAAAAATATATCAGTAAATTTTGTACAAAGATATGACATAAATAATTTGATCGGGTGGTTAATTGATGGAAAACCAGGAGGACATGAAAAGTATAAATATTTTAAAAAGAGAAATAATTTATTTTATAAGAGCATAATTGAAAAAAAACAAATAAGTGACACGATTTTTATTAGTGCAAAAAAAAAATAAAAACCAATGCAAATCAAAAATTTTAGTTATTTTGTTAATAAAGAAAAAGGAAAATCATGCCTTTTAGTTGGTGGATCAAATAGTGCTAAAGACTTTGATTTTAAAAAATTTAAAGGAATTATAATTTGTTTTGGTGATTCTATAATTAGATACAAAAAACAAATAAAGCCAAATTATTGGATAGCAAGTAATGAATTTTTTCCTATACCTGATATTCCTTCCCATTTAAAATTGATCAATTCGTCAAAATCTACTTTATTGATTTCAAATACTAATGCGTACGGAGGTATAAGAAATTTTAACAAAAAAAACTTAAATAAAAAATTAAAAGTTAATTGGTTTGCTTGGGATCATATACATAAAGATAAAAAGCCTTGTGAAAAAAAAAGAAAATGTTGTAATTTTATAAATAAATCTGAAAGTTCGCTCACTGACGCTTTTTGTAAGTATTTTAAAAAAAAAAACTTCTTTAAACTTCCCTCGGGTACAATTGCAATTGAGGCACTAGCTTTTGCAGTTTTATTAGGTTGTAATAAAATTTATATTTCTGGAGTGGATTTACCAGAATATCGAAAAGATCATTATTCAGGAATATTTGATAAAGAGACTTCTAAAGTTAACAAAATTATAAGGAAATATTTAAATGATGGTATATCTAGCTACAAAAAAATACAAATAAAGGATGATAGATTTGTTAACTTATTGAAGTTTTTTATTTTTAAAAAATTTAGTAAATTGTATCAAAATCTTGTTGATATAAAAAATTCAGGATTGAACTTTAAAAATTTTAGATTAACTAGCTCTTTCTATCAAGAAAAAAAAAATATAATTTTTAATTTTAATAAAATAGCCAATTTAGCTAAAAGTAACAATATAGAAATATATAATTCTAGTAAGTATTCTATGCTAAATAAAATAAAGAATATTAGAAAGTATTATTAATGAAAATTTTAGCTCTAATTCCTGCTAGAAAAGGTTCTAAAGATGTTAAAGATAAAAATATAATAATATATAAAAAAAAACCATTGATATATCATTCAATCAAAGTTGCTAATAAATCAAAATACATAAATAAAATTTTAGTTTCTACAGATAGCAAAAAGTATCAATCAATAGCAATAAAGTATGGAGCTGAGGCACCCTTTTTAAGACCAAAAAAAATCAGTGGAGATTTATCTTTGGATTATGATTTTATTTATCATGCGATAAATAAATTAAAAAAAATAAATTATATTCCTGATTTTATTGTATTGTTGCGCCCCACTACACCTGATAGAAATGAAATGTTAATAGATAAAGCAATAAAAACTTTTATAAAAAAATTTCATACTATAGATTCTTTACGATCTGTAAGTTATTTCAATCAGCCAGTAGAAAAGTTTTATTATTTAAACAAGAATTTGTTTTTAAAAGGATATTTTGATAAAAAATTTAAGGGTGAATATCATAACCTACCAAGACAAAAATTCAGAAAATCACTTCTTCCGAACGGATATATTGATATTGTCAAAACTGATTATATTATTAATAATAAGAAAATTATTTATGGCAAAAAAATTTTACCGTTTATAACTGATAGCACCAGAGATATTGATAGCATAGGAGATTTAAAATAATGAAAATTGGTATAATGCAAGGAAGACTCAGCGTAAGAGAGAGTTCAAAAATAATTCAGGAGTACCCTCAAGACTGGAAAAAAGAAAAAATATTAGCAGATTTACTTAAATTTGATTACCTAGAATATATCATACTAGAAGAAAAATTTAATAATCTACCAATTTTTTCAAAAAAATATTTTAATTATTTTAATAAACAAAAATTAATCGTATGCGAAAATCTTACCTTGACTAAATCAATATTTAAAAAAGAAACAAAAAAAAAATTATTTAATATTATAAATAGACTAAAAAAATATAATAAATCAAAATTAGTTATTCCAATTAGTGATGAAGATGTAGATAAAAATATTGAAGTTTTATGTGAAATAATTTGTGAACTATTAAAGAAATCAGCAAAAAATTTAACTTTGTCTTTTGAGATTGAGCATAACGTCAAAAAAATACAGGAAATTGCAGAAAAAGTAAATTCAACAAAATTTGGAATCACTATTGATTCAGGTAACTTTTCAGTAAATTACTTAAAAAATAACAAGTTAACTAATTTAAAAAAAATAATTAAATGTGTTAATCACGTGCATTTGAAAGATCGAGATACCAAATTTAATTCTGTCGATCTTGGCACTGGAACTATTGACATAGAGGGATTCTTAAAAGTTTTAAAGAAATCAAATTATAATGGTGAATTAACTTTGGAAACTCCTAGAGGAAGAATTCCTTATGATCAAGGCTATACACAATTAAATTATGTAAAATCTTTTTTAAATTAAGGATTTGTTATTTTTATAAAATCTTTGTTTGATTTTTAAGCAAATTTTCAAAACTTTAATAGCACTGTCAAAATCCTCAATGAAGAAGCTTTTTTTTTTTATTAAAGATATAAATCTTTTTAACCTTTTCATAAATAAATAGTCTCTATCTTTAGTAAATTTAATTATTTTTTCATTTTTTTTTGTATTTATTTTGATTAAATTTTTTCTTAAATTTAATTTTAAATCAGCTTTTTCAAACAATATTTCACAAGATTGCTCAGTTTTTTTTTTAATGAAATCTAAAAAAAAATAAACTGGAAATCTTTTTTTGTTAAGTTCGTAATTAATAATGAAATCAGATGTATCATCTACGTTAATTTTTAGGTTAGATTTTTTTCCACCAATTGACAATAAATCAATTTGTTTTCCGAACAATAAATTTGCATAATCAACTTCATGAGACAAACATAATGTAACACCTCCACCTAAATCCTGTCTTGCAGCGTAACCATTTTTGTAATTTTCATACTTATGTTGAAAAGGTAAGAATTCTTGATTTTTTATTATAACCTTTATTATTTTTCCATATTTTCCTGAATTAATTAAATTTTTTATATATTGTATTGAGGGATTTTCTCTTTGTTGGTATCCAGAAAAACATAAAACTTTATTTTTAATTAATAATTTTCTAAGTTTATCTACATTTTTTAAGTTAGATGAAATAGGTTTTTCTATATATAAAGGTATTTTCAATTTAGCAATTTTAATTGCTGCATCTATATGTTTAGAAGTTGGATTTGAAATTATAGCCAGATCAATTTTTAAATTCATTAAATTATTGATACTTGTTTTAATGATATTTAATTTATTAAAATTAATTGTTTTATTAACTGCAATATTTCTTTTATTTAATTCTGGCGAATTATTTTTTGTAACAATTGCATAAAATTTAAATTTATTATTTATATTTTTTAAATTTCTATAGTGTCTTTGGCCAATCGAGCCTAATCCGATAATTAGTATATTTTTCATTATTTTATTTTCTCATGAATGCAATCAACATTACCTCTCTAGAAAATTTTACAAACTTATTAAAATTATCAGGCCATCTTATGTGAAATAATTGTTCATGCATGGGGTAATAAGGTAATTTAAAAAATTGAATTGCCAAACAAATAATTTTTACAATACTATATTTCCATAAAATAGGTAATTGGTAGAAATAATTAACTTTTACACTTTGAAATTCACACATTTCTCCCACATCTCTCAGGGATTGTAGAGTAAAAGGTGTGCAATGAGTAAAGTCTAAGTAAAAAGGCCCAAATTTATGGTGATACCAACTCGGAGTCATTATGATTAAAATACCATCATCTTTTAAGAGTTTTTTACAATTATTTAAAAAGTTTATTGGATTTTTTAAGTGTTCAATTAATGACTTACTAAAAACAACATCAAATTTTTCTTCACCCAAAATTTTTACAGGATCTTCATTATCTAAATTAATTTTATAAACTTGAAAGGGATTACAAAGTTCACCAGCTTCATCAGATATATCAATGCCTTTAACATCAAATCCTAATTTTGAAAATGCTCTTAACTGATCTCCTCTTCCACAGCCGACATCAATAAGTTTACCAGAATTTTTTTTAATTTTTTTTATTAAATGAGCTGCCAGTTCATTAGGATAGTTTGTTACTGGTTTTCTCTCTTCAGAATATATTTTACTAAGATATTTCAAGTTTTTTTAAAAAATTTAGAATATTTATATTTTATACTAAAAAAATTCATATATTTAAATACTGATATATTCCTTAACATGGAATTTTTACTTAATATATAAACTTTCTTTTTATTTTTAATAGCAATTTTTCCTAACCAATTAAAAATCTGTTTTGAATTATTATAATCTCTATCGTATTCAGATTTATTTGTAAAAAAAAAATAAATATTTTTAATAATTTGACTAACATATGGTTTTATTTGATAGTTTTTGAAATAAAATTTTTTATATTTTTTTTTGGCTAATTTTATACTTGTATCAATTATTTCATCAGCTTTTTTTGATTTAGCACCGTAATATTTTTTATTAATTTTTTTTGCAGAATAATGTTTTTTTGGTAAATCTACGCCCTGTATGAAAATTGGATTACAACCTAATATCAAAGCTAAACTTAGTGCATGTTCTGCAATACTAATTCCTTTTATAGGTACTTTAAATTTTACTTTTGCAAGATTAGACAATGTTTCATTGATTGTCGTTCTATTAGGATATTTTTCAATAAATGAACAGCATTTCTTTAAAGGTACACATTTTTTTTTAAAAAAATGTCTTTCATCAAAAAAAAAATATTTATTTTTAATTTTTTTAAAATTTTTTTTTTGAAAATCCCAAATATCACAAAAAGTCCCTGTATCAGATATTATCCATGTTAATTTATTAAATGAATTTATAATCCTGATATGTTCTGGTATATTTGGTATTGGAAATATAGTATTTGATGAGATTAAATAATTAGGATTAAATTCTTTATTTATTCTTAGTATAGTTGCTCCACAAACTATTTTAATTCCTTTAAAGTTTTGATAATCAAAATCGTTTAAGGATTTGGACGATCCAACAATTACACATGGTTTATTTATGTGTTTATTGTACAAATTTTTAATATCTTTAGACACGTAATTAAAATAGGTTGTATTTAATTATACACCTAATTGCACTAAATCCATCTTTCCATGTAATTTTTTTTCCCTCTGAATATTTTCTTCCATAGTATTTTACTCCTACCTCAAATATTCTTAAATCTAATTTTGCAATTTTTGCAGTAAATTCAGGTTCAAAACCAAATCTATTCTCTTGCAAATTAATTCGGTTTAAAATGTCTCTCTTAAAAACTTTATAGCAACACTCCATGTCTGACAGGTTCAAATTTGAGAACATGTTTGAAATAGTTGTTAAAAATTTATTCCCTAAAGTGTGCCAAAAATATAAAACTCTAGTTTCTTTTGCGCTTATAAATCTTGATCCATAAACAACATCAGCATGCCCTTCAATTATCGGATTTAAAAGAGTTTCATAATCACTTGGATCATATTCAAGATCAGCGTCTTGAATGATTATTATTTCTCCGACCGCATTTTCAAAACCCTTGCGAATAGAATATCCTTTACCAAAATTTTTTTCATTAAGTATGATTTTATCAATCTTATTACTTATATTATTTAATATTTCCCTAGAACCGTCTTCTGAAAAGTCATCAACTACGATTATTTCATGTTCAAAATTACATTTAGATTTAACCTTATCTATGAGGATTTCTAAAGTATTTTTTTCATTATAACAGGGAATTATTACACTTATTTTCAATTTAACTTTTCAATATTAGTTTATTTTTTAAAATCAATATTATAGATATAAATATTATTATTATTGATTGCAAATAATTTGCATTTGTAAAAATTTCCAATCTTCCTAAAAAAGAATATCTATGATCAAAACTACTTATTATCATTAGAACAAAAATTAAATAATAGTTTAAATTCCCTAATTTAATATCCTTATAAATATAAGAAAATAGAATTAAAAAAATTGGTATCGAAAATGAGGTTAAGCGTTGTATGTTGCCTCCTGTGAAAATAGGTCCTCCTAAGATTGGCTGAGACCAAATAAGCAAGCCCAAAATTAAAATACTCCAGTGCTTAATTTTAATTTTTCTTTTTACTTTAGTTAAATTAAAACAAGTAAAAAATAATAAGATTATAATGAAAAAATTTGAGATAAAAAATCGAGCAATAAACAGAATAAGTTCCAAAAAAGTATAATTAAATTTGAACAATCCCGTTACGGTTTTAATCAAACTTTCATCAATTTTTACATTAAAAAAAGAAGAAATATATTTATTAAAATAAAATATGAAAATTAAAATAACAATGTTAAATAAAATGTAAATTTTTTCTCTGCTATTAATTTTTTCAAAATACAAATAAAAAAAGAGCACAGGCAACATTAACAAAGCAGTTTGCCTAGAAAAACTACAAATTAAAACTGAAGTAGTTAAAAAATTAATTTTTCCGTGTAGTAAAAAAAATAAAAATAAAATTATACCTAATATAAATATATAATCATTTATCATTAAGGGAGCATAAATTCCTGCTCTAAAGATGTAAGGATTACATGCAAAAGATAAGACTAACAAATTGTTAAGATTAATATTTGAATTTTCAAAATTTAATAACTTAATGAATAAGCTTAAAATTAAGAAGAAAACTGCAATATTGAGAAATATAAAAATCTCGTAACTTATTTGATTTAGTTTAAAGAAGTTAATTAAAGCACCTATTACATATGGAAAAAAAAATCTTTCAGATTGATATTTTGCTATTTCTTGAATTGTAAAAGAGGGGCTATCATTGATTATGTTTAGATAATGTTTTTGGTCTGAGAACCCATCAATCATACTATTTTCTATTGATGTATAATTATTTGTTGCAGCAATAAATAAAAGGAGCAGAAATATAAAGATTATAAATCTGTTTGCTTCTTTTATATCAAGCATTCAGCATAAAGGATTTTAAAAACTTAAATAACCAAACTGGATTTGCATAATACTTTTTGTAAGCTTTATCTAAAAATTTTCTAACAGTTGCAGGAGATAAAGTTTTATGTCTATAAATTAGGTTATATTGATCGAAAGACTCATAATCCTTGACAATAATTTTGTCTTCAAATTCTTTGAATACTGGCGTCCCTGGGTATGGTGTCCAAACACTAAACTGAGCATATGTTGTATTAAGTTTTTTTGCATATAAAATTGTTTTATTCATGCTTTCCTCTTCATCAGATGGAAAACCTAAAATAAACATAGCAGAAACTTGAATTTTATTTTTCTCTAATTCTCTTATCTTTTTGAATTGATCGTCTTTTTCTATAGTAAATCTGTTTGCGTCTTTAAGCACTTCTTTGTTTGCACTTTCTACACCAACTTTGACTGCTGATAAACCTGCCTTTTTCAGCAATTTAATTAATTCTCCATCTAGAATTCTCAAATGAGTTTCTATTATAAATTTTATATTTATATTTCTATTTATAAGTTCATTTGCAAATTCAATTGTATGTTTTTTATTAATTGAAAATACTGGATCTCTAAATACAAACATACTAATTCCCATTTTGTTTTTCCAATGTTGAAGCTCATCTACAATTTTGCTAACATTTCTTTGTCTGACTTTTCTTCCTTGTTGAAGTGGGTAAACACAATATTTGAAACATGAATAAGGACATCCTCTAGTAGCTAAAACAGGTATTGTAGAGTAATTACCGAATAAGTTACTCACATTTTTAGGATTTTCAATCATTTGTTCCCAAGCCGGATAAGGAAGCTCATCTAAATCAAAATCATGATTAAATGTGATAATTTTTTCATTTAAATTGTCTAAAAAGTTGTCAGTTTGCAAAAAAAAGAATTCAGGTTCTCCAGATACAACGTATGCTCCCGCGTTAACATATACTTGAGGGACATTCGTTGCAAAAGGGCCAATTGCAAATACCTTTTTTCCTATTGAGCTCAATTTTTTTATTATCTCAATCTCACTTTCACAACACACTATTGAGGTAGCAATTATGTATGCATCGTAATCCTCGTAATCTTTGGGTAATTCTTTTGAAAAGACAACTTTGTGACCTTTCTGATTTAAAACTGATATAGTGTATGCAAGAAACATTGGAGACCAATCATGAATTTTTTTAAGTTTTTTTTTTAAATAACTTGGGATAAAACTGTCACCGAAGTTGTTTCCTGTACCATAACCTCCGCTAGTATCTTTAGAAATTCTATGGTCAACATTTCTATAAATATCTAATGCTAAAATTTTCATTTTATATTTTCAGATGAAATGATACTTTCAATAATATATCTTGGTCTTCCTTTAATTTGTTCATAAATCCTTGCTATATAAATACCTATTATACCTAATATTATTAAAATAATACTCGAAAAGAAAGTAACAGTTATCAGGATACTACTCGCACCAGGAGCAGCAATACCTGTGAATTTTATATAAAAGCTATATATAATTAAGCCCAAAGAAATTACTAAACTGGCCATTCCAATTAATATGGAAAAGTAGAGTGGAGCAACTGAAAAAGATGCAATACCCCTTATGAATTCAGCAACAGGATTTATTGAACCAAGTAAAGGGTAATGAGTTTCTCCATCAAATCTTTTATCTCTTACATATTCAACAAAAGCTTGTTTGTGACCCACCCACACTGAAAGACCTCTGAGATATGGATCGATCTCATTGATATTTAAAATATTATTTAATGCTTTCCTAGAAATTAATTTAAAATCTCCACAATTACTTTTTAATTCAATATTAGAGAAAAAGTTAATTATTTTATATGCCAAATTAGTAATTTTCATTTTTATTTTATTTTCACCTAATCTTTTAGTTCTTAGTGTGTGGACCACATCATAGCCTTCTTCATATTTCGCAAGTAATGCCTCAATTAACTCAGGAGGATCTTGTAGGTCTGAGTCTAAATATATTACTAAATCACCAGTTGCGTTTTTAAATCCTGCTAATACACAAGATGTACTCCCAAATCTTCTGCTCATATTTATAATTTTTATTGGATAATAATCTAGATTTTCTTTTAGTATATTGAGAGAATTATCTGTAGATAAGTCATTTACAAAAATTAATTCACTTGAATATTTAGATTTAACGTTTTTTAAAACTTTATTGGTTCTTACAAGTAATTCTTTTAAATTTTTTTCTTCATTTCTAAAAGAAAAAATTATTGAGATTTTTTTCATAACTAATTTTTATATTGTATATTAAAAAAGTGCGATAAATAAAATTGCCTATAGTAAATGATCTATTCATGATATAATGAATTTTTTTAAACGAAAGAAAATATTTTGCATCAAGTAAATCTTATAAATCTTAAGCCTTTTAATAAAGAATTTAATTCTATCATTTTTTTAATAGTATTTGCTATAATTTATGGAGGATATTTGTCTTATTTTCCTAATGAAAGTATTTCCTTCGCAAAGACATATTTGAATGATTATAATTTTAACAAACAAAACGAATTTTATTTAAAGGGCATACTAAGCTCTCCAATTACTGCTCAGATTTATATACCGTATTTTTTTTTAAAGATTGGTATTAATGAAGAGATCTTGAACAGATTATGGTCTGCTCTTACTTGTTTTGTATCCATTATTAGCTTTTTTTATTTTTCTAAAACAATAACAAGGAATAATTTTTATAGCATTTTAGTTTCTTTAATTTTTTTAAGTCATAAATTTATAAATACACATTATTACAGCATTCATTATCCAGTCAGTTTTTTTTACTTTGGTCAAATGGGCATGTATATGACATTGTTATCAATATCTTTATTATTTAATTATAAAAAAGATGCTTCAATTTCAATTCTTATCATTAATTTTTTTTGTCACGCTTCTTGGGGTATTTTTAATTTAATTATTTTGTTACTTTATTTTTTTTTAAAAAAAATTCATTTTAAAATAAATCGCCTGCATTTTTTAATCTTCTTTGTATTTTTATTCTTTACGACTTGGGGACATTTAGACTATAAAAAAAATTTGGATAATCAAATTCAGAATAGTCTTCAAAAAATTGATAGATTCCAAATATCAGAATTTAAAGAACAAAAAGGTATAGAGTTTTCAAAGAATGAATTAATTGATAAACGCGCATATTTAAAATCTCACAATCCTTTTTTTGACAATACAAAAAGTATTAAAAACTTTGTTTTAGAAATTTTTAAATTTCTTTTTTTCGAAATTCTTTTAATAGTTTTATTTTTTACTTTTAAAAAATTTTTCAATAAAGATTTTACTACATTAATAAAAATTTTAATTTTTTTAACATTTAGTATTTTAATATTTAGATTTATAATTTTTGAAAGTTATTTATTTTTAAATTTAATAGCTAGTATAAATATTAAAATTCCAATGCTTTTAGATAGAATGATAATATCTAGATATTTAAATTTAAATTCTTTAATTGTGCTTATATTGCCATTATCAATTCTTTTTTATTTTGCATCATTAGAAAAAAGTATATTACTTCGCTTTTTTTTAAGTTTATATTTTTTTATTTTTTCTATTTCTTTATTATTTAATTCTTTAATAATTTCAGAGCACTTACCGACTATTAAAGTAGAAAAAATTATACATAATTTTTTGCTTTACTTTACTTTCCCTGCAGCCTGTGTCTATTTTTTAATACAATCGAAAGTTGAGAAATTTTTTTACCAAAAAAATATAATTAATAACACTTACAAAATATCTTTAGTTATTTTTTTTGTTTTAAATTTAATTTATTTTCCATTCGCAAAATCAATTACAAATAAGAAATTTTTTTCAGATATTAACAGTGACTTAAAAAAAATAGCTTCAAAAAAAAATAATGAAATAATTACTTCATCATATGTTCATGGTTATATCGATTTAATGTACTTATCAAAATCTCCAATTGTAGTTCCAATGTTTTCAATTAGAAATATAGACAGTGGAAGGCAAATAAATATTTATTGTGAAGATGAAATTAACTCTCCATTCATTGAATCAAATGATTACTTTCGCTTTATTGAAAATTGTTTTGAAAAAAGAAAAAAAGAAAAATGGCTTACATATAATAAAGATTTAGGTTTGAATTATGTGGTAACAAGAAATTATTTAAAATTAGATTTAGATTTAATTTCTTCAAACAATTTTATTAATATTTATAAAATTAAAAATTAGTTGAGTTCTTTTCTGCTTCCTCAATTATTTTTCGCTTTAATTTAATTTTTGTCATTGAAACTATATTTTCTTTTGCTTTCTGGCCAAATTTTTTATGAATTTTTTCTAAAAAATCATTATTAGAGTGATACTTGATAAAATTGTCATCTCTAAGTTTTAGAATTTCCCAAGGCTTTAACTTTTCTGTGGGAAGTGGTTTTGTATTATAAGCATGAAATGAAAAATCTTCATATTTTTTTGGTAGTTCATAATTTTTATTTAATGCATCTTTATAAAGAGCACTTCCAGGTAATGCCATTGCCGCATAAGTGTTCCACCCTAGTGTGTTTAATTTTTTGCTAAGTTCAAAAGTTTCATTTATTGTTTGTCTTGTATCTCCAGGTAATCCATAAATATAGTTTGCCATTATATCTATATCTGCATTATGAACTTGATTTACTACTTGCTCAACATCTACATCTTCGAATTTTCCTTTAGACACTTCTAGTCTAATACTTTTATTCCCACTTTCTATTCCAAGGCATAGCCATTTAATTCCTGCTGATCTTACTAATTCTAAAATATTTTTCCTTCTTATTGTGTCAATTCTTGAATAAGCCCACATTTTTAAATCATCATTATTGTTATACTCTTTAAGTTTCTCACAAAGTGGTATGTAATACTTTGGATTCAATAAAAACATTTCATCAACTATTCTTATAGTTTTTACACCGTAATCAAAAAGTTTTTTAAATTCTCCTAGTATAAATTCTGTACTCCAAAATCTCATTTTACTATAATTACTTGCTACTCCAATTTCATCATTATTATCTCTGTTAATTATATTTATCATACAGAAACTGCATCCAAATTGACAACCTAAAGAAGTTTGTATAGCAGCATACGGAGTTCTGTTTTCTTCTAAGTATTCTGCGTGCCACATTGGTGCTCTGTACAAATCGAATGGCTTATTTTTAAATGGTAAAAGGTCCCATGCATAACCAGGTAAATCATGATCCATTCTTTCTTGTGGAACTACTTTTTCAGGACTTGTAAGTATTGATTTGCCATTTTTTTTAAAACCAATTCCTTTAACATTTTCTAATTCATTCTCTTCAAAAGATTTTAAATTTAAAATATTATGTAAAGCATATACACCCTCATTAGTACATACTATATCTATACAAGGTTCATCATTTAATGTTTTTAATGGTAAAGCTTGAATGTGAGATCCTATAAAAATTATCGGAGACTTAAAATTATTCTGCTTAATATATTTGGCAAGCTGAATTGCACCAACCATATTGGTTGTACCAGCATTTACATTTTGGCCATAAACTACAAAGCAAAGAATTTTAGGATTTAGTTTTTTTATCCTGTTAAAGGAGGCCGTATCATCTAATCTTTCAGCATTTGAGTCCAATATTGCAACTTTATGATTCTTTGATCTACACGATTGTGCAAGCAAAAGAGACCACGTAGGAGGTTCGATAGCAGAATAATCTTTGGCCAAATCTTGATAAACTTTTTTTGAACTATTTGGTGTTATAAATAATATATCTATTGACATTTTTTAGCTAAAAATTTTCCTCACCTCAACTAACCATTTCTTATACTCATTAATATACATTTTTATGTATCTTAAAGAATTCTTTCGTCTTGATAGTTTTTCTTTATTAGAAATCGCTTGATAATGTCTCACTAAATTTATTTTTTTTTTACTTTCTTTAGATAGAATGTTTATTTTTATAACAAATTTATCACACAAATTAATAAATGCATCTAATCTATTTGAAGTTTTGGAAATCTTTATACTTTCTAATATTTCTGAAAATAAATCAGTTGATATATTATGCTCTTTTTCAAGCTCATAATCTTTCCAGTAGTCATGCTTATTTCTTACTTGTGTTATAATTGGTGGGCCATATGCGACTGTTTCATTAAAAGCATAAGCAACTTTTTCAATTAAATAACTGGTCCATATATCGGAGTTTCTTCCTCCAGATAACGGTTTAAAATATAGTGGAATATAATTTTTGGCGACACTAGTATTTTGATCGTTTAATGGAAAAAAATTTTCTTTATCTAGTGTAAAATGCTGTTCCTTAGCAACACCCAGAGTCTCAATAGGCCAGAAAAGTCTAGAGTTTGCATCAATGTCAGGGTCACCTAATATATAACCACAATTTGCAATAACTTTTTTTAATTTTTTTTTTGTACTAAATTTATTTGCAAGTAGATTTCTATATTTCCATGGATATCCTCTAGCATAAAAAGGAACGTTACTTCTCTCTTTAAAATATTTATAAAGATTTGGCCATTTTGATTTTGAATTTACAGAATTTAGTTTTAATTTGGAGTTTGTAACCAAATGTCCTTTTAAAAAATCTTTTTGATCATTTACATAATTATCATCATCAATAAAAATCACTCTATTTGGAAGTTTTTTGAATAAATATATTGATCCTAGAAGTTTCCTTACAGCATCATTTAATGGAAAAAAATTATAAAGACTTTTGTATTTTTTTTTAAAAAAAGAATTCTGAAATGCAATATCAAAATAATTAATTTTGTAACCATATTTGCTTGATAATTTTTGACAAAAATTATTTGTTGTTTTCGGAGTTTTAAGATCGCCTATAACTATAATTGAATTTTCATTTTTACCATATTTAAATCTTTTTAAATTTTTGCATATACCTTCTAAGAAAGTAGGTGTATTTATCGTAGTTGTTATTATTACATTTTCCATTTAAGAATTTAATTATTTATTATTCAAGAAGAATGAATAATTGTTGAACCTTCATTTGTAAAGTTAAAATTAGTAATATGATGTTTATTCATTTTTTTTTTAAATCTTTTATGATTTTGTTTGGGACAATAAAAAAGCATAAAACCTCCACCTCCTGCGCCTAATAATTTTCCTCCCAAAGCTCCAGATTTAATTCCTTTTTCATACAATATATTAATTCTTTTATCTGCTACATTATTTGAGAGATTTTTTTTGATCTTCCAATATTTATCCAGTAAATTTCCAATTAAATCAATTTTCTTATTTTTTTCCAAAATATTAAGAGCCTCTTTAACTATTTTTAATATTTCAAAATAGTATTTTTTTTTATTTTGGATTTGATTGATTTTTTTTTTTTCGATTTTAGAAGCATATCTTGAATTATCTGTATAAACTAGAAACAAATTATTCTCTAATATTTTAAGTGTTTTTTTCGAAATTCTAATTTTTCTAACTTTAATTTTTTTTCTTGAAAATTTTATAAGATTAAATCCACCATGAACAGCAAGCGTTTGATCTTGGCATCCAACAGATTCTTTCAAATATTCTCTTTCTAAATAAATACTCTTTTTTAAAAGTGTCTTTTTATTTATTTTTTTATTTTTATATTTATGGATCGATTTAATTAAACTTACAGTGAATGAAGAGCTTGTACCTAAACCTGATTTTGCTGGCATATCAGCATCATAAATTAAATTAATGTAAGGCATTATGTTATAAATTTTATAACAAGCTCTAATAACTGGATGTTTTATTTTATTAACTGAATTTTGTTTTTCAATTTTAGAATAATGAACTTCATATTTATGTTTATGAAATTTTGGAAGATCTCTAATAGTAATAAAGCAAAATTTATTTATTGATCCACCAATTACCATACCTTCATGATAATTATAAAACTCAGGAAAATCTGTACCTCCTCCAAAAAGAGATACTCTAAAAGGGGTTTTGCAAACAATCATTAAAGCATTTTATACATCAATTAATTGATAAGTATAATATAATGTTACTTCCACTTTTCAAAAAATATTATTTTATTGAAATTTATTTTATTTGATCTAATAAACATTCATCCAATGAAAAAAAAGTACATCAATCTTGTAAACAAATCAAAATGGTTAAGAAGTGAAATATTTGAAATGGTTGTAAAGGTCAACCAAGGTCATATAGCATCATCATTGTCTCAAGCTGAAATTTTAATTAGCCTTTACTACAGCGGAATATTAAATATTAAAAAAAAAAATCCGAAATACAAAAATAGAGATAGAGTTATTGTGAGCAAAGGACATTCTGCAATGGGAGCATATCCTATTTTTGCTGACTTAGGTTACATAAATAAAAATGAATTATCAAAATATGGAACACCAAGTGGAAAATTAAGAATTTATGGTGATAAAAGTATACCTGGTATAGAAACTACTTCAGGCTCACTTGCTCAAGCACCTGGAATAGCCACAGGATTTGCTTATTGCAGTAAGCTAGATAAACAAAACTTTTATACTTACGTAATTTTGAGTGATGGAGAGCATTATGAAGGCCAGCTTTGGGAAACTGCTATGTTTGCTGCGCATTATAAATTAGATAACTTAGTTTTTATTGTTGATAGAAATAAGCAAATTATTTTAGGAAAGAATGAAAAACTATTAAAATTAGAACCTTTAAGAAAAAAATGGGAAAGTTTTGGATGGAATGTTTTTGACATAAATGGACATAAATATTCTGAGTTAGTACCAGTTTTAAAAAAAACAAGAAAATTGAAAAATGGAAAACCAAGTTTAATTATAGCAAACACGATTAAAGGAAAAGGTATATCTTATATGGAAGATGTTACTAGATGGCATAATACCATGCCTAATGATAAACAAATTCAAATTGCCAGAAAAGATTTATTAAAAAATTGTATACATGAGTAAAAATTATTTAGATTTCAAAAGATCTTCAAAGTTTCCATTTATGAGGGATGTTGTGATTGATAAAATTTACGATAAAGCAAAAAAAAATAAAGACATATTTTTTTCTACTCCTGATATGGGTGCACCAGCGCTAGATGAATTTAGAAAAAATCTACCAAAACAATTTGTTCACTGCGGAATATCAGAACAGCAAATGATCTCATTTGCTGGTGGACTAGCTTTAATGAAGAAAAAAATTTTCTGCTATGCTATGGCACCATTTATAAATTCTAGGTGTTATGAGCAAATTAAATGTTCAATTTCTGCTATGGATTTAAATGTTAACTTAATTGCAGTTGGAGTTGGTATAGGTTATGCGGATGCAGGACCTACACATTATTCTACAGAAGATATATGCATAATGAAAGTTTTCCCAAATATTACAATTTATACACCTTCGGATGATATTTCTTCAAATATTATTACAGAAAAAATAATAAAAAAAGATCATTTTAATTATTTAAGATTAGATAGAGATGCTTTACCCACAATATATAAAAAAACTAATTTCAATTTTGAGAAAGGTTATAATTTTTTAAACAAAAAAAAAAATAAAATTTGTATAATAACTTGTGGTTATCTTACTCATAAGGCTTTAAGAATTTGTAAAGATCTTCATCATAAAGTTGATGTGATTGATTTATTTAGAATTAAACCATTTCCAAAAAGTCTTGTATCTCAGTTAAAAAACTATAAAGAGATAATCTCTATTGAAGAGCAACTTGCTGCTGGAGGTTTTGGTGCTTCAATACAAGAAGAATTATCAAATAACAATGTAAAAAATAAAGTCAAAAAATTTTGTTTAGACGACAAGTATTATTTTGAAAATGGAGGAAGAGATTACCTGCACAATAAGTATGGTCTGTCGTCTGAGAAAATAATTAGATATATAAAAAATAAATAGATATCTGATTTAAATTTTTTAAATGTTGGTTGGTTTACAAAATAAAAAACTGAAAGAAGTAAAAGTCTATAAGTCAATACCTTTTAAAGATTATAGAGGTCAACTTTGGACAAGTTGGGAATTAAGAAAAATTAATAAAAAATTTGTTCACGATAAGTTTTCTTTTTCAAAAAAAAATGTTTTGAGAGGTTTTCACGGAGATAAAAAAACTTGGAAATTAATTTCATGTGTATATGGGAAGATTTTATTTGTTGTTGTTAATTATAACAAAAAAAGTAAAAGTTTTTTAAAGTGCCAATCATTTATACTTTCAGATAAAAATAAAAAAAATATATTGGTCCCCCCTTATTATTTAAATGCCCATCTATGTTTATCTGAAAGTTGTATTTTTCATTATAAATTGTCATATAATGGAAAATATAATGATGCTAAAAATCAATTTTCTGTCTCATGGAGAGATCCAAAAATAAAATTTAAGTGGCCAATTAAAAAACCAATATTAAGTATCAGAGATAAAAAAAATGCTTGAAGTGGCAGCGATTGTTCAAGATGACTATCTAAACAATCTTTTCTTTAGCGAAAAAATGCCTCAAGTTATACCAAATAATATTCCCGTGCCAAGAGATGATGATAATAAATGTTTTAAAGTTTTTAAAGATACCCTTTTTAAAAATGGAATTAACATTAATACATATGATCTGGTCGATAATGATAAAGTTGATTTAGAAATATATTTTCATTTTAATTTTAAAAGAAAAAAGTATTCTAAAATTAAATATTGTGTTTGGCCTGAGGCTTCAGAGATATATTCGAGAAATAATTCTCAACAATTATCGAGAGATTTTGATAAAATTTTTACAACTTTCGATATTGATGTTGATGATAAAAAATTTTTTAAAATAAATTATCCTATAAATTTTAAAGATACCAATTTTAACTTATATGATAATAGAAATAAATTTTGTTGTATATTGTCTAGTAATAAAAATTTATCTAAATATTCAAAAAAATCAGGATATACAGAAAGAGTTAGGCTAATTGAATGGTTTGAAAAAAATTATCCTAATGATTTGTCTCTATACGGTGTAGGTTGGAATAAATTTTTTTCATCTAATTATTATCTAAATAGGTATTTTTCTAAATTAGTTAATAATTTTTTTAATAAAAAATTAATTATTTATAAAGGTGTTGCAAAATCAAAAACTCAAGTTTATCAGGATCATAAATTTTCTTTTTGTTATGAGAATGTTTTAGATAAACCTGGATATTTTTGTGAATTAATATTTGACTCATTAAATAATGGTTGTGTGCCTATATATCTTGGTTGTTCAAACGTGCAAGATTATATCCCTAATGACTGTTTTATTGATAGAAGAAACTTTTCTAGCAATGATGAGCTCTTTTCTTTTTTAAAAAGTTTTACAAGTAAAGAGTATGACAAATATCAATCAAATATTAAAAATTTCTTAAATAGTAAAAAAGTTGAACCTTTTTCTATTGAATTCTTTTCAAATCAAATTATTAAACAAATAAAGAAAGATTTTCTAATATAGCATAAATGAAAAAAATAAATCATAAACTAATGTCCTCAAATTTTACAAGAGATGACTTTAAAACTTTAGAAAATTTTTTCAAAAAAGCAAATGAAAATACAATATTAACTCAAGGACCAAAAGTTCTTGAATTTGAGAAGAAGTGGTCAAAATGGCTTGGTGTAAAATATAGCACATTTTTAAATTCAGGATCATCAGCGAACCTAATAAGTTTAAAAATTTTAAAAATTATTTCAAAAAAAAAAGATGAAGTAATTGTACCAACTCACACTTGGGTATCAGATATAGCTTCTATAATTCAAGTAGGTTTAAAACCAGTATTTGTTGACATGGATTTTTTTCATTTAGGACCAATGAATGACCAAATAATTTCAAAAATAAATAATAAAACTGCAGCTGTATTTTTATCACATATCCAAGGCTTTAATGCTCTCAGCACAAAACTTTATAACATTTTAAAAAAAAAAAAAATTCCACTTATCGAAGATGTTTGCGAGTCTCACGGTGCAAAATTTAAAAATAAAAAACTTGGATCCTTTGGTTTAATGTCTAATTTCTCTTTTTATTATGCACATCATATGTCAACAATTGAAGGAGGAATGATATCTACGGATAGTAAAAAAATTTATGAATTATCAAGGATATTAAGATCTCATGGCATGGTGAGAGAAATAAAAGATAAGTCACTTCAAAAATATTATTTTAAAAAATATAAAGATCTGTCTGAAAAATTTATTTTTTTATATGATGCATTTAATATGCGAAATAATGAAGTTGGAGCTATTTTAGGAATTAATCAATTAAAAAATCTAGATAAAAACAATAAAATAAGATCCAGGAATCTTGACTATTTTCTTAAAAATATAGATGGCTCTAAATATTTAAATACTTTTAGAACTAAAGGAAGTTCTAATTACGCATTTCCACTTATTATAAAGAAAAAATCTTTAAATTTTAGAAAAAAACTAGAAGATACTTTAAATAAATTAAATATTGAATTTAGAAGGGGAGGTGCAGGAGGGGGAAATCAACTTAGGCAACCTTATTTAAAAAAATATATGAAAGGTTATAAGAAAAAAAATTTTAAAAATGTTGATCACATGCATTTTTTTGGTTATTACATTGGTAATTTCCCTAAACTAAAAAAAGAAAAAATATTTCAAATATGCCAAGTTTTAAACAAAATATGAAAAAAGTTTTAATAACTGGCGGTGCTGGTTTTTTAGGATCTAAACTTGCGACAAAGCTAGTTTTCGATGGTTTTAATGTTACTGTAGTGGATAAACAATTATATTCTAATAACTCATTAGATCATCTTATACCATTTTCTAATTTTAATTTTGTTTTTGGAGATGTAAGAAATAAAAATTTGATGAGAAAACTAATAAAAAATAAAGATTTTATCATTCCATTAGCTGCTCTAGTAGGTGCGCCATTGTGTGAAAAAAACAAAAAACTTGCAACTCAAACTAATCTTGAAGCAATTTCTTATATTGTAAAAAATGTAAAAAAATCAACTAAAATTATAATTCCTAGCACTGAGTCTGGTTATGGTAAAACTGATAAGAATGTTGTTTGTGACGAAAACACTCCTGTAAATCCAATCTCACACTACGGTAAGACCAAATTAGAGTCAGAAAAACTAGTATTAAATAGAGGAAATTCGGTTGTATTAAGATTGGGGACAGTTTTTGGAATTTCTTATAGGTTTAGACAAGACCTGTTAGTAAATAACCTAGTTACCAGAGCGTTAAAAGATAATAAATTAGATATTTTTGAGGGTCATTATAGAAGAAATTTTATTTCTATAGAAGATGTGACAAATACTTTTGCCTATATAATAAAAAATTTCCATAAGTTTAAAAATGAAATCTTTAATGTGGGTTTGGGGGATGGCAATGTTACAAAAATTCAACTTGCTAAGCTGATTAAAAAAGAAATTAAAAATCTTAAAATTATTGATAATAAATCCAAGAAAGATCCTGATCAAAGAGATTATTCAGTTAGTAGTAAAAAACTTGAAAAAAGAGGATATAAACCAAAGGTTAAACTTTCTGAAGGTATTAAACATTTGATAAAATACTTAAATAAAAAAAATTACTCAAATAACTATAATTATTAATTTAAAGTTATATCTTGAGCATATAAAAATTTTATTTTTGATTTTTTTGCCATTTGTTCATCTTTTATATTGTCACCAATAACTAAACTCTTTTTCTCATTAAATTTCCATTCCTTTAAAAGTTCAATAATCATATGATTTCCTGGTTTACGAAATTTTGAATTTTTTCTATATTTTTTAATTTTAGCTTTAGGATGAAATGGACAAAATTTAACATCATCAATAAAAATATTTTTTTTAATTAATACATTCTTCATTTTTTTTTGAAAATTATAAAAATCATCTAATTTAAATTTACCTTTACCTATCCCAGATTGATTAGTAGCTATGAAAATAAATGATTTTTTTTTCGAAATATGTTTGAGGTAATTAATTATTTTTGGTTTGAAAATTAAATCATTTAGTTTATGAGTATATCCTTTATCATAAGTTAAAGTATTATCTCTATCAAAAATTATTGCAGGCTTTTGATAAAATTTTCTTAAAAATCGGTTTGCTTTTCTGAGATTTTTTGGAGTTCCAATATCAATAAATGGTTCACCAAAATACTCTGCAGAAATCATATTTTTTTTTATTAAATTGTTCATCAAAAATTCTTCAAGAGAAAAAATTTTATTATACATGTATGAAAATATTTTTCTTTTAATGTAATATATACCTCCGTTCATATATTTTGTTTTTTTTTGAGATAAAAATAATTCTTTTTTTTTATTATAATTTAAATTTGTGAGTTTCTCATTCGATTTATAGTTTTTGTTGTTGCTTAGGGCTATATGAACTAATTTTTTTTTATTAGACTTATCAACAAATTTTTTTAAATTTATTGGAAAAAAAGTATCTGCATTAATTAGTATAAAATTATTTTTAATTTTATTTTTCAAACTATAAACAGCACCACCAGTTCCTAAAGTTTTTTTTTCTATCAGAACATTAACTTCACAAAAATTAAATAATTTTTTGTGATACAATTTTTTTATTTTTTGTCCTCTGTACCCCGCAAGAATATATATATTTCCTGTTACGTACTTTGAAAAATATTTCAAAAGTAAAAATAAAAATCGATTACCATTAACATTAATCATTGGCTTAGGATAACTTTTTAAGTAATCTTTAATCCTAGAGCCTCTTCCTCCAGCCAATAAAACTAAATCAATTTTTTTTGTCATAATATATTTTTTTTTATTTAATATATGTTATCTATATTAGTAAATTAACTTAATCATATTAAAAGCGTGAATGATCTTTTAAGAATTCATAAATTGTTGGAAAATAAGTTTAAGGGCAAAATTCCTAAATTTCTAATACTAACTTCTGTAGCTACTATTTTAGAAATATTCAGTATAGGTTTAATAGTGCCCCTAGTCTCATCTTTATTAGACGTGAAAATAATTTTATTTAACCATCTTGATTTGAGTAAATTTAATCTAAATAATATTCTTTTAGTTTTGTTTTTTATCTATTCACTAAAAACAATTTACTTAATTAAATTTAATAGATGGCAATTCAATCTTATTTATAAAATTAATCACAATCTTACTAATAGACTTTTTGAAAAATATATAAATTTTGACTACTACAATTACTTAAAAAAAAACTCATCTGAATTAGTAAGAAACATTATCAATGTAGAAAACTTTACTCATAATATTCATCAATCAGTAATATTAGTATCAGAAATCATATTAATTTTTGCATTTTTATTGTTATTATTATTTTTTCAACCTTTGGTAACTCTCTCTGTAGTTTTTGTAGGCTTTATTTTAGGATTTTTTTTCTTAAAAGTTTTAAATCCTTCACTAATAAAGTATGGTGAAGACTACCAAATTAAATCTAAAGCATTAATTCAAGAGATAAATCAATCAATTAATAACTTTAAAGATATTAAAATTTATCAAAAACAAAATTTCTTTCTTAAAAAATTTTCAATTTCAACTAACGTTTATAGTAATTCGATAAAAAAAAATGAATATTTCAAGGCTTTGCCAAGGATTATAATAGAGTTTGTAGCTATTTTAGTAATTTTATTGATTATATTTTCAATGCTGTTTCTCCAACTAGAAAATAAGGAAATAATTTCATTTGTTGCTTTATTCGCTGCTATAGGTTTTAGACTTATTCCATCTTTAAATAAAATTATAGCTGCAATTCAACATTTAAAATATTACTTAAAACTTACTGACAACCTAAGCTTTGATTTAAATTATATAGAGGAAAATCTTACAAATTCTGAAGGCATAGACTTTGTAAATTATATTCAACTAAAAAATTTAGAATATTCTTATGACAAAAAAAAGTACATTTTTAAAAATTTAAATCTAATTATAGAAAAAAATAAGATTACTGGCATAAAAGGAAAAACAGGAAGTGGCAAAACAACTCTTGTCAATATAATCACTGGATTATTATCCCCAACAAACGGTGAAATATTTGTAGATAAAAAAAAAGTAAATTTAAACAATTCAAATTGGTTTAAAAAAATTGGTTATGTACCTCAAAGAATAATGTTGAACGAGACAACAATAAAAAAAAATATAGCTTATGGGATTGAAGATTTGGATATAGATGATGAGCGATTAAAAAAAGTAATCTCACTAGCACAACTTGATGAATTTGTTAATAATATAGGAGGAGTAAATAAAAAAATTAGTGAATTAGGCAAGAATATATCTGGAGGTCAGATACAGAGATTAGGAATTGCGAGAGCCTTATATAATGAACCAGAAATACTTATACTTGATGAGTCAACAAGTAATTTAGATAAATTTACAGAAGTAAATTTTATTAATTCAATAAAAACTTTAAGTAAAAATA
This sequence comes from uncultured Pelagibacteraceae bacterium, assembly GCA_902517745.1. Taxonomy (GTDB): domain Bacteria; phylum Pseudomonadota; class Alphaproteobacteria; order Pelagibacterales; family Pelagibacteraceae; genus Pelagibacter. The sequence goes on from CABYDS010000005.1 coordinate 86,477, forward strand.
AAACTTTATTAATAATTTCTCACGATGATATTCCTCTCAAAATTTGTGATAAAATTTATAACATAGATGAAATGTTAACTGATCGATAAAATTAATATTTATGTTCAAGAAGCTATATAGAACTTATTTAAAAATATTTTCTCTTTATCCCAATTTGTTAATTAATAATTTTTTTTCTAGTTTTATTTTGCTAACTTTTTTTGTCTCTGGGTACTTTGCTCTTAGTGCAGAGATTGGAGTAATTACGAGCCTTACTATGTTGATTTGTCAGTTGTTCTCAGGAAACCTCAGATCAATAATTATAGCTGATAAAAATTTAAGTCTAGCAGATGAAATGCTACTCAAGAGATTAATTCTATCTATACCAATAATAATTATTTTAATTTCCTTTATTTTTAAAAATGATTTGAGCGATATCTCACTTGCCTTATCAGTTTCTTTAGTTGTTATTCTAAGCTGGATATTCGAATTAATTCTCACAAAATTTGAAATAAAAAGGAACACAAAAGGAACAAGACTTCATTTATTTTTTTCACTATTTTTCTGTTTTTTTATTTTATTTTTTGGATTGATTGGAAATTTATTTTATTTAAAAATCGTAATATATTTATATTTAATATTTTTAACTTCTTTAATAATTTTTTTACTTAGACTAAATATTAAAAATTTTAGATTTACAAACCCAAGCAAGTATTTTATTTCGGATATTTTAAAAGTTAATTTTATTTCTTCTATAGCGATATCTTTAAGTAATTTTCTTTTTAGATATTTTTTAATTTTATTTATCTCTAAAGAGACAGCTGGAATATTATTTGCATGTTTTATGATTGGATCATTTCCCGGCTCACTCTTTAATCAAATTTTTGGAGCATCAATTATAAATAAAAAAATATCATTAAAAAAGATTATGTATCCAACATTGATTTTAAGTTTAATTCTTATTATCTATTTATCTTTAAAGATACCATTTAATATTTTTGATATTGAAAATTATTTTAAAATTCAATCTAAAGAAACATTAATTTATTTTACTTTACTTTTTTCAACTTTGGGACTTAACTTTATGATTGTAGCACTTTACTTTAGACAAAAAAATATAGCCTTAAGTGATCTTAGAGAAAATTATTTTATAATTGATATGTTTTATAGTTTAAGTGTTATATTAATTATTCCAATTATTTATTTAATTTTTGATACAAATGATTTTTTCTATTCTTTAGGATTCTTTATTAGCTCAATTTTAGCACTCATCTTCTATATTTCCCCAAAAATAAATTATAAAAAAGATAAATTATTAAAATTTTGTTTGATTATAATTTTAATTCCATTCTTCCTAATATTTTATGATAATAAACTTAATTTCTATTTTCTAGATAATGAATTGTTAAATTCATTTTCTTTAGAAAATAAAAAAAATAGATTAACAAATTTTATAATTTTTTTACCATTTGTACTTTATTTTGTTTTGAAAAAAATAACTAATAAAATTATTTCAATCACTTTTGTTCTTACAGCTATTTTTTGTATTATAAACATAAATTTATTTAGAGATGAAGTCACTATTTATACACATTTAAATCTTGTACAAATTCTAATTCCTATGACTTTCTTAATTTTGGGAGCAGTAATGATTGATAATATAAAAAAAAATATTTTGTTTTTTAAGTATTCATTCTACATACTCTTTTTATACATTTTTATTTATAATTTAGCTTACATTTTTGAGATTGACACATTTAAAAACTATATTTTAATAATTTCTGAAAATGTGGCGGAGACCCAAATTATTTTTATTTTATTTTTTTCATTTTATTCTTTGATAAAAATTAGAAACGATGGAATAAGTAAAAAAATTATAAATTTATATATCTTAAATTTAATATTCTTTTGTGTATTTAAATCAGATCTATATTTGATTATTGGTCTAATATTTTTATCTATATATTTATTTATTTTTTTTGAGAAAAAAAATATTTATTTAATTTTTGTACCTGTTTTAATTTTACTTATTTATTTTAATTTTAGCGAGTTAATTGAATTTTATAATGGTTATATTTCGTCTTATTTTTTTTATATTTCACATTCTTTTGAAAATTTTGAAAGTCTTTTCTTTGGTTTTAATAATTCAAATGAATTGTACGATGAGAAAACATCGAAAAATTTTTATTTAGATTTTATATATAATTTTGGTCTACTTGGTTTATTGCCGTATTTATATTTAATATTTTATACCATTAAAAGAATAAAATTTGAAAAATCTGGATACATTAATATTGAAATGACTTTTTTTATTTTTTTTACTCTCATTCTTCCTTTTTTAACTTTATCTTTAGGTGATATTTATATAGGTAGTATAGTTTATTTATATTGGTCTACTTTATTAAACTCAAATCGATTATACAGTTAAATATAAATGTTTAAGTATTTGAAATCTGTATTCATATTATTATTTCTTGGATTATTTGTTATTGGTTTTTATAATTATATTGGATCAAAACTAGTATATTTAATATTTGGAATAATTTCTCTGGCGATGATTTTAACTCCGTTTAGAAAAGATTATTATTTCTTTGAAATTTTTTTTACAATTATTATTTTCGTAACATTTTGGTTAGACTTTGTGGTCACTATATCTTTTTTTAATTATAATTTTGAAGAAGGGCGTGGATTTTTTAGTTTTAATTCTAATTCTTTGGATGATGTTTTAATTATAAGTAGTTTGATATCGTTTACTATTATTGTTTCAATTATTTTTAGATCATTAATTTTTCCTAAAAAAGAGAAATTTGAAAATAAAATAATTTTTAACTTACAAATAAAAAAAAAATTAGAAAAATACCAATTTTATATATTTTTATTCTTACTTTTAGTTGTAATTATAATTGGTTATACTAATTATCATTTTTCAATTTATCAAAGAGGTCTAATCTCAAAGAATGAAGTGAATTTTTTAATTGAAGGTTCAATTAAATGGTTACTTTTATTCGGTTTTTCTTCCTTTTTTTGTATAATAATTGATCTTTTTATTTCTAACAAAATTTATAAAAAATTTTATATTTTTATGTATTCTTTTTTTTTAATCTTAGAAACATTCATCTCTAATATTTCAATTTTTAGTAGAGGAAACTTTTTAAATTCTTCATCAGTAGTTTTTGCTATGTATAAAGAAATGAAAAAAAATAGAGAAATCTTTTTTACGGTGACAGTTTTATTAATTTTTTTATTTTTTTTGATTGGTATTGAAATTTTATCACCTTTAAGAGGAGATCCTTCGTTAGTTTCGAATATCTCTGATACAAACAATTTTATAAATTCAAATGATTATGATTTTAATATTTTCAGACAATTTGTCATTATTTCCTCTAATTTTTTTCAAGCAGTTTTTGCCCGTTTATTTGGTATAGAGGCTCTTATGGCCGTATACTCTTTGGATAATTTAGGATTTAGTTTATTGTATGAGGCTGCAACAAATAAACCACAAATTGGAGAACCATCTTTTTTCGACAATCTAAAAAATGACATAAGGGTGAACTCTAATGATTTGGTATCTTTCACATTGCCAGGTATAGTGGGATTTTTGTATTATAGTGGTTCAATTCCGTTTTTGATAATATCAATATTTATAATTATTACATTTTTTAATTACGTTGAATTTTTAGTATTCAGATTTTGCAATAATAATTTGCTATTATGTTCTTTATTTTCACAAGTGATAGCATTTAGATTATGGCATTTTGGTTATAATTTTCCGAATACATACTTAATTTTCTTGGCAATTTTATTAAATTTATTATTTGT
>CABYDS010000006.1 GCA_902517745.1 uncultured Pelagibacteraceae bacterium
AAATCTTATTTCAGGGAAGCTTAATTTACTTAAAATAAAACAAATATTGAAAAAACATGGTCACGTTATGTGTCAAAAATTTTTAAATAAAATTAAGTTTGGAGATAAAAGAGTTTTTATTATAAATGGTAAAGTTTGCGGAGCTATATCTAGAGTTCCAAAATCAGGATCAATATTAAGCAATATGAGCAAAGGTGCAAAACCTAAAATCGCATTTTTAAGTAATAAAGAGCTAAAAGTTTCAAATATAATTGCAAAAAAAATTAAGAAAGACGGAATTTACTTTGCAGGAATAGACTTCATTGATGGAAAGTTAAATGGAGATATAAATGTAACATCACCAACGGGTATAAAAACATACTTTGATTTATCTCAGATAAACTTGGCTAAGACTTTTTGGAAAGGTTTATAGTTGAAAAACTTATCAAATCAGCAAAAAGGATCATCTCTTGCATTTATAGCTGTGATGTTCATCACACCAGATTCACTTTTTATAAGATTATCTTCGATAGATACTTGGGGATTATTGTTTTATAGAGGTGCGATACCATTTGTAGCTGTATTAATTGGACTTCTTATATTTTATAAAAAAAACTTTATTAAAGCATTTTTGAATGTTGGTTATGCTGGTATTTTTTATATTATAAGTTTTTCGATTTGTAACATCACATTTATAATTTCAATCCAAAATACAAATGTAGCAAATACATTAATAATGATTGCAATGGCACCCATGCTTTCGGCGATCCTTGGTGCAATATTTTTAAAAGAGGTTCCCGATAAGAAGACTTGGATAGCTATAGCTATTACTTTAGTAGCTGTAATATATATATTCTACGACTCTCTAGAGATGGGTAACTTATTTGGTGATCTTATGGGCATAACAACAGCTTTTGGACTCGCCACCAACGCGGTAATAATCAGGTCGGCAAAAGATAGAGATTTGCTACCTTCGGCAGTTGTCGGTAAGCTTACAGTAGCTCTATTTGCTCTCTTTTTCGTTGAAAGTTATGAGTTAGTTGAAAAAGACCTGATCTATATACCTTTAATGTGTATTTTGTGTGTAGCAATACCATTTGTTTTGGTGACGATTGCTCCAAGATTTATACCTGCCGAGGAAGTGAATCTGTTTTTTCTTCTTGAGACCATTTTAGGACCCATTTGGGTTTGGTTAGTTATCAAAGAACAGCCGAGTATAGAGACAATAGTTGGTGGACTTGTAATTATTTTCACTATAGCTATTCACTCTTATCTAAAATTAAAATCTTCTTCTAAATAAAATTATTTTTCTTTTTGTCACAAATTTGTCTTGATTTAAAATTAGATCGCCCATAAACACCGCTAATTTTATGAACAAAATTATAAAAAACTCTTGGGCTCTCTTTATGGGTATGGCATTTATAATGCTCGCTCATGGTTTTCAAGGTACTCTTTTAGGTGTTAGAGCAGTTAAAGAAAATTTTGGTCTATCATCGACAGGTTTTTTGTTTTCTGGATATTTTGTTGGATATTTTATTGGAGCAAAAATTATACAATCATTAATTCATAGAGTTGGACATATTAGAGTATTCGCGGCTTTTGCTTCTGTCACTTCAATTGTGGTCTTGTTACACTCTATTTTTGTAAATCCTATTTCATGGTTCGTGCTTAGAATGATTTCTGGATTTAGCATGGTTTGCCTTTATACAATTGCTGAAAGCTGGTTAAATGATAGATCTACAAATAAGAATAGAGGTAGTGTTTTATCAATCTATATGATTGTTATGTATGCCTCTATGGCGATTGGAATGTTTTTCATAAACTTTAGTAAACCAGAAAACTTTCAACCTTTTATATTGATATCTTTATTTATGTCATTGTCTCTTGTTCCAATATTATTAACAAAAAGAAAGGCTCCAAACTTTAAAAAAATATCAGGTATGAAACTCAAGGAAGTTTATAAATCATCACCATTTGGTGTTGTAAGTTCGTTTTTAATTGGAATATCACATTCTGCTGTTTTTTCATTGATTGCAGTTTATGCTACATCGATGAATTTTAGTATTTTAGAAGTATCAATAGTAACATTTTTATTTGCTATATCTGGAGCTATATCTCAATGGCCAATTGGAAAATTATCAGATGTTTTGGATAGAAGAATTGTAATTATTTATACAACATTTGGAGCAGCTTTATTTTGTTTTTTGGCGATTATTTCTTCGGGTCAAATGTATATGCCTGCAGGTTTAGCTACATCAAAATTATTTTTTTATATCTGTATAATGTGTTTTTCTTTTTGTAGTCTACCAATGTTTGCATTAATTTTTGCACACACAAATGATTTTATACCAAAAGAAAAATTTGTAGCAGCAGGAGCAGGATTACAATTTGTTTTTGGTCTTGGTGCAATTTGCGGTCCTTTTATGTGCTCATTATTTATGGAATTTTTAGGAGAAAATGGATTTTTTATTTTTTTAATTATATTTCATTCATTTATTGGTTTATTTGGAATATATAGAATGCAGATTAGAGAATCTGGAGATAACCCAGATTCACAATTTGCACCTATGCCTCAAACAATTACTCCAGCCGGTATAGAACTTAATCCTTCAACTGAACCAATAGATGAACCAAATAATTTGAACGAATTTAAGAAAATTTAGTGTAAGTTCAACATTATGAAAACAGCATTGATATTCGGATCAACTGGATTAATTGGTGGAATATTACTTAAACTGTTAACTAATGATCAAAAATATAAAAAAATTAAGGTTTTTGTAAGATCTTCTACTTCAAAAATTGATCCCAAAATAGAAGTTATTCAAACAGATTTTACAAAATTAGAAAATATTAAATCAGAAATAAAAGGCGATGATTGTTTTTTTTGCATTGGAACTACAAGAAAAAAAACACCTAACAAACAAGATTATATAAACACTGAGTATAATTTACCTGTAACAATTGGAAAAATTTGTAGCGATAATAGTGTACAAAATTTTAATTATATTTCTTCATTGGGTGCCAGTTCAAAAAAAACAAATTTGTATTTAAAAAATAAAGGTATGGCTGAAGAAGAATTAAGAAAACTAAACTTTAAAAAATTTATTGTAATTAGACCTTCGTTTTTAATTGGAAAAAGAAAAGAGGAAAGACTTGGAGAAAAAATAGGTATTTTCGCCATGAGATGTATATCGCCAATTTTAGTTGGAGATTTAAAAAAATATAAATCGATTAATGCAGAAATTGTTGCAAAATCCATGATAAATATATCAAACAGTGAAATACAAAGTGGAGTATTTGAACCACCGCAATTATTGGAAATTGGAAGAGAATAAATTTTTTATAAATCAATAAAATATTAAAAAAAATTATTTTAAGTGCTATAATACATTTAAAGGAGGTATCTATGGCTAAATTTTTTTTAATGGGAAATTTTACAGAGAAAGCATTCGCAGGCTTTTTAAAAGATCCTGGATCAGATAGATCCGAGGTTGCTAGAAAGTGTTCTGAAAGTGTTGGAGCTGAAATGAAATCTTACACATATTTAAGAGGACCCTATGACTTTATAGTTGAAACCCATGGTACATTTGAGCAAATGGCTGCTATAAAATTGGCTACAGAGGGAAGCGGTGCACTAAAAAATATCGCTATTTGTGAAGAAACACCAATGAATGAAATTGCAAATCATGCAACAAAAGTATCAAGTGGCTATAAAGTGCCTGGACAATAATCTTAATGGTAGCTTCATTAATATGAAGCTACCAATTTAAAATCGAAACTGTCAAAATATCTCATTCAAATAAAGTAATATTGATCTATTAAGAAAGTTATGAACAAAAGAAAATTTATAAAATTATCTATATTTGGATCATTATTATACAGTATTTTTCCATACAAAATTTCATTAGCTGAAACCAAAAAAATAATTAATCAAAATTTAACAGAAGCCCAAAAAAAAATAATGTTTGAGGAAGCAACCGAACGACCATTCTCAAGCCCTCTTAATTATGAGAAAAGAGAAGGTTTTTATCACTGTGCAAATTGTGGAGCTAAACTATTTAAGTCTAGCTCGAAATTTGATAGTGGAACTGGTTGGCCATCATTTACAGAGGCGCTTCCTGGAGCTTTTAAAACTAAGGTTGATTACAGCTTTGGCATGAAAAGAATTGAATACCATTGTGCAAAATGTGGTGCTCATCACGGACATGTCTTTGAAGATGGTCCTGGATCGACAGGAAAGAGATATTGTAATAACGGCTTGTGTTTAATATTTAAGCCATCATCATAAAACGGAGGAATAATGAAGATATTGAGTATATTGAAAGGGGTTGAATTAGTTATAGCAGATTTAGAAGTAAATTTGGGAGAACAAGTGAGAAGTGCACCTACGTTATGCGCAAGATACAATGGTAAGATTATACCTTTAAACACTGCTCAAGATGGTCGACCTATTCTTATGAGAGAAGAAAACGCTTTAGAAAACTAATTTTGTATTTAATTGCGTCAACTTAATTAAGTTTATTTACAAGAAAATATTATAAAAAATAACTATGACATTTGAATTACCAAAACTAGATTATTCTAATGAGGCTTTGTCTCCAATAATGTCACAAGAAACATTAGAATTACATCATGGAAAACATCATCAAACCTACATAACAAATCTTAACAATTTTATAAAAGATACGGACATGGCTGAAATGTCATTGGAAGATATAATTGTTAAAAGCTCAAAAGATAACTCAAAAGCTGGAATATTTAATAATGCAAGCCAGCACTGGAACCATAATCTTTTTTGGAAGTGCATGAAGCCAAAAGGTGGTGGGAATATTCCGTCAAAACTTGAGAAAAAAATTGTAGAAGATTTTGGAAGTGTTGAAAAATTCAAAGATGAATTCAAACAAGCAGGAATAACTCAATTTGGATCAGGTTGGTGTTGGTTATCTTTAAATAATGATAAATTGGTTGTTACAAAAACAGCTAATGCTGCTAATCCTTTAATTGATAACTTAAAACCAATACTTGGTTGTGATGTCTGGGAGCATTCATATTACATTGATTATAGAAATAGAAGACCTGAATATTTAGATAAATTTGTTGATAATCTTATAGATTGGGAATTTGTTGAAGCTCAATTAATCTAATTAATCCTAGAACTTTTTGAGATAAATCAAATAGCTATTTTTAATTTTGAAGCAAATAGACATACATTTCAGAATCTGTTATTTTAAATTATGAAAAAAATTTTTGTTATTGCATTATTAATTTTTATCTCAAATACAGTTCTTAACGCAGAAACAATTAAACCAAAAAAAACACCACTAAAAAAATTATCTAAACAACTAGGCAATGGAGAATTAATTAAGATTAATTCATATCAAACTTCTGATTATAAAGGTATTATGGAGGGCTGGTATAAAGAGAGCCCAATAATAGTTGATGCTCTTATTACTTATCCAAAGGGAGAAGGTCCTTTTCCTTTATTATTAATCGTTCATAGTAGTGGTGGTGCTGATGAATTTACTGCAAATTGGCTAGAGTTTATGAGAGATCAACAAAAACCTTTGTTAGACATGGGGATAGCGACAATGTATTTAGATAATTTTTCTGCGAGAGGCGCAAAACATACTTATACAGATCAATCAAAGGCTTCTATATGGTCTACTTATATAGATGTATTTATGGCATTAGAGTATCTCAGCAAGGATCCAAAAATAAATATTAAAAAAGTAGGTGTCTCTGGTTATTCAAGGGGAGGAAATCTTTCAATAATGGCTGCAGAAAAAAGATTGAGAGATATATTAGTTAGTAAAGATCTCTATTTTGCTGCGTCTCAACCAAGATCTGCTGAATGTGGAATTACTGGAATGTTTAGAAATCCAACGCCAGTTAAAGAAACTAAAATTTGGTATGTACATGGTTTAGCTGAGGATTATACCTTGCCAGGTCCATGTGTAGATATAATGGAAAAAATGCAAGCTAAAGGTGCTGATATTAGAATCGATTTAAGAGAGGGATGGTATCATTTATTTACTGGAAATTATGAGCCAGAAATTGAAAAAAGAACTCAATATTTTTGGAAGTGTCCTAATTTTTACACAGAGGATGATGGGAATCCTAATAAAGAGTTCATTGATTTAATTATAAAAAATACAAAAATAAAAAGTTTGGATGAATTTAATGAGTTATCACGTAAAAATCCAAGAAAAGCTTTTAAAACAATGTTCAAGGGTCTTAAAAAAGAAAATTGTATTGGAAAAGGTGTTACTGAAGGGGGTAACCATGGAAAAACTTTTATGCCAGAGTATTTAGCTTTTTGGAAAGAAAATTTATTAAATTAATTTAATTAAAAAACTCTATCTACAACTCGATAATAAAGAGATAAATCAAAGATTAGATTTTTGTGAACAAAGAAAACGCAAGTAAACTGTGGAAAATGATACAGGAAGCTGGCGATTATTTACATGGTCAACTTCCTGATCATCCAAATCATCCAAAAGGAAGAAATCCATATGCTCATGTAGCAATATGTGTAAAAAACAAATTTAATTCTACTTATAAAGATATTCCTGATGACAAATTTGATGAAGTAATCAACTATATTAAATTTTTAAAAGAAAATCCTAGTTAATTAGATATAGTTTTTAGAAACTCTTCTACTTCACTACTTTTGGTATTCCAAGCTGTAACAAGTCTAACCGTCTTACCGCCTAATTCCTCATTGCTCATCATATATTCTTCTGTATTTAAATGCTCAACCATCTTTTTTGGCAGTTTAACAAAAACTTCATTTGCCTCAGTTGGATATTCAAGTTTAACTTGATTACTAGAAACTAAACCATCGCTTAATTTTTTTGCCATTAGATTTGCGTGCCTTGCGTTTTTTAACCAAACATCATTTGAGATATATCCATCTAATTGTGCAGAAACAAAACGCATTTTAGACAATAGATGACCGGATCTTTTTAACAAAAAAGGTAAATTGCCAACTAATTCCTTATTAAATATAATAATTGCTTCAGCTGCTATACATCCGTTCTTCGTTGCTCCAAAAGATAATATGTCAATTCCTGATTTCCATGTCATTTCTGCGGGAGTAACATCTAGTGAAACAAGCGCATTAGCGAACCTAGCACCATCCATATGTACTTTTAATTTTTTTTTATGTGCAATTTCAGAGATATTTCTAATTTGATCTAAAGTATAAACTTCACCAGTTTCTGTTGCTTGAGTTATACTAACAATAGATGGTTGAGTGTGATGCACAATACCAAACCCTCCAATATTATCATTTAGCTCATCAACTGTTATTTTGCCATCTTTACCGTTCAATGGAACAAGTTTTGCTCCACCTGTGTAAAATTCAGGGGCTCCACACTCATCAACATTGATATGAGAAAATTTATGGCAATAAATATTTCCAAATGATGGAGATATAGCGGAAAGTGCTAAAGCATTTGATGCAGTTCCTGATGCTGTGGGGTAAACAATTACATCCTTTTCGAAAATTTTAGAAAATTTTTCTTGTAGCACACCTGAAATTTCATCGTTACCATACGGAGGAGCAATACCATCATTTGCTTTGATAATTGCATCCAAAACTTCTGGACAAGCTCCTGTCACATTGTCTGAAGCAAATTTTACTCTTTTACGTTTTGTATTAATTTTTGCGTTCATTTTATTGTTTTGGAAAATAATCTTTTAAAGTACCTTCTCTATAAACATCGGCTGTACAACAATGAAGGCCTCCACCAAAAGCATATGCATCTCTCAATTCTACAGGGATAACTTCCATACCTAATTTATCTAACTGTTCAGCTTGATATTTTTCACTTTTTTCAACGCATACAGTTTTAGGGTCAAGAACTAAAACATTCATTGATAGCCATACTGAAGAGTAACAAAGTGGTGGTGGGGTATTATGAGCAGGTTGTGCAGCATCAATAATTTCCCATCCATTATCTTCAAATAATTTTCTTTGTTCTTTTGGAAGTCTTCGTTGTGGATTATTAATAATTAACCCTTCTTTAATTGGGGTAAAGGTTGCATCAATATGAATTGGATAAGGATCGCCTGGGAAATTTACAGCATGAACTCTATGATCCTTAAAATGTCTTTTTATCCAATCAATTCCTTTTAAGTTAGTTGTAAATCCGTGTTGTACAACCAAATCCTTTCCAAATCTTAAAATATCTGCGGCATCAAATAATGGCTCTTCCTCGGTTGTGACAAAGTATTTATTTTCTGTCCATTCAAGTCTTTTAGTTACACCAATTTTATCTGATAAATAATCTTTTCTATAATCGGCATCTGTTAATCTGGGTTTTGGCGCTGACTCATGTCTCATATTTGGATCTTTATTATAATAGTCTTTTAATAATGGTCTGTAACATAGGTACTCAAACCATCTGCACCTGTAGCTCATTGTAGCTTCTAATATTTCATTTCCCACAGTTAACAAAACATCTCTAGGTGGCATACATCCAAACATAGTTTCGGCTTTCCAGTCAGGGGTTGATGTTGGTTGATTAAAATCTAAAGGTGTTGGTCTATCAACTTTTATTCCCCTTTTTTCAAGCAAATTTGAAAAGTTATCTAATAGTTCATTAGCTTTATTGACAGTGTCCTCAGTTCTTGGACCATAAGTTCCTCGCATATCAGAGTCCTCTGGAACTTTAGCATCTAAAGCAGGTTCAGGTGCTGGAATACAAGTACCATCTGCTCTTCCAACAATTACATGTTTTAATGGATCCCATTCATTCCAACTATTAACAATCTTGTTATTTTGAACCATGTAAAATTAATTTAATCCAATAAATCTTCTATTAGATTGCATTATCATACTATAATAAAAAATAGCTAAAAAAATGAAGAAACCACCAATAATTGTGTTTGTTGAAGGAATTTCATTTATTCCAAGCCAAGGAAGCCAAACCCAAAATATTCCTCCTATTACTTCAGTCAATGATAATAAAGTCAAATCAGCTGCTGGAATATGTTTTGATCCAATTGAGTAAAGAATTAAACCCATACAAACAAGTGTTCCATGAGTAGCAAATAATGCTTCATTTTTATTTGAAGATAAGAAATTTGCATCATTATTTAAAAGCATAACTGTTGAAAATAAAAAACAAAATAGGCCTGCTATAGCAACTGTTGTAAACTTGGGGGTTTGTTTTCTCCATCTCAGACTTACTGAAAAAATTGAAAAACCTAGTGCAGATACTAATCCAAATATTAGACCCATAAAAGAATTTTCTTCGGTATTACCGTAAGCCATTACTATTATACCAAATGCAGCAACTAGAATTGATATCCAAACTGTGATTGAAATTTTTTCTTTCAAAAATAGAAAACCAAGTAGCGCGGTTATAAAAGGCATTGCAGCTAAACATAATAAAGTTACTGCTGCTGTCGTGTTAGTAATTGACCAAATAAAAGTTATCATTGCTGTTCCTAAACCAGCACCACCTATAATTCCAGATATCCCAATTTTTAAATAATTTTTATAAAATGAAATTCCTTCTTCCAAGAATAAGTAAACATTGAGCAATAAAAAAATAACAATGCCTCTTGCAAATAAGTATTGCCAAGGGACAGTTTCAGGTTGATCTATATGTCTCACAACATATGGTCCAAATGACCAAAGTATGCCTGCAAATAAAACAATTGGAATAGCTACTTTAGGATTTTTTAAATCTGGCATAAATTAATTTATTTTTTATAAATTTTTAGTGATATTATTAAATAAATATGGATTTAGATATAATAAAAATTGCATCCGACACGACTAATAATAAAATATTGAAAGATTACACTCATAGATCGAAATATAAAAATAAAACTTGTGGTGATATAATTGAAATGAGAGTTAATATTAAGAAAAACATAATACGGGATATCGGGTATCAGACAGAGTCCTGTGTTTACTGTCAAGCTTCTGCAAGCTTAATATCTCAAAAACTTATCAAAAAAAGTAAAAATAAAGTGAATTACTTATTAAAAAATCTTATCGATTATTTTGAAAATGAAATTAAGCCTTTGCCAAAAAATCTAAATAAATTTAATAAATTGTTTAATAAAAAAAATATATCTAGAAAAAACTGTGTATTAATGCCATTAATTGCACTTAAGAAACTCAGCATTGATGAATAATATAGATATTAAAAAACCTGTTATCGCTGCAATATTTTCTACTATGACAATTGGGGTTTTGTCATTGCTTACTTATAAAACACCTTATGGATTATTTTTGATTGCTTCCTTTGGTTCTACAATGGTTTTGCTTTATGGGTATCCAGAAAGTCCTTTTGCAAAACCTAAAAATATATTTTTTGGTCATTTTTTAACTTCACTTGTTGGTGTGATATTTGTGAATTTCGTTCCACTTCCGATATATATTATTATACCTGTTGCTGTTGGAATAGGTGTCGGATTAATGATTATTCTTAATGTAACCCACCCTCCTGCAGGAGGAAATCCTATAATTGTGATCATGGGGTCAGTTTCATTTGAATATTTAATTTCCCCAGTTATAAGCGGATCAATTATTGTGATAGTTTTTGGCATAATCTTGAACAAATTTATTGCTAAAAGGAATTACCCAAAATAAACACAATTTGTTTGCTAGTCCTATTTAACTTGTGCTAGTCTTTTCAAATAATAATTAATAATTCAGCTTAGAGAAGCTAGTAATAGGAGTAAAAATGAAAGTACTTTGTGTATTGTATGATGATCCAAAAGGAGGAATGCCTAAATCTTATCCTCTGTCGGATTTACCAAAATTAGAGAAATATCCAGATGGAATGACATTGCCATCGCCTAAAGGAAGAGATTTTACACCAGGCCAATTACTTGGTTGTGTTTCAGGTGAACTTGGTTTGAGAAAGTTTTTAGAGAGTAATGGACACGAATTGGTTGTTACTAACAGTAAAGATGGAGATGGATGCGAAGCGGATAAACATATTGTTGATGCTGACATTGTTATCTCTCAACCATTTTTCCCTTATTATTTAACTAAAGAAAGAATCGCTAAAGCTAAAAACCTTAAGATGGCAATAACAGCAGGAATAGGTTCTGATCACGTTGATTTACAAGCAGCAATGGATAATAAAATTGATGTTGTTGAAGTAACTTTCTGTAATTCTAGATCAGTTGCTGAACACATAGTAATGATGATTGTTTCAATGGTTAGAGATTATCACAATCAACATAGAATAGTTAATGAAGGTGGATGGAATATTGCAGATGCTGTTCAAAGAAGTTATGACGTTGAAGGAATGCATATAGGAACCGTTGCTGCTGGAAGGATCGGATTAGATGCACTTAGAAAAATGAAACCATTTGATGTTCATTTGCACTATTTTGACAGACATAAATTACCTGACAGTGTTGAAAAAGAACTAAACTTAACTTTTCATGAATCAGTGGAATCTATGGTAAAAGTTTGCGACGTTGTTACAATTAATTGCCCGCTTCATCCTGAAACTGAAAATTTGTTTGATGATGAAATGATAAGTAAAATGAAAAAAGGAGCATACATAGTTAACACTGCAAGAGGTAAAATTTGTAATCGAGATGCAATAGCTAAAGCCCTAAAAAGTGGACAGCTAAGTGGTTACGCAGGTGATGTATGGTTTCCACAGCCTGCTCCAAACGACCATGTATGGAGAACAATGCCAAATCATGGAATGACGCCTCACACTTCTGGTACATCTTTATCTGCTCAAGCAAGATATGCAGATGGTGTTAGAGAAATATTGGAATGTTTCTTTGAAGGAAAAGAAATTAGAAATCAATATTTGATCGTAAAAGATGGCCAATTAGCAGGAATGGGTGCGCATTCTTACAGTAAAGGGTCTGCAACTAGTGGATCAGAAGAAGCTGCTAAATATCAAAAAAAATAAAATAGATTTATTAAAGGTATGCTACTTAAATAAGTAGCTACCTTTAATACCATAGATTTAAACCCTCATTATTATATATTTTAGATATGAGGTTATTTTACTACTTTTTACTATTATTTCTTGTATCTACATCATTCTCTCATTCAAAAGATAAAGCGTATTTTGCAGGAGGTTGCTTCTGGTGCATGGAAGAATCTTTTGAAATGTTGGAAGGTGTAGAAGAAGTTATATCAGGTTACTCAGGAGGGATCACTGCAAATCCAACATATAGAGAAGTCACCTATGGAGATACTGGTCATTTTGAGGTTGTTGAAATAATTTATGACAAAGAGAAAATATCCTATAAAGAACTCTTAAAAAACTTCTGGCTTAATATTGATCCATTTGATGCTTATGGCCAGTTTTGCGATAAAGGATACAGCTACAGATCTGTAGCATTTTATGAAAACGATTATCAGAAAGATTTAATTGAGAAAGATATAAAAAGATTAGAAAAGAAATTTAAAAAGAAGGTAGTCACATATGTTAAAGAATTTGAGATTTTTTACAAAGCAGAGGATAAACATCAAGATTACTATCAAGTATATTTAGAAAATTATTTAAAATATAAGAAAGCATGCAAAAGAGAGAGAATACTTGATATTATTTGGGGATCATAATTAATGCCTGTAACAAGCAAATTCGTAGCTTTAAAAAACTATATCCCTACAGGTTTGCCAAAAGAAACTGACTTTGAAATAAAAACAAAAGAGATATCTTTAGATGCCAAGAACAATATATTGGTTTTAAATTTATGGATTTCAGTTGATCCTTATATGAGGGCAAGGATGACTGAAAGAAAAAACTATAAACCACCTTTTAATATTGGTGAAGAGATGGAAGGTTATGCGTTAGGAATAGTTAAAGAATCTAAAGACAAAAATTTTAAAGAAGGAGATATTGTTTTTAGTAATTTTGGAATGAGAGATTACTTTGTTTGTAATTCCAATGATCTAAAAAAAATTGAGCCAATGAATATTCCTATACAAACATATCTAGGTCCACTTGGAATGACAGGTCATACAGCTTATATAGGACTTTTTAAACATGGTGAATTAAAACCAGGTCAAACAATCCTTGTTTCTTCAGCTGGAGGTAGTGTTGGATCTACTGTTTGTCAAATTGCAAAAAATATGGGTTGTAAAGTAATTGCAAGTACAGGATCAGATGAAAAAGTTAAATGGTTAAAAAATGATTTAAAAATTGATCATGCGTTTAACTATAAAAAAATTGAAAATCTTGTTTTGCATCTTAAAGAAGTTTGTCCTGAAGGATTTGATTTATATTTTGATAATGTAGGTGGTGATTTCTTAGAGTCAGCTATTTTTCAAATGAAGAACTTTGGAAGGATTGTAATTTGTGGAAGGATATCCCAAATGAATGCAACTAATCCTGGCTCTGGTTTAAAAAATATGGCTCATGTTCTTGTAAAAAGACTAACTATTAAAGGTTTTATAATTTTTGATCATGAAAATGATAGAGAACAGTTTGAAACCGATATGACTAAATGGTTATTAGAAGATAAAATTAAATTTAAAGAAACTGTTTACGAAGGTATAGAAAATACGCCAAAATCATTCATTAATTTATTAGAAGGTAAAAACATAGGAAAAATGCTTGTAAAAATTTAATTAGAATTTTTATGAAATTTTTAAAGAAGTTTTATAGACCCTTTTTATTAACCTATATTTTTTTGAGTATAGCTATCAGTTTTTATCCATCATTTGATTTTTACTCACTAAAAGGTCAAATTCTTATAATTGCTGTATCTTTTTTTAATGGGATGATGGGAGTTTACGTAAAAAAATTATAAGACGTAGGGCTCGGGTCTTGCTGAGCTATTTAATACTCTTTCGACTGCAAAAACACTAATATCTATTGTTTGATAATTGCCTGTAGTTATTAATTCAGTTAGAGCTCTACCAATTCCTGGTGCTTGCATTAAACCTCTGCCGGTAAATCCTGAGGCCATGTAAACATTTTCATATTTTGGATGTTTTCCAACTACAGCATTATTATCTAATTTGTTACAATCATAATATCCAGCCCATCCACCTGTTAACTTTAGTTCTTCAAATGCTGGTATTCTTTTTGCAAGAGCAGGCCAAACTAATTCTTCAAAATCATTCCATGCAGGTTCAAGATCTTCTGCATCAAATACTGAAATTGGAGAACCTGCTAAATATTCTTTTCCTTCTGGTCGCCAATATACTCCTGTTGTTAGATCTCCGGATAATGGCATCTCTGGAATATGTTTAGGACATTTAACTCTAAAGACTGTATGTTTTTGAGGTACTACAGGAATATCTTCAAGTAGTTCTTTAGTCCAACACCCAGCTGCAGAAATAATTGTCTTTGCATTAATTTCAGATAGGCTCTTAACTTCTCCCTTAATGAATTCTGCCCCAAGATCAATTGCTTTATGCTTTAATGCGCTATGAAATAAAAATGGATCAATCCATCCCTCGCTCTTGTTATCAGTAAATGTTGCAGTTTCAATTCCTTCCTCATTAATGTAAGGAAAATATTTTTTCAATTCAGAACCTTTAATATTTTTTGTACCCGCTTCACATTCTTTATGATTTTCTAAAGCTCTGTATTGCTCTTCTGCATGATCTGGTCCAAACATTAGAAGGTATCCATTAGGCACCATGCTAGCTGTTGGATTTGGATTTTTTTCAGTTTTTAATAATTCTGGTATTTGAAATATAAATTCCCTTGCAAATTTTCCTAAAAGAATATTTTCTTTTTGAAAAAACTGTCGTCTAAATCCACCAAGTGATAATGGGAATGACGCAGTTTTATAAGTTGGATCCCTTTCAATGACTTTTACTTTTCTGCCTTCTTTGGACATAAAGTATGCAGTTGCAGCTCCAATTATACCACCACCTACTATTACAACATCATCCATATTAGTTTATCAAAAAAATGTTTATATTTAAAAGCAATGCAAAACAACACCATAACAAATATGGAATCATCAAATACATGCTTAATTGACTTATATTCTTATATTTAAATACCAATAAAACAATAAATATAATTAACACAACAAGATTTAAAATTGCTAAAGAAATATTATGGAAACCAAAGAAAACAACACTCCAAGTTGTATTAAAAAAAAGATGAATGAAATATAAAAATACAATATTTAAATTTTTCATGTTTTTATGCCACGCATTCCATATGGCTATTGTCATAAATAAATAAAGTAATGTCCATACTGGCCCAAATATCCAATCTGGTGGATTGTATTGAGGTTTAGATAAATTTGAATACCAAGGTTCTTTAAAATTTATAGTAACCAAACCTCCAATAAATGAAGCTGAAAACGTAGTAATTGCAAAGAGAATAAAAGATAAAATTTTATTTTTTAGCATTTAAGTACTATACAGCAGTTAAATATGAATAAAAAAGTAATTTGGATCACCGGCGGAAGTACAGGAATTGGCAAAGCACTTGCGTTAAAATTTGCTAATAATGGATGGACAGTTGCTATTTCTGCAAGAAGAGAAAATTTATTAAAAGAAATCGAAGATAAGCATCAAAATATTAAATCTTTTCCACTTGATGTAAATGATAAGGAAAAGTGTAAGTCTGTTTTTGAAAATATAAAAAAGGAACTTGGTGACATCGAAATTTGTTTTTTTTCTACGGGAACTTGGGATCCAAAAAAAGAAAAAGAAATTGATGTAGAGCAAATTGAAAATGTATTTAAAGTAAATTTTTTTGGAACATTAAATTGTATAAAAGCAGTTGAAACTCATTTTCGAGAAAGAGGAAAAGGTATTATTACCATTGTATCTTCGATTGCAGGATACAAAGGCTTACCTAACTCAAGTGGCTATGGACCATCCAAAGCTGCTTTAAGTAATCTTGCTGAAAGTTTACATTTTGATTTTGGAAGATATGGAGTGAGGGTTTGTTTAGTTTCTCCAGGTTTTATCAAAACACCAATGACTGATAAGAATGATTTTAAGATGCCTTTTCTAAAAACTCCAGAATTCTCGGCAGACAAAATTTATGATGGGCTTATTAATGGTTCTAATTTTGAAATACACTACCCAAAAGAATTAACTTTGATCCTTAAATTTTTAAAAATAATACCTGATCGATTATATTTTTATTTAATACGGAAATTAACTAAATTACAAAAAAAATAAAATTAATCTTTAACAAACATCACAGTCAACTCTGCAACTTTAATTCCAAATTTTGTCATCTTAGCTCTGTTGATAGCTACTCTTTCGTCTTGCATAAATATCCAATCATCAAAAGTAATTTTGATATTTTTTCCTTTCACAGGAACCAACAAAACATACTCAAATTTAAATGCTGGGCCATATGAATACCCCCTAGCCTTACCAACTACATCGCCTGCAGTTCCCTCGTAATTATGTTCATCAATTTTATCTATTACCCATTGCCTATTTTGTATTTCACCATCATTCCAAATAAATTTTTCGTCTAATATAAGTTGTTTGCCATCCCACTTACCGTCTAGGTCTGCTGAAAATTGTCTTGTAACTTTACCTGATCTATTTTGTAGTATACCCCAAGCTTTGACGTTTCCGCTTAAATATTCTTCAATTATTAGTCTTGGTTTTTGATCTTTAAAATCTTCTGGTTTCATAGATTGATTATTTATACAGCTTGTAATTAATCCTGTGAAAATTATCAATAAAAATACTTTAAAAAATTTTTTGTTAATCATATTAAATTTTATTTTGCATGGAAAATTGAATTAAATCTATATTCTTTGATTTAAACCCAGCTTCACAATATGACAAATAAAAATGCCACATACGTTTAAATTTATTATCAAATCCATGTTTTGAAATCTCTTCCCATTTTTTTAGGAATTCATCTCTCCATATTTTTAAAGTATTGGAATAGTGAGAGCCATATGACTCGTATTTTTTAATTTCTAAACCGTTGCTACTAGATAAATCATATAATTTTCTTTTTGATGGCAAAAAACCTCCAGGAAATATGTATTTTTGTATAAAGTCTTCTTTGGTTTTATATCTGTCAAATAAACTATCATCGATTGTTATCGCTTGTATCGCGGCCCTTCCATTCTCAGATAGATTTTTTTTAATACTTTTAAAATAATTGACTAAATAATTTTGCCCAACCGCTTCTATCATTTCTATAGATGCGATAGAGTCATATTTGTCTTTTACATCTCTATAATCTTTCAAAAATATATTCACTTTTTCATTCAATCCTTTTTCAAATATTCTTTTTTTTGAAAATTCAAATTGCTCTTTAGAAATTGTTATACAATCTAATTTTACATCGTAATTTTTACCCACATATTCAGCGAAGCCACCCCAACCACAGCCAATTTCTAAAATTTTATTTCCTACGTTTGGCTTTATTAATTCTGTAAGCTTTTTATATTTATTTAGTTGAGCAGAAAATAAATCGTCTTTTTGTTTTTCAAAAATTGCACTTGAATAAGTAAGTGAAGGATCCAACCATAATGAAAAGAAATCATTTCCTAAATCATAATGTTTTGAAATATTTTTCTTACTTCTACTCTTATTATTTTTTATGAAAATACTCTTTAATTTATTAATCATTGATAAATCAAAAATACCTGAAAATTTATAGACAATTTTTATATTTTTAGCTGTTATTTCTATTAGATTAGTCAGATTATCTGTTTCAAATTCATTTCGCATGTATGCTTCTGCAAGTCCTACACTTCCCGATTTTATTATTTGAAGTGTTAAACCAGGTTTGTTAATTTTAATCTTTGCTCTTAATTGTTCACTCTCATTACCAAACTTATATATTTTGCTGTCATGATTTTGAATTTCAAGAAATCCATGCTTTATTAGTTTTAAAGAATTAAATACGATTTTATCTGACAAAAGATTAAAATTCATTTTTTTTCAAACGTAATATTATTTTTTATTTTTATGTTTTTTTTAACTAACTTAACTCCCTTTAACCATAATTTTAATGCTTCAAAATGAATTGCGGCAATAACTTTAAAGGTCATTAAAGGGTGAGAAATATAAGATATAAGCATATTTTTATTGTTAATTTCTTTTGCAACCCCATCTTGTGAAGCATATAACAATTTTCCTTCCTTATCACTTTGATCAATTATTACGGATAACATTTTTTCAGGTTTGAGGATTCTAAAATTGTATTTACTTTTCATTTCAATAAATGGTGAAACGAAAAACTTCTTCTCGCAGCTATTTGTAATTATTTTTTCGTCGTTGACTTTAAATATATAAGTATGTTGCTCACCAAATGTATTTTTAACTTCATACAATATAGCTATAATTTTTGAATGATTATCATAAACGAAAAAAATACTTAATGGATTAAATACGTAACCAAATATTCTAGGATAACAAAGCAATTTTACCTTTATGTTTTCAAATTGAATGTTGTTTGATTTTAAATTTTCTATTACCCAGGCTTTTAAATCACTACCATCTCTAGGTCCGTGATCTTTGTCATAAAAACTTAAAATATTAAAATTATTGTTAGAAAAAATTTTAATTTTTTTTTGTATCAAATTAATTTCATCAAGATCTAAAAAAAGTGAAAAAACGTTGTATTTAAAAAAGTGATATTTTGGCTTAAATCTTTTATGAATTACTTTACCTTCGTAAATATTGGAATTTTTAATCATTTAGGTTTTCAATCATATTAATGGATGATTTTATTCCATCTTCATGAAAACCGTAACCAAAATAACTACCACAAAACAATACATTTCTTTTATTTTGTATTTCTTTTAATAATTTTTGATTATTTAAAGCATGTTGATCAAAATAAGGGTGGGTAAAAGTAACTTTTTGTAGGATTTTTTTTTGATCTATTTCAAAAAAAGGATTTAAGGTTAAGAAAATATTTTTTTCTGTCTTCAGATTTTGTAATAAGTTCAACCAATAAGTTAATGATGTCTTACTAATATCTGATTTATCAACTGAGGAATTCCATGAAGACCAAACTTTTTTATTGTTTGGCATACATACATCGTCAGTATGTATTACTGCTAGATTGGATTTATATTTAAAATTTGAAAGTATTTTTTTTTCTTCCTCAGTCGGCTCATTCAAAATTTTCAATGCATCATCTGCATGAGTAGCGATGACAACTTTATCATAGTCAAAAAATTCGTTACTAGCACCGTAATATACTTGAACACCAATTTTATTTCTTTTTATCGAACTAATCTTATAATTTTTAAAATATTCTCCACTTATTTGAGTTAATACTTTCTCTACATAAGTTCTACTTCTGTTGGTGACTGTGTACCATTGTGGTCTATTTTTTAATTTAAAAAGTCCATGATTTTGAAAAAATTTTAAAAAAAATTTAATTGGCATTTGATTTGCTTCTACTGGGGGCATAGACCAGATAGCAGAAACCATTGGGATTAGATGAAAATTAATAAAATTTTTTGACCATTTATTTTTTTGAAGAAATTCACCAAGAGTAATCTCTTCATTTAAACTTTTAATTTGATCACACTTTTTGTAGAAATTTATAATATCAAAAAACATTTTTAAAAATTTTAAATTAAAAAGATTAGCTTTATTTGCAAAAATTCCGTTTAAACCTCTACCGCAATATTCATAATTTGTATTTTTTACAGAAACAGAAAATGACATATCGCTTTTTTCAATTTCAATTTTTAATTCGTTAAAAAAATTTATGAGATTTGGATAAGTTTCATGATTAAAAACAATAAAGCCAATATCTACAGGAACTTTTTTACCATTAATTAAAGTATCTAAAGTATATGAATGACCACCAAAATGATCTTCGCTTTCGAATAAATCAACATGATGTTTTTTGGAAAGCTTTTGTGCTGCTGATAAACCAGAGATTCCTGATCCGATTACTGCAATTCGCATTAAGGCTATGCTGCGTCTTCTTTAAATTCATCCATACTTGGACATGTGCAGAATATATTTTTATCTCCATAAACATTGTCTACCCGAGCAACTGGAGGCCAAAATTTGTTTTGTTTTAAAAAACTTGCAGGATATGCTGCTTCTTGTCTTGAATATTTATGTTCCCATACATCTGATGATAATTCAGTGTCTGTGTGAGGAGCGTTTTTAATTGGATTATCAATTTTATCAAATTCACCTGATTTAATTTTTTCAATTTCTTGTTTAATCTTAATTAAAGTGTCACAAAATCTGTCTATTTCTGATAAACCTTCGCTTTCAGTTGGCTCTATCATCATAGTGCCAGCTACAGGCCATGACATAGTTGGTGCGTGAAATCCAAAATCTATCATTCTTTTTGCAATATCTTCTTCAGTTACCCCTGTTTCAGATTTAATATTTCTAATATCAATTATGCACTCGTGTGCAACATTGCCATTTGCACCTTTGTACAAAATAGGAAAGTGATCTTTAAGTCTATGAGCAATATAATTTGCGTTTAAAATTGCGACTTGAGTAGCAAGCTTTAATCCTTCTGATCCCATCATTTTAATATACATCCAAGAGATTGATAGAATACTTGAACTACCCCAAGGAGCTGCTGATACTGCTCCAATTCCACTTGTTGGTCCGCAATCTTTTATTACTGGATGATTAGGCAGATAAACTTGTAAATGTTTTTTACAAGCTATAGGTCCCATTCCAGGTCCACCACCACCGTGAGGAATACAAAATGTTTTATGCAGATTAATATGACAAACATCTGGACCAAAATTTCCAGGCTTTGCAACTCCAACAAGGGCATTTAAATTTGCTCCATCCATATATACCTGTCCACCATGTTTATGAACTAACTCACAAATATCAGTTATTTTTTCCTCAAATACTCCATGGGTAGATGGGTAAGTTACCATTAAAGCTGCAAGATTTTCTGAATGTTGCTCTACTTTTTTCTTTAAATCATCGAAATCTACATTTCCCTCTTTATCACAATTAATAACAACGACTTTCATTCCAACCATTTGTGCGCTTGCTGGATTTGTACCATGTGCCGAACTTGGGATTAAACATATATTACGATGGGCATCATCTCTATCTAAGTGGTACTTTCTTATAACCATTAGACCTGCATATTCTCCTTGAGCGCCTGCATTAGGTTGTAGAGAAACACCAGAAAAACCTGTTATAGATCTTAACCAATTTTTTAAATCAGTAAACAAATCTCTAAAACCTTCCATTTGTTCAACTGGAACAAAAGGATGAGGTTCTGCAAATTCTTTCCAAGAAATCGGGATCATTTCAGCGGCAGCATTTAACTTCATTGTGCACGAACCAAGTGCTATCATAGTTCTATTTAATGCTATATCCTTATCCTCTAGCTTTTTAAGATATCTAAGCATTTCAGTTTCTGAATGATATAAGTTAAAAATTGGATGCTCTAAATATTTTGAAGTTCTTAATAAATTTTTTGGTAAATTAGGTAATTTAACTGAAGGATCCTCTTTTTTTATTGATTCTGCAGCATTAAAAATTTTTAATAATTGATTTACTCTATAAACGTTTTTTCTTTCATCAAAAGAGACAGCAAGCATTTCAGAATTTACTTTTCGTATATTAACTTTCTGATTTAGAGCATTTTTATAAATTTGATCAGTCTTTTCTTTGGTAATAATTGTAACAGTATCAAAAAAATAATCAGAATAAATTTCATAACCTGACTGTTTTATTTTATCAGCAAAACTTTTTGCTAATTGAGAAACTCTTTCAGAAATATTTTTAATTCCATCTGGGCCATGATAAATAGCATATGCTGCTGAAACAATTGCTAATAAAGCTTGTGCAGTACAAATATTGCTTGTCGCCTTATCTCTTCTGATGTGTTGCTCTCTAGTCTGTAAAGATAATCTATATGCCTTGTTACCATGTCTATCAACCGACACACCAACAATTCTACCAGGCATCGATCTTTTATACTCGTCTTTAGTTGCAAAAAATGCTGCATGTGGACCTCCATACCCCATTGGTATTCCAAATCGCTGAGAGCTCCCAACAGCTATATCAGCACCAAGTTCTCTTGGTGTTTTTAATTTTGCTAATGCTAATAAATCACAAGCTAATACAGCCTTACCGTTTTTTTTATGAATTTTGCTAATTGCTTCACTAGGATCTTTAATATCTCCTAAAGTTCCAGGATATTGTAAAATTCCACAAACTAAATCCTCTTTTAATTGATCTAAAACTTCATCTTCTTTTCCAACTAAAACTTTTAAACCCATTGGTTCGGCTCTAGTTTGAATTACATTTATTGTTTGAGGATGGCAATCCTCAGACACAAAAACTAAATTACTATCTTTTTTATTTAATCTATGACTAAGACCCATGGCTTCTGCTGCTGCTGTACCTTCATCCAATAAAGAAGCATTAGCGATATCCATTCCAGTAAAATCAACAATCATTTGTTGAAAGTTTAATAACATCTCAAGTCTTCCTTGAGCTACTTCAGGCTGATAAGGTGTATATGATGTATACCAACCTGGATTTTCTAAAATATTTCTTAAAATTACATATGGCGTATAAGTTCCATAATAACCCATTCCAATAAAATTTGAGTAAACATGATTTTTTTTTGAAATTGCTCTTAATTTTCTTAACGCCTCATATTCCGAATTAGATTCTCCGATATTAAGCTCACCTTTAAACATTATTTTTTCTGGAACAGTGTTATTCATTAAATCATCTATTGATTGATAATTTAATTCTTTTAACATTTTTGATTGGTCTTCTTTAGAAGGTCCAATGTGTCTTTTTATAAAATCTTTTTCTGAATTTGGTAACATTATGCTGATGTCTCCTTTGCAAATTTTTCATATTCTTCTTTACTCATAAGACTATCCATTTCAGATTTATCTTTTATTTTAAGTTTAAAAAACCATGCAGACTCTTCTGGGTCTTCATTTATTTTTGATGGATCATCAACTATCATTTGATTTGTATCTATAACTTCTCCACTAACAGGAGTGTAAACATCACTAGCAGCTTTCGTTGACTCAACCACTCCAGCAGTTCCATCTTTATCGACATTTGAACCTTTCTCTGGGAGTTCAGCAAATACTATATCCCCAAGCATTTCTGTTGCATGCTTGGTTATTCCAATTGTAGCTTCTTCTCCATCTAGTTTAATCCACTCATGTTCTTTTGAATATTTAACTTCAGACATTAATTTCCCCTTTTACGTAATTTTTTTTATAAAACGGTAAGTTACAAATATTTGCGGGAATTTTTTTTCCTCTAACTTCAAGAAATATTTTTGTATTTACAGTTGAATAACTATTATCGACATATCCCATTGCTATTGGATGTTCAACGCTTGGTCCAAATGTGCCACTTGTTACTTTCCCAATTTCTTGATTTTTATCATTGTAAATTTTGGTATTTCCTCTTGCAATTACTTTGCTGTCTGGTTTTATGCCAACTCTCAATTTTTTTACTCCGCTTTGAAATTGGTTTTTTAAAACTTCTGATCCAACAAATTCAGTCTCAATTCTGCTCTTAGGTATTGCCCATTTTAGATTAGCTTCGATAGGACTTGTATCGTTGTCTAAATCATTTCCATACAAGCAGAGTCCAGCTTCCATTCTTAATGTATCTCTTGCTCCTAAACCAATCAATTTAGATCCATTTTCTATCAAACTTTCTACAAAAGTTTCAGCATCACTATTTTTTATAGAAATTTCAAATCCATCCTCACCAGTATATCCTGATCTAGTTATGTATACTTTTTCATTTTTATAGACATGGTTGTTTCCGTTCATAAATTTTAGACTGTCACAACCAGGTATAACTTTATTTAAAACATTTTTTGCTTCGGGGCCCTGCAATGCAATTAATGACAATGACTCGTCAAGAATTAATTTATATTGATTATCAAGTTTAGATTTTATTACTTCATAATCATTATACTTGCATGCAGCATTCAAGATAATTAAAAATCCATCAGATGTTTTGGTAATTATCAGATCGTCCTGAATTCCTCCTTTGTTATTCATTAAAAATGAATACTTACTTTGATTAGTTTTCAATTTTTTCAAATCCGCAGGAAAAATCTTTTCAAGATCATTTGTAAGATCATCACCACCCGATATAAATAATTGACCCATATGAGAAACATCAAAAATACCAGAGTGTGAACGTGTGTATTTATGCTCTTGTATAATTCCATCTTTATATTGGATGGGCATTTGATATCCAGCAAACTCTACAAGCTTTGCGCCGTACTTAATGTGGAGATTATTTAACGATGTTTTTTTTATATTCATATTAACTCTATATGCCCCCTCTGTCTTTTTGCCTGAGAGATTTGCTCCTTCGGCGAGAATTATTCTCTTTCCAGAGTTAATATGTACGGTCCATTTGCCTGAGAGTTTCCGGGGTGGTTGCTCCTTCGGCGCTACAAAAGTAGTCTCTCCCGTGTAAATTCTTATAACATAACTAATATAAATTTATAGCTCTAATTTGTTGCACTTTTTTTTTTCATAAGTGAAAGAAATTGTATTAAAACTGCAAATATCACTATTAAACCACCAATTAAAACGCTGGTTGGAGGATTTTCATTTATAAACATCCAGGCCCAAAAAGGTCCTAAAACTGCCTCTGATAACATTATGATTCCAACTAAGGCTGAAGGTGTAGATCTTGCACCGATTGTAATAAAAATAAAACCAAAACCAAGTTGGAAAAAACCAGCTAAAAATCCCAAAAAAATGTCATTTAAAGATATAAAGATCGTTTTAGACATAAAATATCCAATGATCAAAGCAATAACACCTGCAATAAATTGTAATGGAACCATATCTACACTTGGAAATTTTCTAACTATTAAAATTAATGTTGCGAATGATATTGGCATAATAAAAGCAGCAATATTTCCACTCATTTGTCCAATTGTTAATGAGCTTCCAACCATCAAAATTATTCCTGAAATTGCTAAAACTATAGAAGTTAATGTTATTAAGTTTATTTTTTCTTTTAAAAATATATATCCAAAGATTGCTAAAAATAATGTTTGGGTTTGAATTATAAAATTAGTATTTGCTACAGTAGTATTATACATCGCAAAAACATAACCACTAAAGCCACAGGCAAGTATAATGCCTCCAATAAGACCAGGGATTCCAGATTTATAAAATGCCGAAATAAAATTTTGCTTATAACTAATAATTAGAAAGATCAGAACTACAATTATAAAAAAAACTGATCTCCAAAATAGAATCTGCCATAGAGTGGAGCCTTCGAAAGATTTGACTATCAACCCTCCAAAACTTAAACTGAAAGCACCAAAAAAAATCAAAAGCGGTCCTGGTAATTTTGTAATTAAATTCATTTAATTTGAGAAATAATATTATTAGTCTCCATCTGATAAAGTTTATATAATGTTTCAGCATCCTCTAAACTTACATCTTTAAATTTAATATTAGATCCTGGTGTTAATTGTACCAGTCGATCATAGTCAGCAGATATGACGGTTGCAATCTTCGGATATCCACCAATAGTCCCATGATCTGATAACATAATTATTGGATCTCCAGCAGATGTTATTTGAATTACACCTTTTACCAAACCTTCAGATTTTATATTAGGATCAACGATATTTTCAATTTTTGGACCTTCTAATCTCATACCCATCCTGTCTGAAAGTTTTGTAATTTTAAAACTTTCTTTAAAGAATTTATTTTGTGAAGACTCAGAAAAATAATCATAGTTTGTGCCTTTAATGACCCTTATATTTTCAATAGTGCTACCTAAGTAATCAAGTTTTCTTTTGTTAAAAGAATTATTAATATCAATTATTTCAATTTCTAAATCTTTAGAAAATTTATTACCGTTATTTGGTCCAATTTGAGCTTGTGTATTTATTGAACAGCTTCCCCAATAATAATCAACACCAAAGGTTCCATTAATCGAAAAATATCCATAAACAGACTTGTTGGTTGAATGAATATCGACTTCATCACCATTTTTTAACAAATAACATTGGTAGGAATTGCCATCAATAACACCTTCTTTTGTTATAATTTTAAATGATACATTTCCAGAAATACAAAAAAAAATATCTTTTCCGAAATACTTTAAATGCGGGCCTTGATAAGCAAATTCTATTACCGGTGAATTGTAATCATTTTGTAGAAGTGAGTTTAACAATTGAAAATTTCTTTTATCCATCGCTCCACTAAAAGGAATACCAATATGATATAAATTATTTCTTCCTAAGTCTTGATATGTGGTGTTGATACCAGCTCTTAAAATTTTAAAGTAGTTTCTATCTTTTGATTTCATTATATTGATCTAAAGTTATTCTATAAAATTTTATAGTATCTCCTGGATTAACAAGATTAGGGTTTGATTGATTAGATGTGTCGAAAATATTTTGTGGTGTATTTCCCAAAATATTCCATCCCCCAGGTGTTTCAAAAGTATATATGTTGCAAAATTGTTCCGTTATTCCAACTGAACCTTTTGGAACTTTAACTCTTGGTGTTTCTAATCTTTTTAATCTCATATCCTTTTCAAGATCACCGAGAAAAGGCATGCCAGCCACAAATCCTGTCATATAACAAAAGTAATTTTTGCTAAAAAATTTTTCTAGGATTATTTCTGATTTTAATTTTAATTTATTTTCAACTCTTTTAATATCTAATGCAAAATTATTATCACAACACACAGGAATTTCGATTAAGTTTTTTTCTAATTTATTGTTTTCTTTAATCTCTATATTTTCAATTTTTTTTTTTAAAGATAAAAAAGAATGTATATTTAAATCATATGAAATTATTAATTTATTATAAGATGGAGTTAAGTTTGTAATACCTTTTAAATTTAATTTTTTTATATGGTAAAAATATTTGATAACATTTGAATTAATTTCTTGATTTACATCACTTCCAAAATCGCAATACAAAGCTGCGTCACCAAGATTTAATATATTTTTTATCATACCATGTTATACTTATGATTTATTAGTATGGAAATTAATATCAATTGTGATTTGGGTGAAAAATCAAAGCATCATTCAGATGAAAATGATCCAAAATTACTGGAAATTGTCAATTCAGCTAATGTTGCTTGTGGTTATCATGCTGGTGATGAAGATAGCATGAACCAAGTTGTAAAAATTTGTAAGAAAAACGGTGTGAGCATAGGTGCGCATCCATCATTTAATGATCCAGAAAACTTTGGACGTAAAAGACTAAATTTATCGTCAGATGAAATAAATAAATTGTTAATTGATCAGTATGAAATTTTACAAAATATAGCTGAAAAACATGGTGAAATCGTTACACATATTAAACCACATGGTGCATTAAATAATATGGCTTGCGAGGATATTGAGCTTGCAACTATCATTGCAAAATCAATCTGCAATTTTAATAAAGATTTAATCTATTTGGTACCGACAGGTTCAAAAATGGAAGAGGCTGCAAAGAAATTTGATATGAAGATAGCATGTGAAATTTTTGCCGATAGAAATTATGAAGATAATGGAAATTTAGTGTCTAGAAAAGAGCCACATGCACTTATTACAGATCCAGATAAAGCAAAAAGTCACGTTTTAAGCATGGTTCAGAACCAGGCCATTAATTGTCACAGCGGAAAGCAAATACCTTGTGAAATAGACTCTGTGTGCATACATGGGGATAATGAAAGTTCACTATCTACAGCTATATCTATAAAAAATAATTTAATAGATAATGGCTTAGAGCTAAAAACACTAACTAACTTAAGGAAATTTAAATAATGATAAAAAAAATATTTTTTTCAATGTTCTTTTTAATTTTTTTAGCAGGAACATCTTTTGCTGCTGGTTCAAGTGATTCAGGATCAAAAAAAACTTTATATGATAAAGCTGTGGAGCAGATAAAAATTGCAAAAAAATTAGAAAAAAAAGGGAAGACCGAAAAAGCAATTAAAAGATACGAGCGAGCTATAAAGTTTTTGTTAAAATCTAATAAAAAGAAACCTAATAAAGCAGATACCTTAAACTATCTTGGATTTGCTACTAGAAAAGTTGGTGATTTTGAAAATGGAGAAAAATATTATCTTCAAGGTCTAGCAATTGAACCAAACCATATAGGAATTAACGAATATCTTGGTGAGTTATATGTTGCAACAAATAGAATGGACTTAGCAAAAGAAAGATTGAGTATTCTTGAGAAATGTAATTGTAAAGAATACAATCAGCTGAAAGGTGTTATTGACGGGTCTAAAAAATCAAAATACTAGTTTATATTTTTTATCATTTGATCAGGCATCCAAAGAGCAATTTCTGGAAATAATACAACTAAGATAACGGCAAATATCATTAGCAAGAAGAGTGGAAACGCACTTCTTGCTATATACCCCATATCCTTATTAGCCATACCCTGAAGAACAAAAAGATTAAAGCCAACTGGTGGAGTGATCTGAGCCATTTCGACAACAATAACTAGAAAGACACCAAACCAAATCATATCAAAACCTGCTTGTCTAATCATTGGTTCAATTATAGCCATTGTTAAAACCACAGCAGAAATACCATCAAGAAACATTCCAAGAATTATATAAAAGATCATTAAAACGAAAATTAAAATATATGGAGAAAGTTCCATTCCTTCAATCCATAGAGCAAGATTTCTTGGCAATCCTGTAAAGCCCATTGCCAAAGATAAAAAAGTGGCTCCAGCTAATATAAAAGCTATCATGCAAGAAGTTTTAGTAGCTCCCAAGAGTGACTCTTTAAATGTTTTTAAAGACAAACTCTTTTGAAAGTATGATAAAATTAATGCACCTACTACGCCCAAAGAAGCTGCTTCGGTTGCGGTTGCTATACCAGTATAAATTGAGCCAATAACTGAAACTATTAATAATATTACAGGTATCAGTTTTCCTGATTTCCTTACCTTTTCCATAAGTGAGAAGTCTTGTTTAAAAGTAGGCATGGATTTTTTATTTATTAACGACCAAATCATTACATATGTCATAAAGATCAACGCAATCATTATTCCTGGGACAATTCCTGCAATAAATAGTTTTGCTATTGATTCTTGGACAGTCACACCATAAATAATTAAAATAATTGAAGGTGGAATTAGAAGACCCAGCGTTCCTGAACCAGCTAAACTTCCAAGTAGAATACTCTCTGGATATTTTCTTTTTCTTAGTTCTGGAATTGACATTTTTCCTACTGTAGCAACAGTTGCTGCAGAAGATCCAGAAATAGCTGCAAATAAAGCACATCCAACTACGTTAACATGCACTAAGCCACCGGGTAGTTTCTGCATCCATGGGGATAATCCTTCAAATAAATTTTCAGATAACTTCGTACGAAATAAAATTTCTCCCATCCAAACAAATAAAGGAAGTGCAGTTAAAGTCCATGAGGATGAGGCTCCCCAAATTGTTGTTGCCATCGCATCACCAACTGGCCTTGTGGTGAACAGGATCATTCCTATAGATGAAACGCCAACCATGCTTATAGCAACCCAAATTCCTGAGCCTAAAAATATCAAGAGAACACTTATGAAAAATATAGTAAGTAAAATTTCAGTCATTTTTTTTTGTTTGTATTTTCAAAACTAATTGATGAGATACACATATGAAAAATATTAGTGATCCTAAAGCAACACTTGATTGTGGTATCCAAATTAAAATTTCGTCAGCTCCTTCACTTCTCTCTTGAAATTCATAAGATATTTTTAGCATTTTCAAAAAATAGAATGCTAGATAGCCAGAAAATATAGTTGCAACTATCAAACTCCATAATTCCAAAAATCTCTTTTTAATCCCAGTAGCTTTTTCTAAAAATAAAGTAATTCTAATGTGACCACCTTCTACGAAAGTATAAGATAAAGCAAAAAAAGATGAGGCAGCCATACAATATCCAGAATATTCAGCTAGGCCTCTTATATAAAAACCAAATATTCTTGATGAAATTCCAATTAAAATAAAAACTGCAACCAAGATAAGAAAGAATGCAGCGATATAGCCTGAGTAACTATAAAGATTATTTAGAAATTTATTGACTTTAGTAAACATATAAAAAGGCCGTTTAACACGGCCTTTTTAATTATAATGATTTAATTATAAGCAGCAAGAACACTAGCACCTCTATCGCCAGCTTTTTTCTTCCATTCTTCTGCCATTGTAGCACCAACTTTTTTGAAATGACTTTCAAGGGCTGCATTTACTTTGCCTACTTTCATTCCAGCATCAGCTAGAGCTTTTTTATCAGCAACATTTCCTTTTTTTGAAAGTGCCCAACCTTTTTTCTCAGCAATTGCCGCCTCTTCCATTATCATTTTTTGTGTAGCTTTATCTAAATTATTCCAAGAACCTCTGTGAGCTACAATCATATTTTTTGGAAACCAAGCTGCAATATCATAAAAATACTTTACTCCATTTTCCCAAATTTTACTGTTCTTACCAGTAGTTGGTGAAGTAATCATACTTTCAACCGCACCGGTTGAGAATGCTTGACTTATTTCAGCTGCTTCAATTTTTGTAGGAGCCATACCTGTCAACTCAGCCATTCTAATAGTTGCAGAATTATATGCTCTAAATTTTAAACCTTTTAAATCAGCAACACTGTTAATCTCTTTTTTACTATAAAGACCTTGCGCAGGCCATGGAACAGCATATAAAAATACAAGACCTTTTTGATCTAACCCTTTAATTATTGCAGGCTTAGATGCTTGATACAATTTCATAGCATCATCATAAGATGTCGCAAGAAATGGTTGTGAATCAATCTCTAATAACGGATCCTCTTTACCTAGAGCCGACATAAATCTCTCACCAATTTGAGCTTGTCCAGTTCTAACAGCTCTAAATATTTCTCCACCTTTAAATAGAGATCCACCTGGGTGAGTTACTATTGTTAATTTTCCCCCACTTTTTTCTGAAACATTTTTAGCAAATTCAGCTGCATTAGCAGAATGGAAGTTGCTTGCACCATATGCTAGTGCCATATCCCATTTTTCTGCAGCAAAAGCATTAGCAGTTAAAAGAACAGAAAATAAAACAGAGAGCAAAATTTTGAAAAGTTTCATAAATCCTCCATATTTTTAAAAAACATATCTCATTATGTATTAAAACTTAAATCAATAAAAATTTTTGATGTTTTATTGAAATATAATAAATAATTACTATTATAATAGCATCTTGATAGAACAATCACTCATTTTACTGCAAATTATATTTATAGATATTATTCTAGCTGCAGATAATGCAATAATAATAGGATTGATTGCTGCTAATTTCGTTCCAAAAAATAGAAAAAAGATAATATTTTGGGGAGTAGTTGGTGCGTTAGTTTTCAAAGTTATATTTGCAATATTTGCAACATATTTATTTAAGTTTTACTTCATTAAAATTCTTGGTGGATTACTTTTAATTTGGATTGTTAATGACTTAAGAAAAGATTTATTTGAAATTCAAAAAATTAAGTCTCCTAAAAAGAAATCTATGGAACCTTCATTTATCAAAAGTATTTACAAAGTGTTATTTGCAGATATTACGATTAGTTTTGATAACGTTATTGGCGTTGTGGGTGCGGCCAAAGGTAATTTTGGTTTTATGATTTTTGGCTTAGTATTATCAGTAGTTCTTACTGGAGCCTTAGCCACTTATTTAGCAAATTATATACAAAAACATTTGTGGATAGCTTATATAGGTTTAGGCTTTATACTATTGGTTGCTATTCAATTAGTAATAGGCGGGCTAGTCGATTTAGAAATTTTAAATATTAACGAAAAATATATAAAGTATTTCTAATATTACCAAGTTCCGGTATTTTCCATCGATGACCAAGGCTCTTTAGGGGGAAGATTGCCTTCCTGAAGTATTTCAATTGATATTTTATCTGGTGATTTCACAAATGCCATATGACCATCTCTAGGTGGTCTATTAATTGTATAACCCATATCCATCAGTCTTTGACATATTTCGTATATATTTTTAACTCTATAAGCTAAGTGACCAAAATTTCTAGATCCCCCTCCTAAATTGTCACCGTCCCAATTATAAGTTAGTTCAATTTCTGCATTATTGTCGTTTGGTGCAGCTAAAAAAATTAATGTATATCTGCCTTTTTCATTTTCCATTCTTTTTGTCTCTTTTAAACCCAGTCCATCACAAAAAAATTTTAACGACTCCTGAATATTGGAAATTCTGATCATTGTGTGTAAGTATTTCATAATAAAATTATAATTTATTTCTATTCTAGTTCAATAGTACTTGGTGGTTTAGAAGTCACATCATAAACTACTCTATTTATACCTCGAATATTATTAACTATTTTATTCGATACCATTTGCATAAATGATTTATTAAATTGAAAATAATCTGCTGTCATTCCATCTTCAGATGTTATTGCTCTGAGTAAACATAAATATTCATATGTTCTATTGTCTCCCATTACACCAACTGTTTTAACAGGTAGTAATGCAGCATAAGCCTGCCATATCTTATGATATAGATTGTGTTCTCTTAATGCATTTACAAAATAATTATCTGCTTCTTTTAAAATTTTTATTTTTTCTTTAGTAATTATGCCTGGCATTCTAATTGCTAAACCAGGACCAGGAAAAGGATGTCTAGAAATAATTTCTTTACTTAAATTTAATTCTAGACCTAACATTCTAACTTCATCTTTAAATAAATACTTCAATGGCTCAACCAATTTTAATTTCATCCTTTTCGGCAGACCGCCTACATTATGATGAGACTTAATTTTTGACGTTTGACTTCCTGTTACAGATTTACTTTCAATTAAATCAGGGTATAGAGTTCCTTGAGCTAAAAATTTTACATTTTTTATTTTTTTTGCGTATTTTTCAAAAAGTTTGATAAATAAATTTCCAATAATTTTTCTTTTTTTTTCTGGATCTGATACGTTTTTTAATTTGCTTATAAATAATTGTTCAGCATTTACATAAATTAAATTCAATTTAAATTTTTTTCTAAAAGTATTTACCACTTGTTTTTCTTCATTTTTTCTGAGCAGGCCAGTATTAACGAATATACAAGTTAGGTTTTTTCCAATCGCATTACTAATTAATTTTGCTACTACACTGCTATCTACTCCACCAGATAATGCACAAATTACTTTAGAATTTCCAACTTGTTCTTTAATTTGTTGCATAAGTTTGGATTTTTGATTTTTTGATGTCCAATTTTTTTTAATTTTACAAATTTTAATTACAAAGTTTTTTAATATTACTTTGCCTTTAACTGTATGGGAAACTTCTGGATGAAACTGTATGCCATATATTTTTTTTTTTATATTTTCTATCATGCATAATTTCGAATTTGAGGATTTTGCTATAACTTTAAAACCTTTAGGTAATTTAATTACCTCATCTCCATGGCTCATCCATACATTGGTAGATTTTTTTGAAAAGAAATTTTCGGTTAAAGCGCTTTTTTTTAATTTTGTAACTTTTGCTAACCCGAATTCTCTTGATTTTGCTCGTTTTACTTTACCTCCTAATTCTTTAGAGATTATCTGGTGGCCAAAACAAATACCTAAAATTGGAATATTTAAACTTAATATACTTCTATTGAATTTAACTTTTTTATTTTGATAAACATTTAAGGGACCGCCTGATAAAACGATGCCTTTCACATTTTTTTCTTTTTTGTAGTTTTTAAGTTTGTTGTGACTTATAATTTCACAAAAAACATTTAATTCTCTTACTTTTCTTGCAATTAATTGTGTAAACTGAGACCCAAAATCGATTATTAAAATTTTATCTAGATTATTTTCAAGACGCATCTTTTTTTTCAAACTCTTTTAGGCGTTTGTTAATAGATACGATTTTATCACAAAGGTTCGAGCATATTTTCTTAAAATCTTCTCTAAGTTCCTCTGCTTTAGAAAAATTAGATCTTTCTAACTCAATATCTATTAATAGATACATTGCCTCTTCATTGTTTGGCTCGAGTAGTAAGACTGTATTTATATTTTTTTCCAGTTCTGTTTTGTTTTCTTCATTTTTAAATATTTTTGCTAAATATAGATATGACTTTGAGTCTTTGGGATTGTATACAATATTTCTTTGAAATAAAAATTTTGAATCTTCATATTTTTCGTTTTCATAAAGATTTTTCGCTTCATCAAAAAAATTAACTTTCTCCGCGTTAACATTAAAAATTAAAGTAAAAAGTAAAATTATTGCTAAAGTAATTTTTTTTATCATCTTTTTATTTCGTCTATGTTATGTACCATACTTTCATAAAAACCTGCTTTAGTAATTTTGACAAATTTTGGTTTTTTTCTAAGATCTTTAATTCTTTTAGCACCTAAGTATCCCATTGATGATTTTAAACCCCCTACTAGTTGGTAGATTATTTTTTCAACTGTACCTTTGTATTTAACAAAACCTTCAACACCTTCTGCTACATATT
Source organism: uncultured Pelagibacteraceae bacterium (assembly GCA_902517745.1). Classification (GTDB taxonomy): domain Bacteria; phylum Pseudomonadota; class Alphaproteobacteria; order Pelagibacterales; family Pelagibacteraceae; genus Pelagibacter. The sequence goes on from CABYDS010000006.1 coordinate 34,295, forward strand.
TTGAAGTATCTTTTTGTTTTGATTGAAAATATCTATCTGCTGATCCTTTATTCATTGCTCCAATAGATCCCATGCCCCTAAAACTTTTAAATAATTTACCACCTCTTTTTATAATTCTACCTGGAGCCTGATCTGTTCCAGCAAATAATGATCCAATCATCACCGCATCTGCTCCTGCTGCGAGTGCTTTTGCAATATCCCCAGAAAATTTGATACCTCCATCAGCTATTAATGTTGTTTTACTTTTGCCCATACCTTTTTTTACATCTAAAATTGCACTTAACTGTGGAACTCCAATCCCGGCAACTAATCTTGTAGTACATATAGATCCTGGTCCAATTCCAACTTTTATAATATCTACGCCTTGCTTAATCAGAAATTTAGCTGCTTCTGCTGTAGCAATATTACCTGCGCATAAAGCTGTTTTAGTCGGTTTCATTTTTTTAATTTTTTTTATTATTTCGGCTACTTTTTTTGTGTGGCCATGAGCTGTATCAACCACAATTAAATCTATATTTTCTTTTAAAACCTTTTGAGCTCTTATGTGTTCGTTTATACTTGCACCAACCGCTGCACCAACTAACATTTTTTTTGCTTTTACTTTTCTTATTTCTTTTATCTGATCATTTATTGATAAATTTCTATGTATAACACCTATTCCACCCTTTTTACCGATTGAAATAGCCATATTAGACTCTGTTACAGTATCCATTGCTGAAGTTAGAAGAGGTATAGAAATATTTAAGTGTTTTGATAATTTAACTTCTGTCTTTACTTCTGAAGGTAAAATTTCAGAATAATTTGGTGCTAAAGTTACATCATCGAAAGTGAGTGCTTCTTTGATAGGATCCATGTCCTTATATAAACGATTCTTAAAAAAATGAAAGTATCTATCTTAAATTTTTGCAGATTAAAAAACTTTCTTTAGAGTCTTTTCTACTTGCGGGAGGCTTATAAACATTAAATTTTACAAAATTCTTTTTTGAAAATGCAATTATCTCATTAAAAGAAGTTCCCATAAATAATTTTGAGACAAAATAGCCATTAGGCTTCATCATTTTTGTAGCAAAATCCAAAGCTTCTAAAACTAATTCTCCAGTTACCATAGAGTCTAGATTTTTATTTCCCGTAGTATTGACTGCCATATCTGAAATAATCAGGTCAATTTTTCCTCCAAAATAAATACTAATATTATTTTGTTGTTCAGTATCTGTAAAATCCCCTTTTATAATTTTTACATTCTTTATTTCTTCTATTTCTTTTAAATCTATTGCTAAATGCTTATTACATTTTAAATTACTTGATATATATTGAGACCAACTTCCAGGAGCGGCTCCAAGATCTATTACTGATATATTATTTTTTAAAAATTTAAATTTTTCGTTAATTTCTTTTAATTTATAAACAGCTCTTGATCTATATCCTTCAACTTTTGATTGTCTAACATAAATATCTCTTCTCTGCTTATTAATCCAATTTTTTGAGATTTTATTTTTTTTCAATTAGTTTTGAACCTTAAAGATTTTAAGATTTTATTATTATCCAAAGTATTTAATTCTATCTCTAGATTTTTCTCGTTTCTCATATCTTTATCATTTACTTTAATACCGCTAGCCAAATGTATAATTCCAATTTTATGATTCGGTAAAAAAGGTTCCACGAAAATTTTATTCTTTTCATCAAACTTTGGAAGTAAGTTGCTAGCTAACCAGTTGCAATTATGAGGAAGAAATTCAACACCTACATTATCAATATATACGCATATATTTATTGCTAGTTGCTCTGAACCAAATATTTGGCCATGACTAAGAGTAGTTTTTAAATTTTTTTGCCAAACATTCCAACAATTAGATTCTTTTTCTAATGAGAAAACACCAATATTAATATGCGGAGCAAATGCTAACTTTCTTGCTTTATCAATATCAATTTTAGATTTAATAGCATGTTTAAAATTTTGAGATTTAATAATAGCTAATTTTCCAAACAACCAATTAACTTTACTTAATATTCTATATCCAGGTGTCATTGTCTGGGTAATTCCTAATTTGCCATTATCACAAGCCTTAAAATATAAGTCTATTGAACTCCAATCTTGAACCCAAGCATCACAATCAATCCACAGATATTTTTTATAGTTAGGAAAATATTTTGGAAGAAATGCTCTTGATACCTGACTTTTTAGCCATTCTTTACCTTTAACTTTAGATTGTGGAACCTCAATATCCCATTCAGCTTTTTTGATCTCATCTACTTTATTTTTTAGAAGAGCAGTTTGCTCCTCTGTTAAACCCGCATCAAGTATACAAATAGCAACCTTTTCACTGTGATTGAATTGTTTAATAGAGTCTATTAATTCATTTAGCAATTCATAGTAATTAGAATCTGCTAGAGAAATAATTGCATTCTCTTTCATTACAAAATATCTTCGTGATGATCAACGCTATCATCTTTTTCTTTATTTTGTTTTTTCAAAAATAGGTAATGGATTGAGCTTGCTGGAATCATTACTAAATAAATAATTCCTGAAATTATAATTGTATTAAAGGTATATATTAGCAACAAACCAAAATATAAAATTATTCCAAATAGAAGGAATATTGAAGTGCTTCTTGGAACTACAATTCTTTTTAAAGAATATGTGGGAATTTTACTTATCAAAAGAACAGAAATAATAATGAATAAAGATGGAACAATTATATTTTTATTAATAGTTATAAACTGAACCTCACTAAAACTATAAATTAATGGCATTAAAACTAATACTCCTCCTGCTGGTGATGGAATACCTTCAAAAAAGTTATCTCTCCATGAAGGTTCACCTCCTGTTGAAACATTAAATCTTGCAAGTCTCAAAGCAACACAAACTACATATATTAAAGATATTAACCAACCAAATCTACCGATATTGTCTAGAGCCCAAAAATACATTATGAATGCTGGCGCAACACCGAAACTAATTACATCCGTTAATGAGTCTAACTCTTTTCCAACTTTTGATGTGGCTTTAATTAATCTTGCAATTCTTCCATCTAAACCATCAATGATTGCGGCAATTAAAACTGCAATAACGGATAATTCAAATCTTCCATCAAATGCAAATTTAATTGAAGTTAAGCCAATACACACTCCAACCAGCGTCATAATATTTGGCAAAATAACTCTTGAATTTTTATTTGAAACTAATCTTATATTCTTTTTTGGATTTTCCATTTATCTTTTAGCTATCAATGTTTCTCCAGCAACTGCTCTTTGATTAACTTTTACTAATGGTTCATAGTTTTCAAAATATAAATCCGCTCTACTTCCGAATCTAATCATACCTATTCTAGATCCTTGATCGACATTTTCTTCAACTGAGATATCTGTTACTATTCTCCGTGCAACTAGTCCTGCTATTTGGACTACAATTATGTCTTCTCCGTGAGAATTTTTAATTTTATAATAATTTCTTTCATTGTCTTCGCTAGCTTTATCAAGAGATGCATTAATAAATTTTCCAGGTTTATATAAAATTTCTTCAATTTTTCCTGAACATGGAGATCTATTTACATGACAGTCAAATACATTCATAAATATACTTACTTTCTTAAATTTTTTATTTTCAAGGCCCAATTCTTTTGGTCCGTTTGTATCTAAAACTTGTAAAACCAATCCGTCAGCAGGACTTATTAAATAGTTCTCATCATTTATTGGAATTCTTTCTGGATCTCTAAAAAAATAATAACACCAAATACTTAAAACCAATCCTATGAAACCTAAAAAACCATGAATGAAATATAGAATGATCGTTGCTACTACGAAAATTACTATAAATTTATAGCCTTCGTTGTGAATCTTTGGAAAAATTTTGTCTATCATAATCGTTCAATTGATAATTCTGGATTAATATGTATATAAAAAGTATAAATTCAATTATTAAGATACATCAAAAAATGAGCAAAATTAAGGTAAAAAATCCCATTGTCGAGCTAGACGGCGATGAAATGACAAGAGTAATTTGGGAATTCATCAAAAACAAATTAATTCTACCTTATTTAGATTTAGGCATTGAGTATTACGATCTAGGAATGAAAAGCAGGGATGATACAGATGACAAAATTACCATCGACTGTGCTAATGCAATTAAAAAGAATGGAGTAGGTATCAAATGCGCAACTATTACTCCTGACGAGGCGAGAGTTGAAGAATTTAAATTAAAGAAAATGTGGAGATCACCGAATGGAACAATAAGAAATATTATTGGAGGAACAGTATTTAGAGAGCCAATAATTTGTAAAAATATTCCTAAACTTGTCCCATCTTGGACAGATCCATTAATTATTGGAAGGCATGCTTTTGGTGATCAATACAGAGCTACAGACTTTTTAGTTCCAGGAAAAGGTAAATTAGAAGTTAAATGGACATCAGAAGATGGAAGTGATGAAAAGAAATATGAAGTATTTAATTTTCCAGGACCAGGTATTGCTCTTTCAATGTATAATTTAGATAAATCAATAGAGGACTTTGCAAGATCATGTTTCAATTACGGCCTAATAAAAAAATGGCCTGTATATTTATCAACAAAGAATACGATACTAAAAAAATATGATGGTAGATTTAAAGATATATTTCAAAATATTTTTGAAAAAGATTTTAAATCAGAATTTGAAAAAAATAATATAACTTATGAACACAGGTTAATCGATGATATGGTTGCTTGTGCAATGAAGTGGCATGGTAAATATATTTGGGCTTGTAAAAATTATGATGGTGATGTTCAGTCAGACACTGTTGCTCAAGGTTATGGTTCATTAGGTTTAATGACTAGCGTTTTACTGGCACCTGATGGCAGAACAATGGAAGCTGAAGCAGCTCATGGAACTGTAACTCGACATTTTAGAATGCATCAGCAAGGTAAAGAAACGTCAACTAATCCGATTGCATCTATATTTGCTTGGACAAGGGGTTTGGCACACAGAGGAAAGTTAGATAGCAATGATGAATTAATTAAATTTGCCAAAACACTTGAAGAAGTATGTGTTGAGTCAGTTGAATCAGGTTCAATGACTAAAGATTTGGCTATACTAATTGGTCCTTCAACAAAATATTTAACAACTAACCAGTTTTTAGATGTAATTGATGGAAGTTTAAAACAAAAATTAAATTAACGTTTTTAATTTTTCTAATGCTTCATCGATTTTATTAGAGTCTTGGCCTCCAGCCTGTGCAAAATCTTTACGACCTCCACCGCCTTTTCCACCTATAATTTCAGATCCTAGTTTTGCAAATTTAACTGCATCGTATTTGTTTGTTAAATTTTCAGTTACACCTACCGCAAGACCAACTTTCTCATCTTTATTTGCAAATACAACTACTATGCCATCACCTAATTCTTTTTTACCTGCATCAACTAGTCTTCTTAGGTCTTTTGGAGATAGGTCTTGAACTTTTTGTAATCTAACTTGAGTACCATTTATATTTTCATCTCTTATTATGTTTTTTGTTTTATCACCTAAAACTGATTGAACATTTAATTGTTCTAGTTGTTTATTGAGGTCTTTAATTAATCCTTTGGTATCTTTATTTTCTAGATTTGGTTTTCCACCTAATTTAATTATTTGAGCAGAAACATCCTTAATATTGTCTTCATCTTTTTGAGCAGAAAGGTTTGACATTTTTTCCTTATTTTTTAAGAATATTTCGAGTTGTTTGTCCCTTAAAGCTTCAACTCTTCTCACTCCAGCAGCTATTGAGGATTGGCTAACAGTTTTAAATTTTCCAATATCACCTGTATTTTTTACATGAGTTCCACCACATAATTCTGTTGAAAAATAAGAGTTATTTTCCGCTCCCATAGAAACTACTCTCACTTCTTCTCCATATTTTTCACCAAAAAAAGCTAAAGCACCTTTTTCAATGGCAGCTTTTGGTGTCATAATTCTTGTAGTTACATCAGTTTTGTTTTGTACGTATTCATTAACTAATTTATCGATAATTGTTAATTCGTCCTCTGTAATTGGTTTCATATGACTAAAATCAAATCTTAGTCTATCAGGCGCAACTAAAGATCCTTTTTGCATAACGTGTTTTCCCAATGTTCTTCTCAAAGACTCATGTAATAAATGAGTTGCAGAATGATACGCCTTAAGATTGTTACGTCTTTCAATATCTATTTTCATTTCTACAACGTCTTTAATCTTAATCTCACCAGATTTTAGAATTCCATGATGTATAAACAGATCTCCAAGTTTTTTTTGAGTATCTGTTACCTCAAAGACTGAATTACCAGATACTATTGTTCCTTGATCTCCAACTTGTCCACCAGACTCTCCATAAAAAGGGGTTTGATTAGTAATAATTATCCCTTCCTCACCATTTGAAATATTTTGTGCTTCTTTGTTATTTTTAATTATTGATAACACCACTCCTTCTGATTGGTTAAACTCATAACCAAGAAACTCTGTAGGTCCTATTTTATCTTTTATACCAAACCATATTTCTTCTTCAGAGGCGTCTCCGGAACCTTTCCAGTTTTGTTTCGCAAGCTCTTTGCTCTTTTTCATTAATTCATCAAATTTATTTTGATCAACGGTCAAAGATTTATTTTTTAAAATATCTTCTGTTAAGTCTAATGGGAAACCATAAGTATCATACAATTTAAATGCTACTTCACCTGGTAAAACTTTTTTTATTTTCGAAATTTCATCATTCAAAATTTTAATTCCTCTATCAAGTAATACTAAAAATTTTTCTTCTTCCATTTTTAATGTTTCTTTGATCAAAGTCTCTGATCTTTCTAATTCAGGATAATTTCCTTTCATTTCGTCTTTCAATGTATCAAAGATTTTATTAAAGACTGGTTCTTTAGAACCTAGCAAATGAGAATGTCTCATTCCTCTTCTCATTATTCTTCTAAGAACATAACCTCTGCCTTCATTTGAAGGTAATACTCCTTCTGCAAGAAGAAATGAGCTAGCTCTTAAGTGATCTGCAATTACTCTAAAACTTGATAAATTATTTTCATCTTGTTTTACTTTTGTAAATTCAGAAATCGAGCTAATTAATTTTTTAAAATGATCTGTTTCGTAATTATCATGTGTGCCCTGAAGTAATGCTGCAATTCTTTCTAAACCCATTCCAGTATCTACAGAAGGTTTTGGAAGATTAATTCTTTTATCTTTTGAAACTTGCTCAAATTGCATGAAGACTAAATTCCATATCTCAATATATCTATCGCCATCCTCATCTTTGGTTCCGGGTAAACCACCTTTTAAATGATCTCCATGATCATAAAATATCTCTGAACAAGGTCCACAAGGGCCCGTTTCACCCATTGACCAAAAATTATCAGAAGTTGCTATCCTAATAATTCTATCATCGCTAAAACCGGCTATTTTCTTCCAAAAATTAAAGGCTTCATCGTCTTCATGAAATACTGTTACATATAATCTATCTTTATTTAATCCAAAATCTTTAGTAATTAAATTCCAAGCAAGTTCAATTCCCCTTTCCTTGAAGTAATCTCCGAAAGAAAAATTTCCAAGCATTTCAAAAAATGTATGGTGTCTTGGAGTGTAGCCAACGTTTTCAAGATCGTTATGTTTACCTCCTGCTCTTACACATTTTTGAGAAGTGGTTGCTCTTTGATAATCCCTTTTTTCTAATCCGGTAAAAACATTTTTAAACTGGACCATTCCAGAATTTGCAAACATTAATGTTGGATCATTATTTGGAACCAAATTGCTAGACTCAACAATCTTATGATCATTTTTTTCGAAATAATCTAAAAAAGTTGACCTGATCTCGTTTAATGTTTTTGCCATATTTTGTTAAAATACAGCTTTTTCTATTGATGTCTACACCTCTGAAGGGAAAAAAGGCGCCCTTTCGAGCGCCTTTTTAATAACTAAAAGTTATCTGCTAATTTTTTTTAGTAGGAATTTCTTCTTCTTTTTTTTGAGCCTCTACTTTTTCTTCGCTTAGTGGATTTCCCTCAATTTTCTTTGAGATCACACCAGCCTTTTCTCTGATTGCCATTTCAATTTCAGCAGCGGCTTTAGGATTTTGTTCAAGGTAAAGTTTTGCATTTTCTCTACCTTGACCAATTTTTTCACCTTTGTAAGCGTACCAAGCTCCAGATTTCTCTACGATATCTGCTTTGGCACCTAGGTCTATTAGTTCCCCTACTTTACTAATTCCTTTTCCATACATTAAGTCAAACTCAACAACTTTAAATGGTGGAGCAACTTTATTTTTCACAACTTTAACTCTTGTTGTGTTACCAACGATATTATCTTTATCTTTGATTGCTCCAATTCTTCTAATGTCCATTCTAACTGATGAGTAGAATTTTAAAGAATTTCCACCTGATGTTGTTTCTGGGCTTCCAAACATAACACCAATTTTCATTCTAATTTGGTTAATGAAAATAACCATTGTATTAGTTCGTGAAATTGAGCCTGTTAATTTTCTTAATGCTTGAGACATCAATCTAGCTTGCAAACCAACATGAGTATCACCCATATCGCCTTCAATTTCAGCTCTTGGCGTTAATGCAGCTACAGAGTCTACAACAAGAACTGACATTGAGCCAGATTTAATTAATGTATCAGTAATTTCTAAAGCTTGTTCACCTGTGTCTGGTTGAGAAATTAGTAACTCTTCAGTATTTACACCTAATTTCTTTGCATACACTGGATCTAAAGCGTGTTCTGCATCAACGAAACCACAAATTCCACCTGCCTTCTGTGCTTCTGCAACTACTTGCAATGCTAATGTAGTTTTTCCCGAAGACTCTGGTCCATATATTTCAATAATTCTTCCTTTTGGTAATCCACCAATTCCTAAAGCAAGATCTAAGCTTAAAGATCCAGTTGAGATAGACTCAACATCCATAGCTTTTTGCTCACCGAGCTTCATTACTGAGCCTTTTCCAAAGCTATCTGTAATTTGGCTGATTGCTGCGTCTAATGCTTTATTTTTCTCTTTGTTTTCCAATTCTTTATCTTTTGCGGTTTTCACCACTTTTAGGTTATTTTTAGTCATTTTTTGCCTCTTTTTTTGCTTTTTTTAACACTCGAATCATGAATTTAAATGTACACATTTTGTTCTCATTGGCAATATATTTCTCAAAATAGCTTAAAATCGTTAAATTACTTAAGTTTTAGGTATTCGCTATTCAATAAGCCAATGGCTTTTAGAACATTATATTGGGCGATAAGATTATTTCTCTCAGATTCTGCTAGAGAAATTTTTGCAGCCAATAACAAAGAGTTTGATTGAATAACATCTAGCGTTGTTCTTGAACCTCTTTCATACTCTGCAGCTATTCCTTCGTTGGCAATTTTTGCTGCTCTAACTTGAGATCTTACAGAATTTAAAAAACTTTTAGATGCTTCAAGATTTGACCATGCACTTCCAACATTTTTTTCAGTAGTTTTTACTGCATCCTCAAATAATAAAATTTTTCTAGTTTTTAAATTTGTATTCTTGTTTATTTTTGCACGTTTACTTCCACCTGAATAAAATGGCCAGCTAATTGTTGCTTTAAGTGTATCCTTTTCTCTTTGATCATAAGTTGAACTAAAATCGTCAGCATAAGATCTTTCTAAAGATAAAGATGCGCTAGGTTTTAGGTCACTTTCAGCAATAGCAATATCCATTTCGGACTGATTTAATTCTATTTTAGCTATCATTATATCTGGATTGTTCTCTCTTGCTAAATTGATTGCTGTACTAAGTTCACTTGGAACTCCTACAATTGCTCTGTTTGTCTTTTTTAATTCATTTGTATTTAAAAGTTTACCAATAATATTTTCGTAATTTAATTTATTAATCATTAATTCGCTTCTTGCTTGAGTTAGTTGAGCGCTTGCTCCTGCAAGAGAAGACTCGGTTTGTGATAAATCTGCAGTTTTTATTTGTCCCCTATCTAATCTAACTTTATCATTTTCAAGTTGTTTAATAAGTAAGTTTAAATTTTGCCTATTAATCGCAACTTTTTCTCTTGATAAAATTACAGACGTAAAAGCTTCTATGGCACTGTAAAGAACATCCTGTTCTTTTTTAAATAATTTTGCTTTTGAAAGTTCTAAACCTATTAAATTCTTTTCATAATTAAGGTCTCTCCCAAAATCCAATAAGGTTTGCTCTAATTTTATGGATGTTGTGAATGGATCTGAATCACTAATAGTTGCATCACCACCACTCTGATTTGTTAGTTTATTTGTTTCTTCAAGGCTCTTAGACCCACTTAAACTCAAGGAAGGCATATAATCGGCTTTAGAAATATTCAGATCTTCTTCTGATGCTTTTATATTTTCTCTCTCTGCATTTAATTGTTTATTGTTATTGTAAGTTTCATTTAATGCTTCATATAATGTGACGGCAAGCGATTGAGCTGTTAAGCAAAAAAAACTAACAATTATTATTAATAATTTTTTCATTAGTTGTACTTTACAGAATTAATTTGATGATTAGAATTTAATTTAATAATTATAGATGCGTATTTTGGCGCATATTTAAACATATTCTGTGTAATTCTCTGGTAAGTTTGCATAAATTTTAAAACTTCCTTTTTTGTCATAATTTTTTGTTTTGTTTTTTTATTCTTATTTTTTAATTTAAGTTTTTTTTCCTGAATAACTCTCCACTTTTGTAATAAACTAAAATTTTCTGCCCTTAAAAATAATAAACAATCGAGCTTACTATAAAGTTTCTTGTATCCTTTTTTTAGCTGGTCATTAACATGTTTTCTCCAGATTAATTTATTATCATCATTTTTTTCCATCATATTTACGCTTTTTTTTAATGTTTTTAAACTTTCAGGTCTTGCTCCAACACACCAACCTTCGAAAATAATTACATCTGGTCTGCTATTTACTTTGTACCAATTTTTTTTTGTAAATCTGTCATCAATTGCCTTATCGAATTTGGGTAATATAATTGATTTAAATTTTCTAGAGTTTGCTTTTTTAATAAAGCTAGACATATAACTTATATCATGAGTCCCGGGTACACCTCTTGTCAATAATAATGGATGAACTTTCTTTGATAACTTTATTCTATCGTTCTTTGTTTTGTAAATATCATCAATTGATATTTTGAAAACTTTTAACTTAAAATATTTCTTTAAAATTATCATTAAGATAGAGCTTATAGTAGTTTTTCCAGTTCCTTGTCCTCCCGTTAAACCAACAATATAAGGTTTCTTAAAATTTGTTTTTTTTGCAATCCAGAAACTCATCGGGACAAGATAATGTTTTAACATCTTGTCTTTGTTTTTAAATTTATCAGAAGATGTTTCTTGTGTTTTAATAAATTTATAGCAATCTTTTTTTACTTTATTTAAACAATCCTCAACTAAATTCATTTAATTTTATTTTTGGTCAAGTGGATGGTTTAAACCATCAAAGAAAACAACATCTTTTAAATCGTCGACTTTAACTTCATCTACACAACCTAAATTAAATCCAGTCATGGCAGGTGCACTTCTTGGGTTATGATGTGTGTAAATTCCACATTCAATACAAAAGTAATGATTAGCAACTTTTGTATGGTACTGATAAAGCTTTAATTTATCTTCTCCCTTAGTGACTTTAAAATCTTCATTTTTTACCATTCCCATTGTTGCATTTTTTCTTTTACATATAGAACAGTTACATCTCACAATTTTTGGTAATTCATTGATTGGAACATCAATTTCTGCTTCTACACATCCACAATGACACGTTAGTTTCGGCATTAATTATTCTCCCCATTTTCCATGAAACTCATAAACAACTGCTGGCTTATCACCAACTACCCAGCCGTCATGACCTGGGTCAATTGAATATGCATCGCCTGCTTTATATGTTAATTCTGTTCCATCATCATGTTTGGCGCAAACTGCTCCTGAAACTATTACTCCAAGATGTTTTGCTTTACAGCTATCAGTGCCTACAGTTGGTTTAATATCTTGTGACCATTTCCATCCTGGCTGCAAAACTAATCTCATTACTCTTTGATCTCCCACTTTTACGATATCCATTTTAGCATTGTTGAAACTGGTATTGCTTTCATCTGGATTATCAAAACTTTTAACTTCAATTGAACTCATACCTTTCTCCTTTTATAATTAAATTTAGATCATAGACTACTAATGGTTTAAGTTATCCACAATAGCACAAAATATGGTTTTGGATGTTCACGTTTTGATTCACTTTTGATTCACTTACAGACTCAAAATACAACCTAATTGACACTATTGTATAACTCATGTACTAATAAGAACAAAACAAGAACACTTATGAAGCTAACAATACCTTATTATTTACATAAAGCAGGAGCTGGTTTTCCTTCCCCTGCAACTGACTACATAGAAGAAGATATAGATTTAAACGTACATCTAATCAAAAATGTTCCAGCAACTTTCATCATAAGAGTTCAAGGAAAATCAATGGTGGATGTTGGAATAAATGATGGTGATTTATTAGTTGTAGACAAAAGCTTAACTCCAAAAAATTTTTCAACTGTCATAGCAAATGTTCATGATGAGCTCGTTGTTAAAACTTTAGTTAAAGAAAAAGATAAACAATTTTTAACATCAGGTTCTAAAGAATTTTCTGATCGAATTTTAATAAATGAAGAACAAGATATTTTTATTTGGGGAGTAGTCACCTATGTCATACATTCAGTACACTAAAAAATTAGCACTGGTTGACTGTAATTCTTTCTATGTTTCTTGTGAAAGACTATTTAATCCAAAAATAAGGAAAAAACCTGTTGTAGTTTTATCTAATAATGATGGCTGTATAGTTTCAAGATCCACTGAAGCAAAAGCTTTGGGAATTAAAATGGGTGAACCTTACTTTAAAGCAAAAGATATTATTATCAAAAATGATGTACAAGTATTCTCATCGAATTATTCTTTGTATGGAGATTTATCCAGAAGAGTGATGAGAACTTTGAAAAGATTTAACTCCGATATTGAAGTTTATTCAATTGATGAAGCATTTATGGATTTATCAAATTTTTCCGACAATGAAGTAGAGCAAGTTGGAAGAGAAATTAGAGAAACAGTTTTAAAGTGGACTGGTATTCCAACAAGTATAGGAATAGCTAAAACTAAAACTTTAAGCAAGGTTGCAAATCATATAGCTAAGAAAAAACAATCAGGTGTTACAAGTTTAATTGGAATAGAAAATCTTGATCCTATTCTTGAAAAAATTAATATCAATGATGTTTGGGGTGTTGGAAGACAAATGACAAAGTTTTATCAAAAAAATGGAATTTATAATGCTAAACAATTAAAAAATAAATCAAACACCTGGATTAAGAAATCCTCAAATGTTTTAAGCTCAAGAACTGCAATGGAGCTTAGAGGTGTGCCTTGTATTGACTTAGAAAAAACTGCATCAAAAAGAAAAAGCTGTGTAGTATCAAGATCATTTGGAAAAAGAATAGAGAGGTTTCAGGAACTTGAAGAAGCTGTTGCTAGTTATTGTTTAAATGCATCAGAGAAAATAAGATCTGAAAACCTCGTTGCAAAAGCAGTTATGGTATTTGTTAGAACCAGTCCTTTTCAAAAACAATTTGGTTTTTATTCAAACTCCAGAACTGTTGATTTTCCTATAGCAACTAACAATAGTATAGAGATCGTAAAAAATGCTTTATCTGTCTTAAAAGTAATCTTTAGGAAGGGACATCGTTATCAAAAAGCAGGAGTGATGCTAACTGGATTAACAGATGCTGAAAATAATGAAAACCTATTTTCATCAGCAAAAGACGAGAGAATTAATAGATTGATGAGATCAATTGATAATACAAATTATAGATATGGAAGGTCGACATTAAGTCTTGCAAGTGCCGGGGTTAGAAAGTCCTGGGGCATGAAAAGGAATTATAACTCAAAGATAGATACAGCTGATTTCTACTGTTTGCCAACAATTAGAGCTAATTAAAAAGGTCTAAGATTTTTAGGATAACCTAAATTTTTAACTGCCAAAGGCCAATCTACTTTATATTTTATTTTAATTTTAAATTTTTTGTTGAACCATCTTTATAAGTAAATTCTACTTCATCATTTGAAAGAGATTTTATTGATGTAAAACCATCATATTCAGTAATAAATTGATTTAGCTTTTTTCTACTTTTTTTGCTCATTTTTTTTCCTGGAGCGTTTACACCTACATCAATAATTAATTCAGCTCCATTTAAGAAGGCATTTACATAAGCTTTTATTGGAGGACCGCAGGTCATAGCCTCTGTCAACCAAATTGGTTTATTAACATCAATGCTTTTTAATAAATCAGCAAATTCATCTACCCATAGCTCTTTATCACACTGTCCATCTGGACCGCTTATATGGTGAATGTTTGCAATATCAAAGTGATCCTTAATTTTTGGCAAAGCTGACTTCCAATATTTTTTATTTTCTGGAAACATTCCTGCGGCTCCAGCCATAACAATAATTGCATCTGGTTGCTGTTTTTTAATTACTTTTGAAGAAAAATTAAAAATTTCAACAAAATCTTCCTCACTTCCTTTAAAAAACATATCAAACTCAGGTTCGTTCATCACATCCCAATATTTAATTGGTTTTATTAATCCAGGCATGTCATTTGAACCATCTCCATCATATCGATCCACCAATTTAATAAGAAAATTTTTATAATCTTCCATTGAACATGGTTTGCTCAAATATTTTGTAAAATGTTTTCCAAACGGACTTCTGGCTTTTTTTCTTTTACAGGTTTTTTGGTCCCAATTTGTATGAGGCCATATCGTTGCTAAAATTGTTTGATTTTGTTCCTGCGCATATATTACGTATTTATCAACATCTTCCCAAAAAAATTTACCTTTTTCACTCTCTATATGATTCCAAACAAAAGGCCCTGGATGAGGTCTAACCCATTGTCCATTTTTTCCACGCATTTTTTTATCTCTTATTTCTGTTAATTCACCAAATCTAGATTGAGAATTGGCAAAATTAGTTAAAAATAAACATGAAAATGATATTACAAAAATGTATGCTAAAATTTTTTTCACTATTTAATTTTATCAATATTTTGAATATTTGTTAATGCATTATTTAACTCTTCTAAATTTTCTCTTCTTCCAATCATTACAACTGATAATCCAAAAGCTATAATTAGACCTAATGGAATAGCTGTAACAACACTTATGTAATCAGCCATTAAAATTAAATAAATAGCATAAAATAAAATTGATCGAATAATAACTGTAGATTTAAAAACAGCTATGATTGCTAAAGAATGCTTAATTAAATTTTTAAAACTCATTTTAGAGGGACCAAAATATCTTGTTCCTCTTTCTGAAGGAGATGAAGATCTATCTTTTTCTAATTTTGCCAATGCTCCAGAAAAGCTGCACCAAATAGATTTATCGTTTATTAATTTCTCAACAGTTGATTTTGGAAGACAAGTATAATTTCCAAATTTTATAGAATGACCAGTAAATACATAAGTAATTATTTTATGTAAATGATAGCAAATTTTAAAAATAAAGTTTTCTGCTCTTTTTACTCTTTCTCCTACAATTGTTTTTCCTTCGTCATATTTTATGTATTCAAGAAAACTCTTAATTTCTTCAGGTCTATCCTCGCCATCAGAGTCCATTGGTATAACATAATCAAATTCTTTATTTTGAAATATATATTTAAGACCTGTTGCAATACACCTTCCATGTCCTTGATTGTTTCTAATATTCAAGATTTCAACAGATAGTAGGTTTTCTGTATTGGAAATAGAGTTTGGTTTTTCCTCGGTTGATGCATCATTGACAATAACAAGAGAAAATTCAGCATCTAACTCTTTTACAATTGTATTTATTTCTTCAATTAATTTTGATGCTGATTTCCAGTCATTGTAAACTGGTGTTAAAATAGTAATTTTCATTAATTTAACTTGCAAGCAACCTCAATAAAGAAGCAACAATTCCATGTCCAGACAACTCTATTATTACAACAATAAAGACAATGAAAAGTATGTTTTTATTGAATTTCATATCTAAGACCCAACACAAATCTTATCAATACACATATATTTTTCAAATGATTTCAATTTTTCCTTTGTAACAAAGCCTTTCCAAATAGGCCTTGAATTAATGTGATATGATAAATTTCCAGCTGCCCATTCATCACCAAGGACATATTTAATAGGTTCATCATGTTGCTCATGCCATGCCATTTGAACTTTTATAGCTATATCTCTTCCAGGATAATCAGTCCTTTTATCAGTCTGAGATATTGAGACATAACCATACAAAATTGGAGATAATAAAAATACAAATATAAATCCTATTAAAAAGGAATTTAGCTTCTTAATGTTTATTTGATCTTTCAAAAGGTAAATAAATAAAGTTCCAAAGAATAAGTAAAAAGGGGTCATCCACATAGTTCTAATTTTTGATCCGGTTATTAACGCTGTCATAAAAACCAGAATAATTGGGACTAAATTAATAAATATTAAAAATAAAAGTTTTTCATCTTTTAAATTTAATTTTTTAGGAATTTTTTTTATTAGTAACCACACTAAAATTAAAAATGGTACTAAAATACCAATTTGTTTTAATATGAATATCAATGGATATTTAAGATGATTTATTATCTGCCCTTCATCCAATCCTGCACGAGCAAAACCGTATTTAATAGTAATAAAATCGTTATTAAATAACCAAATTATATGTGGAATTAAAATTACAAAAAATACTTCTAAAGAAACTAAATATTTAAAATCAAATTTTTTAGATTTTTTAATGAATATTAAATATGCAAACAATAAATCTATTGCGACTAATAAATAAATAAAAAGATACTTAGACAAAATTCCAAATGCTGCTGCGACTCCTAATAAAATACAATCATAGAGCTCAACTTTTTTACTATTATATATTTTCCAAGTATAATAAACCGTCAAACACCAGAAAGGTAATTGGCAAACATTTACGTTAAATTCTGGAGTTGTAAAATTATAGAAGTATATCCCTTCAATAAGAAAAACTGATAATAAAGTCAAAGTGCCATCATTAAGAATTTCCTGTGATAGTTTAAAAATAATGAAAAAAGATATCACTACAAAAATTTGACTTAAAAAATAATAAGCCCAATCTTGTGGTCCAAATATTTGAAAAAAAACTTCTGGAAAAAATGCACTTAATGGTGGATGTTTGTTAAATCCCCAATCTAAATTACTACCCCAAGCCAAAGCTTCAATTGTATCTAAAGGTAAATTTGAGTTAGTGATAGTTGGAACAACTGTCCATAGAATTAGGTGACTCGTTACAAAAATATAAAAAATATTATTTATATTTCTTTTGTTTAAGGCCATTTTTATCAATCTATATGAATAAACCGTTCTTGACACTCATTTATTCATGAATATATTCACCAACTCAAAATAGCTAAGCATGGTAAGAATTTCAAAAACTTATACTCCAAAAGAAAAAGAGAAATACATGTGCGCTAAACATTTGGCGTATTTTAAGATGAAATTAATGGAGTGGAAAAAAGATTTAAAGAGATCTAATAATGAGGCGATTTTTCAAGCATCCATGGACGATAATAGCGCATCAGCTGATATAGTTGATCAAGCAAGTTCTTACACAGAAAAAAATGTGGAGATGAGAGCTATTAATAGACAAATCAAATTAATTTCAAAGATAGATGGCGCATTGAAAAAAATTCAGGATGGAACTTACGGTTTTTGCGAAGAAACCGGTGAACCTATTGGATTAAAAAGATTAATGGCTAGACCAGTAGCAACTCTTTGCATTGCAGCTCAAGAAAAACATGAAAAAGACGAAAAAGTTTACGCTGACGATTAAGGAAAATCTATTTCAGCATCTTTGTTTAATGCTTTAAACCCTTTTACTACAGCTGGACGTTTAGCAATTTCAACAAACCACCTAGATAGGTTTTCAAAATTATTTAATCCAATATCGTGTCTTTTGTGTCTTGCAATCCACGACCATGTGGCAATATCAGCAATAGAGTATTTATCATTTGCTAAAAACTTACTTTGAGTCAATCTAGCTTCAAGATCTTCATAAATCTTTCTTGTGATTTTGAAATATCTTTCCTCACCCCACTCACTTTTACCTTGGTGGTAATAATGAAACTGATGATGTTGGCCTATCATTGGACCTACAATAGCCATTTGAGCCATCAACCACTGATTTATCTCTAGTCTATCTGCTTCAGGATATAGTTTATTACTTTTTTCACCTAAATACATAAGAATAACCCCAGACTCGAACACAGTCTTATTATGCACATGATCTATAATTACAGGTATTTTATTAAATGGACTTATCTTTTTAAATTCTGGTTTAAATTGATCTCCACTCAGATTAACTTTTGTGAGTTTGTATTTAAAATCAATTTCCTCGAGCATAATGCTAATTTTCCATCCATTGGGAGTATCAGCAGTAAAGAGTTCAATCATTCTTTTACACCCAATCTATCTTTGATAGTGCTGGATGCAGTTGTAAATTCAAATCTATATTTTTCATCAGGTCTTGCATATTTAAAGCAGCCTCTTGCAGCTAAAGCTCCTTCGTGAAAGCCTGAAAGTATTAACTTTAATTTGCCTGGATAAGTACAAATATCCCCAATTGCAAATATTCCTTTTTTATTTGTTTCAAAATTTTCTGTATTTACTGGAATTGCTTTTTTATCTAAATTTAATCCCCATTCTGCTATCGGTCCTAATTGCATTATTAATCCAAAAAAACCTAAAACATAATCAGCTTTAATAACTTTGCTCTCACCTAACTCACTTTTTATTTCAACACTTTCTAATGATCCATTTCCTTTAACATCTTTAATCGAATATTTAGTAATTAAATCAATAGTTTTATTATCACTTAATTCTTTTATTTTTTTAACACTTGCAGGTGCCCCTCTAAACTCATCTCTTCTATGAACAAGAGTTACTTTAGATGAATTAGATAATTCTATAGCCCAATCAAGTGCGCTGTCTCCACCGCCAAATATAATTACTGATTTATCTTTAAAAATAGTTTTGTCTTTTATTGAATATAAAACTGATTTTCCGTGATATTTTTCAGTACTTTTTGTAGGAAATTTTCTAGGCTCAAAAGAACCTACGCCTCCTGCTATAACAACGTTTGGTGTTTCGAATTGCTTACCATTCAATGTTTTAACTATCCATTTATTTTTTTCATTTTTCAACTCTTGAACTCGATCACTCAGGTGAAAATTAAAATTAAATGGTTTAATTTGTTCAATTAAGTTGTTTGTAAGCTCTTCTCCAGTACACTCTGGGACTGCGGGAATATCATAAATTGGTTTGTCTGGATAAAGCTCAATACATTGTCCTCCAATTTTATCTAGGTTGTCTACAATTTCACATTTTAATCCGATGATGCCTAATTGGTGTGCACAGAATAAACCTGTGGGTCCTGCTCCAATAATTACTACATCTGTTTTAATCATTAAACTTGTTTCTCCGGCATATGGACTGTCAATCCATCTAAATCATCAGAGACGATTAATTGGCAACTTAATCTGCTATTAGATTTGGGTTCAAAGGCTTGATCTAACATATCATCTTCACCCATTTCTTTCTCAGGCAATTTTTTGAACCATTCGTCATCATTAATATATACATGACAAGTTGCACATGACATTCCACCTCCACAATCTGCATCTATGCCTGGAATATCATTTTGTATAGCACCTTCCATCACACTAAGACCGTTTGCAACATCTGCTTCGTGTTCTGTACCATTAAATTCTATATATTTGATTTTTGCCATATTTAATAAATAATTCTTATAAACTAATTTGCGACTGCGGCAAATTTTTGAAATTTAGCATTTTTTATTTTAGACCAAAAAAAAAGGCAGGTATGTTTTAGCATACCCGCCTTTTTAATATTAAAAGCTAATTATCTAGCTCTTGCTCCACCTTGTGAAACTGCTGCTGACCAGATTACTAGACCAAAAGCAATTTTGTTGATGAAGTCTGCTAAGTTGTAAATCACGTTCAACGAATTAGCGTCTACTCCACCTACTAGGTAACCAAAAATGTAACCTAATGGGTAAATAGCCCAACCGATTGTTACGATCATTCTCATAGCACCCCATGCAGTTGCTAATGGCTTGTTTCCAGTTTTAGCTGCAATTTTTCCAGCTTCACCAGAGAATACTTCATATAAAATGTAGATCCATCCAGCCATACCGACTATAAAACCAAGCATAGCATTGATGTAACCTGCTTCTCCTAAGTATCCACCAATTAACATCACAAGCGAACCAATTAATAATCTCCAGAAGATTGCTCCTGGGATTTTCTTAACTGCTGCTAGAATTAAGTAAAACTCGATCATCTGTAATGGTACAGTGATTAACCAATCAATATATCTATATACTGTTGGAGAATCTCCAGTCATTACCCATACATCTCTCATGTACATGTAGTGAATGAATGCAACACCAGTTACAAGACCAGCTACTGTTACTGAAGTTTTCCAGCCTGCTGCAACAGTATTTCTTTCCATGAAGAAGAATACTGTAGCTGCTGCCATACCCATTGCGATTACCCAAAAGGAAATCCCAACGAAGTCGTCAGAAGCCAACATAGCAGTTGCTGCGTTTGCTGCACCAGTAAGACCAAATAGAGCCACTGCTGCTAGTGCAAACATTTTAAGTTTTTTCATAAAAAACTCCCTCTCGTTAGTTTTTTTTAGTTTAAATTTAAACTACGGACAAACCAAAAAGGTTTCTCCAAAGTTAGGGGCTTAATATCAAATTAAATTAGTTTGTTGAAGACTTTTTGCCGCGTTATAAGTGTTGATTTTACTGACTTTTTAAAATTAAATACAACCTGTTGCATAAATTCAATAGAAAAATGACACCAAATAGCAAATCAAAATGAATAGAAATTACAAAGAAATTTACGACGAATCTTTAAAAAATCCTGAGGAATTTTGGAAGAAAGTTTCTGAAGATGTGTTTTGGTTCAAAAAACCAACTAAAATTTTAAAAAAAGACAACCCTCCTTTCTATAAATGGTTTGAAGATGGTGTAACAAATACATGCTACAACGCCTTAGACCTTCACATTGATCAAGGAAGGGGTGATAAAACTGCTTTAATCTATGACAGCCCAATTACAGGTAATAAATCAAAGTTCACTTTCAAAGAATTAAAAGAAAAAGTTTCAAAATTTGCAGGTGCTTTAGATAAGCAAGGAGTTAAAAAAGGAGATCGAGTAATAATTTATATGCCAATGATACCAGAAGCGGTAGTTGCGATGCTTGCATGTGGGAGAATTGGAGCAATTCACTCTGTTGTATTCGGTGGTTTTGCTTCAAATGAATTAGCTAGCAGAATTGATGATAGTAAAGCTAAAATTTTAATCACAGCATCGTGTGGATTTGAACCTGGAAGAACAGTTGAATATAGACCGCTTGTAGATGGGGCTTTAAAATTAGCAAAACACCAAGTTGAAAAAGTAATATTATTTCAAAGAAAAGGACACGAGGTAAAATTAAATAAACCATTAGAAATAAGTTGGGATGAAGCACTATCTGGAGCAACTGATAAAGATTGTGTTGAGATGGATGCTAATGATTATGCTTACATCCTTTATACTTCAGGGACTACAGGTATTCCGAAAGGAATAGTTCGAGATATTGGTGGTCACATAGTTGCTCTTAAATGGACAATGAAAAATATTTACAACATTGATCAAGACGATGTGTGGTGGTCAGCAAGTGATATTGGTTGGATAGTAGGACATTCCTATATTGTCTATGCTCCATTATTCAAAGGTTGTGCAACACTTCTATTTGAAGGAAAACCTGTAGGTACACCAGATGCTGGTGTATTTTGGAGAATTATATCAGAATATAAAATTAAATCTTTATTCACAGCTCCAACCGCATTCAGAGCAATAAAGAAAGAAGATCCAGAAGGTAAGTTTTTTTCTAAATATGATTTAAGTTCATTTGAGTCATTATTTTTGGCGGGTGAAAGAGCAGATCCAGATACAATTAAATGGGCTGAAAATTTACTTAAGGTTCCTGTAATTGATCATTGGTGGCAAACTGAAACAAGTTGGGCGATAAGTTCAAATTGCACTGGGATTGAAATGCAAGAAACAAAATATGGATCTGCTTGTAAAGCAGTTCCAGGTTATGATGTAAAAATAATTAAACCCGATCAAACAATAGCTAAACCAAATGAGATGGGAGATATTGTGGTTAAACTTCCACTTCCTCCAGGTACTTTTCCAACTTTGTGGAATGCGGACGAGAGATATAAAGAAAATTATATGTCAAATTATAATGGTTATTATCAAACTTATGATGCAGGACATATTGATGATGATGGATATATTTGGATTATGTCTAGAACAGATGATATAATAAATGTTGCAGGGCATAGACTTTCAACTGGTGCAATAGAAGAGGTTTTGTCTGAACATCAGTCTGTTGCTGAATGCGCAGTGATAGGAATTAAAGATCAACTAAAAGGACAATTGCCAATTGGTTTAATCGCTCTAAAAGCTGGAGTTTCTAAGGATAATGAGACTATTTCAAAAGAGTGTGTGCAAATGGTTAGAGATAAAGTCGGACCTGTTGCAGCCTTTAAAATAGCAATTGTTGTTAAAAGATTACCAAAAACAAGATCTGGAAAAGTTTTAAGAGGAACAATTAGAAAAATTGCTGATAAAGAAGAATATAAAATGCCTGCAACAATTGATGATCCTGCCATCCTTGATGAGATAAAAAAAGACTTAATAAATAGTAATATTTTAAAATAATGCTTAAAACATATCTTTTTTTAGTAGGAGCAATTATTTGTGAAGTTTGTGGAACAATGCTTCTTCCTGTTACTCAGAACTTTACAAAAGTAACTCCAACAGTATTTTTAGCTGCATTTTATTTATCTGCTTTTTATTTACTTACATTTGTTGTTGATAAATTACCAATCGCAATTGTTTATGGAACATGGAGTGGACTTGGTATTTTTACTATTGCAATATTAGGCTATATATTTTTTAAACAATCTTTAAGTTGGCAAGCTATAGTGGGTATGTTTCTTATCGTAGTTGGAGTAACTCTTGTAAATATGTATTCAAGCAAAACTATATGATCTAATCAAAAAGAATTGGTTTACCAGATGGGTCTCCTAGAATTTCATCTTCTTTCATTTTTATATCACCATTAATAATTGTATAAACCGGCGAACCTTTAAATTTATAACCATCAAATGGACTCCAACCACACTTACTGTGAATATTTTGATTTTTGATTTCAATTAATCGATTCATATCTATTATCGTAAAGTCAGCATCATAATCCTTTTTGATGAAACCTTTATTTTTAATACCGAATACTGAAACTGGATTTTCACAAAGAAGTCTAATTAACTGATCTAATGTAAGTTTTTTATCATTCACATGATTTAGCATAACAGGTAATAATGTTTGTACTCCAGGCATACCAGATGGTGACTGAGGATACTCTTTTAATTTATTTTCTCTCAAATGAGGTGCATGATCAGAACCAATAGTATCATTATAGTTATTTCTAATAGCGTACCATAATCTATCATAATGAGACTTATCTCTTAAAGGAGGGTTCATCTGCGCAAAGGTACCAAGTTTGTCATAGCAATCTGGTGCATATATTGTTAGATGTTGTGGAGTAATTTCAAAAGTTATATTTCCTTTATTTTGCGATAAAAAATCTACCTCTTCTTTTGTTGTAACATGCAATATGTGTGCTTTTTTATTAAGTCTTTTTGCGATCCTAACAATCCGTCTCGTAGATGACATTGCACATTCTTCATTTCTCCATACAGGATGACTATGAACATTGCCTTTTTCAATTAATTTTTTTCTTAAATTAATTATTTCTTCATCTTCAGAATGTACCGCAACAATTTTTGAAGTATTTTGAAAGACTTTTTCAATATCTTCTTCTTTATCAACTAAAAGATTTCCAGTTGAAGATCCTGCAAAAAGTTTTACTCCGCAACAACCATCTAAACCTTTAAGCTTTGCTAAATCAGAGGAATTATCAGGGGTTGCTCCAAAATAAAAAGCATAATTTGAATACATCCTATTTTTCGCAAGATTTAATTTATTATTAAATTCTTTCATATTAGCAGTTGGAGGATTTGTGTTTGGCATCTCAAAAACACTCGTAATACCACCAGCAATAGCTGCTTTACTTCCAGTATGTAAGTCCTCTGCATTAGTTGATCCAGGCTCACGGAAATGAACTTGGGTATCCATACAACCAGGTAAAACTAATAAATTACTCGCATCAACAGTTTCTTTACTTTGTTCACTGTTCAAATCACCAATTATTGAGATTTTTCCATTCTGAATTCCAATATTTGTCTTAGAAATTTTTCCATCGATATAACACTCTCCATTTCTTATAATAAGATCTAACATTTTATGAAATAGTTACTATATTATTATCTATAGCCAATCAATCATGAAAAAAAATAATGTTTATATCTTGGAGGACCGAGGACTTTTATATGTTTCGGGTGAAGAATGTAAAGAATTTCTACAGAATATAGTCACAAATAATATCAACAAAGTTGATGAAAAAAATTCGTGCTATTCTGCTTTACTTACTCCACAGGGAAAATATTTGTACGACTTTAATATATTAAAACATAAGTCTGGATATTTTTTAGATTGTGAGAAAAAAAATATCGATAATTTATTTAATCAATTAAAATTATACAAACTTAGATCAAAAGTAGAAATTTTAAATTTAAGCAATGAATTTGTAATTGCAGTTATTAGTAAAGAACGATTTTTAGATATGGAAAATTCAAGTTCTATTGCTGGTAGTACGATCAAATTTAGAGAGGATAGTATTTTTTTAGACCCTAGAAATATAGAGCTTGGAGCAAGAATAGTAACTAATTTAGAAAAATTATATTTATCATTAAAAAAACTTGGTCTTCAAAGCGCAGATAAAAAAGAGTATTACAAATTAAGTCATAAAATTGGTATTCCACAAAATAATAGTGACAAACTTCAAAATAAACTTTTTGGTATTGAATGTAATTTTGATGAATTAAATGCAATAGATTTTAAAAAAGGTTGTTACGTAGGTCAGGAAAATACAGCTAGAATTAAGTTAAAAGATAAATTAAATAAACGACTTCTCCCTATAGAAATAATTGAGGGAGATTTAGAAGATGACATAATATCATATGAGGAATATGAAGTAGGAAAAGTATTAATTAAAGATGATTACCCTTTTGCAATAATCAAAATCAAAAATGAAAAATTTGATTTTGATAAAATTTTTGCTTGTGGTTCTGCTAAAATAAAAGTCAAAAAACCTGATTGGATTAAAATTACTTAATATACTTAGACAAGTCTGGTTTAAAATAATTTGGGCCTTTCATTACCTTACCTTTATCATTATAAATAGGTTTGCCATCTTCTCCAAGTTTACTCATATTTGAATTTTGAACTTCTTCAAAACAAGAATCCAAATCAATTCCAAATGCATGTCCTGCACCATATGTTACATACAAAATATCAGTTAAAGCATCAGCTACTTCTAAAAGATCTTTGTTTTCTAGAGCTTGTTTGAATTCATCTAATTCCTCCTTAATTAAATTGTACCTAAGTTCATTTATTTTATCAGAACTGAAAGATGGACTAGTTTTTACTTGCTGTCCAAAAGTCTCCATAAAATTTTTTACTTTTTGAAAATTTGTCATTTTACTCCTGTAAGATTTATAAAAATTAGTATATAAATTATTTGGTTATTTTTTCAAACATATGAAAACAAGAAAAGAATTTGATAGTATTGGCAGCATAAATGTGCCGAATGATAAATATTGGGGTGCATCTACCCAGAGATCAAAAAAATTTTTTAATATTGGGAAAATATTGGTTCCATCTTCTATAATAAGATCTATTGCAATTATCAAGAGAAGTGCAGCAATTGTTCATCAAAAAGATAAGTTAATCTCTCCCAAAATTGCTAGGGCAATCATAAAAGCATCTAATGAAGTTATCAGTGGAAAAATGATTAACAATTTTCCATTAAAAGTTTGGCAAACTGGCTCAGGCACTCAGACTAATATGAATGTTAATGAAGTAATAGCAAATAGAGCTATAGAAATTTTAAAAGGAAAAAAAGGATCAAAAAAACCTGTTCATCCAAATGATCATGTCAATAAATCTCAATCTACAAATGATGTTTTTCCTACAGCAATGCATATATCAGTAGCAAATGAGACGCTTGAAAAACTTATACCTGGTTTAAAATTACTTGAAGCATCTCTAAAAAAGAAAAGTAAAGAATTTAAAAAAATTGTTAAAATTGGAAGGACACATCTTCAAGATGCGACCCCATTGTCACTTGGGCAAGAATTTTCAGGATATCACGCACAAGTAAATAAAAGTATAAATAGAATCAAATATTGTTTGGAAGATATTTACTTTTTAGCTCAAGGTGGAACTGCTGTTGGAACTGGAATAAATTCGAAAAAAAACTTTGATAAGAAGATTGTTAATGAAATTAAAAAGTTTTGTAATATTAAATTCAAACCTGCTCCAAATAAATTTTCAGAATTAGCTGCTCATGATGCAATTGTTAACTTTTCTGGTTCTTTAAATTCATGTGCTGTTGCTTTAATGAAAATTTCTAATGATATAAGATTTTTAGGATCTGGACCAAGAGCAGGTTATGGAGAACTTTTATTGCCTGAGAATGAACCTGGATCTTCAATTATGCCTGGTAAAGTAAATCCAACACAATGTGAGGCTGTTACAATGGTTTGTGCAAAAGTTATAGGGAATCATACAGGTATAACAGTAGCTGGAAGTCATGGGCATTTTGAGTTAAATGTATTTAAACCTTTAATTGCATATAATATATTACAATCAATTGACCTTTTGGCAGATAGTGTAAAAAACTTTAGCTTATTTTGTGTCAGAGGAATTAAACCAAACAGAAAAAAAATCAAAGAGCACTTGGACAGTTCTTTGATGCTAGTAACTGCACTTGCGCCTAAAATTGGATACGATAATGCTGCAAAAATTGCAAAAAGGGCCTTAAAAAATAATACCAGATTAAAAGAAGAAGCAATTAAATCAGGACTAATAAAGGAAAGAGAGTACGATATATTAGTTAATCCTTCAGAAATGATTAAACCTAGTTAATCAATAATTTGTCTGATAGATGCTCTTAGATTTTGAATATTTTTGATAATAAACTTTTTATCTTCACTATTTTTGTTTTCTAAGTTGTTAATTCTTACATTTGAGATTGTGGTGTGACGATTACCAATGGATTTTTCTAAATCAAAGTAAATTCGATTTATATTTTTAACTTTGTTTGAACCGATCTGAAAAATTTTCGCAAATTCAATATAATTTTTAACATCAAGCACATTTTTTGAAAAAAATATAATTTCACCTTGATTTTCAATGAAT
>CABYDS010000007.1 GCA_902517745.1 uncultured Pelagibacteraceae bacterium
TACTTTATCAATATTTTCTACACTAACAGATAAACCAAGTAAAACATGAACTCGATCTTCAGCTTTTTTTAAATCGTATTTGGTTTTTTTAATAACTACATCTTCTCTAAATTTTAAAAAGTTCTCTAAAAAATCTTTTAATGAACATGTTTTAGGTTTGTTATCAACAATTGCTAATGAATTAAAACCGAATGAAGTTTCAATGGATGTATATTTATAAAGTTGTCTTTTTATTGTCTCAGGCTCAACGCTTCTTCTTAGATCGATAGCAACTCTTATACCTTCTCTATTAGATTCATCTCTAATGTCACTTATACCTTCTATTTTTTTGTCTCTAACTAATTCTGCAATTTTTTCATTTAAGTTAGATTTATTCACTTGATAAGGTATTGAAGTAATTACTAATCTATCTTTACCATTTTTAAGATTTTCTACATTTATTTCACCCCTAATTTTAAAAGAACCTCTGCCTGTTTTATATCCTTCTCGAATAATATCTTTACCGATAATAACTCCACCAGTTGGAAAATCAGGGCCAGGTATATGCTTCATTAACTCTTTAATTTTAATATCTTTATTTTTAATAAGAGCTAAAGTTCCATCAATTATTTCACCAAGATTATGTGGTGGTATACTAGTAGCCATACCAACAGCGATACCTCCGGCTCCATTTACCAAAAGATTAGGATATTGAGCTGGCAATACTATGGGTTCTTGCTCAGTTTCATCGTAGTTACTTTTAAATGAAACGGTATTTTTTTCTATATCATCAATCAAAAATTGAGAAATTTTTGCAAGTTTGGTTTCTGTATACCTCATTGCTGCAGGTGGATCTCCATCGATTGAACCAAAATTACCCTGACCATCAATTAACGGAACGCTCATTGAAAAATCTTGAACCATTCTTACTAAAGCATCATATACAGCTTGATCACCATGCGGATGGTATTTACCAATTACGTCTCCAACAATTCTTGCAGATTTTCTAAATTGTTTTGTCCAATCAAAACCACCTTTGTGCATTGCATATAAGATTCGTCTGTGAACAGGTTTAAGTCCGTCTCTTATGTCGGGTAATGCCCTACTAATTATTACGCTCATGGCGTAAGATAAATATGATGAACTCATTTCATCATACATTGAAATTGGTTTGATATTTAAATCTTTAGTTATTTCGTTTTTTTGCATTTAATTAGAAAGGGATATCGTCGTCTAACTCGTTTTGAGCCATAGAACTATCATCAAAACTTTGTTTATTATCTTGAGATGGAATTGAATTTTGATTTCCTCCACCTAACATTGTTAATGATGAATTGTATCCTTGAATTAAAATTTCAGTAGAATATTTATCCTGACCTGATTGTTCATCTTTCCATTTTCTAGTAGTCAGTTGTCCTTCAACGTATACTTGTGCTCCTTTTTTTAAATATTGTTGAACTACATTTACTAGTCCTTCATTGAAAACAACTACTCTATGCCATTCAGTTTTTTCTTTTTTTTCACCGGTATTTTTATCTTTCCATGATTGACTAGTAGCTAGGCTTAATCTTGCTACACTTTTACCGTTAACCATTTGTTTAATTTCTGGATCTGCGCCTAATCGACCGATTAAAAGTACTTTATTTAAGCTTCCTGCCATAATATTTATATATTTGAAATGTTATTTATAACATTAATAGGCTTGAATATTAATTTTATTAATCTAAAGCAACTAAAATTATGCTTAAAAAGATACTTATTAAGGGCGCAAAAGAGCACAATTTAAAGAATATTTCATTAGAGATTCCTAAAGATAAATTTGTTGTAATAACAGGTCTATCTGGGTCAGGAAAATCGTCATTAGCATTCGATACTGTCTATGCAGAAGGTCAAAGAAGATATGTTGAAAGTTTATCCGCATACGCAAGACAGTTTTTAGACAAAATGAAAAAACCAAATGTAGATTTAATCGAAGGTTTGAGTCCAGCAATCTCCATAGAACAAAAAAATACTTCTAAAAATCCAAGATCAACAGTTGCAACTGTAACCGAAATATACGATTACATGAGAGTACTTTATGCAAGAGCTGGTATACCCTACTCTCCATTCACTGGTAAACCAATTACTTCACAAACTATTAGTCAAATTGTTGATAAGATTAAAGAATTACCAAAAAAATCTACAATATATTTATACGCTCCAGTCGTGCGAGGACGAAAGGGTGAATATAAAAAAGATATATTAGGATACAAAAAAAGAGGATTTAGAAAAATCAAAGTTGATGACCAATTGTATGATATTGAAAGTGTTCCAGAATTAAATAAAAAACTTAAACACGATATTTCAATCTTAGTTGATAGAATTGTAATAAATTCATCATTAGGAAACAGATTAGCCGAAAGTGTTGAAACAGCTGTTAATTTAGCAAATGGATTACTTTTTGTTGAATATGAAAATGAAACACTTCCAAAAAAATACAGAAAAATAGAAAAATTAATTTTCTCAACCAAATTTGCTTGTCCTGAAAGTGGTTTTACTATTGAAGAGATTGAACCAAGACTTTTCTCATTCAACAGTCCGTATGGAGCTTGTGAAGAATGTGAAGGTATTGGGATGAAATTAAATGTTGATCCAAATTTAGTTGTTCCAAATGAAAAAAAATCTATCGCAGATGGTGCAATTGAACCTTGGGCAAAATCTACATCAATGTATTACGCCCAAACATTAGCATCTCTATCTAAACATTATGGTTTTTCATTAGACGATAAATGGTCAAAACTACCAAAAAAAATTAAGGATGTAATTTTGTATGGTTCTGATGATGAAGAAATCAAATTTACTTATGATGATGGTTATGAAAAATATTCGCACAAAAAAACCTTTGAGGGTGTAGTCAATAATCTAGAGAGAAGATATTTAGAAACAGATAGCGATTGGAAAAGAGAAGAAATTGCTCAATATCAATCTGATACAAAATGTGAAAGATGTAATGGTTACCGATTAAAAGATGAAGCTCTATGCGTTAAAATAAATGAATTAAACATAAGCCAAGTTACGGAAAAATCAATTTTTGATGCTAAGGAATGGTTTAGATCTTTAGAAGTTAAATTAGACAAAAGACAAATTAAAATTGCTCAACATATATTAAAAGAAATTAATGAACGTTTAGATTTTCTTTTAAATGTTGGTCTTGATTATTTAACTTTATCTAGAGAGTCTGGAACATTATCTGGTGGTGAAGCACAAAGGATTAGACTAGCTTCACAAATAGGATCAGGTTTAACTGGAGTTCTATACGTTTTAGATGAACCATCAATTGGTTTACATCAAAAAGATAATGTTAAGCTTATAGATGCATTAAAAAGATTAAGAGACTTAGGTAATACTGTTATTGTTGTTGAGCACGATACAGAAACAATGGAGAATGCTGATCATATAATAGATTTAGGACCTGAAGCTGGAAACAAAGGTGGAGAAATTGTTGCTGAAGGTACATATGAACAAATTTTAAAAAATGATAAAAGTATTACTGGAAGATATTTATCAAATAAAAGCTTCATACCTATTCCAAAAAATAGAAGACTTGCAAAAAATGGTAGATTTTTAGAAATCAATGGTGCATCGGGAAATAATTTAAATAACGTAAATTTAAAAATACCTTTAGGTAGTTTTACTTGTGTTACAGGTGTATCAGGAAGTGGTAAATCTACTTTAATACTACAAACTTTATACAATGCATTAAATCTTACTTTGAATAATAATAAGTCTAGAAAAATTCCTCAACCATTTAGAGGATTTAAAGGAATAGAATTAATAGATAAAGTTATAGATATTGATCAATCTCCTATTGGCAGAACTCCCAGATCAAATCCCGCAACATATACTGGAGCTTTTGGTCCTATTAGAGACTGGTTTACCAATTTACCTGAAGCAAAAAGTCGAGGTTATAAACCTGGAAGATTTTCTTTCAATGTAAAGGGTGGAAGATGTGAAGCTTGTGAAGGAGATGGTGTAATTACTTATGAAATGCACTTTCTACCCGATGTTTATATAACGTGTGATGAATGCAAAGGCACAAGATACAACAGAGAAACATTAGAGATTAAATTCAAAGATAAGAGTATTGCAGATGTCTTGAATATGACTGTTGATGAAGGATGTGAGTATTTTGAAAATATTTCAAACATCAAAACTAAACTTCTAACGTTAAAGAAAGTTGGTCTTGGCTACATAAAAATTGGTCAGCAAGCTACAACTCTTTCTGGTGGAGAGGCTCAGCGTATAAAGCTTGCTAAAGAATTATCTAAAAGATCTACAGGAAGAACAATGTATATATTAGATGAACCAACTACTGGATTACATCAACATGACATAAAAAAACTTCTGGAAATTTTACACACATTTGTTGCAACAGGTAATTCAGTTGTAGTTATAGAGCACAATTTAGATGTTATTAAAACTGCTGATTATATTGTAGATATGGGACCCGAGGGTGGTGTTAAAGGTGGAAATATTATTGCTGAAGGCAAACCCGAGGAAGTTGCAAAAGTAAAAGATAGCTATACAGGTAAATTTTTAAAGCCTTTATTAGATACGAAATTTAAAAAAACCGCTTAATCTTTATAGAAAAATAATATAAAATCATCTTATAGATGACTTCGATATTACAATCATTATCAAAGACTGTTCATTTGTCATTGGCTATTGCAATATTACTATTCATTGGTCTTTACATCGGCAATGGTGGATTTGATTTTGATGTTTTATTTTGGAGCTGGTTATTAAGATACGTACATGTAACTGTAAGTATTATGTGGATTGGTTTACTATGGTATTTCAATTTTGTTCAAATTCCTAATATGGCTAAAATTCCAGACGAACAAAAACCTGCTATAGGCAAAGTTATTGCCCCTGCAGCACTATTTTGGTTTAGATGGGCAGCATTGTTTACAATTATATCAGGATTATTATTAGCCTATTTTAATGGATACGTTCATCAAGCGATGACATTAGGAATTGGATCAGGTGGTGGAAAAAATACTGCAATAGGAATTGGAATGTGGTTAGGATTAATAATGGCATTCAATGTTTGGTTTGTTATATGGCCAAATCAAAAAAGAGCTTTAGGTATGGTTGAGTGTGAACCAGAAGTTAAAGCTAAATCAGCAAAGACTGCAATGCTATTTTCTAGAACAAATACACTTTTATCCTTACCAATGTTGTTAACAATGGTAGCAGCACAAAACCTTTATTAATTATTCTTTTTCTTCCTTAACAATCGTTCTTTGGCTAACTTTTAAAGAAACCAACACTGGGTTTGCAATATAAATAGACGAATAAGTTCCAAAAATTACTCCTAATATCATTGCCAAAGAAAATCCTTTTAATATTTCTCCACCAAAAATAAATATAGATAAAAGTGCCAACAATGTAGTAACTGAAGTTATTATTGTTCGTGATAAAGTTTCATTTATTGAGATATTTGTTAGTTCGAATATTTTAATATCTGCATATTTACGCAAATTTTCTCTAACTCTATCAAATATTACAACTGTATCATTCATTGAATATCCAACTATTGTTAAAACAGCTGCAACGATTGAAAGATTGATTTCTAATGAAAATACAGAAAATACTCCTAATGTAATGATAACGTCATGAAATAAAGCTAAAATAGCTCCAAGACTAAATTGCCACTCAAATCTGATCCAAATATATAAAAGCATAGCCGCCAAAGATAAAGCTATCGCTATTACACCTGACCTTAAAAGTTCTGCACTAACCTTTGGCCCAACATTTTCTACTCTTCTAAAATCAACCGTACCTATAGAATTTGATAGCTTAGTTTTTATCTCTTCTATAAATTGTGGGTCATTTGAATTTTGTTTTTCAAATTTAACCACAAAATCTGTTTCATTGCCAAAATTTTTCACTGAAACATCACCAAGATTCATTTGATTAAAACTATCTCTTATTTTTGTGATATTAGCAGAAGATTTGTCAGTCCTTAGCTCTATTAAAGTACCCCCTTTAAAATCAACACCAAAATT
Source organism: uncultured Pelagibacteraceae bacterium (assembly GCA_902517745.1). GTDB lineage: Bacteria > Pseudomonadota > Alphaproteobacteria > Pelagibacterales > Pelagibacteraceae > Pelagibacter. The sequence continues at coordinate 6,030 of CABYDS010000007.1, forward strand.
CAATCCTTTAAAAACTAAGAAAACTATGGAAGCAATAATTAATATACCTGAAAGTATATTAAAACTTTTATAAAACTTATTAAAATAAATTGTTTTCATTATATAAGTTTTTCCTTATGTTTATTTTTGATGACATAGTAAGCAGTAATCAAACGAGCAATGAAATATACTGAAAATAGTGTTGTAAGTATTCCAACTCCAAGCGTTATAGAAAAGCCTTTGATTGGACCTGATCCCATGAAAAAAAGGATTACTGCAGCGATTAAAGTTGTAATATTGGCATCTAAAATTGTTGTTCGTGATTTTGTATAACCAGAATCAAAAGCTACAATTGAATTATTTTCATTTTTTAATTCTTCTTTAATTCTCTCAAAAATTAAAACATTTGCATCAACAGCCATACCTACTGTTAAAATAATACCTGCAATTCCAGGGAGCGTAAGAGTTGCTTCAAATAATGTTAGAATACCGACTAATAAAAATAAATTAGAAATTAAGGCTAAGTTAGCAATTAAGCCAAAAAATCTGTATTTATAAAACATAAAGGCAACGACTAAGATAAATCCTATTATCAATGACATAATTCCTGCATTAATTGAGTCTTTTCCAAGGTCAGGACCTACAGTTCTTTCTTCGATAATATTAAGTGGAGCCGGTAAAGCACCTGATCTTAAGAGTAAAGCTAAATCTGTTGCTGATTGAAAGGTGAAATTACCAGATATCTGTCCGTTTCCTCCAATAATTGGTTCTCTGACTTCAGGAGCGCTAATAATTTTTCCATCCAAAACAATTGCCAACCTTTTTCCAACACCATTTGAAGTCGCCTTACCAAACTTTTTTGCTCCTACCCTATCTAAACTAAATGAAACAACTGTCTCATTAGTTTGATTATTCATAGTTGGCTTGGCATCCATAAGATTATCACCGCTTAAAACAATTCGTTTACTAACAATGGCTTCACTAGAGCCATCCTCAAAAGAAAGTTTTTCTGTTCCAAATGATTCTTCAGAACTACTGGATATAAATTGGAATGTTAGGTTTGCTGTTTTACCTAATAAAGATTTAATTCTACCAGGATCGTCTAATCCTGGCAACTCAACAAGAATTCTATCATTACCTCTTTTTAAAATATTTGGCTCATTAGTTCCTACTTCATCAACTCTTCTTCTTACAATTTCAATTGCCTGATCTAATGAAGAATTTTTTAACAATACTAATCCATAGTCAGAAAATTCTAACTTGAATGAGGTATCCATGTTTTCAAAGTTAAATTGATGGGATTTATATTGTTGAAAATAAGGATTTATCTCACTTTTATCATCATCTAAAAGAGATTTAACATCCTCAATCTTAGAATTTTCAACATCGAATATAATTGACTTATCCTCAATTACAAAATTTCTAACCTTAATTTCCTTATCTTTGAAAAATTTTTTAAACTCTAAGACTTTACTTTGCAATCTTTGAGTAATGACTGGTTCGTTATCTATCTCTAACAATAAATAAGAGCCACCTTGTAAATCTAATCCTAATTTTATATTTTTTGAGAAAAATTCATCATCAACTTTTGTAAAATTGGAAATAGTAAAATATGAAATAATAAGTGTAAAAATTAAAACACTAAAAACTCTTAATTTAGAAAAATATAACACTTTAGGAAGTTATTATTTTTTTGGTTCAGCTTTAGTAACTAGTCCTTGTATTCCTGTAGCTCGAACAATTTCAACTTTAACATTATCAGCTATCATAACTTCTACTTTTTCATTATCGATAACTCGTTCTACAGTGCCAACGATACCCCCAGAAGTAATAACTTTATCTCCACGCTTTAAAGCTTCAACCATAGCCTTATGTTCTTTAACTTTCTTTTGCTGGGGTCTAATTAAGAAAAAGTAAAATATTACGAATATTAAAATTAGGGGTATAAATTGTCCAATTCCTGCGTCCATGTTAAGTCCTTAAAAAGTTAACGATTATTTATACTATATACTTTTAGAAGACAACTCTTAATTGATACCTATTTTCTCCATATTGTTCATATATGGTCTTAGTTTTTCAGGAATAGTTATTGAACCATCCTCAGTTTGATAATTTTCTAATATCGCAATTAAAGTTCTACCAACGGCAAGTCCGCTCCCATTTAAAGTACCAACAAATTCATTTTCGTTATTATTATTTTTATATCTAGCTTTCATTCTTTTAGCCTGAAATGTTCCACATGAAGAACAGCTTGATATTTCTCTATATTTATTTTCAGATGGAAGCCAAACCTCTATGTCATAAGTTTTTTCTGCACTAAAACCCATATCACCAGTGCTTAAAATAATTTTTCTGTAAGGTAATTGTAAATCATCTAAAATTTTAGTTGCACAATTAGTCATTCTCTCTAGTTCTTCAATGCATTTATTATTTTCTACAATACTGACTAATTCAACTTTATAAAATTGATGTTGTCTAATCATGCCCTTTGTATCTTTACCATAACTTCCTGCTTCTTTTCTAAAACAAGGTGTTGATGCAACTAATCTCATTGGCAATGATTTTATGTTCAATATCTGATTTTTAACCATATTAGTTAATATTACTTCAGCAGTAGGGATTAAAAACTTTCTATCATTTTTATCATCAAACTTAATTTCGAATTGATCATTTTCAAATTTGGGCAATTGGCCAGTTCCAAACATAGTGTTGTCTGTAGCCATTAAAGGTGGAGAGATTTCAGTGTAGCCATTATTATTGACATGTGTATCAATCATAAAATTAGAAATTGCTCTTTCTAATGATGCTAATTTGTCTTTAACAAAAACAAATCTAGATCCAGTTGTTTTTGTTGCTAAATCAAAATCTAACATATTCAGTTTTTCACCAATTTCATAATGAGATTTTGGTTTAAAACTCATTTTTTTAATTTCACCAGATTTTACAACCTCTTTATTGCTATTTTCATCCTTACCTACGGGGACATCATTCAATGGTAAATTAGGAATATTATTTAATATCTGATCAAGTTGGTCTTTAACATTTTTTTGATTTTTACTTAAATCATCTATTTTATTTGAAATTTCTTTAGACTTTTCAAAAAGGGTTTCGTCTTTAGATTTAGAAATAGATTTTTTTTCCATTTCTAATTTTTCTTTTTCTTGAATTAATTTTCTATTTTCTTCATCGAGATTTAGTATTTGATCAAAGTCTACGTCAACGTTTCGATTTTTAATTGTATTTTTAAAATTATCGATATCTTTTCTAATATCTTTAATATTGTGCATTTCTCTCTTGAGCTTTCTTTTCGATAATATTTACAGAAAAAATTGATAATTCATATAAAATTAACAAAGGTATTGCTAAACCTATTTGCGTAATTGGATCTGGTGGAGTTAATATTGCAGCAGCAGCAAATATTATTACAACAAAATATTTTCTTCTTTCTCTTAAATAAGTTGAATTTACAACTCCTATTCTTGCAAGCAAACTTAATACAACTGGTAGCTGAAAACTTAATCCAAATGCAAAAATTAACTTCATCACAAGAGATAAGTATTCATTTACTTTAGCTTCTAATTGAATCGGTAAGCTAGTCCCAAGTCCAGCACTTTCAAATGATAAAAAGAATTTAAATGCTAGTGGCATAATTAGATAATAAACAAGCATACCTCCTAGTAAAAAAAGTATTGGTGTAATTACTAAGTAAGGCATAATTGCTTTCTTTTCATGGGTGTATAATCCTGGTGCAATAAATTTCCAAATTTGAATAAGGATATATGGACTGGTCACAAAGAAAGCAGCAAAAAAAGAAACTTTAAGATATGTTAAAAATGTTTCTTGAAGAGCGGTAAAGATTAATCTTCTATCAACATTATCATCCTTTACAGCATTAGCGTAAGGTTCAACTAAAAATCCATATATGTATTCAGAAAAATAGTAACAAACCACAAATAATACTGCTAAGAAGATAAATGAATTTATTAGTCTTTGTCTTAATTCAGTAAGATGACTTATAAAACCTGTTTCTTTTTTTTTAGCTGTCATCTTTAGGTTTATCCTCTTTCATAATTTCAGTATTTTTTTTTAATTCTTCTTTAATTGAAACATCAGTTATTTCTGTAACTTGATTTTGAACATCTGAAAAATATCTTTTGGCTGAACCTATCCATGATCCAACTTTTTTTAACATTACAGGAAAGTCTTTTGGTCCTACAACTATTATTGCAATAGATACTATTATTAATATTTCAAACCAGCCGATCTGTGGCATTGATTACTCTTTTTTGTCTGAGTCTTGATTTTCAGATATATTTTTTGGTTGGCTATCTTCTGTAGCATCTGTAGCCATACCTTTTTTAAAACTTTTAATTCCTTTAGCAACATCACCCATTAGACTAGAGATTTTACCTCTACCAAAAAGTAATACTACTAAAATTACTACAATTGCAATTTGCCAAAATCCTATACTCATAATTACTTATAACCTTATAATTTTAGTTTTAAAACTATTTTTTTATTTATCGTTATCGGTATTAAGAGTGCTATTAAGCATCTCATCTATATCGGAGTATATATTTTCCTTTTTATCCTCTTGTTTTTCTTTATAGAATTTGCCTGTTCCAAATATAGATGCATCTACACTAGATGTATCAATAAGACCTGCAGTTCCTAATTCATCAACGGTTGGAAGATCTGACAATTTTTGGAGATTGAAATGACTTAAAAAGTCATCTGTTGTTCCATATTGAATAGGTTTACCAGGGGCATCTTTTCGACCTTGAGGTCTAACCCAGTTCAATTCCATCAATATCTCAAGTGTATTATTTCCAAACGCAACTCCACGAATTTCTTCTATTTCAGCTCTAGTGACTGGTTGATGATAAACAATAATTGCAAGTGTTTCTATCGCAGCCTTTGATAATTTTTTTTCAACAGTTTTTTGTTGAGACATTAATGAGGATAAATTTGGTGAAGTTCTAAAAGACCACTTATTGGATATACAGACTAAATTTATTCCACGATCAGAATAAAAATTCTGAAGTTTTAGTAAAGATTTTTCAACATCTGTCTTTTTTGAAATTTTATTTTCAATAGTTTCAATATTTAAAGGCTCTGCTGCTGCAAAAACAATAGCTTCTATTTCTTTATCAACATCACTTAATTTAGATGGAAATGATACAACATTATTTTTTTTTAATTTATTCATTAGATTTTTTTAATATATATATCCTCAAATAAATTATCTTGTTTAATAGATATATTGCCTTCTTTTGCAAGCTCTAAAGATCCAGCAAAAATTCCTGCATTACCTGTCTTACTTAAAGTTTTAGAATTTCTAAAATTTTTTGGTATTAGATCAGTCATATTTTTCCAATCATTTAAATTATTGTAAAACTCTTTTATAACTTTAATACCTTCTTCAGTAGTAAATACTGGGAGTTTCGGAATATTCATTCTCTGAAAATCTTTTGTCATTACGATACTTGAATACGTTTTTAATAATTCAAACAATGTTAATGAATATTGAGAATTATAAATTGATCTCATTCCACTTTTTGAACCTCTCATAAAAATATCTTTGCCTAATCTTTTTCTGCTCAACATCTGAGAAGACAATAATCTTATTAATTCTAGTTTTTTAAGTTGGAGCTTTAATTTCTCTGCTACTTCAAGAGCTTTAAATTCCTCTTCTTCTGTTTCTGGTAATAGTAGTTTAGATTTAAGATAAGTTAACCAAGTAGCCATTAGCAAATATTCTGAGGCTAATTCTAAATTTAAATTTTCAGTTTTTGTTATAAAATCATGAAATTGATCTGCTAATTTGGTGATTGATATAATTTCCAAATCAACTTTTTGTGATTTTGCTAAATCTAAAAGTATTTCTAATGATCCAGAGTAATTACTAAGATCAACATTAAATTCTAAAGAATCACTCATGGATTTAAATTTAACTTATTATTTGAATTAATTTAGAAGTTTTTTTTACAATAAAATCATCAATATAAGGTGAATTTTGACCTACCACATTCATTTCTCTCATTTTTCCATTGCAATGAAGCACCAAATTACAACCTGCACGAAAAGATTTAATAACGTTATTTTTTAAATTACCTTTAAGAGCACCCATAGAAATATCATCTGACATTAATATTCCCTTGAATGATATTTCTCTTCTAATCATTTTTATGATTTTTTTAGAATGTGAAACGTTATTTATCGGATCAAGTTTCTTAAACAACAAGTGACCGGTCATACCTAAAACAGATTTTTTTTTGGTAAATGGAAAAAAATCATATTTTTTAAGATACTTTAGATCTTTGTCTATAACTGGTAATTTATAATGACTATCAACTTTAGCTAAACCATGACCTGGAAGATGTTTAATTACTGTACCAACCCTATTTTCGTGAAATTTTTCGATAGATATATCGCCAATTTTAGACAGAGTTTTTTTATCATTTGAATAGGATCGATCACCTATAATTTTATGAGACTTATTTCGTCTTAAATCCAATACGGGAACTGTATTAATATTAATACCAATAAGTCTTAACAAATAGGATATTTGCTTAACATAAACATTGAAATAAATATCAAATTTTTTTCTATCTTTTGAATATAAATCACCAAAATATTTTGCACTAAAAATGGAATTATCTATGAATTTTCTTAATCTACTTACTCTTCCACCTTCTTCATCAATTAGAATTGGATAATTAGAGTTTTTAAATATTTTTTTAATCGAACCAGTTAATTTTTGAACTTGATTGATTGATTTTATATTTCTTGAAAAAAGAATTATTCCCCATGGCTTATATTTTTTTAAAAAACTTACTTCACTTTTTTTTAAATTATGTCCACTAATGCCACATATAAAAGCTCTAGTTTTTTTAATCATTATATAACAATTCCCAAAATGAATATTTTTTTGTGTTTTTATTTTTGTATTCTACATATTCAATAATATTGTCCGTGTCATTTTTAAGAATAAATAAATTATTTTCGTTAGATGAGATTTTTTCATCAATACTTGAAACCGCTCTATATGATTTCTTGTAATTATCGTCTGAAAAATAATATCTTAGAGTAAAAAATAGAAAGAAAAATATAATTATTAAATAAAATAGATATTTTAGCTCTTTTAGCATTACATTTTTTCAGGTGTATCAACACCTATAATATCCATTCCAGTTTTAATTGTTTTGGCAATAGATTTTAAAAATATTAGTTTTTCTATATTTATTGTTTTATCATCATTGATAAATCTTTTTTCAACATCATCTTTTCCCATATTCCAATAGGAATGAAACTGAGATGATAACTCATATAAATATACAGGGATTCTATGAGGTTCTAGTTTTTTAGTGGAAATTTCTACACATTTAGGCCATTCAGATATTTTTTTAAAAATTTCAATTTCTTCATTATTAAATTGCATATTATTATTTTCATTATCAATCTTGTCATCAATATTTTTATTTATATTTCTAAAAACCGATGAAATTCTAGCATAACAATATTGAACATAATAAAGCGGATTGTCTTTAGATTTTTCTTTTACTTTTGTAAAATCAAAATCTAATTCAGCATCATTGCTTCTACTTAGCATAATAAATCTTGTTGCATCTTTTCCAACTTCAGAAATTAAATCTTCAACGGTAATGTAATCACCTTTTCTTTTAGACATTTTAAAAGGTTTGCCATCTTTTATTAACTTAACAAGTTGGCTTACTTTACAAATTAATTTATTTTTTTCCCCAGATAATGCTTCAACAACAGATGTAATTCTTTTTATATAACCCGCATGATCCGCTCCTAAAATATTTATTAATTTATCAAATTTTCTGTTTAGTTTTGTATTATGATACGCAACATCTCCAGCAAAATAAGTCCATGTGTTGTCAGATTTTTGTAATGCCCTATCTTTATCATCCCCAAAATCTGTTGATCTAAAAAGTAACTGATCTCTTTCTACCCAATTAGTTGTGTCTTCTCCTTCGGGAGCTTTGATTTTTCCTATATATACAAATTTATCTTTTTTAAGTTTCTCAATAACCTTATCAACCTCTTTATTTTCAACTATTTCAGTCTCACTCGCAAAATTATCATGAATAATTCCCAAATTATTTAAATTAGTCTTAATGAGTTTAAGTGACTCTGTAATTGCTAATTTAGTAAGTGTTAATTTTATTTTTTCATAATCATCAAATTGTAAATCTTTATTATTATCTATAATATGTTGGGCTATATCCTTGATGTATTCTCCTGGATATAAATCATCCTCATTTACTGGAAACGTTTGATTATCTAATTTTTCTTTTATTCTCAAATATACAGATCTAGTAAAATGTAAAATTTGATTACCATGATCATTTACATAATATTCTTTTACAACTTCTTGATTGTTAAATTTTAACAAATTAGAGATAACATCCCCCAAAATAGCACCTCTACAATGGCCGACATGTAATGGTCCAGTGGGATTTGCAGAGACGAATTCAATAAGATGTTTCTTTTTAGAGCCATTAAGTGCTGCACCAAAATTACTAAGATTATTTATATTTAAGAGAAATGAAGTCCAAAACTCTTTTTTTAAAATAATATTTATAAATCCAGGCTTTGCTATTTCTATCTTCTCAATATTAGTATCGTCTTTAAAAATAATATCATTTAATTTTTCAGCAATTTTAATTGGTGGTTCATTATTTGTTTTAGACAAAACCATTGCAACATTAGTTGACAGATCGCACTTAAATTTTTTAGGAGGTATATCTACATTTATACCAGATAAACTTTCAGGTAATAAAATCAGCTTTTCTTCACTTGCTAATTTAATTTTATTTAAAATTTTATTTAAGTATTCCTCAAATATATTCATTTTGATGCTCTATATAATTGTATGGCGTACCTATCTGTCATGCCAGAAATATAATCAGATATAGCTCTTTCTTTGTTAGTTTTTAAATATTTGGTTTTAATATACTTTTTTGGATTTTTGTTAATTACACTAAAAAGCTTTTTAATTATCTTTTTTCCTTCGTTATTTTTTTTTAATACATCTTTATTATTATACATAGTTATTCTAAGAAAATCTCTAATCTCATTTATAGTTATTTTTAATTTGTTGGAAAAATCAACAATTTGATTTTTTTTATTTGATACATCTTTTTTTGTAGATATTTTATTCATTAAAATATTTCTTGTCGTAGTTTTTATTAAGTCTTGAACCATTAAATTTATAGAGTCTCTTATAGTTTGATATACAAGAATATCATTATTTTCACTTTTTAATTTATTTTTATACGATTTTAAAATTTCATCAAAAAAAGAGATTTGTTTAAGATCGTTTAACTTAAATAATTTTGCTTTTATTCCATCTTGAATATCATGGTTATTGTATGCAACGTCATCGGATATAGATGCAATTTGGGCCTCCAAAGATGAGTTTTTTGAAAAATTAATTTTATTTTTTAAATTTTTCAAACCAATTAAATTATTTATTTTGACTAGCTTTGTTACCGGACCATTATGTTTAATAAGTCCATCTAATGTTTCTAATGTTAAATTAAGACCTTCAAATTTAAAATATTTATTTTCAATGAACATTACTATCCTAAGTGTTTGAAGGTTGTGGTCAAATCCCCCATATTCATACATACATTCATTTAGGGACTCTTCTCCCGCATGACCAAAAGGTGTATGACCTAAATCATGAGCTAAACTTAATGTTTCAGCTAAATCATCATTTAAACCTAAGTATTTAGCAATTGTTCTAGCAATTTGTGAAACTTCAATGGAATGCGTGATTCTAGTTCTATAATGATCTCCTTCAGTATTCACAAATACCTGAGTTTTGTGCTTCAATCTTCTAAAAGAGGTAGAATGAATAATTCTATCTCTATCTCTTTGAAAAGGTGATCTGAAAGGATTGCTCGCTTCTTTGAACAGTCTACCTTTTGATGCAAATGTTCCTAATTTTGAGTAATTTTTCATTCTTTAAAAATGGCAAAATATTATTATATTGTTTTTATCAATGTTTAATTATGATTAAAGAAATTAAATTTACAGATAATGCTATAAAGCAGATAAACCATCTTCTATCATCAAAAGATAAAGGGTCATTTTTTAGAATCGCTATTAAAGGTGGTGGATGCTCTGGATTTCAATATGATTTCTCATTTGATAACTCTGCTAATGATGATGATCTACAACAAGACAATATTCTTATCGACAAAATATCGGCTGATTTACTAAAAGGATCTGAAGTTGATTTTGTAAAAGAATTGATCGGAGATTCTTTTAAAATAAACAACCCACAAAGTAAATCTTCTTGTGGTTGTGGCGTATCTTTCTCGCTTTAATGATAATTAGTTCCTGGAATGTTAACTCTGTAAGAGCAAGAATTGAAAATATTAAAGAGTATCTAAAAAAATATTCACCAGATATTTTAATGATGCAAGAGATCAAAGCTCAAGATGAAAACTATCCTTACGAAGACATTGAAAAATCAAATTACCAAAATTATGTATTTGGTCAAAAATCATATAATGGGGTTGCAATAATTTCTAAAAAAAAATTGGACAAAATTGAAAAAGATATTTTTAAAGATAAAAATAAACAATCAAGAATTATTACAGCAGATCTAAAACATAAATCAAAAACAATTAAATTAATAAATATATATACACCTAATGGAAATCCAGTTGATACAGAAAAGTATACTTACAAATTATATTGGCTAGAAAGTTTAATTAAAAAATTAAAAGCTTATTTAAAAAAAAAAGAGAATATAATTATTGGTGGTGATTTTAATATAATTCCATCAGCTGAGGATGTTCATAATCCTAAAGGATATGAAAATGATGCATTGTTTAGACTAGAGATAAGAAAAAAATTAAGAGAATTATTAAGTTTAGGTTTTCATGATGCATATAGATATATTCATCCTGACAAAGAGGGATATACGTTTTGGGATTATACAAGCGGTGCATGGCAAAAAAATAATGGCATGAGAATTGATCATTTCTTAGTTTCAAACTCAATTATAAATCTTGTAAAAGATGTAAAAATTAATAAATTTCCTCGTGGAAGACAAAAACCTTCGGATCACACACCAATTGAAATTGAATTAACTTAAAGATTTTATTTTAATTACAAGTTCCTCATTAATATTTCTAGGTCCAGTATCTAATCTGTTTTTGTGACGTCTTTCACCAGGCAACCTAACCTCTCCCATTGATTTCATTTTCTCAAAGAATTTATTTGAATGACTATCCCAATCAGAATTTGTTAATTTGTCAGGAGATATAGCTAAAATAAACTCTCCACCACTTGGTGGTCCACCATCATCTGTATCCTTCTCAGCCGTCTCATAACTAAAATTATCTCCTACTAAGGCTCCAGCAAGTAATTCGACCATCATTGCTATTCCTGAGCCTTTATAGCCGCCAAATGGCAACAAAACTCCACCATCTGCTATTTCGCCAGGATCAGTTGTTTCTTTTCCATCTTTAGTTAAACCAGTCCCAATTGGAACCTTGTGCCCTTCTCTTTTTGCAACTTGAACTTCTCCCATTGCCATTGATGCAGTAGCCATATCATAAACTACAGGTGGTTTATTTTTTCTAGGCCAAGCAAATGAAATTGGGTTTGTTCCAAATAAAGGTTTAATTGCTCCTGCTGGTGCAACTGCTGGCTTATATGATGTACAGGCAAAAGCAACAAGTCCTTGCTCTGCTATTGCTTCAGTCTCAGGCCACATAGCAGCCATATGATGAGAATTAGTAATTGCTAAAACTGCAACTCCATTTTCTTTTGCAGCTTTTACGAGTTCTGGTATTCCATATTTTAAAACCATTGGGGCAAGACTATTTTTCCCATCTGCTTTAACAACACTTGGGGTTAATTTTGAAATCACTGGTCTAGCCTTACCATTAATTTTTCCGCTTTTTAAACCAGATACATAAGCGGGTAATCTAAATAGACCATGAGATAATGATCCATCTCTTTCAGCATTTTTGATTAAAGTAGATAAAGTATCTGCTGTTTCTTCATCGCATCCGTTAGCTATTAATGTTTTTTTAGCTAAATGAAAAATTTCTTCTAAACTTAAAGGAACGGTTGCCATAAATAATATTAGATATTATTTACGGCAAAAGTTCAATTTTTAATTAACAACCTTTAAAAGATTTAGACATATTTCTGATTAAATCAAAATATAAGTCTTTTCCAGGATCCAAAGTAGCTCCTAATGGGTCTACAACACCAGTTTTAATATTCATATCTTTTGCTACAGCTTTAATGATATTTGGATTAAACTGTGGTTCAGAAAATACACAAGCTACTTTATCATGCTCAATTATTTCTCTGATTTCAGCCAATTGTTCTGCTCCTGGCATTACATCTGTATTAACTGTAAAAGCACCCAATATATTAACATTAAATCTTTTCTCAAAATATTGGTAAGCATCATGGAAAACAATTGATGCAACACTCTGATTTAATTCAGAAGAGACGTCACTAACAAGTTTATCAATATCTTTTAGTGCTTTCTTTAAATTGCTTTTATATTTTGATGCGTTCTTAGCATCATTTTCAATTAAATGCTCTGCCATTTCATTTAATATAACTTTAGCATTCATTGGATCTAACCAAATATGTGGGTCATGCTCACCGTGGTGGTGACCTTCATGTCCTGCATGATCATCGTGGTCATCATGGTCATCTTTCTTTTTATGTCCATGGTCATCATGATCGTCATGCCCATCTTTCTTTTTATGGTCATGATCATCGTGGCCGTCTTCTTTATGACCGTCTTTTTTTTTGTGGTCGTGATCATCGTGGTCGTCATGTCCATCTTTCTTTTTATGGTCATGATCATCGTGATCATCTTCTTTATGGCCATCTTCTTTATGTCCATGATCGTCATGATCATCATGATCACCAAAAATATTTCGTTCTCTGAATTTTAATTTATTAAGACCTTTAATTTCCATTAATTCAATTTTTTCAGCTTTTTTTGCAATTGAATCTAATGGTTTTTCCATGAAGTTTTCTAGATCTTCACCTACCCAAAAAATAAGATCAGCTTCTTGTAACATCTTTGCATGAGATGGTTTTAACGGAAATCCATGTGGTGAAGAATATCCATCGACTATTAGGTCTGGTTTAGCAACTCCATCCATCAGATAGCTAGCTAAAGAGTGTATAGGCTTAATTGAAGCTACAACTTTTATTTCTGCTTTTGCTGATGTAAAAAGAGCTAAAAAAGATAATATTGTAATTATTAATGTTGATTTTTTTAAGTTTTTCATAATTTAATTTAATGTTAATTGTTATAATATAACATTGTGTAATAATATAACATTAATAAGTCAAGGTAATAAATGACAATTGAGAACAATGTATTAGTAAAATTAACTGAAGTTGGATTAAAACAACGGAATAAATGGCTTGTAAAAGGCGTTTCTTTAATTGTTGAAAGAAGAAAGATAGTAACATTAATTGGGCCAAATGGTTCTGGCAAAAGCACAACTGCAAAAATTGCGATAGGACTTCATAAGAATATAGAAGGCAATGTAGAAAAATTTACTGATAAAATTGGATATGTTCCTCAAAAGATTTCAATTGACTGGACATTGCCACTTAAAGTGAGTGATTTTATGGTTTTAACAGATGAACTCGATGAAGAAAAAATAAATGAAGCTTTAAAATTAACGGGTGCAGATCATCTTAAAAACCAGAATTTAGGAAATTTATCTGGTGGAGAATTTCAAAGAGTGCTTCTTGCAAGAGCAGTTTCAAAAAAACCTGATCTTTTAGTATTGGATGAGCCGGTTCAAGGAGTTGATTTTACTGGGGAGATTGCATTGTATAAATTAATAAAAGAAATAGCAGATAAATTAAATTGTGGAATTTTATTAATTTCTCATGATTTGCATACTGTTATGACAGCAACAGATCATGTTATTTGTTTAAATGGCCACGTGTGTTGTTCAGGAACACCAAAAGACGTTGCAATGAATAATGAGTATAAACTGTTATTTGGCGAACAAGCTTCACAAACTCTTTCTATATATGAACATAAGCATGATCATGTTCATTCAAATGATGGAGATATAAAAAAAAATTAAATGTTTGATGATTTTTTTATAAGAGCTTTAATTGCTGGTATAGGTGTTGCTTTTGTAACAGGTCCTTTGGGCTGCTTTGTAGTTTGGAGAAGATTATCTTATTTCGGAGATACATTAGCACATTCAGCATTACTTGGTGTTACAATGGCATTGGCATTCGAAATTAATATAGCAATTTCGATATTTATCATTTCATCAGTAATAGCAATCATATTAGTTAAACTTGAAAAAAATACTAATTTGCCCGGTGATGCTTTACTTGGTCTTTTAGCTCACTCAGCATTAGCAGTTGGCTTAGTGGTAATTGGTTTTCTCTCATTTATAAGATTTGATGTCATGGGACTATTATTTGGAGACATATTAGCTGTTAATGTTGATGATTTGATAATTATATGGGGAGGAGGAGCAATAATTTTAATTGTATTAAAAATAATTTGGAAACCTTTATTTGCTTCAACAGTAAATTATGAACTTGCAGAAGCAGAAGGATTAAATCCTGATAGAGCAAAAGCAATATTTACTATTTTAATGGCAGCAATAATTGCAATTTCTATAAAAATTGTAGGACTTTTATTAATAACTGGGATGTTAATTATTCCAACGGCTATGGCTCGTAACATATCAGATACTCCCAAAAAGATGGTAATTTTTTCTATATGTGGAGGATTATTATCAGTAATCATGGGTTTATTTTCTTCATTGCAATTCAATACTCCTTCGGGTCCATCTATCATTGCTGCAGCGTTATTATTATTTGTAATATCTCTATTTAAAATTAAACAGACGATACAATTGAAAAACTAATGGGAAATTGATAAAAGAAAAACTATGCTTAAACAGGAAACACTATCAAAAAATCAACAAATAGTTCTTGATTTCATTGAAAAAGTAAATGAGCCCATAAAAGCTTATTCAATTTTACATAATGTGCAAAAAAAAGGTATTAAAGCCCCTCTTCAAGTTTATAGAGCGCTTGATAAATTGGTTGAAATTGGAAAAATTCACAAAATTGAAAGTAGAAATGCTTTCGTTGCATGTAAAAATTCAAATTGTCAGATCTCAAAGGCAACAGCATTTTCAATATGTGAAAGCTGTGAAGAAGTAAGTGAAATTAGTGACAGCAAACTTTCAAAATATTTAAAAAATTTTCAAGACAAAGCGGGTATGAAATTCAATAAATATAATCTTGAATTCTTTGGGCTTTGTAAAAAATGCTCTATCAAATGAAGATCTCCAAAGGAGATAAAATAGAAGAAATTACACTTCCAAAAGATGACGGGTCTACATTTAATTTATCAGAAACGCATGGAAAGAAAGTTCTTTTAACTTTTTATAGAATAGCTGGATGTAGTTTTTGTAATCTTAGATTAAACGAAATTAATAAAAGATTTAATGAGCTAGGTAATAATTTTACACATGTAGCAATATTTCATTCACCAGTTGATAATTTAAGGTCTTACATGAAAAAACATAAAAATTTACCTTTTACTGTACTAGCTGATGAAGATTTTAAATATTTTCAAAAATATGAAATTGAAAGATCAATGATGAAAACATTATCTGCAATGCTATTTAAATCTCATAAAATAATACCTGCAATGTTAAAGGGATATATTCCTTTAAAAATTAAAGGTCATTTTGATATAGCTGTTACAGATGTTTTGATAAATGAACAAGGCACAGTTGATGAAGTATACTACGCCAAGAAAGATATAGCCGATCACTTCAGTTTTGAGAAAATTAAAGAATTTGCAACAAGCTAAAAACAGATGTTATTTTTTATTTTTAAAGTTGTAGCAGCAGGTTTAATTGTTGCTTTTTCAAGTTGGTTGGCTGGTCAAAATCCTAAGTTGGCTGGATTTATTATTGCTTTACCCTTGGTATCACTAATAGCAATACTGTTTTCTTATTATGAGCATAATGATACAGAAAAAACAGTAATGTTTACAAAAAGTATATTTATTGCAGTACCAGCAAGTTATTTATTCTTTATACCCTTCTTTTTTGCAAAATCTTTTAATATGAATTTTTTCATAATTTATATTACAGGTTTAATATTGCTAATCGGAGGATATTTTATCCATAGATACATAATCAATTTAATATAAAATAATAATTTTAATAAATCTTTAACATAACTGTCATAAGTATAGAGAAAGGAGTTTTATGTTTTTAAAAAAATATCTCAAATGGATAAGCACGTTTTTAGTCTTAACAGGAATATTGCTTACAAATTTAAATATATATCCAATTAATATATATTTTCATGGTCTTGGTGTAGTTGGATGGACAATATCGGGTTTTTTATTAAAAGATAAGGCCATATTAACTAATTTTGGATTACAAATTCCTTTGTTTGTAATTGGTATTTATAAAATTATTTTTTAATGAAAAATATTTTATTTGTATGCACAGGAAATTCAGCGAGAAGCATTATCGCTGAGAGTATTATTAATAACGAATACTCAAATAAATTTAATGCTTTTAGTGCTGGTAGTAATCCATCTGGAAAAATCAATGAAGATGTTAAAAGTTTTTTAGAAAAAAATAAAAGTTATGATCTAACTAATTACAGTTCTAAAAACTTTGAAGAATTTATCAATAAAGAATTAAAAATGGATCATGTAATAACAGTATGCAACAACGCAAATAATGAGGTATGTCCTATTTGGCCTGATAAAAACCAAATTATACATTGGGATATAGAAGATCCGGTAGCTAAACTTCAAAATGCAAATGACGAAGAAAAGCAAATAATCATTAGAAAAACTTTCAATATTATAAGTAATAAAATTAAAGATTGGATAGATGAAAAATAAAAATAGATATTTTCTTTCAGAGTTCATTGGAAGTTGCTTTCTGGTCATGATCATAGTTGGATCAGGTTTAATGGCAGAAAATCTAACTAATGATATAGCAGTAATGCTAATAGCAAACACATTAGCAACCGGAGCTGGATTGTTTGTACTAATAACAGTATTTGCTGATGTATCTGGGGCTCATTTCAATCCATTTGTAAGTATTGCTATGACAATTACAGGAAAGTTAAAAAAAAACCTTCTACCCTTTTATATTTCTGCTCAGATACTTGGATGTTTGCTAGGTGTAGCATTAGCTAATTTCTTTTTTGAACATCAGGTTTTTGAATTATCAACAAAGTCAAGGAGTGGGATTTATATTTTTACTTCTGAAATAGTTGCTACGTTGGGTCTTATTTTAATTATTTTTGGTTCAATGAAATCAGGTAAAATAGCTGTTGCTGGATCAGTGGGTTTATATATCACTGCTGGTTATTGGTTTACCTCGTCAACTTCTTTTGCAAATCCTGCTGTAACAATAGCAAGAACATTCACAGAGTCGTTTACTGGTATAAGTTATTTAAACACTCCTTTTTATATAATTGCAGAATTAATTGGTATGTTAATTGCTGTTTATATCGCAAAAAAATTATTCTTAGAAAAAGATTGAAAAATTTAAAACTAACAAACAATATTAAATTAATTAATAAAAAATTTAAAAAAAAAGAATTTTATCATTTTTTAAAAACCTCAAACCTTTCAATAGTAATACCCAAAATTAAGAACAAGTATATTTTGGTTTCACAAAAAAGAATTCCTATAAATCAAATTAATTTTGAGTTTCCATCTGGTATAATTGAAAAACATGAAACAGCTTTAATATCTGCTAAAAAAGAATTAATTGAAGAAACAGGATATAAATCAAGAAATAAATTAAGAAAAATTACTTCATTTTATTCTGAACCAGGTCGACTCACCACTAAAATTACTGGTTTTTTTTGTAATAATCTTATTAAAATTTCAAAGCCTGAAAAAGGAATTAAAATCCACATAGTTTCAGATCATCAAATAATTAAATTAATTGAGAATGGTAAATTTAACAATGTATCTCATATAGGAATGTATTTATTTTATAAAAAGAAATACGCTCAATAATAATACCGAGCGTATTTCAGGGGTTTAATGTATACAATTTAATCACAAAAGAATATTACATTTGGATTAAAGATATGTTTCAATAAAATTAAAAATATATTAAAGAAGAAAAATCACTAACCTGTAAGTTGTAATAAATTAAATTATATATTAATTATTTGAATAAATTACTCTTGGTTCTAAAAATAATTCTCTCGCCAGAGCTTTAAATCTTTTTGTAACTTGTTTAGAAATTATTTCTTGGTGTTGTGCTGGAATTTTTAAAAATACAGAGTTACCTCTTTTATACAATTTAAATTCCTCTAAGAAGATAGTTGAAATAGATGTAAGTGAATGTGCAAATCTTAAGGCTGCACCAACTTGTTTACTAGAAAAAATTTCATTATTATTTAAAAAAGTTAAATATTCTATTTTAGGGTTGTATTTAATGCTGCAGTACCTCCAATAACATGAAAGAGCTATTTGAATTCTTTCTTTATGTGAAAGTCTCAATAATGGAGTATTTAATGTTTCTTGAAAAACTAATTCTGCTTTTTGAAAAGCACCAAGTCCCCAATCCATATGACTTAAAACACAAGCTAAATTAAGCAATTTTTCATCAAAATATTCATTACCATCAAATACAGGTTTGATAAATTCATAATACTTTTTGTAGGTTAATCCCAAATCACCTCTCTTCTTAGAAATATATTCTAATGATTTTTCAAAAACTTGAGAGTTATCAATATTTTTAAAGTAATCTTTCGTCAAAGATCCCTCCCTAATACCGCTTATGGAACATATTATGTTTTTTGGATTTGTTACTCTCATGATCTCATCTAAAATTATAGAGCTATATGGTAGATAAGGTGTTCTAGATTTAGATATATATTCAACTGTTTTTAGTTTTGCTTTATTGAACGATGCTATTTTTTCTATAAATGTTGATAAAGTTTCATAATTTACTGAATACTGATGGATTATGTGGACAGGGTGTTTATTTTGAAAAAGATGAAGTTTAAATAAAGCTCTCCATGTTCCGCCAACTAAATAAAGATTTTCAAATTTTTTTTTAGATAACCATTTTTCATCTCTCAAAAGTTTTTTTATATATTTAGAAAGGTTTCTCTTTTTTACAATTGGATTATTAATTAATCTTAAAACACCTAAGGGTAAAGATGTTTTATTAGTGATCAAACCATTTTCAACTCGAGCTAATTCTAAACTACCTCCACCAAGATCAGCAACTAACCCATCTACATTATCAAATCCAATTTTAACACCTTCAGCTGAACAAATTGCTTCTTCCTCTCCACTTAAGATTTCTATTTTTTTCTTAAAAAGATTTTCTACGTATTCAACAAATGGTTTTGCATCAGTTGCTTCTCTTAAAACTGCAGTTGCTATTATTTTTAAATTTGAAATTTTAGAAACATTTAAAATCTCTGAAAATCTCTTCAATACTTTTTGAGCATAATCAACACCAGACTTATGAAGTTTTCTTGATTTATCTAAATTTTTACCAAGTTCACAAACAGCTTTTTCATTGAAAAAAGGCACACGAGAAGAGCTAAAATCTTCATAAATTAGCATCCTAATAGAATTAGAGCCTATATCAATAACTGCTAATTTAGCAGGTTTTAATTTTAAATTTTGTTTATTTTTAAAAACTTTAATTTCCACTTTTAATAAGTCTTAAGTTTAATTTTTTCGGTTTCATTTTTAATTTAGCTTTACCTCTTCCAGATAAACTAGGATTATTCATAAAATAATCATGGGCTGAAAAAGAATCATTTTCACTATATTTAATTTTTTTATAATTTCCACTAGCATCAAGTTCCCAACTTTGTTTTTTATCTAAATAATTAGCTAACATAATTTGATCAAGAACTTGTTCGTGGACTGTTTGGTTTTCAATTGGAACTAGAAGTTCTACTCTTCGATTTAAATTTCTTGGCATTAAATCTGCTGATGAAATAAAAACTTTTGCATCTCTACTAGGCATTGTTTTTCCATTTGCAAAACAATAAATTCTTGAGTGTTCCAAAAATCTTCCAATCATGCTTTTAACTATTATATTTTCAGATTTATCTTTAACTCCAGGTCTTAAACAACAAACACCTCTTACAAATAAAAATATCTTTACTCCAGCATTTGAAGCTTCGTAAAATTTATCAATTATCGCTGGATCTACCAAGGAATTCATTTTGGCCCATATTTCACCTTTTTTACCTTTTTTGACATTTGTTATTTCGTTAGCAATACATTTGTTCAAGGTTTCCCTAAGATTAATTGGTGATATAGATATTTTACTAAGATTTCGTGGTTTTGAATAACCAGTTACATAATTAAAAAATTTTTCCACATCAGTTGCTATTTTTTTATCAGAGCTAAATAAAGATAAGTCAGTATAAATTTTTGCATTAACTGGGTGATAATTACCAGTTCCCAGATGTATATAAGTTTGAATTTTTCCCTGCTCTTTTCTTAATATTAAAGATGATTTTGCATGTGTTTTATATTTTGCAAAACCATAAACTATTTGAATTCCTGCATTTTCTAAACTTCTTGAAAGTTGAATGTTTGCTTCTTCATCAAATCTTGCTTTGATCTCTATTAAAGCGGTTACTGTCTTTCCATTTTCAGCTGCTGTTATTAAGGCTTTAACAATTGGAGAATCTAGCGTTGTTCTGTATAGAGTTTGTTTAATTGCTATAACTTTTTTATCATATGCAGCTTGATTTAAAAACTCAACGACAGCATCAAATGTTTCAAAAGGGTGATGAACTATTAAATCTTTTTTTTTTATAGTATCAAAAAAATTATTATTAAACTCCTTTAATCTCTCAACCTCCCTGGGATTAAAATTTTTAAATCTTAATTTAGAATTTTTAATTTTACAAACTTGGTCTATATCTTGAATTCCAACAATGCCTTCAATTTCATAGATGTATTCAGATTTTACGTTTAACTTATTGGTTATAAACTTAATTAAGTCATTATTACTATTTTTTAAAATTTCTAAACGTACTATGTCACCTGTTCTTCTTCTTTTTAAAGCCAATTCAAAAGATCTTACTAAATCTTCGGCCTCCTCTTGAATTTCTACATCACTATCTCTTATAACTCTAAATAACATTTTTTTATCTAAATCATGATCAGGAAATATTTCAGAGGCAAAAAAACTTATAACATCATCTATAATTAAAAATTTTTTAAAACTTTTATTTCCATCTATTTCAATAAATCTTGATAAAGCTTTTGGAATTACTATTATTGCATTTAAAGTCCTTTTTTTATTTTTCTTATTTAATCTCATAACTAATGCTCTTCCTTGATTTGCAATAAATGGAAAGGGATGAGCTGGGTCTATTGCTGATGGGGTTAGCAGAGGGTAAATTTCTTCATTAAAAATTTTAAATAATCTTTTTTGTTCAGTTTTACTTAAATTTTCAGGTTTAACTATACTTATATTTGCTTTTTTTAATTGAAGAATTAAATCTCTAAATATTTTATTTTGTTTATTAAGAAGATTATTTGTTTCCAAAATAACTTCACTCATTTGTTCATCAGGAGTAAGACCATCAGAACTAAGTGAATCTACATCTTGTTTGATTTGACTATATAAACCTGCAACACGAACCATGAAAAATTCATCTAAATTTGATCCAGCTATAGATAAAAATTTAATTCTTTCATAAAGAGGATTTTCAAAATTTTGGGCCTCAAGAAGAACTCTGTCGTTGAATTTTAGCCAAGACAGCTCTCTATTTATGTATTTAGATTTTAGTGTTTCTTTATCTTGTTTTTTTAATGCAGTCATATATTTAAAATTTATGCTTAAATTATACGTTATGCGTCATGCAAAATCTAGCTGGGACCACCCAAATCTTGATGATCATGAAAGACCATTAAGTAAGCGTGGCGAGAAAAATGCAAAAAAGATTTGTGAATTTTTTGTTAAAAAAAATTATAAGTTTGATTACATATTACTTTCATCATCAAAAAGAACAAAGAAAACCCTAAAAATTTTATTAAAAAAAATAGATAAACCAAAAAAAATTATTTCTTCAAAAAAATTATACTTATCAAGTGAAGATAAAATTATAGATATAATAAAAAAAATACCAAAAAAATATAAATCAGTGCTTTTAATTAACCATGAACCTACTGTTAGAAATCTAATAAGATCACTGACAAAAAATCACAACAACAACCATTTTAAATTATTAAACTACAAATTTCCGACATCGGCATTTGCAAAAATTTATTTTGATTTTAATGAATGGAATAAATTAGATGGAAATGGTTTAATTAAAGAATTTACTAGACCTAAAGACCTTCAAGATTCTAAAGAATAACCTGCTGATCTTACAGTTCTAATTAAAGGCTTAGTATTATCTATATTAATAGCCTGTCTTAATCTTCTGATATGCACATCGACAGTTCTAGTTTCAACGTAAATATTTTCTCCCCAAACATTGTTTAAGAGTTGTTCTCTTGAATATACCCTTTTTGGATTTTTGATAAAAAAATCTAATAATTTAAATTCTGTAGGTCCTAGAGATATTTCAATGTTATTTCTATAAACTCTTTTTGTTATTCTATCTATTTTTAGATCTGTAAACTCAACAACATCAACGGTGGATTGTGGTTTTGATCTTCTGAGTAAAGATTTAATTCTTGCATTAAGTTCTTTTTGACTAAATGGTTTTGTTACATAATCATCTGCACCTGTATCAAAAGCTCTTAATTTGTCCTCCTCCTCGCCTTTTGCTGTTAACATTATTACTGGTATGTCATTATGCTTTTTGTCTTTTTTTAAATTTTTACATATTTCAACGCCTGACAAATCGGGCAACATCCAATCCATTAATATTAAGTCAGGAAGCTTATCTTTAATTTGTTTAAGTGCATCTTCACCATTTTCACAGAAACTTACTTTGTAACCTTCTTTTTCAAGGTTATACTTTAGTAGAGTTATTATAGCAGCCTCGTCCTCAGCTATAAAAATGTGAGCCGACATATTTTACTTTTCTCCAGTAACAATAGGTTCTGTGCCTTTTGGTCGATCACCCTCTAGATATTCTCCCTTAACTAAATAATATACTTGCTCAGCAATGTTGGTTGTATGATCACCTATTCTCTCTATATTTTTAGTTACAAATAATAAGTGGGTTCCATCACTTAAGTTATTTTCGTTATCTTTTAAATATCTAATCACTTCTTGCATGCATAAATTTGTTAAATCATCAATTTGTTCGTCGCTTTCCCATACATTAATTGCCATACTCGAAGATCTTTCTAAATATGCATCTAATATTGATTTCAATTGTTTTTGAGCATCCGAAGATACTCTTATAATAGCATCTACTAAATTTTTTGGTAAATTTTCATTTAACAAAAGAGTTCTTTTAGAAATATTTTTTGCTAAATCACCTATTCTCTCAAGGTCAGAAGATATCTTTAAAGCAGTGACTGTTTCTCTAAGATCTATGGCCATAGGTTGTCTTAAAGCAATTAAATTTACTACTTGCTGTTCAATTAAAGTCTCAAATTTATCAATTTTTTCATCATCTTTAATTACTGCCTCAGCATTATCACTATTTCTTGTAGTAATTGCTTGAATAGCTTTACCCAAAGCTTCTTCACAAAATCCACCCATTTTAATTATATTGCTATTTAAATTTTTAAGTTCTTCTTCGTAAGACTTTACTGTATGTGGTGCTTCGGTCATTATCCAAACCTCCCTGTGATATAATCCTGAGTTTTTTTGTTTTCTGGATTCTTAAATATTTTATCAGTAGAACCATGTTCTATCAATTCTCCAAGGTGAAAAAAACCTGTATTTTGAGAAACTCTTGCAGCTTGTGCCATTGAGTGAGTGACTATTATAATAGTATGGTCTTTTTTTAACTCATCAATTAGTTCTTCTATTTGAGCTGTAGCAATAGGATCTAAAGCAGAACAAGGCTCGTCCATTAGAATAACTTCAGGTTTAACTGAAATTGCCCTTGCTATACATAATCTTTGTTGTTGACCACCAGACAAACCAGTACCTGGTTCATGAAGTCTATCTTTCACCTCTTCCCATAATGCTGCCTTTTTTAAGCTAGTTTCAACTATTTCATCCATTTCATTCTTTGATTGAGCCATACCATGAATTGTTGGACCATAAGAAATATTTTCATAAATAGTTTTAGGAAAAGGATTTGGTTTTTGAAAAACCATACCAATTTTTTCTCTTAATCTAACAACATCACAACTTTTATCATTGATATCAAAATCATTAATTATAATCTGCCCTTTTACTCTACATATATCAATAACGTCATTCATTCGGTTTAGACATCTTAAAAAAGTAGATTTACCACAACCTGAAGGCCCAATCAGTGCTGTAACTTGATTTTCTTCAATATCTAAATTTATATTGAATAGAGCTTGTTTTTTTCCATAGAAAACATCTACATTTTTTGAATTTATCTTTATCATCTTAACTCCATTTTTTTTCAAATTTATGTCTAATTATTTGTGCAAATAAGTTCATTATAATTAAAAATCCTAATAGAACCATAATACAGGCAGAAACTTTCTCGACAAAACCTCTTTCAGCGCTCTCTGCCCAAATATAAATTTGCACTGGCAAACTTGCAGCTGGATCTAAAGGAGATCCTGGTATTGTATTTACAAAAGCCACCATGCCAATCAATATCAAAGGTGCGGTTTCGCCTAAAGCTTGGGCCAAACCAATTATTGTACCGGATAAAGTCCCTGGCATAGATAACGGAACTGTATGATGCATTGTAGTTTGCATTTTACTAGCACCCATTGCAAGTGCTGCCTCTCTTATACTTGGAGGAACTGCTTTTAAAGATGCTCTACAAGCAATAATAATTGTTGGCAATGTCATCAACGATAAAGTTATTCCACCGACTAGAGGTGTTGACCTAGGTAATTGAAATACAGCAAGTAAAATACCCAGTCCTAAAAGACCAAAAACAATTGAAGGTACTGCTGCTAAATTATTTATATTTACCTCAATAAAATCAGTAAATCTGTTTTTAGGAGCAAATTCCTCTAAATAAATAGCTGCTAGAACTGCTACAGGAAAAGCTATCATTAAACAAACAAGTATAGAAAATATTGATCCCATAAATGAACTTGCTATACCAGCTAATTCAGCTTCTCTTGAATCAGGATATGTAAAAAAACTTAAATTGAATTTACTTTCAACTTTTCCTAGTTCTACAAGTTGATCAAAAATCTTTAATTGATAATCCGTAACTCTTCTTTGATCTTCAGGTAAATCTCTTGGATAATTGCCTTTAAATACTTGATCTAAATCATCTGAGGCAGTTAAATAAACATCTTTAGTTTTTCCAATTAATGAAGGGTCGTTTAAAAGTTCCCTTTTAATCTCTCTTTCGAAAAAGTAAGAGACCATTCTCTTCAGCTCATTTTCTTGATCCTCATTAGCATTTGGATCCAAATCAGCCATTGATTTTAATGCTATATCGTAATAATCAGCATCTTTTAAATCCTCTTTAGAAGGATTTTGCTCTAACATCATTAATTCAGCATCAAAAGTAACTGGAACAATAAGCCAAGTTTTTTGAAAGGCTGAATAGCCTGTCGAAAAAATTTTAAAAATAAAGATTGTTAAAAATAAAAGTGCCATAAAAATTGCACTTTGACCGTATAATCGAAATCTCTTTTCAGCTTTATATCTTTTATTTAATAATTGTTCTTTATTTTTATTCATATTTTTCTCTATATTTTTTAACTACTCTTAAGGCCACAATATTCAAACAGAGCGTTACTAAAAATAATGACATACCTAAAGCAAATGCAGCTTGCGTTTTTGGGTCGCCAAAAGCTTGATCTCCAATTAATATTACAACAATTTGCGCTGTAATTGTTGAAGTAGATTCTAATGGATTTAAAGTTAAATTAGCAGCTAAACCAGAGGCCATAACAACTATCATTGTTTCTCCAATTGCTCTTGAAACACCTAATAAAATTGAACCAACAATACCTGGTAATGCTGCAGGAAAAATAACTTTTTTTATTGTTTCTGATTTGGTTGCTCCCATGGCATAACTTCCATCTCTTAAACTTTGAGGTACACTTGTAATCACATCGTCACTTAAACTTGAAATGAATGGTATAATCATAATGCCCATTACTCCGCCTGCCGCTAAAGCGCTTTCAGCTGAAACGTCTAAACCCATGCTATTACCTATTTCCTTTAAAAAAGGTCCAACTGTTAGAGCAGCAAAAAATCCATAAACAACTGTTGGTATACCAGCTAAAATTTCAATTAAAGGTTTTGCGTATTGTCTAACTTTAACTGATGCATACTCAGCCAAATAAATTCCACTCATTAGTCCAATAGGAATAGCAACACACATAGCTATGAAAGCAATAAAAAAAGTACCAGCAAAAATAGGGACTGCTCCAAAAGTATCGGAGTACATTGTCGGATCTAAAGCCTCTGAAGAATCTCTAACAAAAGCTTTTGCAGGATACCAATGAGTTCCAAAGACAAAATCAAATAA
Source organism: uncultured Pelagibacteraceae bacterium (assembly GCA_902517745.1). Classification (GTDB taxonomy): domain Bacteria; phylum Pseudomonadota; class Alphaproteobacteria; order Pelagibacterales; family Pelagibacteraceae; genus Pelagibacter. Next base: position 32,634 of record CABYDS010000007.1, read on the forward strand.
TGGAATTACTTTAAAAAAATCTATAGTTTGAAATATAAGTGAAAATACTATTCCAACAGTAGTTAATATTGCAGCTAAAGAAGCTGTAAATAAAACTGCTTTCAAAAATTTTTCAACTGGTTCTCTTGTTCTAGAATTAGATGAAATTTTTTTATAAGCGTAAGCAACAGAGGCAATAATTATAGATAATACTATAACAGCTTTTGAACTTTGAGCTATTGATCGAAGACTTAAATATTTTTCAGCTGAAGCCTCAATAAAAGGTGTAATTTCTCCGGTAAATTGTCCTCGAGACAATGCTTTTGTTTTTTCGTAAATTAAATTTAATTCATCATCAAGATAACCTTGATTTGAATAATCACTTAAGATTAATAGTTTTACAATTGTGGGCTCAAAAATTGCCCATAAAGAAAAAATTATAAAAGCTGGTATTGCACACCAAATTGCAAGATAATAACCATAAAATTGTGGTAATGCAGTTAATCTTTTATTTGTAGATTGAATTGTATATGCTTTTCTACGTCCAAAATAATAACTTGTGAAACCCAGAAGAACAATAAATGTAAACAATATTAAGTTCAAAGAATCTCCTTTATTGAGGACTTTACTCTTATTTCAAAAAAAAGGGGTCTAAAAAGACCCCTTTTCTAATTATTTGTTAACAGAGTAATAATTAATTACCCATAGCAACTAGCTTCGTAGCATTAGTTCTAGTTGTTTTATACAACTTAGAGTCTAATGGAACTAAACCAATATCTGCTAAGTAACCACCTTTTCCAATAGCTTTCTTAGTTGTGAATTCTTTCACAAACTCATGTAATCCTGGGATTACTCCAACGTGAGCTTTTTTCACATAGAAAAATAATGGTCTTGCAACTGCATAACTGTAGTCTTGAATACTCGCTAGAGAGGGTTGTCCACCATCTATGCTAGCAGCTTGTAATTTATCTTTAGCAGCTAAGAAATAGCTGAAACCAAAGAAACCAAACATATCTTTATCTTGAGTTAACTTTTGGATTATTAAACTATCGTTTTCTCCTACTTCAATAGCAGCTCCATCTTCTCTGTAAAGTTTTTGTGGTTTTTTGTATTTTTTATTTCCAGCCTCATAACCAGCTTTATAAAGAGCTTTAGCTTCTTTAGTCATGCCTTTTTTCATTACTAAAGAATTCCAAGCATCTCTAGTTCCTGATGTTCCTGGTGGGATCATTACTGAAATTTTTTGTTTTGGTAAGCTAGGGTCAATTTGGTCCCAAGTTTTATAAATATTTGGAACTAACTTACCATCAACTACTGTATGAGCAGCTAATGCTAAATATAATTGTTCTTTAGTAAAGTTTACTGGTTTTGCATCTTTGCTGTAAGCTAATGTAATACCATCGTTACCAATTACGATCTCAACAATATCATTTACACCATTTTTCTTACATAGGGCTTTCTCTTTGTCTTTCATAGCTCTTGATGCATTTGTAATATCTGGATGTTGTTCACCAACACCAGCACAGAATAGTTTAGCTCCTCCACCAGTACCAGTCGACTCGATTACAGGAGTTTTGAATCCTGAACCACCAAATCTTTCAGCAACAACAGTCGCGTAAGGGAATACTGTAGACGAACCAACTATCTTAATTTGATCTCTTGCTTGAGCAACAGTTGCTATTGATAGAGCAACTAAAGAAGCAATCACTATAGTTAGTTTTTTCATTATCTTTAATCCTTTCGTTATTTATTAATTAAAAGATGCCTGACTCGTATAAATTTATTGAATCTTTAATATTACAGAATTATTACAGTTTTGTTAAAAACCTAACTTTTTAGTTGTATTTCATTGAGACAATAATCTCACTATTTTCAGTTTCTAGACCACCTTTGCATGAAACTGGATTTACGTTATCCTTAAAAGCAAGATCTGGGGTTGGTCTTAAGACAACTTCCAGTTTTACCAAATTAACTAATTCCTCAAGAATACTTTGGTCATAACGCCATTTTGGCCAACTAGTAGGAGTAGAAAAAATAGATGTTAAATAGCTTGTCGCCATAGTAAACCTATAATTACTCATATTTTCATTTCTCAGTAAGTGATCTCTAACAGAATTAAATATGTTTCGACATCTCAATGAATCTGACATGTAGTTCTCTTTTTTTAAATTTTCATTTACTGGAATTGAAACAATTAAATCTACTGTATTTCTCCAATAGGAACTGAGAACATCTATATATATATCTTCATACGGTACATCTTTATGTTTTTTTATTTCAGGATATGAACTTTTTAAGTCTTCCTGTAATCTAAAGATACCAATATCAAAAACAGTTAATTGCTGGTTTCTTAAAATTGTAGAAATATCTGATGCATTACTTTTAGTAATGATCGACATTAAAAAAAAAATAATAATTAAAATACTATGTAATATCTTAATCATAAATTAATTTTAAATAAACTAAGATACGAATCAACAAAAGATTTGTTAAATCTTGGTTGAATAAGAGTTAATTTTAAACAATTTTTTAAATTAATTATTTTGTTGGAAGATATATCTTAATTTCAGTACCTTCATTAACTTTACTGAGAATCTCATAGTCACCTCTGTGTTGAGATATAATATGTTTCATTATAGCTAAACCTAAACCTGTACCACCAACCTTTTTACTTTTTTCTGTATCTACTCTAAAAAATCTTTCAGTTATTCTTGGAATTAGCTGGTGAGGTATTCCAACACCTTCATCTTTAATGATAATGACAATATTTTTATCAATTAATTTACCTTCACTGATTTGACTTTTTACGTATATATTTTTTCCATCTTGTGAATATTTAATTGAATTATCAATTAAATTTGAAAATACAGTTAACAATTTATCATTATCACCAAAAACTAAGGTTGGTTCCATAAGTTCAATATGTAAATTGATTTTCTTTTTTTTAAGAATTAATTCAAAGTTACTTTTAATATTTGTAAAAAGATCATTTAAGCTCACAATTTTATTAGGCTTGATATGTTCTTCCAATTCTATTCTACTTAAAATCAATAAATCATTGATTAGGTTTTCCATTCTTAATACTTGATCAGACATGATAGACATAAATTTTTTTTGCGCCTCTTGGTCTTTTGAAGCTGGTCCAAGAATAGTTTCTAACGAACCTTTAATCGAAACTAAAGGTGTTCTTAATTCATGACTCACATTTGCAACAAAATCAGTTTTTAGTTTTTGTGCTTTTGTTATTTCTGTAAAATCTTTTAGAAACAATACGACAGAGTTTATTTCTGGAAACAAATGAGTCGGACCAGGAATAACATAGATTTTGTAAAGTTGATAAGATGGTAAATTTATTTCTACATTGACATTTTTTGTTGTTTGATCTTTGATAGCCTCTTCAATCGTTTCTAATAATTTTGTATCTCTAATTACACTTGAAATATTTTTATCAATTAGGTTTTCTCCAAAACGTTGTTTTGCACTTTTGTTTAGATATTTGATTAAATTATATTTATCTAAAGCAAAGAATTGATCTTCTAATTCTTCAATAATTACTCTTTTTCCTAAATCATCCTTATTAGTCTTGTTTACAACTGGTGCTGTGTTTTCTGGCTTAATATTTTTTTTAAATAAAAAATATAATAAAATGATTATTATAACTATAAGTATCAACTCTGCCCAAAACATGGATATGTTTTAACAAATGTAATGTATATTGTCTTTAATTATTAGGTGAAATATTTTCAAAAAATATTTTTGCCGTTTCCTCCCAAGAATATTTTTTTGCAAAATCAAGACAATCTTGACGACTTACCTTCAAAGCTTTTAAAGCAGAGGTTTTCAAATCATTATCTAAAGTATCAATATTAGTACCCCCCAATATATCTTTAGGTCCCGGTACAGGGTAAGCTGCGACTGGTGTGCCACAATTTAAAGACTCTAAGACAACTATACCAAACGTATCTGTTTTACTTGGAAATACAAAAACATCAGATGATGCAAAATGAGAAGCTAATTCTCCATTTGTTTTCTCACCTAAAAAAATGTCTTTTGGAAACTTTTTTTTTAAATTGTTTAAATCAGGACCTTTACCAATTATAATTTTAGTACCTTCAAGATCTAAATCTAAAAATGCTTTGATATTTTTTTCAACAGCAACTCTTCCAACATATATCCATATAGGTCTTTTATAAGGTAAGTCTTTCTTAATGGGGTTTTTAAATGCACCATGATTACCTCCTCTGGTCCATGTAACCATTTTATTGTTATCAATACCTAAAGAAATTAATTCTTCACGCATAGATTCTGTTGTTACTAAAATTCTTTCAGCTTTATTATGAAAATTGCATAAAAATTTTTCTGACCATTTAGCTGGAATGATAGGCATATAAAGTTTCATGTATTTATCAAATCTTGTGTGAAAACTTGTGGTAAATTTTAAGCCATTTTTAATGCAATGTCTTCGTGCCATAAACCCTAAGGGTCCTTCTGTTGCAATATGTATTGCATCAGGTTTAATTGAATTAATTAAGTTACTTACACGGGGCCAAACATTTAAGGACAATCTAATTTCATTATATTTTGGCATGGGCACGGTAAGAAATTGTTGAGGAGTAATATATTCAATAGTTTGACCTTGTGATTTAAGAATTTCACCAGTTTCGTGGAGAGTTCTTACAACACCATTAACTTGAGGGTAATAAGCATCGGTAACAATTAATATTTTCATTCTTTAAGATGCTTTTTTGAATGAACCGATCCTGTTATTATCAATATTTTCTGAAATATATTCGTTTCTTTTTTTATCCCAATAAATTATCTCAAAAGTTCCATCATATTTTTCTGCCAAGGCTGTACATGACTCAACCCAATCGCCACAATTTAAATAATTAACACCATCAAGATTTAAATTTTCAGCATGATGTATGTGTCCACAAATTATTCCATCAAATTTTTTCCTTTTTGCATATGAAGAAAGTGTGTTTTCATATTCACCTATAAATTTTACAGCATTTTTTACCTTATATTTTAAAAATTTTGCCAATGACCAATAGTCTTTACCTCTCAATTTTCTAAAAAAATTTATAATAACATTAATTTTAAGTAATAATTCATAGGCAATAGCTCCTAATTTAGAAAGCCATTTAGCATATTTCATTACTCCGTCCCAAGCATCACCATGAACAACTAAATATTTTTTTCCTAACTGCGTTTCATGAATAACTCTATTTACTATTTTAATATCACCTAAATGCATTGGAATAAATTTTCTAAATACCTCATCATGATTTCCAATTATGTAAAATACTTTTGTCCCGTGCCTGGCTTTTCTCAATATTTTTTGTATGACATCATTATGCTCTTGAGGCCAATAGAAACTCTTTTGCATTGCCCAAACATCGATTATATCTCCAACTAAATAAAGGTTCTCGGATCTTGAATTCTTAAAAAATTCTAAAAGCTTGTTAGCTTGACAACCTTTGGTGCCAAGATGCACATCAGATATAAATATACTCTTATATTTTAATAACGGAGGCATTAAAAAAACCTATTTTGTAACACAACTGTAACTCGAATCATTTAATTCTTATGTCATTGAAATGTTAAAGATTTATTAAAAATTAGTTACGAAAAAATTATGCATTATTGTTTGATTTATAACCTTAATTCTTCAACAGGGAAAAAAATAAAATTTGTAAATAAGATTTATGAAAAATTAAAAATTAACAACTCTGTAGATTATTTCAAAACCAAATCTGAAAAAGAGGCGAAAGAAATATTTTTGGAATTTAAAAATAAAAATTATGATAGATTGATAGTTGCTGGTGGAGATGGATCAGTATCATTTGCTATCAATGAATTGATAAAAAATGACTTTGATTTTAATGATAAATTTGCAATTGGGTACATACCGGCTGGAACAGCCAATTTACTTCAAGCAGAGTTATCGATAAATAAAAAAGTAGACGATATTTGTAATATTTTAACATCAAATAATTATAAACAATCTAATCTTATAAAAATAAATAAAAATTATTTTTTTTTAATGGCTGGTATTGGTTGGGATGCTAAAATTGTTCACTCTATTGATACACGTATAAAAAAAATACTTGGTAAGATAATATTTGGTTTAAAAGGGTTTCAGCATTTTTTATTTATGAAAAATAATAAACTTGATGTTTTCTTTGATGGTCAAAAATATCAAGCTGATTGGGTATTAAGTTCTAATACCAAATATTATGCTGGTCATCATAAGATAAATAAGTCAAACATTTTTGATGATAGATTAATAACTTATGTTTTTAAAGATTTAAGTAGGCTAAAATTAATGTATTATATTATTTTGATAATTATTTATGGAGATTTATCAAGAAACAAATCTGTTATAACCACCTATTCAAAAAGTATCCAAATTAATTGCAATAATTTTGAAATTCCCGTTCAGGTTGATGGAGATAATTTTGGATGTCACAATAAGATTGATATTGAATTTTCACAAAAAAAAGTAAATTTTTTACTATAATTTTAATAACAAAATTTTAGACAAATTATTTTACTTAGAAATTTAAATTAAATATAATAATTTAAATTTTCATAGGAGGTGATGATGGGTAAGAAGTTAAAGAAAAATGAAAAAAGAAAAAAAAAGTTTATCAAATCAATAGATAAACTTAAAAATAAGATTAATTTAAAGGAAAAAAAACTAGCTAAAATTAATATAAAAATTGCAGGTATTGAAAAAAAAGTTGCCGAAAAAAAAGCAAAAAAATTAGCTAAAAAGAAAACCAGTGAGAGTCCTGCGTCTGTAAATAATTAATGTATAAAATTGTCCCTCCCCTTTTTTATAACAAAAAGGGGGAAGGTAGTTAATCAACAAAATTTTAAACAAAGAGGAAATGAAGATGTTTTATTATTTAAAATCTTTGTTAATTATTTTTAATAAACTTTAATGACAAAAATATTTATAGATTGTTACAATTTAATTAAAATAATTTAATCCCAATCACACCTATTAAAATAAATAAAATTGATATGATTTTTTTTAAATTGATACTTTCTTTTAATAAAAAATATCCAATAAATATTGATAATAAAATACTTGTTTCTCTTAAAGATGTAACAACTGGTATTGGAGCTTTTGTAAATGCCCATACAGCCAAGGCATAACTAGCATATGATAATGTTACACCATAAAAAAATATCATTTTACCGTCTCTATAAACCCTTTTAATAATATCCTTTTGACCTCTCAAACTAAGAATAAATGGGAAAATCATAGCGTTTAATATGAAAGACCAGCTGACAAAAGATATTGCAGAATTACTCGCTCTTGCTCCATATCCATCTACGAGAGAGTATGAGCCAATAAACAAACCTGTTGTAAAAGAAAATTTAATTACATTTAAGCTACTGTTTTTATAATCGGAAATACCAAGAAAAAAAATACCAAAACATATTAAGAAAATAGAGATCAAAATAAACTTATTTAAAACAACGCCTAAAAATAAAATTGAGACTACAGTTACAAATAAGGGGCCTGTGCCTCTTGCTATAGGATAGACTTTTGTTAAGTCTCCAATTTCATAAGATCTAAGCAAGAACCATTGATAGCCGATGTGAACAACAATACTTGCGAAGATATAAGGTATACTTTCTATTGAGGGTGCGGGTAACAAGATGATTGCAACAATTGAAAAAGGTATATGACCTAAAATTATACCTGCTAGAGCAACTGCTTTATCCGAGTGTTTTTTGACCATGCCATTCCAAGTGGCATGAAGTAGTGCTGCCAATAAAACGACAGAAAATACTAATGTATCCATAAAGAGTATTAATTCACTCTACCGTAAATATCTTGATATCTAACTATATCTGTCTCTTTTAAAATAGGTCCAGTTTGTATTTCAATAATTTTTACTTTTTTCTTAAATTTATTTTCTATTCGATGAATTGCTTCTCTTGGTATGAATATTTTTTCTCCTGGTTTTTTTAAGAAATTTTTCTTGTTTAATGTAATTAGAGGTTTTCCATCAGTAATGGTCCAATATTCAGATCGATGAAAATGCTTTTGTAAGCTTAATTTAGACTTAGAATTAACTACTAATTCCTTCACTAGAAAGTTTTTACCTTCATATAGATTGGTATATCTGCCCCATGGTCTATGAAAAACATTTTTTTTCTTAAAGTATTTGTTTTTGTTTTTTTTATATATTTTTGATATTTCAAACCAATTTCCAAGATCTGACCATTGAATACTAAGTTTTATTGCATTTATATCTTTTGATTTCTCAAGAATTGCGTAATCAAAAGAAATTTCCTTACATTTATCAAAGAATTTTTTATTTAAAAAATATGTATTATTTCTAACCTTAGATTTTTCTAAAGATTTTAGACATACTTTATAAATGCTAGGCTGATATTTTTTAAAGTTATTAATTATTGATGATTTTTTTAAGTAAAACATACCAGAATTCCAATAGCCTCCAGATCTGATTATCTTTTTGGCTTTTTGCTCTGTTGGTTTTTCAATAAATTTAGTTACTTTATTTAACTTATTTATACTTTTTGTTTTAAGATATCCGTACTCATTAGATGGTCTTGTAGGTTTAATCCCAAATATAAATATATTTTCATCACTTAAATTTTTAACATTATTTTTTATTGCTCTTGTTAAAATACTTGGATTTTCAATCAAATGGTCTGAGGTAAAAAACATTATTGGTTGATCAGTTGGAATATCTTTAATTAAAACACTTACTAAAATAGCTGGTGCTGTATTTTTTTTTGCTGGTTCTAATATTATTTTATATTTTTTTATTTTTGATTTTTTTAATGTTTTCTTAACATCTTTTAAATATTTAAGATTTGTACTGATAATTGGGAAATCGTAAGAATTATTATTTATTCGTTCAAAAGCTTTTTGTAATAAAGTCCAACCACCAAAATCAATAAATTGTTTTGCTTGAGTATTTTTTAAATTGCGCCAAAGTCGTGTTCCTGCACCACCACAAAGTATTACAGGTCTAATTTTCATCAAATATCTGCGTAAGTTTTAACCTCGTTTTTACCACCAGGATGTGTGGGTGCACCTAAATAAGCTGGACCTACTGTTTGAGCATATTTCCAAAGAGTTCCGTTTCCAAAGTTCATTTTTCTTTGTTTCCATTTCTTTTTTCTCAAACTAAGCTCTTTTTTACTTAATCTAACGTTAATAGTCCCCTTTTTTGCATCTATATCAATTATATCTCCGTTCTTTAAAAGGGCTATTGGACCGCCTATAGAGGCCTCAGGACCCACATGACCAATGCAAAAGCCTCTTGTAGCCCCAGAGAACCTACCGTCCGTTATAAGGGCTACTTTCTCCCCTTTTCCTTGACCATAAATTGCAGCTGTTGTCTGCAACATTTCTCTCATTCCTGGTCCACCTTTTGGACCTTCGTATCTAATTATAATTATATCGCCGTCTTTGTATTTTCTCTCTTTTACAGCCTTGTAAGCTTTTTCTTCAGAGTCAAAACATCTTGCTCTTCCAGTAAATTGTAATTTTTTCAAACCTGCAATTTTAACAATTCCACCCTCTGGAGCTAAATTACCTCTTAGTCCAACAACACCACCAGTTGGCGTGATTGGGTTTTTATAACTTCTCATTACTTTTTGTTTTGGATTAAATTTCACATTTTTTAAATTCTCTTTCATTGTTCTTCCTGTAACAGTCATACAATCACCATGAATATATCCACCATCGTAAAGAGTTTTTAAAAGCATTGGAACCCCTCCTGCTTCCCACATATCTTTTGCAACATATTTTCCACCGGGTTTTAAATCAGCAAGATAAGGAGTTCTTTTAAAAATTTTTGCAACATCCATTAAATCAAATTTAATTCCAATTTCATTTGCAATAGCTGGTAAGTGTAAACCTGCATTAGTAGATCCTCCTGTTGCAGCAACAACTGTTGCAGCATTTTCTAATGCTTTTCTTGTAACGATATCTCTTGGTCTAATATTTTTTTCTAAAAGTTTCATTACAGCTTTGCCGCTATTAATGGCATACTTATGTCTTTCTTTATAAGGAGCAGGTGTTCCTGCTGAATACGGTAGAGCTAATCCAATTGCTTCTGAAACACATGCCATTGTATTTGCAGTAAATTGACCACCACATGCACCTGCACTTGGGCAAGCTTTTAATTCTAACTTTCTAAGAGCATGCGCTGTCATTTTTTTTGATGTATATTTTCCAACACCTTCAAAAACATCAACAACAGTTACATCTTTACCTTCAAATCTACCTGGAAGTATTGAACCTCCATAAATAAATACGCTTGGAATATTTAATCTCACCATAGACATCATTAGACCTGGTAAAGATTTATCACAGCCAGCTAAACCAACTAAAGCATCATAACAATGACCTCTTACAGTTAATTCAGTAGAATCTGCAATTACATCTCTTGAAATCAATGAAGATTTCATTCCTTCATGACCCATAGCGATACCATCAGTAACAGTTATTGTACAAAATTCTCTAGGAGTTCCTCCTGATGCATTTACACCTTGTTTTACAAATTGAGCTTGTTTCATTAAATTAATGTTACATGGTGCAGCCTCATTCCAAGTTGAAACAACACCCACAAAAGGTTTTGCTACATCTTTTTCAGTTAAATCCATTGCATAATAAAAGGATCTTTGAGGAGCTCTGTCAGGACCTACAGTAGTATATCTGCTTGGTAGTTTTTTTTTATTAAATTTTCGCATTATAGACTTTCTAAAGTATAATTTAATTTATTAACATCTTTTTCTAAATTAATAAAGTTAGACTTTTCTTGCTCAACAATATCAGTTGGAGCTCTTTCAATAAAACTTTTATTATTTAGCCTTGTATTTATTTTATCCATCTCTTTCTCAATTTTATTCTTTTTATTTAATAATGTTTCTTTAATTTTTGACAAATCTACATCTTCATCAAAGTAAATTTTAAATATTTCACCTTTAATGACCAGGTTTGCTGAAGGTTTTTTAATATCTTCAGTTACAAATTCATTAATTCTGCCAATTTTTTTTAATGTATTAGAGTTATTTTCAATAAATTTCTTAATTTCGGGATTTATTTTATTCACTAGTATTTTAACAAATGATCCAGGGCTTATTTCTATTTCATTTTTAAAAGACCTTATAGATGAAACAAATTCGATTATTTCATTTACTTCATCAGAGTCTTTATCTTTATTGGAACTGGCTTCAGACCAGTTTTTTAACATAAGAAAGTCTTTTCCATCTTTATCTAATTTATTTTTCAACCATATTTCTTCGGTTAGAAAAGGTATGAATGGGTGTAAAATAACTAGAATTTGAGTAAATATGAAGCTAGCTACATTTCTTGTTTCTTCGATATTTTCATTATTTTCTGAATAAAAAACAGTTTTAGATAATTCTAAGTACCAATCACAGAACGAATGCCATACAAATTGATATGCAATTCTTGCAGCCTCATCAAATCGATAACTATCTATTGATTTTTTGATCTTTTCATTAGTGTTAGTGAATTCAACAAAAATCCATTTATTAATATTTAGTTTTAAATCATTAGGCGTTTCTATATTTTCAAATTTACAATCATTTTGAATTAGAAAATTGTTAGCGTTCCATATTTTATTTAAAAAATTTCTATAACCTTTAACTCTATCCTCTGATAATTTTACATCTCGTCCAGGAGATGCCATTGACAAAAGTGTAAATCTTAGAGCATCAGCACTATATTTCTCAATTAACTCTAATGGATCAATTACATTGCCTTTAGACTTTGACATTTTTTGACCTTTTTCATCTCTAACTAAAGCATGAACATAAATATTTTTAAAAGGTTCTTTGTTTTGAAATTCCATTCCAAACATAATCATTCTTGCAACCCAAAAGAAAATGATATCAAATCCTGTTACCAATACTGAAGTTGGATAAAATTTTTCTAAATATTCATTTTTTTCTGGCCATCCTAGAGTTGCAAAAGGCCATAAACCAGATGAAAACCATGTATCAAGAACATCTGGATCTCTAATTAATTCAACATCTTTTTTATAATGTTCTTTAGCTAATTTATTTGCACCTTCTTCTGTTTCATCTACAAATATTTCTCCATCAGGTCCATACCATGCAGGTATTTGATGACCCCACCAAAGCTGTCTTGAAATACACCATGGTTCTATATTATCCATCCATTGAAAATATGTTTTTGTCCAATTAACAGGAAAAAAATTAGTTGTTTTATTATTTACTATTTCTTTTGCTTTTATTGAAAGTTTCTTAGCATCTGCAAACCATTGCTCTGTTAAATAGGGTTCAATTATAGAATTAGATCTATCGCCATAAGGAACTTTATTTTTAATTTTCTCTTCTTTAACAAATAAGTTTTTATCAGTTAGTTCTTTTAAAATTCTTTTTCTAGCTTCAAATCTATCAAGCCCAATATAATTATCAGGTGCATTTTCATTAATTTTTCCATCAGGAGTAAAAACATTTATGACTTCTAAATTATTTCTCTCCCCCACTTCATAATCATTGAAATCATGCGCTGGCGTAATTTTAACAGCTCCAGTACCTTGTTCAGGATCTGCATAATCATCTTCTATAATTTTTATTTTTCTATCAACTATTGGAACTATTACATTTTTATTTACTAATGATTTATATCTTTCATCTGATGGATTAACTGCAACAGCTGTATCTCCTAACATGGTTTCTGGTCTAGTAGTTGCAATAGTTATAAATTTATCTGTCCCTTCTATTGGATAATTGATGTGGTATAATTTTGAATTAACCTCTCTTTGGTCTACTTCTAAATCTGATATTGCTGTTTTTAATACAGTGTCCCAATTTACTAATTTTTTTGATTTATAAATTAATCCATTTTTATACATTTCAACAAAAACTTTTAAGACTGATTTTGATAAATTTTCGTCCATGGTGAAGGCATTTCTAGACCAATCACATGAGCATCCCAATTTTTTTAATTGATTAATTATTATATCCCCATATTGACCTTTCCATTCCCAAACTTTTTCTATGAATTTTTCCCTACCTAAATCATTTTTATCAATACCTTCAGATTTAAGTTTTTTTTCCACTAATGCTTGTGTAGCAATACCAGCATGGTCAGTTCCAGGTTGCCATAAAGTTTCAAAATTATTCATTCGATGGTAACGAGTTAACAAATCTTGAATAGAATTATTTAATGCATGGCCCATATGAAGACTACCAGTTACATTTGGTGGTGGGATAACTATCGAAAATTGTTTTTTGTTAGATTTTGGTTTAAATAAATTTTTCTCTTCCCAATAAGAATAAATCTTATTTTCAACATTTTCGTGAATATATTTGTCTGAACTCATGGATAATTATTTTATAAATTAATCATATCAATAAACAACAATGAAATTATCCGTTAAATTTATAGACTAAATTATAAAATTAATTATATATGTGCTCATTGAATATTTAATTCATGGCAACGTGGCGGAATGGTTACGCAGAGGATTGCAAATCCTTGTATCCCGGTTCGATTCCGGGCGTTGCCTCCATAATTTATTTTTGTTGAGATAATATAAAAAAAAAGTAAGTTGTGATTTTATATTCCTCGGTAGCTCAGTTGGTAGAGCAGTTGACTGTTAATCAATTGGTCGCAGGTTCGAGTCCTGCCCGAGGAGCCAATTAAAAATTAATTATCCTGTTTTTGAAATATTTGCCTGGTTTATCTGTATGTTTTTACTAAACTTAATTTTTTGATCTTGAGTAAGTTCAGAATAAACTTTAACTAAAAAATTATAGTTAACATTCATATGACCCTCTTTAGATCTTTCTAAGTTTATCAAGTATTCTGAAAAATCCTCAAAAAAATAATTTATTGGAACTTTAAGATAGTTAGATAGTTGTAGTAATCTAATCGAACTTACGCCATTTGTTCCTTTTTCATATTTTTGAATTTGTTGAAATGTAACATTTATTGCTTTTGCGACTTTAGTTTGAGTTAAACCTAAAGCCAAGCGTCTAAGTTTTAATTTATTACCTAGATGTTTATTGAAATTTTCTTCCATCAAAGACCCCTCTTTAATTAAAATAATAAGTTGAGTTAATAGAAATCAAAAAGTTATTTCAAGTAAAATAATTTTAAAAAGAATAATAATTTTGAAGATTTTATAAACTTGTCAAGCGACTTTTTAGCAATATAGTTATAATTTTTATAATATTTGGCTCAAAAAAAGCTTTGTTCTATCGCTTTTTGGATTAGCAAAAAACTCTTTTGTTTCTGCCTGTTCTACAATCATACCTTCATCCATAAAAATAACTTCATCTGCAACTTCTTTTGCAAATCCCATTTCATGTGTTACAACAATCATGGTCATACCAGCCTTAGCTAAATTAACCATTGCATCTAAAACTTCTTTAATCATTTCTGGATCTAACGCTGAAGTAGGCTCATCAAAAAGCATTATTTTTGGCTCCATACATAATGCTCTAGCTATTGCACATCTTTGTTGTTGACCTCCAGAAAGTTGGCCTGGATATTTGTATGCTTGATCGGCAATTTGAACTTTTTCTAAATGTTTTAAAGCTAACGCTTCAGCATCTTTTTTAGGCATTTTTTTTACCCATATAGGAGCAAGAGTGCAATTATCTAATATCGATAAATGAGGAAATAAATTAAATTGTTGAAATACCATTCCAACTTCAGCTCTTATTTGTTCTATATTTTTTGTCTCTTCAGTTAATTCAGTGCCATCAACGACAATTGATCCTTCTTGATGTTCTTCAAGTCTATTAATACATCTAATTAATGTCGATTTACCTGAGCCTGATGGACCGCAGACAACAATTTTTTTATTCTTTTCTACGTCTAAATTAATGTTTTTTAAGACTTGGAAATCTCCAAACCATTTATTCATTTCTTTTATCTGAATTATTTTATCTGACATTATCTCTCAGTTTTATATTTTTGCTCTAAATTATAACTATATTTACTCATTGCATAGCAAATAATAAAAAATACTATTGAAGCAAATACGTATCCTTCCATAGCAAAACCTAACCATTCGGGATTTGTTTTTGCTAAATTAAGCATTCCCACGATTTCCAAAAGACCTACAACAAATATTAAAGGTGTATCTTTTACAAGCGCTAAAAATGTATTTGCTATACCTGGTATAACTAATTTAAGAGCTTGCGGTAAAATAACAAATATATGCATTTTCCAGTAACCCATTCCTAAGGATTTTGCAGCATCATATTGCCCTCTAGGTAAAGCCTGTAGACCGCCTCGTATTACCTCTGCTACATAAGCAGCTTCAAACAAAGATATAGCAATTATAACTCTTACTAGTTTATCAATAAACATGTCCTCTGGTAGAAACATTGGAAACATAACTGAAGACATAAATAAAACTGTTATTAAAGGAACACCTCTCCAAAATTCTATAAATCCTATAGAAATATATTTAATTATTGGTAGATCAGATCTTCTCCCTAAAGATAGAAATAATCCGACTGGAAAACAGAATATTAAACAGAAAAATGAAACTATAAAAGTTAGTGATAATCCACCCCAAGCGCCAGTTTCAACCCATTCAAAAGCTTGTATCTTTCCTAATTCAATTAGTTCTTCATAAAAAAATGCATACTTTAATAATATATAAATAGTAATTGGTACTATAATAAAATAATACATTTTAAATTTTGATGGAATAAAAAAACCTATTACAATTGAGATCACGGCAGCGATAATTCCATATGAAAAATCAAAAAATATTGGACCACCTGAAATAAAAAAGAATATAAATAAAAATGCAATAATTGGATAAACAACAACATAATACAATGTTAGATATTTTTTGAATTTTTCTGATGCAAAAAATCCTACTCCACCAAGAAATGTAAGAGCAATAAATGATAAATTTATTCTCCACTGTTCTGCATTTGGATACATGCCATACATAAATCTATTAAACCAAGTTTTTATGTAAGCCCAACATGCTCCAGAACCTGAACAAGCGTCTTTTGAATCACCAGTAAAGTTTGCATCAATTATGAACCAACTTAAAAGTGGCGGAAGTGATTTTATAACTGCAAAAATAATTAATAAGGATAAAAGAGCGTTAAATTTATTTGTATTTATATTTTTGTTAATAGTGTCTAAAAATTTTATACCTGAATATTCAATTCTAATTAAATGCAAACCAATAAAACCTATTA
Source organism: uncultured Pelagibacteraceae bacterium (assembly GCA_902517745.1). Lineage (GTDB taxonomy): Bacteria > Pseudomonadota > Alphaproteobacteria > Pelagibacterales > Pelagibacteraceae > Pelagibacter. The sequence continues at coordinate 48,846 of CABYDS010000007.1, forward strand.
TTAATGGCAAAAAGAAACTTATTGTTCCTGGTAGAAAGCTAGTCAAATCTAAACTGAAAAAAGAGTTCAAGAATACAATTAAAATACTAAGAGAAAATAAACCAATACCTGAATACAAATATGTGTATAGATTATTTTTGTTTGGTGATAAAAAATTTAATTTATTCATTATTTTTCTTTAATAGCTATTTTTTTATTATACCAATTCATAAAAATTGAAATTGTTATACTCAAAGTTAAATAAGTTAACATTGTAATTGAAACAATCTCTATTGCTCTTCCTGTTTGCATTAAAGCAGTTCCTGCAAAAACAAGTACTAGATCTGGATATGCAATAGCAGCTGCAAGTGATGAATTTTTTGTTAAATTTAAATATTGATTAGTAGTTGGAGGAATTATAATCCTCAATGCCTGAGGCATAACTACTAATTTAAGAACTTGATTAGGAGTTAAACCAATTGAAGCTGCAGCTTCTTTCTGTCCTTTGCTTACTCCTTGAACTCCAGCCCTTACACATTCAGCTATAAAAGTAGCTGTATACAAAGATAAAGCTAATGCTAATGAGATTAATTCAGGTGGTAATTTAAGTCCTCCTTTATAAGTAAATGATGTTTTTGATAACTGTTCAATAACAGGTATTTCAATTGATGCATCAACCCCGCCTAATAAAAAACTTAATAATGGCAAAATAATTAAAAAACCAATTGATATTAATAAAACGGGAGTTTGAGTACCTTCATTTTCTTGCTTTTTTTTAGCATATGCTCTTACAAAAATTATTGCAATTATTGCTGCAATTACTGAATAAATAAAAATATCTAGATTATTCCAAATAAAAGCTGGAATAAAAAAACCTTTTATAGTTAAGAAGAAAACTCCAAACATTGGTTCTGCTTTTTCTGGTAAAGGTAATGCTCTTAAAGCAGCAAAATACCAAAAAAAAATCTGTAATAGCAAAGGAATATTTCTAAAAAATTCCACATATATAGCTGCAGTTCGTTCAATAAGATAATTGCTTGATAATCTGGCTATACCAACTACAACACCAATTATAGTTGCAAATATAATTCCAATAACCGAAACTAAAATAGTATTTAATAATCCAACTAGATAAGCTCTAAAATAAGAATGTGATCCGTCATATTCTATAAGAGAAAACTGCACATCAAATGAAGACTCTTGAGATAAAAATCCATAACCAAATGTGATACCCCTATTTTCCATATTAACTTGAGCGTTATATGAAAAGAAACCAAACACTAGAATAACAACTACTAATGTAATTAACTGGGGTAATATTTTCTTAAAATTCACTATAAATATGACTTATAAAAAAAAGGGCTAGAAAAATCTAGCCCTCTTTATATTCTTTTTAAAAAGAATTATCTTGCTGGTGGTACGTAAAGTATTCCACCTTTTGTCCATAACTCGTTTGGACCTCTATCAGGTAGAATTCCGGTATCAGCTATATTTCTTTTATAGCTTTCACCGTAGTTACCAACTTGCTTGATTATTCTTAAACTCCACTCATTATCTAAACCTAGAGCAGCTCCTAATTCACCTTCAGCACCAACTAATCTTTTTACAGCTGGATTATCTGAAGTTTTCATAGAATCAGCATTTGCCGACGTTACGCCATACTCTTCAGCTTCGATCATAGTGTTTAGTGACCATCTCACGATATCTTCCCAAACAGAATCACCTTGTCTAACAACTGGGCCTAATGGCTCTTTTGAAATTGTTTCTGGTAATACCATGTGGTCATCTGGGTTACTCAATTTAATTCTTTGAGCAGCTAAACCAGATTTATCAGTAGTATATGTATCACATCTACCAGCATCGTATGCAGCTACAACTTCGTCAGCTTTCTCAAAAGTGACTGGCTCATATTTAATTCCTTTAGAGTTAAAGAAATCTCTCATATTAAGCTCTGTTGTAGTTCCAAGGTTAGTACATGCAGAAACACCAGCTTTAAAATCATTAACTGATGAAATTCCTGAATTTTTTCTAACCATAAAACCTTGACCATCATAGAAGTTTACTCCTACGAAAGTAAGACCGATATCCGCATCCCTTGAAAGAGTCCAAGTAGTATTTCTTGATAGAATATCTATCTCATTAGATGTTAATGCAGTGAATCTTTCTTTAGCACTTAGTGGAGTAAATTTAACTTTACTTGCATCACCTAGTACTGCAGCAGCTACTGCTCTACATACATCAACGTCAACCCCAGTCCAGTTTCCAGCAGCATCAGCATTAGAAAATCCTGGCAGACCTTGTGAAACACCACATCTCACAAAACCTTTTTTCTGAGTGTTTTTAAGAGTTTTTGACTTTTTTGCAGCCATAGTTTCTGTTGTAAAAGTGAATAGAACAGCAAACATAGCAACAACTGAAGTCAATCGTTTTACTAATTTAAACATTATATATTCCTCTTGTTTATTTATTTGTTAACAAATAATTCAAATTAATTTTTGAATTTACCAAGTAAAGCAGAAACAAAGAAACGCATCAATATTAAATATATCGCAAAATTTATGCCTTATTTGGATATTGGCGCGCTCTGAAGGATTCGAACCTTCGACCTACGGTTTAGAAAACCGTTGCTCTATCCAGCTGAGCTAAGAGCGCATCAATTGCTTTATAATACTAAATTAATTTTTGAAAAGAAATTTTTTTAATAAAATTATTACTGATAATAGTTCAATTCTACCTATTATCATAAAAATAATTAAAGAAATTTTACTATAAAGATTAAAATTATAAAAATTAAGATCACTTAAATTATACATTTCGGAATTAACAGTGTTCATAATAGTCAAAATACCTAACTTAAATGAAGTTTCAAAGTCTAAATTAGAAATCGTCAATAATATAGATATAGCAAAAAGAGAAATTATAAAAATTATAATTACTAAAAAATATTTTTTAATATCGCTTATATCTGCGCTTATTTTATTTAAAGATAATTTATTAGAATAAATTTGATTAGGTTTAGAATGAGATAATAGGTTATTAAGAGAAAATTTAAATAGTGTTATTACTTTTATGACTCTTAAACCAGAACTAGTAGAGAAAAATGATCCTCCCAAAATCACAAGTAAAAGAAATAAAAAAACAAGATTTTTAGGAATATTATCGAACGAGATTCCTATATTAGATACACTGCTACATATAGAGACTAATACTTTTAAAAAATTATTATCATAATTAAAAAATATAAATGATAAAGAAATTACAATTAGAAGGTAAATCATTATATTAATATCTTCACTCAAATAATTAATATTTTTTTTTTTAAAAAAAATTAAATTAAATAAAAAAAAAAGACTAAAAAATGAAAATAGCATAGATAAAGACAAAATAATTTTACTTATATCTGTGGCAAAAGTTATATCAAAATTATCATTTGGCAAAAAACCTCCGGATGATATTATTGTAAGTGAGTAGTTATAAGCATCATACGATCTTATATTAACCAATTTTAACAATATAAATATAAGAACAGTCATAGATAAATATATTGTTATTATTTTAAATACCTGTCTGAATATCTCAGATGAATTTAAAGAAATGTAATTAGTTAAAGATCTTTTTAGATTTTCATCAAAAAGATCGATAAGTAATAATATTGAAAATAAAAAATATAATCCACCTATCCATTGAGAGCTTGATCTCCATAAAATCAAAGTTTGATCTAATTGCTCCAAATCATTAAAGATCGTAAAACCAGTAGAAGTAAAGCCAGAGATAGCCTCAAAATAACAGTTAATTATACCAATATCTTTCAAGTTTAAATAATAAGGCATTGATATCACTACGGGTAAAATTAAATACCCTATTAAAACTATTAAAATTCTTTCATATAAATTAATTTTTTCATACTTATATTTTCTGAATAGAATTAGAAATAAACCAATTATAAAAGTTACTATAAATGTTAATATATAGTTACTAAGATAGTTTAATAGATCAAAATAATAAGAGTAAATTATATTAAAAAAAGAAAAAAAACTTATAACTAAAAAAAAAATACCAAAGTATTTTAGACCAAATATATTCATTTATTAAATTGAGCTAATTCTAAATAGATTTTCAACAAGAGGTAATTGATCCCTCTTCGCTAACAAAACGACAGTATCATCTTTTTGAAAAATATATTTAGAGGATGGTAGAATAAATTTGTCATCTCTTAAAACAGCTCCAACTCGAATTTCATCTGGTAAATCAGCATTTTTTAATTCTTTATTAATTAATTCTGAAGTTTCGATAATATCAGCCTCAATGACTTCATACTCTCCGTTTAAAATAGTATAGGCATTTTCGATCGTACCTTTATGTACGTGTTTTAATATACTTGAAACTGTACTCATTCTTGGATCTATTAAATCATCAATTTTTAAAGATGATTGAAGTAAGGAATAATTTGGTTTGTTTACTAGAGCCATGGTTCTTTTGTTTTTTGAAAATTTTTCTACAAGTACACTTACCATTAGATTATCTTCATCGTCATTTGTTAAGGCTAATACAGTTTCAACCTCTTCTAAATTAGCTTCATTCAACACATCTTCATCCAAACCATTTCCATTGATAACTATTGTATCGTTTAAATAAGTAGCAATGAATTCTGCTCTAATTTTATCTTTCTCAATAATTTTTACTCTAGCTTCATCAAAATTTTTTTCTATATTTGATGCGAGATTAAAACCTATATTTCCTCCACCAATAATAAGAATTTTATTTGCAATTTTTTCATTATGACCAAAAACTCTTAAAGTTTCTTCCATTTGATTGGAGTTAACAATTACATATGCCTTATCATTATGTTGAAGTTTGTCATCTTTTTTCAAAATTTTAAAATTTTCTGCTCTTATAACCCCTAATATATATGCATTTAAATTTGGAAATTTATTTGTCAATTCCTTTAATTTTATTTGGTGAATTGGACATTTTTCATCAATTAAAATTTCTAATAATCTAATTTTATTTTCTGCAAAAGGTACATTATCTAAAGCTCCTGGTGCTTCTAATTTTCTTTGTAATGATTTTGCAATTTCTATTTCTGGAGATATGACATAATCTATAGGTAAATTATCCTTGTTGAAGAGTGTAGAAAATTTTGGGTCTAAATATTCTTGGGATCTTATTCTGGCGATTTTTTTTGGCACTTTAAACAAGGAATATGCAATTTGACAAATAAGCATATTTATTTCATCATTTCTCGTGACCGCAATCAGCATATCGGCCTCTGAAGTGTTAGCACGATCCAAAATTTCTGGTGAAGTTGCTTTACCTACAATAGCCTTTACATCAAGAGACTCGTTAATTTTTTGAATATCATCACTAGATTGATCAATAACTGTTATTGAATGATTTTGTTCAGTTAATAATTTTGCAATTGTAAATCCTACTCTGCCTGCACCACAAATTATTATATTCATTAATTTAAATCCTTTACACCTAATAATTTTAATTTTCTGTGCAGTGCTGATCTTTCCATACCTACAAATTTTGCAGTTTTAGAGATATTTCCTCCAAATTTTTTAATTTGAGAGATTAAATATTCTTTTTCAAAATTTTCTCTAGCTTCTCTAAGAGGTATTGATAGATTTTCCGCAACAGAAAAGGTTTCGTTTGCAGATTTTGATAAAGACTCTTTGATTATTTCTAGTATTTTTTTCTCGTCATTACCTGGAGAAAGAATAGCAATTCGTTCTATTAGATTACGTAATTCTCTAACATTTCCTGGCCAATCATAGTTTAAAAGATAATTATCTTCTCTTATTTTAAATTTTTTATAATTGTATGTATTGCAAATATTTTCTATAAAATAATCAACAAGTAATGGTATATCTTCAATTCTTTTATTTAAAGGATCTATTTCAATATTAAAAACATTTAATCTGTGAAATAAGTCTTCACGAAAGTTACCATTTTTAATCTCTGTATTAATATTCTTACTAGATGCACAAATAATTCTGACATCAACCTTAATATCATGATTGCTATTTATTCTTTTGAATTTTTGATCAATGACAACTCTTAAAATTTTCGATTGTGTCTCCAATGGAATTTCTGTCACTTCATCAATTAATAATACACCACCAGATGCTTTTTCTAATGCCCCATAAACAATTGAACCATCTTTTCTTTCTTCACCAAAAAGTTCTAATTCATATTTTTTAGAGTCTAATAATGCTCCATTAATTATTATAAATGGTCCATTTGATCTTTTTGAGTTTTTATAAATTTTTCTTGAAATTAATTCTTTTCCGGAGCCAGTAGGTCCGCTTATAAAGACTCTACTTTCAGATTGTGATAATTTTTGTATTTGATCTTTAATAGATGTAATATTTGCACTTTTTCCTACTATTTTAAATGAGTGAAATAATTTATTTGATAGAGATATATTTTCTTTTTTTAAATTAAAGTTTTCTACAGCTCTTTTCACAAAATTTAATAATCGTTCCTTGTCAAAAGGTTTCTGTATAAATTCAAATGCGCCAGATCTAAGAGAATTAACAGCCATTTCAATATTTGCGTGTCCTGAAATTATAATTACTGGAATATCTGTATTTTTAGTTTTAATGTGCTCGAGTAATTGAATTCCATCATTGTCACCTTTGTCTAATTTGACATCTATTATAGCGACATCAGGTAATTTTTTATCTATCTCAGATAATCCTTGGTTAAAATTTGCTGCCAATCTTGTTTTATAACCAGCATCTTGAATTAATTCATCAAGAATATTTCTAATATCTGAATTATCGTCTATGATTAATATTTCTGTTGCCATAAATTATTTGGGAATTATAATTTGAACTTTAGCTCCATTATTTGTATTTAAAAATTTAATTGATCCATTATGGTCATTTATTATTTTATCTACTATCGATAAACCTAAGCCAGTTCCTTTTTTTTTAGTTGTATAATATGGTTTTATAATATCCTTGGTTTTTTTATTCTTAAAACCTTCACCCGTATCAGTTAAGTTGACTGTTATATAATCTCTTCTTTGGTTTATTTCTATATCAATATTTTTCAATGTTTCATTGGTTTTTTTGACCTTTTCTTTAATACTTTCAATTGAATTTTTAATTAAATTGAAAAATAATCTGTTGAATTGCTCATTATCAAAATTAATTATAACCTTTTTACCTATTTTATTATTAATTTTAAAATTAATTGAGCTATCTATTTTTTTCAACAATTCAATATTTTCATTTAACACTTTAATTAAATCATTATTTTTAAAATGAGGTTTGGGCATTCTTGCAAAATCAGAAAATTCATTTACTAGATTTTCTATTTGCTTTATTTGCTTTAAAATAGTTTTTAAATTATCTTGATATTTTTGCTTTTTTTCGTCACTTAAATCAGGTAAATATTTTGAATTAAGATTATCTATAGTTAGCTGTATTGGGGTAAGTGGATTTTTAATTTCATGTGCCATTTTTCTTGCAACTGTTTCCCAAGCCTCATGTCTTTCATTTGATAATAATTTATCCTGCTGATTTTTTAATTTTTCTATCATAGAATTAAAGTTTTTATTTAATAACTCCATTTCTCTATCTGCTTTAAGTTCAGGAACCTTCACGTCCAAATTTCCTTTTCCAATTTTTTCGGATGCGGTTATTAGATTATTAATAGATATAAAAAATCTTGAGGAAAATCTAATTGCAATTGTAATAGATAAAAATAAGAGAAGCGTTACAAGAGAGATATATATGATTGCAAAGGATATTCTAATACCTAAACTTTGATTTTCAACAGTGTAATAAAAATTCAAAGCTTCTTCAGACTCTAATAAATAATTAGAGATGCTTTTATCTAATTTTTTTACTACATATAAGTAAGTATCTTCATAATTCTGTAATCTAATCACCGCAGCAGACCTATTTTCTGGTGCATTTATGATTTTTAATGGACGATCATCTGAACGTACCATATTAATAGCCTGGTCTTCAATTTTAACATAATCAGAATCATTTGCTGAAATTATCAATTCACCAAATGAATTTATTAAATATAGTTGATCAATATCTCTTATTAGATTTTGAGTATTCAAAAAAGCTTTAAATTTAACAGGATCAGTTTTATAAATATTATGATACTTGTTTAAATCAAATGCAATTAATACTATTTCTGACTGAATTTTATTTCTCTTTTCATCAACATAGTTTTTTGCAATTTCGTAAGAATTATTAACTGCAGTTGTTATTTTTTTATCAAAATATTTTTCTAGAGCAAAAGAAAAGATAAAAAGAGAAAAAATAGCAATTAATAATGATGGTATTAAAGTAAATAAACCAAATGATATTATATATTTTCTATTTGCTA
>CABYDS010000008.1 GCA_902517745.1 uncultured Pelagibacteraceae bacterium
ATATTTAATTAAATTTTATAAATTTTTCATTTCACCGGTTCTGGGTAATAATTGTAGGTATCTTCCAACCTGTTCAGAGTATTTTATTGATAGTTTAAATGAATATGGTGTTTTGAAAGGTTGTTACAAAGGCATTAAAAGAATTTTATCTTGTCATCCTATAAAATTTTTAGGAGGAGGACATGGGTATGATCCGGTAAAGAAAAAGAATATTAAATAATGGACACGAGAAACGTAATAGCAGCAATTTCTTTAAGTGCAGCAGTAATAATTCTCTATGGATTATTTTTTGCTCCACCAAGTCCTGATCCAAAGCAGGTAACTAATAATGATCAAAATAAGAATAATCTTCAACTAAACGAAGCACCAAAAATAGAGCAAAATATTGAGAATAATAAAATTTCTAGATCAGAGGCAATAAACAAAGTTGAAAGGATACTTTTTGAAAATGAAAATATTAAAGGTTCTATTTCTCTTGAGGGATCATTAATCGATGACCTGATCTTTAAGAAATACACTGAAACTTTAGACTCGGACGAAAATGTAGTTTTGCTTAATCCTAAAGAGTCTGAAAATGGTTATTATATAGAAACAGGTTGGGCTATAAATAATAAAGATATCGAAGTTCCTAACTCAAATACAAAGTGGGAAGTTGTTGGCAATAAATTACTAACACCAAACAGTCCAATTAAATTAGTATGGAATAATGAGCAGAATATAACTTTTGAGAAAGAAATAAGCATAGATGATAAATTTTTATTTACTGTTAACCAAAAAATTACGAATAATACTCAAAATACTTATAACTTTTATCCCTACGGACAGATTATTAGAAACCTAGCTCCTGATGTAACTGATTTTTATATATTACATGAAGGTTTATTAGGTGTTTTTGATGATAATCTTGTTGAAGAAGATTACGATGATATTAAAGATAAGAAGTACTCTGTAAATGCTAACAAAGGATGGATGGGTATTACAGATAAATATTGGATAACAAGTTTAATCCCAGAACGTAATAAAAGTTTTAGGTCAGATTTCGATTATAAAAATAAATTTAAAGCTAACTTCATAGAGACAGCTGCAACAGAAGTCAGAGCTAATGAAAGCAAAACTAATCAGGTAAAAGTGATTATTGCCGCAAAAGAAGTGGATGTTGTTGATGGTTATGCGGAAAAACTAAATATTAATAAATTTGATTTAGCGATTGATTGGGGTTTCTTATATTTTTTAACAAAACCAATATTTTTAATATCAGATTATTTCTTCAAACTAACTGGCAACTATGGAATTGCAATAATACTAATTACTGCTTGTATAAGAATACTATTTTTTCCTCTCGCTAACTACTCATTTAGATCAATGGCAAAAATGAAAGTTCTTCAACCCGAAATGGTAAGACTTAAAGAACTTCATAAGGAAGATAAAATGAAGTTACAACAAGAAATGATGGCGCTTTATAAAAGAGAGAAAGTGAATCCTGTAAGCGGGTGTTTGCCTATTTTAATTCAAATACCATTCTTTTTTGCAATTTATAAAATGTTGTTTGTTACAATTGAAATGAGACATCAGCCTTTTTTTGGTTGGATACATGATCTAAGTGAAAGAGATCCAACAAGCTTATTTAATTTATTTGGTTTGTTACCATATGATGTTCCATCATTTTTAATTATTGGCGCTTGGCCAATAGCGATGGGTGTAACAATGTGGATGCAACAAAAACTTAATCCAACACCGCCAGATCCGATTCAGCAAAAAATATTTATGTTTTTTCCTGTATTCTTAACAGTGATACTAGCACCTTTTCCATCAGGATTAGTTATATATTGGACAATTAACAACGTGCTTACAATGGCGCAACAGTATGTAATTATGAAGAGAACTTCAGTTAAAACAGTTTAATTGATGGAATTAGACAAGATTATTCCAACAGATGGACCAAATATTAATGAAGTTGAAAAATATATAAACAAATATAAGTCTGAGGTAATAGTAATTAAATGTGGTGGATCTGTTTTGTTAGATAAAAAACTATTTAATCAGTTCATAGAAGATATTTCAGTAATAAATAAAATTGGTTTATCAGCAATAGTCGTTCATGGTGGGGGTAAAAATATTAAAAAAAAATTAGATGAAAATAATATTGAAACAAGATTTATCAAAGGACTTAGAGTTTCAGACGAAAAAACAATTGGATATATAGAAGAGGCTTTACTAGAGCTTAATTTAGAGATTTTAGATGAATTAAAATCTAAAAACACAAATGTTTGTTCAATATCACCTAAAGAAAATAATGTAATTAATATTATTCCTGAAAGTAAAGAATTGGGATATGTCGGGACACCAAAAAAAATTAACAAAGAGAAAATATTAAATTTTATCAAAAATAAACAAATTCCAATTGTTGTTCCTTTAGGATTGAGTGATGATGGTAAAATTTATAATATTAATGCAGATGTTGCTGCAGGTTCAATTGCAAAAGAGATCGATGCTAGACGACTTCTTTTGATGACAGATGTTGAAGGGGTTCTTGATGAAAATCAAAAACTTATATCTGAGATTAATCTCAGTAGAGCCAATGAAATGTTAAAAAATAATATTATTTCTGGAGGCATGATACCAAAAATAAACACCTGTCTGGATGCAATATCTAATGGTGTTAGAGGTGTAGTTATTGTTGATGGAAGAAAACCACATTCAATACTATTTGAGTTATTTTCTGACAAGGGTGCGGGAACATTGATAAGAAAATGAATAATTTAAAAAATATAAAAAATATTTTATTCGACTGTGATGGTGTTTTATATAGTGATTTAGAGGCAGTTTTTGGACAAGTTAGTAAGAGGATGACAAAATATATCTCAAATAAACTCAACCTAGATCTTGTAAAAGCTAAAGAATTACAAAGAAGTTATTTTCATAAATACAACACAAGTTTAAATGGATTGATGATACATCATGATATACCACCGGAAGAATTCTTGGAGTATGTTCATGATATTGATCTTTCATTTATGGAAAAAGATCTTATCTTAAGAAATGAGCTTGAAAACATTGATTTAAATAAATTCGTATTTACAAACGGAAGTAGAGCTCACGTAAAAAATATAGTAAAAACTCTTGGTATTGAAGACCAATTTAAAGATATATTTGATATCGTAGACGCAAAATATCATCCTAAACCTGAGGCCAGGGCGTTCGATCTTATGGTTAATAAATTTAAGATCAATCCAAAAGAAACTCTTTATATCGAGGATATTGCTAAAAATTTATCAATAGGTAAAGAGCGGGGAACTATAACGGCTTGGCTTATCAATAATGAATACTGGGGTAAAAAAGAGTCTGATAAAGATTACATCGACTATAAAATCGAAAATCTCTCTTTATTTTTAAAAGAAATAAGGTTATTAAAAAACTCATAAAATAATGAGTATTGAAAAAATTATAAATGAAGCTTGGGAAAATAAAGACCAAGTAAACCAAAATTCAGATAAATCTTTAAAGGATGCTGTTAATCAAATTATTGATGATCTAGACAGTGGAAAAGCAAGAGTAGCTGAAAAGATCAATAGTGAATGGGTTACTCATCAACATATAAAAAAAGCTATCATGTTAAGTTTTCGAATGCATGGAATGGATATCATGGCGGGGCCATATTCAACATGGAGAGATAAGAGTCACTTATTAAAAGGTAAAACTGCTGGCTGGACTAATGAAGATTTTGAAAAAGCTGGTTTCAGAATGGTCCCCAACACAGCAGCAAGACGTGGTTCCTTTGTTGCAAAAAATGCTGTTCTTATGCCATGTTATGTAAATATTGGAGCGTACATAGACGAAGGTACTATGATGGATACATTCAGTCGTGCAGGAAGTTGTTGTCAGATTGGAAAAAATTGTCATATCTCGGCCGGGACTGGGGTTGGTGGAGTATTAGAACCAGCCCAAGCATTACCAACAATTATTGAAGATAATGTTTTCTTAGGAGCAATGTCAGAAGTAGTAGAAGGTGTAATAGTTGGAGAAGGCTCTGTTCTAAGTATGGGAATGTATATTGGGCAATCAACAAAAATTGTTAATAGAAAAACTGGTGAAATAACTTATGGAAAAATTCCACCTTACTCAGTGGTAGTTCCAGGATCCTTACCAGATAAAAACAATCCACAAGCACCATCTTTATATTGTGCAGTAATAATTAAACAAGTTGATGAAAAAACTAGATCAAAGACATCTGTTAACAATCTTTTAAGAGAATAAACTAATGAAAACTTATAATGAATTAAAGTTAGCTCAGGAGCTAATAAAATTTCAAACGATTAAAACAGAAGATAAGGGTATTATGAATTTCCTTTCAAGGAAACTCTCATCAATAGGTTTTAAATGTTATATAATAAAATCAAAAGGTACAGGTGCTAAACCCGCCTTAAATTTATATGCAAAATTTGGTAAATCAAAACCTAACATTAATTATTTGGGTCACACAGATGTTGTTGCTAACCTCAGTAATTGGGAGTTTCCGCCATTTAAAGCAATAGTAAAAAAAGGATATTTATATGGAAGAGGATCCCAGGACATGAAAGGTAGTGTGGCATGTTGGATAAGTGCTGTAAGTAACTTCATTAAAAATAAAAAATTTAAAGGTTCTATATCAATAATAATTACAGCAGACGAAGAAACTACAGGTCATGGTTGTCCAGCCGTTATGAAATATTTAAAGAAAAAAAAAGAAAAAATCGATTTTTCGGTAGTAGGCGAACCGTCATCAAATAAATCAGTTGGAGACGAAATCAGGATTGGGAGAAGAGGTTCTATGAATGGGACAGTAACAGTATATGGAAGAAGTGGACACTCTGCATTTTATGGGACATATATAAATCCTTGTACTGCTCTCGCTAAAATAATATCTAAACTTAAAAGCTTTCAGCTAGACAAAGGAACAAAGTATATGCCGCCATCAAATTTGGAATTTACAAAAATGAATGTGGATAATATATCTGAAAATGTAGTCCCACAATCTGCAAGTGCTAAATTTAATGTTAGATTTAATACAACTTATAAATCAATATATTTGAAAAAAAAACTTAGTAAAATTATTAATGCAGTTGCAAAAAAAGAAAATTGCAAAACTAAAATAGATTATAAAGTAAGTGGAGAAGCATTTTACACAGAGCCAAATAAAGAAATTTATATGGTAAAAAAAGTTGTAAAAAAAATTACAGGTAAAAATGCAAAATTAAATTGTAGAGGTGGCACAAGTGACAGCAGATTTTTAGGCTCAATACCACGTCTTGAGCTTGGGTTAAGAAATAATACTATTCATATGGTTAATGAAAGAACATCAATCTCAGATTTAAAAAAGTTAACTAAGATTTATAAGAACATTTTACATAATTATTTCGCTTGAAAACTGCAATTATAACATCTGAATCTTCAGAAAAACATATAACAGGCGATGGTCATCCAGAGCAACCGAAGAGAGTAGTTTCAATAATTGATACTTTAAAAAAAAATAAAAAACTGGTTTGGGATAAGCCAGATGTTGTTCCTAATGATATTCTTAATATGACACATTCTGAAGATTATATTAATAATTTAAAAGATTCATTTCCTAAAAGTGGCTTAAATTTTTTAGATGGTGATACTGTTGTATCGCCTGGAAGTAAGGATGCAGTGTTTCAAGCTGCAGGATCAGCTATAAGTGCAATAGATGGAATTGAGAATAAAAAATATAATAATGCATTTTGTGTTGTACGACCACCAGGACACCATGCTGAAAAAAACAAATCAATGGGCTTTTGCTGTATTTCTAATGCAGGTGTTGCAGTTAATTATTTAATAAAAAAATATAATTATAAAAGAATTGCATGTGTAGATTTTGATGTTCATTGGGGAAATGGAAATTATGATGTAATGTATGACAACAAAAATTCACTTTATATATCAACACATCAATATCCATTTTATCCAGGTGGTGGCTCAGAAAAAGAAAAGGGAAAGTATAATAATTCTCTTAATATACCTCTTCCTGCTGGCACAAATTCTGAGGAGTATTTTAATGCTTATGATAGAGTTTTAGATAGGTTAATTGAATATAAGCCTGATTACCTAATCTTTTCTGCTGGCTTTGATGCTCACAAGAACGATCCATTAGCTCAATTTGAACTTTCATCCAAAGATTTTTATGAAATAACAAGAAGAACACTAAAAGCCACAAATAAATTTACTAACGGGAAAGTAGTATCTTTATTAGAAGGTGGATACGACCTAAAAGCACTTGCTGAAAGCGCTAATTATCATGTAAATGCATTAATCGAGTCGGAAAATAGATAATCATGAAATTATATAAACAAAAATCATCAAATATTGATAACAGGGGACTTTTTGCATCTAAAAATATAAAAAAAGGAACTAAGATTATTTACTACATAGGTAAAATAATTACAAAAAAACAAACCGAAAATAATCCAAAATTTGATAACGATAAAGCAATTTATCTTTTTAACTTAAATAATAGGTATGATTTAGACGGTGATTTTGCTTACAATACTGCAAGACTTATTAATCACTCTTGTAATCCAAATTGTGAAGTTGAAGGTAAAGGTTTAAAATTATGGATTAGTTCTATTAAAGATATAAAAAAAAATGAGGAACTAACTTATGATTATGGATTTAGTTTTGATGAAAATTATAAGGATTTCCCTTGTAAGTGTGGCTCCAAAAATTGTTGTGGTTACATAGTTAGAGAGGGATCAAGATGGAGAATAAAAAAGAAAAAAGAAAAATCTAATAAATAATTTTCTCAAGATATAAACCATGTGCAGGGGCAATAGGAGCACAATTTTTTCTAGATTTTGATTTAAATATACTGGTAAATTTTTTTAAGTTCCATTTATTTTCACCAAGGTATTTGAGTGAACCAACCATGGATCTAACTTGACTCTTAAGAAATGATTTTGACACAAATTGAATTTTTATAACATTTTTAAATTTGGTTATTTTTACTTTTTTCATGGTTCTTACCGGACTTTTTGCAGCACAGTTAGATGCTCTAAAAGTTGAAAAATCATGAGTTCCAATTAATTTTTTTGCTCCCTTTTTCATCAATTCAACATCAATTTTTTTTTTAATATGCCACTCTCTATTAAAATTGATAACTGAAGGAGAAGCATCATTTCTAATTAAGTACGTATACCGTCTTTCTTTTGCAGAATATCTTGAATGAAAAAGTTTATTTTTTTTCTTTATTTTTAAAATAGATATTTTTTTTTTATTTAAAAAGAAGTTTAGTGAATTCAATAATTTATCTTTTTGAATAATTTTGTTTGTGGTATCAAAGTGAGCTGATTGCTCTTTAGCATGAACTCCTGTGTCTGTTCGTCCAGACCCATAAATTTTTATTTTTTCTTTTAATAGTTTAGATAAGACAATCTCAATATTTTCCTGGATTGACTTACCTTTTTTTTGAATTTGCCAACCATTGTATAAAGTGCCTTCGTATTCTATTAGAATCTGATATCTATTCACTTGTAATTATTGTTCCTTTTCTTACCTTATTTCCTAATAAAAATTCGTTAATTAATTGAGGACTCTTGCCCTCTTTTTGTATCTCAATAATATTTATTGAATTTTCAACACATGCTATTGTCATTTGTTCGTCGATTACTTCACCGATTTTACCTGACTGCTTGTTTATTTTGGCTTTTAATATTTTATATCTTTTATTGTTAAGCTCAAACCATGCACCAGGTTTTGGATATAATCCATTTATTTGAGCAATTATTTTACTAGCACTACTATTCCAATCTATCTTTCCCTCTATTTTTTGAATTTTCTTTGCGTATGTAGCTTTTGTATGATCTTGCTCTTTAAATATTGCCTCTCCGTCTAAAACTTTTTGCATATTTTCTAAAATTTTTTCTGTACTCAAATAAGATAATTTTTCAGACAAAGTTTCTGCATTATCTTGGTCAAGAATATCTACTGAATATTTATTACATACAGGTCCAGAATCTAATTTTTCATTAATTTTCATAAATGATATTCCAGTTTTTTTTTCAATGTTTAAAATCGATCTTTGGATTGGTGCCGCCCCTCTCCATTTTGGTAATAATGAAGCATGAATATTCAAAAAACCTTTTTTACTCAAATCAAGAATTTTTTTTGAAATTAACTGTCCGTATGCAACAACAATGACAAGATCTAAATTTAATTTTTTAAGATATTCAAATTCTTCATCAATTTTTTTTGGGGTTTTAATTTCTAGATTAAGTTCCTCTGCACATTTATGAATTGGTGATTTCGCAAACTTTTGACCTCTATTTGATTTACTTGGAGGCTGAGAAAAAACACAGTTAATTTTATATTTTTGATTAATTTTTTTTAGAATAGGCACAGCAAACTGCGGCGTACCCATGAATACAATATTTGACATTTAAACAACAACTCTATTAGAAGTTTTTTGTTTAGACAATTTTTTTATTATTAAATCTTTTTTTATTTTAGACAAATAATCAATGATTAGTTTTCCATCTAAGTGATTTATTTCATGTTGTAAACATGTTGAGAGTAGTCCACCACATTCCATTTCTTTCTTATCACCATTTTCATCTATATAAGATACAGTACAAATTTCTGGTCTCTCTATCTCAATAAAGGTATTGGGTATTGATAAACAACCTTCCTCATATGTAGACATTTTTTCACTTAGAGTTTTTATTTGTGGATTAATAAAACATAAAGGTTTTTTTTCATTTTCATTTTTTGAGACATCTAACACAATTACTCTTTTAAGGATTCCAACTTGAACAGCTGCCAAACCTATGCCATTGTGATGGTACATAGTTTCAAATAAGTCTTTAATAAGTTTTTTTTCATTAACATCAACTTTATTTAAAGGTTCAGATTTTTTTCTAAGAATATCATCAGGTACTGTAATTAGTTCTTTTACTGACATAATTTATTTATTGTTTAGACTTTTAAAGGTAAGACTTCTATTAGAATTTCATTCCTTAAATCTACATTTTTTAGCTCATTCATTGTTGAAACTAATAAATTCACTGTGTTTATATCTAGATCTTCAAGGTTACTTTCACCAACAATATCTACTATTTTAATTAGTAATAAGCCTAACTCTCCATTCGATAGCATTTGTTTTATATCAGAGGAAAATTTAAAGTTGTATTCATAAAGGTTTGAGTATTTTTTATCTATTTTTACACCATCTGATTTAAGCGATTCAATAAGAATCATATCTTTTGTAGAAAAAACATATTTTTTGTTTCTTTTAATTTTTTTCAAAATATCATTTGTTTCCTTTTCAGCTTTTGGCAAACTAGTTTTATTTAAAAAGTAATTTAATAATTTTGATTGATGTATTTTTTTGTTATTAAATTTTATCTTTCTCTCTTTTTTTAGCTTATTGTCGGTATGATTTTCATAAAAGGTAGTAAAATTTGAGGGAACATCATCTTTTTTTATTTTTTTTAAAATTATTTTGATTTCATTATCAAACGCATTATCTAATTTTTTTTTTTGGAAAGATTTATATAATTCGGAAGCCATACTTAATCTTTGCTCAACATCAACAGATAAAAGCAATCTTTGATATAATAAAGCTCTACCCTCATAATCTGGAAGTAACTTATAAGCATCTTTGGCATTTAATAGTTGTGTTATGTTAAATTGAAATTTTTTATATGTATCTAGTAGCTCTCTCTCATCAAATACGTTTTCATGAGTTGCTCTTTCTAATAATCTTAAATCTTCTGGATTTTCAATATCAAAGGATTTTGCATTTTTAAGTATATTTGATGACGACAAATAATTCCAGATATATCTAGGTGAGTCCATTTTTGGCTCATAATTAAAATCATTATTTGTTTTATGAGATAAGTGAAAATATAAAATATTTTCGTCTGAAATTATTTCATCTTTGCTTGCGTAACCCATTAATATATTAAATTTATTTTCAAAAAAAGTGTCAATCTCATCCAATTCTTTTGACAAATCAAAAAGTAGTTGAGCTTGTTCTTTTTTATCCTCTAGAATTAAACAATAAATTTTAAAATTGTTTAAATATTTATCAGTAATAGCAACACTAATATTAAATATTTCACATGCTTTTTTTAATTCAGAGTTTGAAAGAAAATACTCTGAATAAAATTTAATCAATTTATTTTTATTTGAAACTTCAGAATTATTGATTAAAAATTCTTTAATTAAATCAAAATCTTTTTTGTTTATTAAATGATTAAACTTAAACTCTAAAAATTCCTCTTCAGTAATATTATTTGTTGGAATATATGAATTTGTTAGTAAAGCTATATCTAATATTTTTTTTGAAAATTCAGATAAGTTTCTATTTAAATTTTTATTTAATATACTTTTAATTAACTCACCATCACTGTTCGACCACATATCAATTTTTAGGCCATTCTGTGCAGGATCATATAGTCCAGCTAATTTTATAGTGGAAGACTCAATTTCTTTATTTATCACTATCTCAGATTTAGATTGAACTGATAATGTCTTATTAGTATTGAGATTAATACTTTCATTTATATTTGAAGTAGAATTTTCATTATTAATAATATCTTTTTTTTCAATTTTCCATATATCGATTGGTTCATTGGCAAAAGAACAAGTATAAAAAAATAAAATTAACGTTAGTTTGGATATTATTTTACTTAATTGTTTTAAAATTTTCATTAGGCAAGATTACTTCAATTTTTTTGTTTGGGGATGGAAAATCAATCTGACTCAAAACAACAATAGACAAAATTAATATAAAAAAAATTATTCCAGCTTTAATTGCAAATTTCATATTATGTTATATTCCTTTGTAGTATAATGTTTTAAAAGCATATAATTTTGTAAAATCAAAATAAGACATATTTGTGTTTTTTCAACTTAGAAATATATGGAATCAAATAAAAATCTAGTTTTAGTAGGTATGATGGGCTCGGGAAAGACATCAATAGGAAAATTGATTTCTAAACAAACCAAACTTAAATTTATTGATATAGATGATAAAATTGAAGAAAAAGAAAAAATGAAAATTGCAGAAATTTTCAAAAAAAAGGGAGAAAAATACTTCCGTGAATGTGAAGAAGAAATAACATTATCATGTTTAAAAGGTGAGAAACAAATTTTATCACTAGGTGGAGGTGCATATATTAATACTAATATTAGGAAAGAATGTAAGAAAAGTTCTTTTAGTTTTTGGTTGAATTGGAAAAAAGATATAATAATTAAAAGAATAAATGGTAGCAAAAAAAGACCTCTGGCTATGATATTAAGTGAAACAGATCTAGAGAGACTAATAAATGAAAGGGCAAAAATATATAGTTTGGCAGACTTCACAATTAATTGTGATCAGCTAAATAAAAATGAAATAGCAAATAAAATCATAAAAAAATATGAAACAAAAAATAATAAAGGTTAAAACTAAAAGTAAAAATTATGAAGTTCATATTGGTACTAATCTAATTCCAAAACTGAAAAATATTTTAAAAAAAAATAAAATATTATTTTCAAAATGTTTGATTGTAATTGACAGTAAGTTACCAAAAAAATTTAGAACATTACTCTTAAAAAATTTAAAAAATCAAAAAATTTATACTTTAAATTTTAATGCAAATGAAAAAAATAAAAGTTACTTAAGTATTGACAAAATACATAATGTTTTATTTAAAAATAATTTTTATAGAGAGGACTGTATAATTTCATTTGGAGGAGGAATTACAGGAGATGTAGTTGGATATGCAGCCAGCACATATAAAAGAGGGATAAAATTTATTAACATACCTTCCACTTTATTAGCTCAAGTCGACTCTTCTATAGGCGGAAAAACAGGTATTAACAATAAATTTGGAAAAAATCTTGTAGGAAGTTTTTATCAGCCAGATTTAGTAATTTCAGATATTAATTTACTACACACCCTCCCCAAAAGAGAAATTATATGTGGATATGCTGAAATATTAAAAAGTAGTTTAATTGATAGCAAAAAAAATTTTGTTTTTTTAGATAAAAATTTTAATAATATTTTAAACCTTAAAGGAAGTTTTATAATTAACGCAATTTTAAATAGCTGTTTATTAAAAAAAAAAATTATTGAAAAAGATGAAAAAGAAAAAAATTTAAGAAAATCTTTAAATCTTGGTCATACTTTTGCTCACGCATATGAGGCTACTCTTGGTTACTCAAAAAAATTAAATCATGGAGAAGCTGTTATATTTGGTTTAATGAATGCTATAAATTTTAGTAAAGAAAAAAAAATTATTTCAGATAGAAATTCAGAATTAATAAATAATCATATTAAAAAGATAAAAATTAAAAATAAATATAAAGATCTTTTTAATAAAAAGAAAATTACATCAATTCTAAATTTTATGAAAAGTGATAAAAAAAATAAGTCAGATAATATAAACTTAATATTAATAAGGAATTTTGGTAAATTAAACCTAAATTATCAGGCCAAATCTGGTGAAATGAATAAGTTTTTATTAAAAGAATTAAATAAAGCTTATTTGTAAAGAATGAATATCAGTTTTCAGTTCTTCGCTTAAAATTTTGTAAATTACTTTATTAGACTGAATTCTTTTCATTTTTTTTAATATGTCAGAATTTATTTCTAATTTAATATGAAATTTGCCTTTTTGATGTGAATTGTGTTTTAAATGCTTATAAGTGTTGTCAATTATCCTTAAGTCTTTTATGGAACTATCTTTCAAAAGTTTATTTTCAATTTTTTTTGAAAGTTGATTAATATCCATTAAACTTGATATTATATAATATGAAAAATATTTGTGAATGGAATAATTGTAACAAAGAGGGACTTTACAAAGCTCCAAAAGAAAAGGATAACAGCAAAGAATATAGGCTTCTCTGTCTTGAGCATGTAAGAGAGTTTAATAAAAGCTGGAATTATTTTTCAGGTATGAGCGACGAACAAGTAATCAACTTTTTAAAATCTGACATGACATGGCATAAGCCAACACAGAGCTTTAGTTCTTCAGATAATTTTTTCAAAATATTATGGAATAATACTTTAAAAGATGAAAATGGAAAATTTAAAGATTTTAGTAACTTGAATCATATGAATAAGTTTAAGTTTAATAGTAATGATCTTAAAGCCTTTGAAATTTTGGGTGTTGGAGTTGGTTTAAAATGGGCCAAAATACAAGAAAAATTCAAAAGACTTGTTAAAAAATTTCACCCTGATATGAATGCTGGCAATAAAAAATTTGAAGATAAGCTTAAAGTGATAACTTTAGCTTATACCCAATTAAAAAATACTTATAAGGACAAAATTGACAACAAATATTGAACAGACCCCAGATATTAAATTATCGATAAAACAAACATTCGGTATTGATTCTGATATGGAAGTAGAAGCATTTTCAAAAAAAACTGATTATGTACCAGATATAGATAAAACTTATAAATTTGATAAAGACACAACCTTAGCAATCCTCTCAGGATTTTCATTTAATAAAAGAGTCCTTGTACAGGGTTATCATGGAACAGGTAAATCCACACATATAGAACAAATTGCAGCTAGATTAAACTGGCCATGTATCAGAATTAACTTAGATAGCCATGTTAGTAGAATAGATTTAATTGGTAAAGACTCAATTGTAATCAAAGATGGAAAACAAGTTACAGAATTCAAGGAAGGAATTCTTCCTTGGTCGATACAAAATCCAGTAGCTTTAGTATTTGATGAATATGATGCTGGTAGACCAGATGTGATGTTTGTAATTCAAAGAGTTTTGGAAGCTGAGGGAAATTTTACTTTATTAGATAAGAATAAGGTTATTAAACAAAATAAATATTTTAGATTATTTGCAACTTCAAATACTGTTGGTTTGGGAGATACAACCGGACTTTATCATGGTACACAACAAATAAACCAGGGACAAATGGATAGATGGAACATCGTTACAACATTAAATTATTTAGCTTTAGAAAAAGAAATGGAAATTATTTTAGGAAAAAACAAGTCTCTAGATAATAATAAAGGTAAAGAGAGAGTTGCAAACATGATAAAAGTTGCGACATTAACAAGAAAAGGCTTTATGGCTGGAGATATTTCAACTGTTATGAGTCCTAGGACAGTACTACATTGGGCAGAAAATTCTGAAATATTTAAAGATGTGGGCTATGCATTCAGAGTAACTTTTTTAAATAAATGTGATGATGTAGAAAAGAATACAATCGCAGAATACTATCAAAGATGTTTTGGTGAAGAATTGCCAGAGTCGATGATAAATATTCAGGTTTAATGAACAAAGATGATCTTATAAAAGAGCAATTTAAACAAGCTTTAAACTCAACGATTAAAGCGATTTCAGGTGAAACATATCCGTTAAAAGACAAAAAAAATTTAAAAGAATTTAATATTTCTAAATTTGATAATTTAAAAGATAAAGAAAACTTTGTTAAATTAAGAGCAGAAGCAGATTCAGAGGCATTAAAAAGAAAATTTTCTGATAACTCCACTTTGGAACAAAATATTCCAAAAACACCTACTTGTCATACACTTTATAAAATTTCTGAAAAAATAAGATATGAACTTTTAGGGTCACAAATGATGAAGGGAATTTCTAAAAATTTAATGACCAAATACAACAATAAGATTGGTGTGGCAAAATCTGAAAATATAAAAAAGAAAGAAGAATCTAATGTTTCTGAAGCTTTTGAGTATTACATGCTTAATAAACTAATGAATGTAAGTTTATCAAAAAGTGCTGAAAAAATTTTATCATTCTGGAAAAATGATTTCGAAAAATCTTTAGATAAACACATTGATTTTTTAAAAGAAAATGCAGAAAATCAAGACATATACAATTCCAAAATATCAGAAATTCTCCAGAATATGGAAATCTTTGAGTCCGAAGAAGAAAACAAAAGGGAAGAGCAGAAAGAAGATGAGCGAGATAATAATAATTCAAAAGATGATCAAAAAGCAGACAATGGAGAGTCTCAAGAAAGAGAAGAGGAAGACAGTATCAATGAAGGTCTTGATAGTTCTGACGAAATGAATGAATTTAGACTTGATGAACAACTAGGAAATGATGACACTGAAAATAATGAAATAGAAAATATTGTTCAGAAAAAAAATTTAGGAATAAGTAATAAAGAATATAAAATATATACTTCAGAATTTGATGAGACAGCAAAAGCAGAAACACTGGAAAACTCTGAGGAAATTTCTAAATTAAGAAAAAATTTAGATCAACAGCTAACTAGTTTCCAAGACATAATTACGAAACTTGCAAATAAATTACAAAGACAGTTACTTGCAAAACAAAATAGATCTTGGGAATTTGATCTTGAAGAAGGTTTATTAGATAGTTCAAAATTACCAAGAATAATAATTGATCCATATAATTCTCTTTCTTTTAAAAAAGAGAAAGATTTAGAGTTTAAAGATACAGTTGTGACTTTGCTCATTGATAATTCCGGATCTATGAGAGGAAGACCGATTACTATTGCCGCTCTTTGTGCCGATATATTATCTAGAACACTTGAAAGATGTTCAGTTAAAGTAGAAATACTTGGTTTCACAACAAAGAATTGGAAGGGTGGTAAGAGTAGAGAAAAGTGGAATAAACTTGGAAAATTAAAAAATCCAGGACGTTTAAATGATTTAAGACACATAATTTATAAATCTGCTGACACTCACTGGAGACAATCAAAAAAAAATTTAGGCTTAATGCTAAAAGAGGGTTTGCTTAAAGAAAATATTGACGGAGAAGCTATTACTTGGGCTTTCAACAGACTTAAGAAAAGAAAAGAGGAAAGGAAAATTCTTATGGTGATTTCGGATGGAGCTCCAGTTGATGACTCAACATTATCCGTTAACTCAGGTGATTTTTTAGAAAAACATCTAAAGCAAACTGTAAAATCAATAGAAAACAAAAGCGATATCGAAATTCTTGCAATAGGTATTGGTCACGATGTTTCGAGGTATTACAAAAAAGCTATAAAAATTGCTGATGTTCAAGAGTTAGGCGATGTAATGATTGGTCAGCTTAGTGGTTTGTTTGAAAATAATAAAAAATTACACTAATTTTTTTAAATTTTTATTTTCCCACTCTATTTTTACTTCGGCTCCACCTCTAGTTTCTGAATTTCTAATTGTTATTTTGGCAGAATTTTTTTCTAACAAAGTTTTGCCTATAAAAATCCCTAAGCCTAATCCAGTTTTTTTATTATCTTTAGGTTTAAGTGTCTTAATATAAGGCTCTCCAATCTTATTAATTATATCTTTTGGTATACCAGGACCATCATCCTCTACTGTTATTTCAGTCTTTTGACTGTCACTTTTGATAGCAATATAGATATTTTCATTTGAAAATTTGTTAGCATTTCCAATGAAATTCCTCAAACCATAAACAATTTCAACAGATTTTAATATTTCAAATGAGTTGGAATCTTGCTCTTTATCAATATTGAAATTCTTATTTGAAATTTCCTTAAATGAGTTAACTATCTCGCTAATATAATCGTAAAGCGTTTTGTTTTTATCAATAAAATCATCTTCTATCGTAGGATTTAATGTTAGTTTTTTTAAAATATCATTACACCTATTAACTTGACTAATTAATAGTTCGAGATCTTTTTTTATATCATCATTGTCTTTAAATTGATCAAAAAGATCATGAGAAATAATTTTAATAGTAGACAAAGGAGTACCAAATGAATGAGCAGCGGCAGCGGCTTGTCCCCCAAGTGAAACGAGTTCGTGTTCTTTGGAAATTACTTCTTGGATTTTATCCAAAGCATCTTTCCTAAGGTTTGTTTCTTGTCCAAAAATAAATGCAAAATAGTTCAAAAAAAATAATGCAATTATCAATGCTAAAGGAATTGCATAGTAATAATATAAGCTGATACTATATTCATCTAGTGGTTTAGGTAGCTCATAATGATAAAAAGTTAAAATTATAATCGATGCTAGAGTAATTAAAATTAAAGCAATATTTGTTTTAATATTTAAATTGGATGCAGCAAAGATGCTTGGTATCAAAAGAAATATTGAAAATGGATTTAAAATACCACCAGATAAATAAAGTAAAGCGCTCAATTGAAGTATATCTAAAGTTAAAAAATTAAAAGAAGTTAAGTTTGAAAGTATTGGTTTTTTATAAAAAAACATTAAATAAAAGTTACTTAGAGCTCCAACAAAAATTATAAGATTAGATAAAATAAAATTGAACTCAAAACCAAAAATAAATTTGACTGTATTTATAGTTATAAATTGACCTAAAATCCCAATCCATCTTAAATTGATATAAGTCGACTTATTTAATGATGCTGATTTGACAGATTGTTTTAAATCCATCTAAATATCTAAGTTTGAAACATTTATTGCATTTTCAACAATAAAATCTTTTCTTGAAGAAACATCGCTACCCATTAAAGTTTGTATCAAATCTTGATCTTTTTTACTATTCTTTGAATATTGAACCTGTAACAAATTTCTTGTTTCAGGATTTAAAGTTGTATTCCATAATTCATCAGGGTTCATTTCACCAAGTCCTTTAAATCTTTGAATGTTTAGTTTAGATTTTTCAATTTGGAGAATATTATTAAATTCTTTAGAATTCTTTTTATATTTTTTAATATCCTTTGAATTTTTTATTAAATAATTTTCAAGCTCATTTTCATCTTTTATATATATACTTTTAGTTCCTTTATTAATTTTAAATAAAGGAGGCTGAGCAAGGTAAACATGTCCAAACTCAATTAATTTATCGAATGGTTTATTATTAAAAAACGTTAATAATAATGCTCTTATATGTGAGCCATCAACATCGGCATCTGTCATAATTATTATTTTTCCATATCTTAAATCTTTGAGATCTATGTCCTCATTTTTTGGATCAAGACCGAGAGCGTTTATCAATGTAACTATTTCATTTGATGAAATCATCTTTGATAAACTTTTAGTTCTTAAATCGTTGGCATTTCCATTTTTTTTCGATCCATTAAGATCTGTAAAAGTATTTAATATTTTTCCTCTAAGTGGCAAAACTGCTTGATTTTCACGGTTTCTGCCTTGTTTGGCTGAACCTCCAGCAGAGTCACCCTCTACAATAAATAGTTCGGTATCATCTTGCTTTGAGTTTTGACAATCGGCTAATTTTCCAGGTAATCCCGTTAATTCTAAAGCTCCTTTTCTTCTTACATTTTCTCTTGCTTTTCTTGCTACATCTCTTGCTACGGCAGCCTGTATAATTTTAGTTAATATAATTTTTGAAATTGAAGGATTTTGATCAAACCAAGTAGACAACTTCTCATTAATGATAGTTTCCACAATATTTCTAACTTCTGACGAGACTAATTTATCTTTTGTTTGAGATGAAAATTTAGGGTCAGGAATTTTGATCGAAAGAACTGAAGTTAATCCTTCTTTAACGTCGTCTCCTGATAAAGAAACTTTATTTTTTTTTAATAAGTTTTGTTCATTTGCGTATTTATTTACTACTCTTGTTAATGCACTTCGAAATCCAAGAAGATGTGTTCCTCCATCTTTTTTGATAAATATTATTAGTATAAGGTAATACATCTTCACTATACCCTGCATTCCATTTAAGGGAACATTGAACATCAATATTATTTTTTAAACCCTCTATGTATATAGGTTTTTTAAAAAGATCATTTTCATTTTTGTTTTTTAAACTTTCTTTTTTTTCATCAATGAATTGTACAAATTCAGTAATACCTCCATCAAATTTGAATTCTAATGTTTTTGGCTTTTTTTGTCTTAAATCACTTAAAACTATTTTTATGCCCTTATTTAAAAAGGCCAATTCTCTCATTCTTTTTTCTAATATAGAAAAACTAAATTTAATTGATGAAAATATATCTTTGGATGGAACAAAATTAATTTCGGTTCCGCTAGTTTTTGATTTACCAACTTGTTTTAAAGAGGTGTTGGCATCTCCATTTTTGAATTCAATATAATATTTTTTATTATCTCTATTAATTGTAAGTTTTAATCTTTCCGAAAGAGCATTGACAACTGATACGCCTACTCCGTGCAGTCCTCCAGAAACTTTATAAGAATTATGATCAAATTTACCACCAGCATGAAGTTGGGTCATTATAACTTCGGCAGCTGACTTTTTTTCTCCCTTATGAATATCAACGGGAATTCCTCTGCCATCATCAATCACAGTTACAGAGTTATCATCGTTTATACTTATTTCAATTTTTTTACAAAAACCTGCTAGAGCCTCGTCAATAGAATTATCTACAACTTCGTAAACCATATGATGTAATCCGGTCCCATCATCAGTATCACCGATATACATACCTGGTCTTTTTCTTACAGCTTCTAAACCTTTTAGGACTTTTATGGAGTCAGCTTGGTAATTATTTGAATTATTTTTTGTCATTAATTTTTAATATGGAAGAAATTTTTATAACATTTTTACAAAAAATTTAAAAATGGTAGAACTGCAAATGCTTAAATAAGTGTTGAATACCAACATTTATTTGATGTTTTTTAGATTTTTTTTCTATTTTAGTAAAACCCGGTAAAAAGATCAGTTTTCTAACAAAAATATGGCGGAGAGAATGGGATTCGAACCCATGATAGAGCTTCCCCTATACACGCTTTCCAAGCGTGCGCCTTCAACCACTCGGCCACCTCTCCAAAATACCTACTCTTTGTTTATCCTTAAAACACCAATAAATGCTTCTTGAGGTATCTCAACTTTTCCAAATTGCTTTGCTCTAGCTTTACCTTTTTTCTGTTTCTCAAGCAGTTTTCTTTTTCTATCTGTCGCTCCACCTCCATGGATTTTCGTTAACACATCTTTTTTAAAACCTTTGATAGTTTCTCTAGCGATAATTTTACCGCCAATAGCTGCTTGGATTGGTATCATAAAGTTGTGTCTTGGAATTAAGTCTTTTAATTTTTCACAGACCTCTCTTCCTGTAGTTTGAGCAAAATCTTTATGTATCATCATTGCAAGAGCATCAACAGGTTCTGAGTTTACAAGTATATTCATTTTTACTAGATCTCCTTCTTTGTGATCAATAATTTCATAATCAAAACTAGCATATCCACTTGTCATAGATTTAAGGCGATCATTAAAATCAAATACGACTTCATTTAAGGGTATCTCATAATTAATTACTGCACGATTTCCTGAATAACTTAAATTAGTTTGAATACCTCTTTTATTTTGACATAACTTAATAATTGATCCCAAGTATTGGTCTGGAGTGATAATTGTGGCTTTAATCCATGGTTCTTCAATAAATTTTATATAAGTAGGATCTGGTAAATTTGATGGATTTTGAAGTTCGATAATTTCACCATTATTTAAGTGAACTTTATAAACAACACCAGGCGTTGTGGTTAATAAATTTATATCAAATTCTCTTTCAAGTCTTTCTGTGATTATTTCAAGGTGTAAAAGACCTAAAAATCCACATCTAAAACCAAGACCTAAGGCAGATGATGATTCTGCTTCATAAGAAAAACTTGCGTCATTTAATTGTAATTTAGCAAGTCCATCTTTTAACTTTTGATATTCTGAACTATCTACAGGAAATAAACCGCAAAAAACCACTGGCTTACTTGGTTTAAAACCTGGTAATGCATCTTGTAGAGGATTTTCTGCATCGCATATAGTGTCTCCGACTTTA
Organism: uncultured Pelagibacteraceae bacterium; assembly: GCA_902517745.1. Classification (GTDB taxonomy): domain Bacteria; phylum Pseudomonadota; class Alphaproteobacteria; order Pelagibacterales; family Pelagibacteraceae; genus Pelagibacter. The sequence goes on from CABYDS010000008.1 coordinate 20,665, forward strand.
GTTTCTGATAAAATTTTAATTCCAGTTGTAATAAAACCTATTTCTCCAGCATTAAGTTCACTCACATCTTTTGCCTTAGGTGTAAAAACACCAACTTTTTCTACTATATATTCTTGATTTGTAGACATCATTTTTATTTTCATATTTTTTTTTAGTTTTCCGTCTATGATTCTCACTAATATTACTACTCCAAGATAAGTGTCATACCAGCTATCAACTAATAAACATTTTAATTTGCTATTTTTTTCACCTTTAGGTCCCGGCAAAGAGTTAATAATTTGCTCAAGAATTTCATCTATTCCTTGTCCAGTTTTTCCAGAGCAAGGAACAGAATTAGATGTATCTATGCCAATAACATCTTCAATTTGATTATTTGTTCTTTCAAGATCAGATGCCGGTAGATCAATTTTATTTAATACTGGAATAATCTCATGATTTATATCAAGTGCTTGATATACATTTGCAAGTGTTTGGGCTTCTACCCCTTGAGTACTATCTACAATTAATATTGAGCCCTCACACGCATAAAGACTTCTACTAACTTCATAACTAAAATCTACATGTCCTGGGGTGTCTATAATATTTAAAATATAATTTTTGCCATTTTTAGCTTTATAATTTAATTTAACTGTTTGTGCTTTTATTGTTATTCCTCTCTCTCTTTCTATATCCATAGAGTCAAGCACTTGAGATTTCATTTCTCTATCACTCAAACCTCCACATTTATGAATTATTCTGTCAGCTATAGTTGATTTACCATGATCTATATGAGCTATAATTGCAAAATTCCTAATGTTGTCTATTGTATCACCCATTTTTAGGATCTAATTTTTGCGCCAGACTTTGACTCAACTGAAGAGATAATTAGTTTATTAATGTTGTCCAGGTCATTTTCATTTAATGTTTTTTCTTCTGACTGAATAGTTACATTAACAGCTATAGATTTTTTTCCCTCTGGTATATTTTCTCCCTCAAATACATCGAATACTCTTACTGACTTAATTAATTTGTTATCAGCAGATTTAATTATATTAACTAATTCTTGAGATTTAAAATTTTTATTAATAATAAATGCAAAATCTCTCTCTGATTTTTGGAAATCAGAAAATTTATATTCAGATTTTGAGTCTTTTATTTTTTGTTTTGACTCTTTTATGTAATCAACACAAATTTCAAATATTACTAAACCTTCGGTGTTTATATCTAATTTTTTTATTATGTTTGGATGTATCTCACCAAAATATGCTAAAGCTTTTTTTTCGTTTTTATTTTGGTACACCCCTCCAGATTTTCCTGGGTGATAGTAAGAAGGAGTTTTATCATCTATAACAATATCATCTTTATCAATCCCTGATTCACAAAGACTTTGTATTACATCTTTTTTTACATCAAATGTGTCAACAATTCTTTCTTTATCATTCCAAGATAATCTTGAAATCTTTCCTGCTCTTACCGCACCAATAACAGTCAGTTGATCTCCAGGATTTTTCCCTTTGAACGCCGGACCAATTTCAAATAAAGAAATATCTTTAAATCCTCTATCTAAATTTTTCTTTAAATAAAATATCAAATTTGGAAAAATAGAGTTTCTTAAAACATTTAGATCTGAACTAATCGGATTTACAATTGGTATTTCTTCATCATTTTCTCTAAACAATTGATTAATTTTCGAGTCAGTAAATGACCATGTCACAGTTTCTAAATAACCTTTTGATGCCACAGATCTTTGTAAAAAATGAAATAATTTCTGATAATAATTAAGTGTTGGCTTTAATCTTGTCTTAATAGGCTCTGAAGTATTAATATGTTCGTAGCCTTTTATTCTCACTATTTCTTCAACAATATCAATTGATTGAGTTATGTCTGGTCTCCAAGAAGGTACTACTAACTTTAAAATTCTTTTATTCTTAGATACATTAAAACCTAGCTTTTCTAGTATTTTAATTAATTCTTTATTTTCAACATTAAATCCAGTCGTTTTTTCAAAAAGAAATGGGTCAAAATTAATTATTGTTTTTTTATAATTTTCAATTTTTTTAACATCTAAATTACTTATTTCGCCTCCACAAATTTGTTTTATTAGCTCAGAAGCCTTTGTTAATCCTTCTTCAATTGATAAAGGATCTATACCTCTTTCGAATCTGAATTTCGCATCTGTATCTATATTTAATTGTTTAGAAGTTTTTCTTATTGAACGTGGTAAAAAATAAGCAGATTCTAACAATATGTTTTTAGTAGAATATTCTGTTCCAGATCTTGTCCCGCCAATTATGCCACCAAGACCAAGGATTCCAGATCTGTCAGAAATAACACACATATCATTTTCTAAAATATATTTTTTATTATCTAAGGCTTCGAAGCTTTCTCCTGCAGAAGAATTTCTAACAATAATTTCATTATCTATTTTATCTGCATCATAAGCGTGTAATGGTCTATTTAAATCAAACATCACATAATTAGTAATATCAACTATCGCAGATATTGGTTTTTGGCCTAAAGATTTAATTTTATCTTTTAGCCATTTTGGACTCTCTTTATTTGTTACACCTTTTATTAAACAACTTCCAAATGCTATGCATCCTTGAACTTTCTCTTTCTTTAGTGTTACATTTATATTTTGATTGCCTCTATATTTTAAATTTGATTTTTTATTAATTTTTAATTTACCAGCACCAGCAGCAGATAAATCTCTAGCAATTCCTCTTACGCCTAAACAATCTGGTCTATTGGGCGTAATTGATAAATCTATTACTTTTTCAGATGTATTTTTAAAATATTTTTCTCCAATTTTATTTTCATATTTATTGTTTTTTAATTCTATTATTCCATCACTTTCATTAGATAACAATAATTCTGATTCAGAACAGAGCATTCCATATGATGTTACACCTCTTATTTTGCTTACAGATAATTTCATCTGATTTTTAGGAATAATCGATCCTGGAGGTGCATAAACTGTCAAAAGACCATTTTTTGCATTTGGGGCTCCACATACTACTTCAATTGTTTTGCCGCTACCTATATCAACATCACATAACTTCAATCTGTCTGCATTCGGATGAGTTTTGGCATTTATAATTTTTGCAACAATGAAAGTATCTAATTCAGATGAAAAACTTTCAAAACTCTCTACTTCTAGACCAATATTGGTTAATTTATCTATTATTTGATTATTATTAAATTTTGTATCTATATGGTTTTTTAACCAGTCAATTGTGAACTTCATCTACTCAGTCCTCTATAATTTGAAGGGACATCCAGTGGATCAAAGCCAAAGTGACTTAACCATCTATAATCAGTCTCAAAAAAGGCTCTTAAATCATTAATTCCATATTTTAACATTCCAAGTCTATCTATCCCAATTCCAAAGGCATATCCTTGATATTTACTTGGATTAACTTTTACATTTTTTAAAACATTTGGGTGAACCATTCCACAGCCTAGAATTTCTAACCATTTATTGCCTTCGCCAATTACTATCTTTCCGTTTTTAATTTCATATCCTATATCTACTTCTGCTGAAGGTTCGGTAAATGGAAAATGACTTGGTCTAAATCTCATTTTAATTTTATCAACTTCAAAAAACTCCTTAATAAAATAATTTAAACATCCTTTTAAATGTCCCATATTTATATTCTTATCTATATGAAGCCCCTCAACTTGATGAAACATCGGAGCATGGGTTTGATCACTATCTGATCTGTAAGTTCTTCCCGGAGCAATAATCTTAAAAGGAGGTTTACCTTTTAACATAGTTCTTACTTGAACTGGAGATGTGTGTGTTCTCAAAAGTAATTCCTTATTATTATCAAGATAAAAAGTATCATGCATATCTCTAGCTGGATGGTTATCTGGTGTATTCAATGCTGTAAAATTGTTATATTCATTTTCTACATCTGGACCTTCCTCAACACTAAATCCAATTTCAGAAAATATAGATGAAATTTCATCTATCACCTGAGAGACTGGGTGAATTTTACCAATTTCAATATTTCTTTCTGGAAGAGTAACATCAATTTTTTCTTTCTCGAGCTTTAAATTAATTTCTTTAGTTTCTATTTCTTGAATTTTGATTGATATTTTATTTTGAAGTTCGTCTTTAATATTATTTAAATCTGAAGCTAATTTTTTTCTTTCCTCTACAGAAATCGAACCTAATTTTTTAAATTCGTTCGATATAATTCCGTTTTTTCCGAATAGTTCAGATTTGATGTTATTTACTTTATCAATATTATTTTCTGTATTAAGCTTATCGATATAATCATCTTTTATTTTTTTAATATCAGACATTTTAATAGAATATTTGTTAAAGGAAGAAAAACAATAGTCTTGATTAATTTAATGCTGCTCGAGCCCTTTTAACTATAGTTTTGAATGCTTCGGGGTTATCGTAAGCAATTTCTGCAAGAATTTTTCTATCTAATTTAATTCCTGATTTACTTAAACCATTAATAAACTTTGAATATGTTATACCTTCGGATCTGACACCAGCATTAATTCTTTGTATCCACAGCGATTTGAAATCCCTTTTTTTATTTCTTCTATCTCTATAAGCATACTGCATAGCTTTTTCCATTGCTTGTCTTGCAACTCTTATAGTATTTTTTCTTCTTCCCCACTGACCTTTAACAGCTTTTAAAACTTTTTTGTGTTTAGCTCTACTCGTAACTCCTCTTTTAACTCTTGCCATTTTATCCTCTTAAGCTGTAAGGCATATAAGATTTTACTATCTTACCATCTTGTTTAGATAAAACAGTTGTGCCTCTTTGTTTTCTAATTTGTGAATTCGTTCTTTTAATCATGCCGTGTCTTTTTCCAGCCTGTGGAGTAATAACCTTACCTTTAGCTGAAATTTTAAATCTTTTTTTAGCTGAACTTTTTGTTTTTAACTTGGGCATAATTTTCGGGGTTATACAAATATTAAATTAAATTTACAACTAGAAATATGGCTTATAAAGGCTGGATTACCATAATCATTTGCTTTCCATCAAATTTTGGCTGAAGCTCTACTCTCCCAATAGTCTCCATGTCTGCCTTAATTTTATCCATTAATTCATTGCCAAGGTTTGAATGTTGTAACTCTCTCCCTTTGAACCTTATTGTAAATTTGACTTTATCACCTTTTGCTAAAAATTTCTGAGCATTTTTAATTTTGAAAGTGTAGTCATGAACTTCTGTAACTGGCCTTAATTTTATTTCTTTTAATTCAATTTTCTTTTGTTTTTTTTTTGCTTTGTTAGCTTTTTTTTGTGCGTCGTATTTATATTTACCCATGTCCATAATTTTACAGACAGGTGGTTTTGCATTCGGAGCAATTTCAATTAAATCTAAACCTTCATTTTTTGCTTTGTTGATAGCTTCATTTAAATTTAAAATTCCTAAATTTTCTCCATCACTTGCAATAACTTGAACTTCATTTGATGTAATTCTGTTATTAGACCTTGGGCCTCTTGCTTTAGTTCTTTTTTGAAAATAATTTTGTTTAAAATCTACCACTTAGATTGAAGGAGCTTTATTTAGATCAGAGTATTTTTTTATAAATTCTTTTAGAGCCATATTTTCTTGTTTATTAGAATCCAATCTTCTAATAGTTACACTGTTGGAGTCAACTTCTTTTTTTCCACAAATCAATAACATTGGTACTTTTGTTAAAGAATGATCTCTTATTTTATAATTTAAATTGTGATTTTTAAGATCCACCTCTACAATCAAACCACTCCGTTTTAATTCCTTAGCTACGCTTTTAGCATATTCATCAAAATCACTTGAGATTGGAATAACTACTGCTTGTAAAGGTGATATCCAAAATGGCAGCTTACCTGCATAATTTTCTATAAGGATACCTATAAACCTTTCTAAAGATCCAAATAATGCTCTGTGTAACATTACAGGTACTTTTTTAGTTCCATCTTTATCAACAAAAGAAGCTCCTAATCTACCTGGTAAATTTAAATCTACTTGCAAGGTTCCACACTGCCAATCTCTACCGATTGCATCTCTTAAAACAAATTCAATTTTCGGTCCATAAAATGCGCCCTCACCTTTGTTAATTGAATACTCTAGCTTTGTCGCTTTGATTGCCTCTAACAACGCAGCCTCTGATTTATCCCAAACTTTATCGTCACCAACTCTTAAATCTGGTCTATCTGAATATTTTAAAATAACATCTTCAAAACCAAGATCTTTATAAATTTCTAAAATTAAATTTGTTACACTCAAACATTCTTCGGTAATTTGTTCTTCTGTACAAAAAATATGTGCATCATCTTGGGTAAAGGCTCTTACACGTAATAATCCATGCAATGCACCTGAAGGTTCATATCTATGAACTTTTCCAAATTCTGACATCTTTAAAGGTAAGTCTCTATAACTTTTAAGTCCTTGATTAAATACTTGAACACACCCAGGACAATTCATGGGTTTAATTGCAAATACTTTTTCATCTGGTGTAGTTGAAGTATACATATTAGCTCCAAATTTTTCCCAGTGGCCAGATTTTTCCCACAAGGATCTATCAAGTATTTCTGGCGTATTTATCTCTTTGTAACCATCGTGATCTTGTTTCATTCTCATATATGAAACTAATTTTTGGAACAAATTCCATCCTTTCTGGTGCCAAAACACAGATCCAGGACTTTCTTCTCTAAAATGAAATAAATCCATCTCTTTTCCAATTTTTCTATGATCTCTTTTTTCTGCTTCCTCAATTCTCTGAAGATAAAGGTCTAATTCTTTTTGAGTTGCCCAACCAGTACCATATATTCTTTGAAGCATTTCATTATTAGAGTCACCACGCCAATAAGCTCCAGATACTTTTGTAAGTTTAAAAGCCTTACCTATTTTACCAGAAGATACTAAATGAGGACCTCTACATAAATCATGCCATGTTTCGCCATGATGATAAACTGTAAGTTCTTCGTTTTTAGGAATGCTCTCAATTATCTCGGCTTTGTATTTTTCTCCAATTTTTTTAAAATGACTTATTGCTTTATCTCTCTCCCAAACTTCTTTTCTTGTTTTTACATCTTTATCTATTATCTCTGACATTTTTTTTTCAATCTTTTTTAGATCATTGCTAGTAAAAGGCTCTTTTCTTACAAAATCATAGTAAAATCCATTTTCTATAACTGGCCCAATTGTTACCTGTGTGCCTGGGTATAGTTCTTGAACAGCCATAGCCATTATATGTGCAGTGTCATGTCTAATGACTTCTAAACCCTCAGGATCTTTAGCTGTAAATATTTCAATAGAACAGTCTTGATCAATAACAGTATATAAATCTTTAAGCTCACCATTTATGCTCATCACCAGAGCTTGCTTACCTAAAGACTTGCTAATTTTTTCAGCAACCTCTGTACCTGTTATACTTTTTTCAAAGTTTAATTTTTTTCCATCAGGTAATGTAATATTTGGCATTAGTTTATTAATTTTTTATACTCTGAATAAGTAGAAAAACACATTTTTTCAACATTAAATTTTGAAACGACATTTTTTCTACCTTCTATGCCCATTTGATTGATAGTCTGTTCATCTAAATTCATAATTTCTACTAATTTTTTTGAAAGATCGTCAGAGTTATTTGCTTCAAATAAAAATCCTGTTTTATTTTCATTTATAGTCTCTTTTGATCCACCAATATTACTTGCAACAATTGGTTTTTTCATTGCCTGAGCCTCAACAGATATTCTTCCAAAGGCTTCTGGTTTTATAGATGAAGAAACTATGATGTCTGAAACTTTGTAAGCTAGAGGCATATTTTTACAGTGATCTATAAATTTTACTTGGTTAGTTAATCTGTACTGTTCAACTAACCTAATAAGTTTCTTTTTGTAAAGTTCTCTTCCTTGATCGCTCCCAAGAATAATTACATTAAATACCTCGTGTCCTAAATTAATATTTACTTTATTAATAGCATCTAAAAACATTTCTTGGCCTTTCCATTCTGTTAATCTTCCAGGCAATAGAACGGTTTTTCTCTCAATTTTAAGTCCCCATGATTTAAATAATTCATCTTCCTCTGTTTCTATAGTAGTTGATGGATCAAAATAGTCAGTATTAATGCCTCTAAATATTACCAAGAATTTTTTTTTATCATTAAGGTATTCAGAGTAGTTTTCTTTAATATGTGAAAATATAAAATTAGACCCAGCAATAATTAAATCTGATCTCAACATTGCAGAATTATATAATTTTTTTAATTTACTTTTAAAATTATATGTTCCATGAAATGTAGTTACAAATTTACGTCGTGTGATTTTGGTAGCTAGCAAACAAGACCATGCAGGCGCTCTACTTCTCGCATGGACAATATTAATTCCATAAAATAAAATTATTAAAGAAATAATTATTGAATTAAAAAAAACCAAAATGGGGTTTTTGGAATTAACAGGTAACCTTATATATTTAACTTTTTTTTTATCTATAAACTTTGTTAATTCACCACCGTTGCAAATTAAAAAAGATTTACAATCATTTTCATGTAGATAGTGTGCGATATCATAACAACCTGTTTCTGCGCCACCGTATCCAAGTTTTGGTATAACTTGCAGAACTTTCAATTTTGGATGCATATGGTAGAGTTATAATATTTCAAATCAATTTTAATACTTTATATGAAAAAATTTAAATTTCTAAAAATTTCTAAAACAAAAAAACTAAGATATATAAGCAATTATTATAAGAAAAATCTTTATATTATATTTTTGCCAGGTTTTGCATCCGATATAGAAGGAGATAAACCTAAAAGATTTTTAAACTATGCTAAAAAAAATAAATTGGGTTTTTTGGCACTAGAATATTCTGGATACGGAAAATCTACAGGTGAATTTACAAAAGGGAATATTTCCACTTGGGCAAATGATGCAAAACAGACTATTAAGAATATAGTTAAAAAAAACGATATAATTTTAATTGGTTCTAGTATGGGTGCTTGGATTTCTTTATTATTATTTAAATCAATTAAGAAACAGATAAAAGGCTTTATGGGAATTGGCTCTGCTCCAGAATTTTTAACAAGAATAATGTGGAAAAAATTTTCAAAAAAGACAAAGAGTGAAATTATCAAAAAAGGTATTAGCAAAATTAAAAATGGTGGATATGAGTATCTCATAACTAATCAATTAATTAAAGATGGAAGAAAAAAACAAAATAAAGTTTTGAATGCTAAAATTCCAATGAAAATACCTGTTACTATGGTCCATGGTCAAAAAGATGAAGTTGTACCAATTAAATACTCAAGAGAAGTTTTAAAAATCTTCAGCAAAGCAAAAAAAAAATTAAATATAATTAAGAAGGGCGACCATAGTCTATCGTCAAAAAAAAATCTAAATATTATTTGTAAAGAGTTAGATAATATTATTAAAAATACTAACTAGCTTGACCGACTAATTTTTTGTTTGATATAGGATTTTCTAACTTATCTAACATTTCTTTTGGACAAACTTGGACGAAATTATTTATTTCATTTTCAAAATTCTCAACAATTTTTTTCGAGATTGTTGAATTTGTTTCTATCGCATGCTCTTGAATTAATTTCCTTAGATGCTCAATCCAAAATTTAGTTTCTGGAGTTTGCCAAACTACACTTTCAGGATTTGCTTTTTTATCAAATTGATTTTCAGGGTCATAAATAAACGCCATACCTCCTGTCATGCCAGCTCCAAAATTATCGCCAATATCTCCTAATATAATAATGTTTCCACCTGTCATGTATTCACAACCATTTGAATCACAACCTTCTATTACTGCGGTTGCACCTGAATTTCTAACAGCAAATCTCTCTCCTGCTTGTCCTGCGGCTAATAATTTTCCTGAAGTAGCTCCATACAAAACAGTATTTCCAATAATAGTATTTTCATTTGAAACAAGGTTGCTTTCATCTTGTAATTTAATCACAATGGTTCCACCTGATAATCCTTTGGCAACATAATCATTTGCATCCCCTTTTAAAATTAGTTTTAATCCTTTAATAGCAAAAGCACCAAAGGATTGGCCTGCTGAACCTTTAAAATTTAATTCGATCAAATTTTCATCAAGATTGTTATTTCCAAATTTTTTGTACAAATGATAAGAAATTCTAGTACCAACTGCTCTATCGGTATTTTGAATTTCAAATTCTTGATTTATTTTTTCTTTTTTATCTATTTTGTCTTCTATTTCTGGCCATAATTTTTGATCTAAAGTATCTGGAACAGAATTAATTTCAGGTTTTTCACAATATCTTTTATTTTTTCCGGGATCTGCCTGAACAAAAAGAGGATTTAAGTCTAGATCATCCAAGTTTGGTGATCCTTTGCTTACTTGCCTTAGTAAGTCAGTTCTTCCAATTACTTCATTTAAAGATTTGAAACCAAGATCAGCAAGTATTTCTCTTACTTCCTCTGCTATAAATGTAAAAAGGTTTACTACTTTTTCAGGAGTCCCTGTAAATTTCTCTCTTAATTTATCATCTTGAGTGCAAACACCTACTGGACATGTATTTGAATGACATTGTCTGACCATTATACATCCCATTGCGACTAAAGCAGTTGTTGCTACGCCGAATTCTTCTGCTCCCATCATGGCTGCAATTACAACATCTCTTCCCGTTTTTATTCCACCGTCAGTTCTAAGCGTCACTTGATGTCTCAAGTTATTTAAAGTCAATACCTGATTTGCTTCTGTTAATCCCATCTCCCAAGGAACTCCAACATATTTAACACTTGTCTGTGGAGTGGCTCCTGTACCTCCTGAGTGCCCTGAGATTAAAATTATATCTGCTTTAGCTTTTGCAACTCCAGCAGCTATCGTTCCAATTCCTGATGAAGCAACTAATTTAACTCCAACCCTAGCCTTAGGATTTATTTGTTTTAAATCATAAATTAATTGAGCTAGATCTTCTATTGAGTAAATATCATGATGTGGTGGAGGTGATATTAAAGTAACTCCTGGCGTTGAGTGTCTCAATCTCGCAATTTCATCCGTAACTTTAAAACCTGGTAATTGTCCACCTTCACCTGGTTTAGCGCCCTGTGCAATTTTAATTTCAATCTCATTACAATTATTTAAGTAATTAATGGTTACTCCAAATCTAGCTGATGCAATTTGTTTAACCCTTGAATTTGCACTATCTCCATTCTCCATAATCTTAAATCTTTTTTCATCTTCTCCACCTTCACCACTACAAGATGCCCCTTTAATTCTGTTCATACCAACAGCAAGAGTTTCATGTGCTTCTTTAGATAAAGCTCCATGAGACATACTTCCACTTCCAAATCTTTTTAATATATTTGATGCAGGCTCAACGTTAGATATATCAATGGGATTTTTAGATTTAAAATCTACTAAATCTCTTAAACTTATTGGATTTAGATTATAAATACCTTTTGTGTATTTTTTATATGTTTCATAGGATCCTTGTCCAACCGCAGTTTGAAGTAAATGAATTAGTTTGCCTTGATACTGATGTGTTTCACCATTTTTTCTATATCTGTAAATACCTCCAATAGGCAAAATATTTGAATTATTGAAAAATGCTTCTTTATGTATAGTTCTGATTTTCTTTTCTATTCCTTTTAAACCAATTCCAGAAATCTTTGATAACATCCCAGGAAAGTAATCTTTCACAATTGTTCTGCTTAGTCCCACAGTTTCAAAATTACATCCGCCTCTATAAGAACTTAAAACAGAAATTCCCATTTTAGACATTATTTTAAGAAGACCGAGATTGACTGATTTAATGTATCTTGAAACACATTCATCAAAAGTGAAATTTCCAAATAATTTCTTAGAATGTCTTTGATATAAACTATCAAAAGCTAAATAAGGGTTCACTGTAGTAGCACCAACACCAATTAATGTTGCAAAAGAGTGAGTATCTAAAGCATCTCCAGTTTGAACATTAATTGAAACATAACCTCTTAAACCTAATTTAACTAAATGTGTATTTATTGCCCCAATACATAAAAGCATCGGCATAGGCATTCTATTTTCTGAAATATTTTTATCTGATAATATTATTTGTTTAATTCCCTCTCTAACAGCTTGTTCAGATTTAACTTTGAGTAAATTTATTGATGTCTCTAAATCTTCATCTTTGCTGAATGTACAATCTAAAACTTTATTATTATTTCCAAAGAATTTCAAAAATTTTTCAAATTGTGCATTTGATAATATCGGGCTATTTAAGACATAAATATTGTCTTTAGTTAATTTACTAAAATCTAAAATATTACCAAGATTTCCAAATCTTGTCTTTAAACTCATAACTTTATTTTCTCTTAGAGAGTCAATTGGTGGATTTGTAACCTGACTAAAGTTTTGTCTAAAGTAATGATATAGTGGTCTGTATTTGTCAGATAAAACTGCTAAAGGCGTGTCATCACCCATTGAGCCTGTTGCTTCTTTTGCATCTTCTGCCATTGGATGAAGAATTAATTCTAAATCTTCTATGCTATATCCAAAACAATGTTGAAAATTCCTCAAATTTTGGCCTTCTAGCTCTACTTTTTCAGTTTCTGCCTCTAATTTTTTATCAAGATCAATAATCTGATTGTTGTAATGCTTATATTCTTTTGAAAGGTAGTTTTTTATTTCATCGTTTGAATATACTTTGCCTTTTTCTATTCTTACTCCTAATATTTCTCCAGGTCCCAATCTTCCTTTAGATACAATTTTTTTCTCATTTAAATCTATCATTCCTGTTTCGCTTCCTGCAAAAAGAAGTTTGTCTCTTGTCACTGTATATCTAAGTGGTCTTAATCCATTTCTGTCGGTTGCAACAATTACCCATTCATTATCTGTTGCAGCTATAGCAGCTGGCCCATCCCAAGGCTCCATGGTACTATTTAAAAAATTGAATAGTTGTTGATGATCTTTTTTTAATACCTTATTTTTTTTTGACCAAGCGTCTGGTATTAACATTAATTTTGCTAGAGGAGCAGGCTGTCCAGAAATATTTAATAACTCAAAAACATTATCTAATGATGCAGAGTCAGAATTTCCAGCTGGTATTACAGGCTTAAGATTCTCTATATCTTCGAAAACTGGACTAAACATCTCTTCTTCATGAACCTTCATCCAATTAACATTTCCTTTGAGAGTATTTATTTCGCCATTATGCGCTATAGATCTAAACGGTTGAGCTAAGTCCCAACTAGGCGCAGTATTGGTTGAAAATCTTTGGTGAAATATTGCATACCTAGATATAAATCTTTCATCTTTTAAGTCAGTATAAAAATCTGACAAAGCTTCTGCTAAAAACATTCCTTTATAAATGATAGATTTAGAACTAAATGAACATATATAAAAATTATTTAATTGATTATTGAGAGCTTCTTTTTCAATTACTCTTCTAGTTTCATACAATTTTTGTTCCAGAGATTTATTGACAACTTTTTTGTCATTGTATGTGAACAATACTTGAGTAATTTCAGGTCTTGTTTGTTCAGCTTTTTCTCCTAAGACAGAGGGATCAACAGGAACTTGTCTCCAGCCATAGATACTAAAATTTCTCTTTGTTAGTTCACTTTCAACAATAGTTCTACATTGCTCTTGAGCACTATAATCATTTCTTGGTAAGAAAATCATACCCACACATAATTCAGAATTATCATGTTTATGACCAGTGACTTCAATTTTTTCCTCAAAGAAATCTTTAGGAATTTCAATATGGATTCCAGCACCATCACCTGTTTTTCCATCTGCATCGATTGCACCTCTATGCCAAACAGCTTTTAAGGCATCGATTCCATATTCTACAACTTTTCTTGATTTTAGACCTTCGGTAGATGCTACTAAACCTACACCACATGCATCATGTTCCATTTCTTCTGAGTAGACATGATTACTTTTTAAAATTTTTAAATTTTTATTTCTTAACTTCATTAAGCAACTCTAAGTTTTTGTTTACTTTGTAAATAATTATCAATTGATGTTGCGGCATCTCTTCCATCTTTAATTCCCCAAACCACTAAAGATGCTCCACGAACTATATCTCCGGCTGCAAAAACTCCCTCTATACTAGTTTCCATTGTATCAAAATCCGCTTTTATTGTTCCCCATCTTGATACTTGTAATTTTTCTTCATTAAATAATTTTGGAAGATCTTCTGGATCAAATCCAAGTGCTTTGATTACAAGATCAGCTTTAATTTCAAAATCTGAATTTTCTTCAACAACTGGTTTTCTTCTACCGCTATCATCTGGCTCACCCAATTTCATTTTATTAACAACTACACTTTCAATTTTATTTGTTCCCTTAAACTCTTTAGGGCTTGTTAACCAAATGAATTCAACACCTTCTTCTTCTGCATTGCCAACTTCTCTTGCTGATCCTGGCATATTTTCTCTATCTCTTCTATATAAACATTTTACAGATTTAGCATTCTGTCTCACTGAAGTCCTTAGGCAGTCCATTGCTGTATCACCACCTCCAATTACTACAACATCTTTGTCTTCAGCATTTAAAGTTCCGTTATCAAACAACTCAACTTTATCACCTAGTCCTTTTTTATTTGATGCTGTCAAAAATTCCATTGCAGGGAAAATATTACTCAAATCGTTACCAGGTAGATTAACTTCTCTAGCTTTATAAACTCCTGTAGCTATTAAAATTGCATCATGTTTTTCTCTTAACTCCGTCAAGCTGGAATCTTTTCCAACTTCAAAGTTTAAGACAAATTTAATTCCGCTTTCTTCCAAAAGTTTTATTCTTCTTTGAACAACATGCTTTTCTAATTTAAATCCTGGGATACCATATATTAGTAACCCTCCAGCTCTGTCATAACGATCATATATAGTTATCTTGTATCCTTTTTTTCTGAGTTGTTCTCCACAAGCAAGTCCGGCAGGACCAGAACCTATAATTCCTACACTCTCATTTTTTTCACTATTTATTTCTATTGGTTTAACCCAACCATTTTCCCAAGCTTTCTCTGTGATATATTTTTCTATTGATCCAATAGTTACTGTTCCATGACCCGATTGCTCTATTACACAATTTCCTTCACACAGCCTATCCTGGGGGCAAATTCTTCCACAAACTTCTGGCATGTTGTTTGTGCTTTGTGATAATTGATAAGCTTCTTCATATCTTCCCTCAGCAGTTAGTTTAAGCCAATCTGGTATATTGTTACTTAATGGACAGTGAACTTGGCAAAATGGTACTCCACATTGGGAACATCTGCTTGATTGCTGAACAGCTCTATCTTTTAGAAATTCTTGATATATTTCATCAAAATCCTCTTTCCGGTCTGATATATCTCTTTTAGGTGGATTTTGTTGACCTATATCAACAAACTTAAGCATTTTTTCTGACATGGTGGACGCTGTATATACGATAAAAATTTAATAATAAACAATTACAAGGTCATAAATATTGACTAATATTCCACAAAACTTAAGTAAATCAGAGGTTTTTTCTTATTATGCATAGATGATATGCAAATATGTAATTGCTTTAATTTGGTTACAATTTCATTATGAAGTGTTGGATGTAATGATTTCAAAATATGTAGAGACGCTAATTTTATCAATTATTCAAGGAATATCTGAATTTATTCCGGTTAGCTCTTCTGCACATCTTTTAATTATATCAAGATTGAGTGACTTCAATGTTGGCAACCTACAATTAGATATTAGTCTGCATTTAGGTTCTTTGTTAGCAATTATTTTATTTTTTAGAAAAGAGTTAATAAATATCATTAATAATAAAAATATATTTCTACTAATAATTCTTGGGTCTATACCTTTAGTTATTGTTGGTTATATTTTTTACTCAACAAATTTAATTGATCAATTTAGAAACTTAAAAGTTGTCGCTTGGACAACTTTGATTTTTGGAATTTTATTATACTTTTCAGATAAGTTTGAATTGAAAAATAAAATTTCTTCAGAATTAAATATTAAAAGTATTATAATAATAGGGTTATTTCAGATTTTAGCTATTATTCCAGGAGTCAGTAGGTCAGGTATAGTAATTACAGCTTCAAGATTTTTAAAATTTGACAGAGTTGAGTCATCAAAGATAGCTTTTTATTTATCTATTCCAGCTTTAGCAGGTGCAAGTGTTTTGGGATTTAAAGATGTTATTGATGATCAAATAAATTTTGATGCTATATTTATTTTTTCTACTTCAGCTTCATTTTTATTTTCTTATTTTACAATTAAATATTTTCTTATTTATGTTAAAATGTTTAGTTTGAGTTTTTTTGTTATTTATAGAATAGTTTTAAGTGTTATTCTTTTTTCAATTATTTACTTATGATTTTTTGGACGTTGGTGCAATTTGAGAAAATATTACAGCAATAAGAATTAATACACATCCTATAATATTATTTATGTTAAGAACTTGACTTAAAATAATCCATCCAGCAATTGTTGCAAAGACACCTTCAAGAGAGTAAATTATCGCTGCAGGAGCTTCTTCAATATTTTTTTGTGCAAACATTTGTAAGGTAAAAGCAATTCCTCCAGATAAGACGCCTGCATATAATATTGAACTATACTCAGTTAAAATTTTTATAATAACTACTTCCTCTAAAATAAAAGCAAATATAAGAGATAAACCAAAAACAAGAGCTGCTTGTAATGCTGCATAAAAAATTGGTATATTAAACTTCTCCATAAATTTTCCAGCGAAAATTATATGTAAAGCCCAAAATAGTGAGCATAGAATAACTAAAGCATCACCTATCATAATTTCTGAGTTTGAAAAATCACTTAATAGGTAAACACCTATTATACATAAACCAATTGAAGGCCAAAGACTCCAATGGACTTTAATAGAATAAATAAAAAATAATAAAATTGGAACTAACGGAACGTAAAAAACTGTAAAGAAAGCTGCATTAGCTATATTCGTATATTGTAATGCGGCTTGCTGCAAGTAGGTACCCAAAAATAATGATATACCCATTAAAAATAAATATTTTAAAAATAATTTTTTATTAGAATTGATTTCATAATTAATTTTTTTTCTCTCTAAAATTAAAGCAATGGGTAGGACTGTAAGAAAACCAACAAAAAATCTAGATGCATTAAATGTTAATGGACCAATATTGTCCATGCCTGTGTCTTGAGCAATGAAAGCAGTGCCCCAAATAAATGTTGTTATCAAAGCGCATATAAGCGATGTAGTTTTGGACATTAATTTAATTAAATTTAGATAATATCATTCATTCTACAACAGCTATCAAAATCTTCTTTATTGATATAGCAACCAGCCATTTTTCTTATACCTGAAAATGCACCTCTACCATGCATGACTCTCCAATTATTAAAAATTAGTAATTCACCAGGTTTTAAAATATGCCTCCACTGATATTGCTTTTGGTTTGCCATCGTATCAAATACTTTAATTGCTTTATAAAAATTAATTGTTTTCTGATTAGTTTCTCTAAAAGGTGCTCTATCGTAATTGTTAAAACTAATTTGATCAAAATTATTTTTTTCATTTAATTTTATTATTGGTCTTTTTGCTTCAAGGCGAACACCATCGCCAATGTAAGAACCTTTAACTTTTGTAGTAGTTAAAGTTTTAAAATGTTTTTTATATTTTAATTTAATTTCATTTGCCAATTTAAATCCATCTACCATTATAGAGTCTCCACCTTTAGCCTCATACTTACAACAAAGTAGTAATTGTAAACCAGGCGCATCATTACTATATGTAGAATCTGTATGTGGTCTCAGTTCTTGGTTTGAATATGCACTGTCAGCTTTTTTATTATTTGATTCAAAAGTCCACAATCCTCCAAAAATTGAATTTCTGACATAACCTATTTTTTTGGCTATATTTTCTACAGAGTTTAAATTCTTTGAACAATTTTTAACAACTGCAAAACCGTATATGTGTATTTTTTTTAATAAATTTTTAAATCCTACTTTAGTTTGTAGTTGCTTATAATTAATAAAAATTTGATTTTTTATGTCTTTATCTTTCCAAAATTTAGTATCACTTTTAGTTTCTACTTTTTTCAAAGAATTTTTTTTTAAAAATTCATATGAATATTTGGTTGGTTTATTTTCATCAGACCATAATATTTCGATGAATTTTCCTTTTTTTAATAATTTTGCTTTTTTAACTTTGATATTAATGTCTAAGTTTGCGGTATAGGTTGTTCTTTGATTAGTTTTAAAATCCCAGTTTTCTTTATTTTTAATATGATCCCTTAACCAAATATTAGGAAATGTTTCAAACTTATTGTCATTAAAGTAAAATACAGTTTTATTATTTAAAAGTTTAAAATTTTTAATCATTACTTAGCTAATTTATAGGCAAAGTTTTTACCAAGGTTATTTTTTAATTCATTATTAAATCTTGAACCTTCGGCACCGTCAATAATTCTATGATCATAAGAAAGAGATAAAGGCAACATTGTTCTAGGTTTAAATTGTCCATCAATAAAGACGGGTTTAATATAAGTCCTACCAATTCCTAAAATTGCAACCTCCGGATAATTTATAATGGGAGTAAAATAAGTTCCTCCAATACCACCTAGGCTAGTTATAGTGATAGATCCTCCATAAAATTCTTTTTTATCTATCTTCAAATTTCGGCAATCATCACTTACTTTTTTTAGATCCTTACTTATTTGATCTATATTCTTTTGGTTGGCATTTCTTATTTTAGGCACCATTAATCCGTTGGGAGTATCAACTGCAATTCCTACATGAAAGTATTTTTTTAACGTTATTTTTCCATTTTCAATATTATCAATTGAACTATTAAATCTTGGAAAAACTTTCAAAGCCTCCACTACTGCCTTTATAATAAATGCCAATGGAGTAATTTTCTTTTTCTCTCCAGTAAAAGTATCAGTCAAATTTTGTCTAAATTCTTCTAACTCCGTAATATCTGCTTCATCACAACTAGTAACATGCGGTATTGTTTGCCAAGAATTTGATAAATGTGGAGCAGCAATTCTTTTAATTCTTGGTATATCTTGAATTTCTACATCTCCAAAATCACTATGATCATATTCTGAGGATTTTATAGATTGAGCCTTCTTTTCTTCTTGAGGTTTATTAAAATTAGAAGATACAAATTTTTTTATATCTTCTTCTATAATTCTTCCCGATCTTTCTGATCCAGTAACATTATTAATATCAACACCAAGCTCTCTTGCAAATTTTCTTGTTTTTGGGCTAGCAAGTGCTTTGCTTGATTTGAATACACTAACTCTATTATTTTGTAATTTTTCTTTTGGTTTTGAAATTACTGTTTCAGGAGGTTTTTGTATAATTGTTTCTTCTTTAATTTCTTTAACCTCTTCATCAATTTGCTCATCTGGTTTTTCTTCTTCTGAACCAATTATTAGTATTGATGAACCCTCTGAAACCTTATCACCAACTTTTAAATTAACTTTTTTAACACTACCTGAGTATGGGCTTGGGATCTCAACACTTGATTTATCACTTTCTATTGTAATTATCGGATCATCTTTATTAATATTTGATCCTGCCTCTATTAATACCTCAATTACTTCAACATCTTTAAAATCGCCAATGTTAGGAACTAATACTTCTTTCTCACTCATTATAATTTTGTGGGCATAGGCTTATCTTTATCAATTTTATATTTTTTAATTGCATCTACTGCATGTTTAGAAGCAATTAATTGTTCATTAGATAAAATACTTAAGCCATATGCAACTATATGCTCTTTATCGACTTCAAAAAATTTTCTTAGATTTTTTCTTGTGTCACTTCTACCAAATCCATCTGTACCCAATGAATAGAAACTTTTATTTATGTAAGGTCTAATTTGGTCAGAATTCATTCTCATGTAATCTGAAGCTGCTAAAATAGGACCTTCAGTTTTTCCAAGGCATTTTTCAACGTAAGAGATTTTTTTCTCTCCTCCTGGATTAAGCAAGTTGTACCTTTCTGTCTCAAGTCCATCTCTTCTTAATTCATTAAAACTGGTAACACTCCATACTTCACTATCAACTTGATATTCATTTTGTAAAATTTCTGCTGCTTCCATCATTTCTCTTAAAATTGTTCCTGAACCCAATAATTGAATCTTATTTTTTTTATTCTTGCTGAAATCTTTTATTTTATACATCCCTTTTAATATGCCTTCTTCACAATCTTTGGGCATCTCTGGATGAGAATAATTTTCATTCATTGTTGTGATGTAGTAAAAAATATTTTCATGTTTTTCATGCATTCTTCTTAAACCTTCTTTAAAAATTGTAGCTAATTCATAATGAAAGGTTGGATCATAAGAAACACAATTTGGAATTGTTGATGCTAATAAATGACTGTGACCATCTTGGTGTTGAAGACCTTCTCCAGCCAAAGTTGTTCTTCCAGCTGTAGCTCCAATTAAAAATCCTCTTGTTTGACTATCTCCAGCCGCCCACGCAAAATCTCCAGTTCTTTGAAAACCAAACATGGAGTAAAAAAGATAAATTGGTATCATTTCTATATCATGATTTGAATATGATGTTCCAGCAGCTATCCATGATGCCATGGATCCAGCCTCATTTATTCCTTCCTCTAAAACTTGACCACTTTTCTCTTCCTTGTAAGAGCTTAATTGAGCTGAGTCCTCTGGCTCATATTTTTGACCTTCATGTGCATATATACCTATTTTTTGGAAAAAACCTTCCATACCAAATGTTCTTGCTTCATCAGGGATTATTGGAACAAGTCTTGGAGCAACATTTTTATCTCTTAGCAAATTCGTCAACATCCTAACAAGTGCCATAGTAGTTGACATTTCTTTTTCACCGGTTGATTTTTTCATAAAGTCAAAAATATCATTACTTGGTGTTTTGATTGGTTTCGAAAAAGATGATCTCTCAGGAATATATCCACCTAAAGCTAATCTTCTTTTTTTTAAGTATTTTATTTCCTCTGAATTTTCATCAGGTCTAAAGTATTCTATATTTTTAACTTGTTCATCTGTTAATGGAACATCAAATCTATCTCTATAATATAGCAAATCATCTACACCTAATTTTTTTTGCTGATGGGTTGTATTTATACTTTCACCAGATTTTCCCATACCGTATCCTTTAATTGTTTTGGCTAATATGACTGTTGGTCTGTCTTTTGTATTAATAGCTTTATGATAAGCAGCATAAACTTTATGTGGGTCGTGACCGCCTCTATTTAATTTCCAAATATCGCTATCCGTATAACTTGCAACTAGATTTTTAAGTTCAGGGTATTTCCCAAAGAAGTTATCTCTAACATATAAACCACCTTTTGCTTTAAAAGCTTGGTATTCTCCATCAACTGCCTCGTTCATTCTTTTTACAAGTAAACCTGATTTATCATTTGCAAGTAAAGGATCCCAATATGACCCCCAAATGACTTTGATTACATTCCAGCCAGCTCCTCTAAAAATTCCCTCTAATTCTTGAATTATTTTACCATTACCTCTTACTGGACCATCTAATCTTTGCAGGTTGCAGTTCACAACATAAATTAAGTTATCTAATTTTTCTCTTGCTGCTAAACCAATAGATCCTAGAGCTTCAGGCTCATCTATTTCACCATCCCCTAAGAAAGACCAAACTTTTCTATTCTCATCTTTTATTAATTTTCTATTAATAAGATATTTCATAAATCTTGCCTGATAGGTTGCCATCATTGGTCCAAGACCCATAGAAACAGTTGGAAACTGCCAAAACTTAGGCATCAGCCATGGATGGGGATAAGATGATAAACCTCCTGGGTAAACTTCCTGTCTGAATCTATCTAATTGCTTTTCATCAAGTCTTCCTTCCAAAAAAGCTCTAGCGTAAATACCTGGCGCTGAATGTCCTTGGAAATAAATTAAATCTCCACCAAATTTTTTGCTTTTAGCTCTCCAAAAATGATTCATTCCTATATCATAAAGAGTTGCTGCTGAAGCAAATGTCCCAATGTGACCTCCTAATGAAGGATCTCTCATGTTTGCTCTGACAACCATCACTGCTGAATTCCATCGAATTAGTGCTCTGATTTTTCTTTCAATATTTTGATCGCCTGGAGATTTTATCTCTTCATCTGCTGGTATAGTGTTTATGTATGGTGTATTTTGTGTGTAGGGTATATTTGATCCCTCTTTATATGCCTGATCAATTAATTGTTTAATTAAAAAATGAGCTCTCTCAGGTCCTTCAGAATGTACTACAGCAGACAAAGATTCTAACCATTCTTTTGTCTCTTGAGGATCAATATCATTATTATTTTCAATTATTTCTAATCTTTCATTATGTTCTTCTACTTGTGAATTTTCTGCTTTGATCTCTTTATGTACACTAGTATCTAATTCAGAATTATTATATCCATTAGAATTTTCTGCTTCCGCAATTATTTTTTCTGTTACAGGTGGTATCTTTTCATTAGTTTCTTGTTTTTGGTGAGCTCCATTCTCAGAGGATAATGTTAGTATCAAATCTCCTTTAGAAACTTTATCACCTATCTTTATCTTAATACTATCTACAACTCCCTCAAAAGCAGATGGTACTTCAACACTTGATTTATCACTTTCTAAAGTTATTACAGGGTCATTTTTAGAGATTTTATCTCCTTCTTTTACAAGAATTTCTATGATTTCTACCTCTTCAAAATCTCCAATATCTGGAACTAGTAATTTTTCACTCATTTCGCTATTTGTATATATATATATTATTTACTTTTAATAGATGTATATTTTTGACCATTATTAAAATTTAGTAAAATTAATAATAAATGTTAAAAGAATAGATTATATTTAGCGCCTGTAGCTCAATTGGATAGAGCGCTTGGCTACGGACCAGGAGGTTCTGGGTTCGACTCCTAGCAGGCGCACCAAAAAAGAAGGTAAAATGAAAATATCTTTGCAAAAATCTGTAATTTATTTTTTTGTAATAGTGTTAATAATATTATTTTTAATAACTTTAATAATTTAATGAAAAAATTTAAACAAATTAGCGTTAAAAAAGGTTTCATGAGACACAATGGAGGTTTGTTGCTAAGAGATATTTCAAAAACTAAATATGAATTTAAAACTAAAATAAAAAAAAATCATCTTAACAGAGCCGGCATAACTCATGGTGGGTATATAGCATCGATTATAGATACCGGTTGTGGATCTGGAGCCCATAGAATTTCAGGTAATCAACCTTGTGTAACTATAACACTTAATATTAACTTTATTGGACCGTCAACTATTGGTGATGAAATTTTTGGACATGTAAAAATTAAAAAGAAAACAAAAAGCA
>CABYDS010000009.1 GCA_902517745.1 uncultured Pelagibacteraceae bacterium
TTTTTCCCTGTTCACCTATAAATTCTCGATGCATTATCTTTTTAAATTTAGAACTAATTTTTTCTAATAAATCGCCACGATCTTGTAAAGATTCTATTTCTCTCCAAAAATATTTTGATGTTTTTAAAAATTTTTTTGGGATTTTGATAGTTTCAGATGCAATTGTTTCACCCCAACCATGATCAGTTTCACAACTATAGAGATTTAAAACTAAAAATTCCTCTATAGCGTTAGGATTATTATTATAGTTTTTTTTATAATTAATAATGTTTGGATCGTTGTTTTTATTGTTAAGACAACATCTTATGGCATAATCAATAACAATTAACTCAGATTGGCTGTTCCAAAGAAGATCACTTTTCAATTTTTTTACAAATTCTTTTAAATCTATATTTTTCTTTATGTAGTCCAGGTCATATTTAATGTTTTCATCAATTATTGGATTAATTTTACTCACTTAATTTAAAACTCTTTTGTATATTCTTATTCTTACAAATTTAAACTCTGATTGATCTTCAAAAGTAACCTCGACATCATCATCAGCATCAAAGGTTTTAAGGACTAAACGTACGTATTTATCTATTTGAAAAGGGAAGTATTGCATCTGAAGTATCTTTCAAAAGTTCTCATTTATTTTAATTTAATATTAATGTTTTCTGTTGTCTTCTATAATTTTTTTTATAATCTTTAGACTTTGATCATTTGGAGGATATGAATTGTCTGATATCTTAAAAAATTCTCCACCAGTTTTTAGTCTTAGTGTATTCCCACCTCTTTGTGTAACTTCTATATATAAATAAACACCAGGTTCTCTAAGTTTTTTTAATTTCTCCCTAAACTCCTTAGAAATTTTAACATCATATGGAGCTGTTTTAGATACTTGGTTATCTAGTGTTTGAGGTTTTAAATTATTAGTGTTGAAAGACATATCTTTCAGTCTGTTATAAATAATTGTTTCTCCAATTATAATTCCTTTTGGTAATTCTTTTTGTATTTGATTAGCTGCACCCTCGACACTTATAAAGCTATCTTTCGGTTGTTTATCAAAATATTTTTTTATTTCTTTGTTTTTAATTTCAGTGACTGAACCAAACTGAAATTTATTTTCGTACTCTTTTAAAACTCTTACTGTATGACCACTTTGAGTACTTCCTGATGCACGAATAATTTCACTTCTACTTTCCCAACTTGTATTGCCTTTTTTTATTTGATCATCTAAAAAATCTCTAAACTTCATTAAATAATATTTAAATCCCTTTGTTTTTTAGTTCTTGCTCTATTTCTAAAAGTATCTTCATCTATTTGTTTATTCTCAAATTCTTTAATACTTTCCTCAGTTGAATGCTTATAAATTTCATTAATTGCTACTTTCCTTTTTCCATAATGACCAAACTTTAATCCAGGTCTTTCAGTTTCTTTTCTGGTTAATAATGCATTTTCTTTTTTGGGATTTAATTTACCCTCACCACGAAAATCCTTTTTAGTCCACGTTGGATGTCTATCAATTATTTTCTGGATTTCTTCATTACTTTTGAGGACCCATTGGTTTGATCCTTTAGGATTTCTGTTATAATTTTTTTTCATCTCTAAAATTTTTTGGAACCCAATTTATTGGTGGTATTTCTATTTCTTTAAAAAGATCTTTAAATAATTCATTCAAACTGTTATCAAAATTTGGATTAATAAAATTTTCCCTATTTTTTGCAGAATTAATAAAACGATGTTCTTTTATTGTCTTGCCCTCATAAGCCACCACATTTATATAGCACTCATTTTTTGAATAAATTACGTCTTGAATATCTTTTGCTAACTCTTTTTTAAGATATGATATCCATTCCTTCCTTTCTATATTACAATCGATATCTGCATAAGAGAAATTTACCACAAATATAGAAAACAACACTATTAACAAAAACTTTCTCACTTTTTAACCTTGAACAAAAGAAGTTTACAAAAGTTATTCATCAATTTCATCTCGTGTATGCTATTCGCTGAAGCTAATAAAAGATTCGGATTAAAAAGAATGATTGCAACATTCTGTGCTCTGGAGATTGCAACATTGAGTCTGTTTCTGTTAAAGAAAAAATCCTTGTGTCTTGGAAGATTTTCCGCATCCGAACTTGTCATTGATATAAATACTACTTTAGCCTCTTGTCCTTGAAATAAATCTATCGTTCCAACTCTAGTATCCTTAGAAAATTTCTTTAATAATTTTTGTTTGATATTATTTGCTTGAACATTAAAAGGTGCAATAACCATAACATTTTTGGTATCTATTTTTGCCTTACCATTTTCGTCTTCAAAATCTTTTTTCATTATTTTTGAGTAATAATCGTGAACAATTTCAGCTTCCTCATCCGATCTTTGCGAATTTCCAAAATGATCAGTTGGAATAAAAAATATTCCTTCATTCTGTATATTTTTTAAGTCAAGTTTCACTGATCTAATTTTGGTTACTTCATGAGGGATTAACCTAGAGTCATAAAAGCTATCAGATATATACTTACATATTTTATTATTTAATCTTCTTGTTTCTCTCAGAAATATACCTTGCTCAGGAGGTATTGTGTCACGATCTTCTAAGATATAATCAAGAGAACTTAGTTTTGCATATCCTTCATGTGTTCCTCTTATTGGCTGAGATAATTGCATTTGATCACCTATCAATACTAAATTTTTAGCACAGGTCGCCATTGATATCGTATTTGCCAATGATACCTGTCCAGCTTCATCTATGAAAAGATAATCCAAAGTTTGATTCATTCTCACATTTGAAAAAAACCAGGCTGTACCAGCAAATAAAGAAAAATCTTTCGTATTGATTGGTTTATCTATAATTATATCAATAATAAATTCTCCTTCGAACAAATTAGTACTGTTACTCTTTTTCATTCCTTTGAATGTAAAGTCTTCTTTTTTAGCTTGTCTTTCAATCTCAGATAAAAGATTTTTTATAGCCTCATGTGAATTACTAGATACTCCTACTTTTTTACCATCTTTCATCAATTCGATTATTATTTTGGCACTATTGTAAGTTTTGCCTGTTCCTGGAGGTCCTTGAATACTTAGACAGGTATTTTTCATTTGTTTAACTACTTTTACAGATTCATCTGTTATATCTTCACTTTCGTTTATTAATTGATCACCAGATTTAATGTCTTTTAGATCAGGATTTCCTCTATTTAATAAATCTATTACAGATTTATAGCTTGAACCTTTTTTATTTATAAAGTCTAAAACAAATCTATTTAAAGCCTGTTCAAGAACAGCAATTGAAGGTGCACCTCTTCTTGACAGTGAAACTAAACTTGGCATTTCACTCATTGATTTATATTTTTTTTCTCCAAGTTTAATTTTAACAATATTTTTATTTGGTGATTGCTCGATTATTTCTTCAATCTTCCCGATCGAAGTATTCATATGTGCATCGTATACACTCGAATCTTTTTTTAGTTTATAATCTTGATCATTAAATTTGTATGTGAATACATAGCCTTTATCTACTTTCTCAGGTTTAGGAGATTGAATCACACATTGACCTATACATTCTGCGTCATCCTCAAGTTCATCATGTGTTTTATCCATTCTGTCATACATTTCCCACCACTCAGGTTTCTGTTCCCTTCTATGAAAACCAACAAGATTTCTAATTGTTTCTGTTAAGGGGTTTTTTGCAATTTCTTTTTTATCTAATGCTTTAAGTAGTTCTACTTCAACTTCCTCCCAAGGTTTTTTGTCGTGAGATTTTTTTTCATTCTCTGGAGTAATAGAATACCAATTAATTGTTTCTGGTTTATTTTTAATTAAAAACTCTCTTAATTGATAAGTCGATACACAGTCTTCTTTATTGTACTCAATGATATCTTTCTTTGTATCTTCATCTTTAGACGTTAACCAGTAATCATAAAGTTTTACACTGTCCTCAGCTTTTTTAACATCTCCCTTTCTTTGAAAGTTATATAAAACACCTTCAATTGATTTAAGGGACATATCTTTTTCCGATGTTCTCGCACATTGATTAATTATTAAAAATAAATCTACAAATTTCTCTCCTCGTAAAAGCGTATCTACAAAATTACTTCCTTCGGGGAAATCAGATGAATAAAGGCTTGCAAGTTGCCTTAAAGAACGTTTTTCATAGGAGTTATAGTGATAAAGATGAGCTTTTGGGTACTTATTAAAATGACCTTTGAAAAATTTAATTAATTCAACAAAGTTTTCTTTTTCATATTTCTTTTTAAAATCTTTTGCCCAGAAGTATTTAAATTCATAGTCATTTTTACTTTTAAAATAAATACCATGAAGATATTCAAATCCACGACCATCTTCTTGTGGAAATCCTTCAATATCAAAAAATAGATCACCATCATCAGGCTCAGGCAATTTGTAAAAACCTTTCCCTATATCAGGGTCCAAAATAATGTATTTGCTTTGACCTGTTTCTCTTTTCTCTTCTTGGAGTTGGGCTTGTGAAATTCTATCTTTTAAAGCTTGCTTATTGATCTTAACTTTTAATTTATCAATATTTGCTTCTGCTAGCTGTTTAACTGTAGTTACTCCAACTTTTTTTAGTTTTTCAATTTGAGATCTGTTAATTTTTGCGACTTGATTAATATAATTATCCTTCTCCCAAATATTTTCACATACTTCTGAATAATCACATACTGCACAATTAGAATTTTTTTCAGGATAAATATTTTCTTTAGAAATGTTTTTTAAGTAAATTTCAAAATTGTTTTTTGTAAACAAATAAAAATCTAAAAATTCTTTGGTTTTATATTTGTGAATTATATCTGAGCCATCAATTAAATACATTCCCTCAGGAACGTTTCCTTGTATTTTGCTGAGCATAGAAGAGTAGGCTGTTATCTGATAAATATGTCTGGGTCTTGGTTTTCTACTAACTTTTGTATCGTACACCTCGTAACTATAATCACCCATGTTTGACTTTGTGTTAGTTTTTATAAGAAAGTCCGCTTCTCCTCTAAAGTTATCATCAATAAAATAGGCATGATAAATTAAATCAAAACCTTCTTTAATTGCCTTCAAAGTTTTTTTGAATCTTTCTTCTTCTTTCAAATCCTGCTTTATTGATATAGCTTTTTTATATTTTTCCTTAAGTAATTTGAAATGTTTGTTTTCATGCTTTAGACCAAATTCTTTCCAAAGCTTTTTGTCTATGCTTTCCTGATTTCTTTGTATTTCCCCATTTAAAAATTTGATTTCATTTTTAATGAGATACTTACAACTAACAAAGTTATTTAAATCACTTGGTGACGTAAAAATTTTATTTTTTAAAATCTTCATAGTCTCCTAGTTCTTTAGATAGCACTTTTATTTCGACCTGATTTTTTTCGTACTCATGAATCATTCTTAAATATCTAAATAATCTAAGTAGATTGTAAGGTAAAAAATAAAAATCTAAAACTAATTTAAGTATAGGTTTTGACTTATAGTATTCTTTATCTGCCTTTTTAGTTATTTGTTTATTTGCAATATATAAATCAACTGAATTTTTCCAATCTTTACAGTAGGACAGCCTATCTTTCATTTTATTCCTTAAAAAATTTTTCATTAATGAACCGTCCTTTCTTTTTGCATACTTTCGTATTCAATTTTTCCTATTATTAATCTTAAGTTTTTCATCAATTTTTCCCATTTCTCCTCATGTTTATTAGGATTTAACCAAGGCAGGTCATTTGGCTCAAGATCCAGTATATTGCAGAGTATGCTATCTATGTTTTGTAACAGCTTCTGCCTTTCATCAGGAGTTTGGATGGATAGTAATTGAATTAAATTGTCATGACTTTGATTGTCACTTGATTGTTTGAGTTTTTTACTCATTGTACCTCTTTCTGAATCAAACGCATAAACGATAGCATTTAGACTCTTAAACGTTATTAATTAAGGTAAACTTAAGTGAGAATTATATCTGTTCCGAACCCAACGTTAGCTGATAGCTAAGATTTATCACCTACACTAAAAAGTCGTGATCGGCGTTGGTAGGTAGGCGATATAATTTATTATACAGGTTGTATATATACTCAGTGGTTTAGAGGTAACTGAATGAAAGTATATATATAACCTGTATAAGTAATCACTAATTACCTATATCTAATATAAAGCTAAATTTAATTTTTTCAATTCTATTTTTTATTTTTTATTTTAAAACCATTTTTTTCCAATACTCTTATAAGATTTTTAAGCATAACGTCTCTTGGAGTTTTGCGATCCCCTATACTCTCAAGAAATAATAGTTTTTTACCGTTCAACAAATTAGCTTTTTTTTTCTGCTGATTTGGTTTTTTTTGATTGTCGTTCATTTTTTCTCCTTTTTTTTCGTTTGTCGGAGAAAGTCATAAATAGACCATTAAAAATAGGATCTTTTTTATTTAAAGGTTTAAGTTTGATTATAGCCATGTTTCTCCTTTAGCGTTTTATTTATAGTCCTAGCAAGTAGAGTTTTTCTAAATCAGGACTCCTATAAATATATAAAAATTGTTATTAGTTGTAAATGCCAAAAAAAACAAAAAAATTAAATGGTGGTGAGAAAGAGGAACTACTTATAAAAATTATATTGTGTTCGTTTAGAGATTATAAAAAAGATATACCAAGTATTGGGAAAATAGAAAAAGTTGGTTTAGAAAATGAATATGGGTCTATCAATTGGAATAATATTGATTTTAATAAACTGAAAAAAAGCGATAGTAAAATTCGAAATATTGCGAAACAACTTAATATTAGCAAAGGTTCTTCTTTAGATAAAGCTGATGTAAAAATAAATGATACTTTTTATTCTCTAAAATGCACAGGTTATGGAAAACCAACAATTGTCAATCACACAAGTAGAGTTGGTTTTTTAAATATTGCAGATATAAAATCACAAAATATAAGCGATTTAGATTCAATTGTAGATAAGTATTGGACATTAAGAGAAAATAATGAAATTTCAGAGGACTGTCCAAATTCTGATGAAAAATCGCCATTTAAAAATAAGAAACATGTAATTAAACCATTTTTGGATTTCTTTATCTTTGAAGGCTCAGGTAAAGGAAAGTCAAAATATCCAGCAGAAAAAGTTTTAGAATTTAGAAAATTTAATGAAACAAGTTCTTGGAAAATTTTTGGTAGTGAATATTTAGATCAGCACTGGGAAAGGTTATATTTTTGCTTGAGGTATAAAAAAGGTATTATGCCAAAAGACCAAATTGCATATGATAACCACAAGAATAAAGATAAAATAAGTCCTTGGATAAGACATTTTAAAGGTAAAAAAGGAGAAAAAAAATTTAGAGGTGCATTACATGTTAGAGTTGGGTGATTAAATAGCAAATTGCTCTAAGTGATATTTAATTTCCTTTCCTATTTCTTTAACAACATTTACTGCAACAGAGTTTCCTAGTTGCTTCATTGCTTGATTATTTGAAACAGGCATTTTGAATGATTTAGGAAAACCCATCATTTGTAAGCCTTGTATAGGTTTAATCCTTACCACTTTATTTTTTACAATGTAGCCATCCCAGTTTCTTCGGTCATTAATTGGAGATCTTCCACCACCAACTCTTAATGTAAAACCTATTTTTCTCTCTTCTTTACTGTTTAATTCTTTTGATACAAATCCATCGAAAATATCTGACATAGTTTTTTTGAGTGGTATTTCCCTTGGGAAAGTGAAGGCTAATTCTTTGTACATATTTTTCAATTTAGGCTTATAAAAACCAACCATATAAACTCTTGGTCTATGTTGAGGTAGGCCAAATTCTGAGGCTTTAATTACTTTGTAGTCAAATGTGTAATCTAAATTCTGTAAGCTTTTATAGATAACTTTGAATGTTCTACCGTTATCATGATTTTTTAAATGTCTTACATTCTCTAAGAAAAATACAGCTGGTTTTTTAGTCTTTATAATTTCTTCAATTGAAAAAAATAAATTACCATCTTTATTATCTTTAAAACCTTTTTTATATCCTGCCTGAGAAAAAGGCTGACAAGGAAATCCAGCACAAAGAATATCAAAATCTGGAATTTTCTTAAAATCTACTTTCCAAATATCGCCAGCAAATAAGTTTGGATCACTGAGATATTTATCCTTGAAATTAGCTGCATAAGTTTTTCTAGCATGCATATCAATTTCTGATGTAAATACACATTCCATGCCAAGTGATTTTAAAGCGAGATGAAATCCTCCAATTCCAGCAAATAGATCAATAAACTTTAAACGTTTTGACATACAGAAGCTTACTTTAAATTTTATGTTTATTATTATATTTATCCGAGTCAGATTGACTCATCAAATAGTTATATAAAAAAACTTGCTTTAATATTAATTTTAGATTTTGTGTATAGCTTAGGCTCTTCTTTGAAGTCTGGTTTTCCACCCTTTATTGGGAAGCTAAATCGAACAGAACCATCCATTCTATATTCTGCTATTTGTTTATTGATTTGTTTAGAATTTAAGAGATAGATATAGGTCCCAGTCACTTTTTGTAGCTCTTTTTTTTCATCTATTTCGTCATCACTTGCATAATCTAGAACTTCTTCTCTTTTCTTAATTGCCAAAGGTTTTAATTTTTTTGTTATTTTTTTTAGATCAAATTTAAAATCTTTATTTAATACTAAATTATCTGGAGCATAAAATTTTATATCCTCAAGTATTGCTTTATTTGATAAATCTGAAGCTTCTTTTTTAAAATTCTTATTAGACAGTTCCTTTAGCATATAACAATTTGTAGTTCCATCTCTATTGGATCTGTATTTAATTAAGTAATTTTTTTTTCTTTTCTTAGAAGATAATATTCCATAGCAAAGTTCAGAACTTTCTGAAAGACTTAATATTACTGACGTTGATCTAAAAATAGTTTCAAAGGTTAAATCTTTATCTAAAAAATTATAAATTGATCCAGACGTATAAGCAGGAGTAATTATTTCACTCTCTGGTAATATTTCATCATATTCAAATGCATATTGTAGTTCCTCATCAGCATTAAGTGCTTTAACAATCGCTGGCACTATTTCCTTTTGATAGTAGTTTTCTTTCATTGAACTATAATTATTTAATTCATCTAAAAATATTTCTTTATCAAATCTAGATTTAATATTTTTTAAAGTGAATTGTGGAAATACTCTATTTTTATATGCACCACCATTATCTTCAAACCAAGGAATGGCTTTTCCATTTGGTCCTATCTCACTTTTTAGTGGCAACCAATCATTAAATTTATTTTTTTTTTGTGAAATGATTGTTTTGGGTGAAAAAATTTTTTCAATCTCATTAAAATCTTTGCAATATGAAAGTTTATAAAATAAATTTGCAATCTCTATCGAATTACTTTGATTATTTTTATTTATTAGTCTTTCATACTTTTTAATCATTTTTTCTGTTTTAGCTAAACTTTTTGGTTCACCTCTATAATGATCTCTCTTTGCAAAACTATCTTGATGGCCATATTTTTTTTCAAGTGGTTTCCATTTTGAATTCCATTTGAAACCTTTTCTTTTTGCCCAATCCCATGTAGTACCAACAGGCATTGGTTTTTTTGGATTATATTTATACCCAGGTTTAAACTTTTGATATTTATCGCTTAAAAAATTTTCAAATTTAAATATATCCACAATATTACTCATTATTGCATCCACATCTCTTCTTGATGGAGGATATCCTCCAGTTACCCAGCCAGCAAAAGGACCACTAATAGATTTTAAGATTTTGATCTTATATTTAACCTTAAGCACTTCTGATAAATAAAATAAAAATAATTTAAAAATTATAATTTGCTTATAGCCCTTTAGCTCAATATATTCTTCTCTTAACTCAGAAATACATAAACCCAGTTTTTTAATTAAACTGAATGTAGGTAGTGGTTTTAATGTTTTAACTCTTAATAAATATTCTGTTTTTGGAAATTTGAAATTCATTCTCCAAATTTTATACTCTTCAAAACATTGCCTATAAAAAATTAGTCTTTTGTTAAAATCTTTTTTTGGAGTTTTGATTATTCTTATTATTTTTTTTATTTCTTTTAAATAGTCTGACATAATTTTTTATTTATAATTATATAAGCATATTAAAGATTTTTAATGTACATAATTTAAAGTTTTTTTATTAGATCATTTATTTTAGTATTATTGTAGATGTTTAGTAATGTTCTTGGGTCAGTATGCCCAGAAATCAGCATCACTTCAGCAACGGATAGTTTTTTCTCTATCATAAAATTTGTTAAAGCTTGTCTTCTTAAATCATGAAATCTTCCATCTTGAATTTTATAAAATTTACATAACTTATTAAATTGTTTGCTTACAGCCATCGCAGACATAGTAAAAGGCATTTTTGTATTATTTAATATTTCTAATGCTCTTTTTGAAAGAGGTATAGTTCTGGGCTTTGTCTTTGTTAAAGGTATATGAAGAGTTTGTCCATTAATATGCTCTTTTTTAATTCTTAATATTTCTCCTACTCTCATACCAGTTTCCAATGCAATTTTAATTATTGATCTAAGTTTTTCTGAGGTTTTATTACCGTAAATTAAAAGTTTTAGTTCTCTCTCAGTAAATCTTCTGTCTCTTGGATCTGGTAATTTTGGTTTATTAATATCCAACACAGGGTTCTCTATCTTAAAATCCCATTCTTTTCTTGCTATAGAAAATAGGTGAGAAATTATTGCTAGTCGTCTTTTAACTGATGAAGGTTGTAAACATTTCAAAGCCTTGTCTCTGTATTGTGCAATAATACTATTAGTAATCATATTTAATTTTAGATTAACAAAGGGTTCTTTGAGTAGATATTTAATAAGTTTATCTTCCATATCCTTAGATCTTTTATGTATAGTGATCTCATCTCTGTATCTAATTAAACAATCTTTAAATAGAGGATAATCAATTTTTAGAATGTCAATTTCTTCTCTAAAGTATTTAAGCTCTATATTTTTAGCCCAAATTTCTGCATCTTTCTTTACAACAAAAGTTTTAGTTATTGTTGGATATCCTTTTATTCGAATTACACACTGCCATTTACCAAGTCTTTTTCTAAAGTACGCCATATCATTCCTCCAATTTGAGTACGAGAGTGAGTACTTATGATTGTCTAGTTAAATTTGTTATTGTTTACTCGTGAAAATTGAAGTGGTACAGTACACTCATAATGTATTGGTCCCAGGTTCGAGTCCTGGCGGGCCCACCAAATCATATAAAATCATTATTTAAAGGTAATAGTTTTTCAAAACTTGAGTAAAATTTGTTGTATTATAATTTAAATGAATTTTAAAATCAAAATCAAACCTAAAATATCATACTATGTTTCAATATTTGTTTCTTCAGTAATTCTTTTTTATTTCGCTTATAAAGCAGTTGTAGCATACTTAATTCATCGAGAATTATATGGCGGCGGATTAGATACATTGGTTTTATTAAGAGCATCCATTTCAGGAATAATGCTTCTTTTAATACTTTTATTTATACAGTTTATAAAAATACCTGATCTAAAAAGTCATCGTACAATTTTAAGAGGAATCTTTATTGGATGGACAAGTGTTTTTATAATACTTGTGATCGTTAATTTAAGCTCAATATATTTTATTTTATTGTCTGGTTTAGTGTCTTTTTTTTCCTTAATTACTTTGTTCAGTTTAGAGGACCAAATTAAAGATGAAAAAAATACCCTTACAGAAAAAGAAATTTACCTTCTTCAACAACTTGCAAAAAAAAAGTAGCCCTATTTTGAAAAAAATAATATTTTTAATTTTTTTTTTATTTTATCAAAGTATTGTTTATTCTGAAGATATGATTTTAGATCAGTTAAAAAACCCCAAAATAACAAATCAATCTCAAAAGTGGAATTTTATTACTGATCAAGTAATGGGAGGTGTATCAACAGGAAAATTTATAGTTGAGAATGTTAATGGAGTAGCTTGCT
Source organism: uncultured Pelagibacteraceae bacterium (assembly GCA_902517745.1). Lineage (GTDB taxonomy): Bacteria > Pseudomonadota > Alphaproteobacteria > Pelagibacterales > Pelagibacteraceae > Pelagibacter. Next base: position 11,909 of record CABYDS010000009.1, read on the forward strand.
ATAGAATGACTGGAGATGTATCCACTAAAAATAATGGTGGATTTATACAAATGAGAACAAAATTAAGTCCTGAAATTAGTAGTAAAGACTATGACGGTGTATACATAAAAGTTTATGGCAATGAAAAAAATTATAACCTTCATTTAAGAACTGGTTTAACATTAGCTCCATGGCAGTATTACAGTTACACTTTCACAACAACAAAAAATTGGATTGAAATTAGGGCGCCATTTGAACAATTTAAAAAATCTAATTTCTATCAACCAAAAAGTATACTGGGACAGAATATAAAATCAGTTGGTTTAGTTGCAGGTTTTGATGATTTCAAATCAGATATTTGCTTAAGTGAAATTGGATTTTATTAAGTTATTTAATTAAAAATTCCTCAAGCGTTTTGAACAATGCATTTATATCACCGTTGTTATTTTGTAAGATTGAGTTAAATTCTTCTTTTTGTGTTCTAGCCAAACTTAATCCCTCTACAATTAGATCTCTTATTAAAGGTCTATCAGGATTTTTTGTATAAATTCTCCAATCTATTTTTACTTGAGGTCTTTTTGATGTGGCCTCTAATACACTATTAACAATTGTATATTTATCATTAATTTTTTTCTGTGACACCACATTGATTCTTGGATTTGTATAATCAACCAATCTGCTTGAGAAACTTTTTAAAAAATAACTTCTAAATAATTTTTGATATTTAGCTTTTTGTTCATCATTAATAGATTTCCTGTACTTTCCTAAAGTGTACATACCTATTCCATTAATATCTACACTCCTTTCTGCAATAGCATTTAATTTAATTATTTTTGACTCGACAGGATCTTCACTAGATAATACAGATGCAGCTTCATCAACTATTTCATTGATTAGAGCGCTAGGATCTTTTGAAAAAGACACATTAGAGAAATTCGTTAAAAATAAAAATATAATTAAATATTTAAGTAATTTCATCTAATGATAAATTATTGAGTATCTAGTTCTTCCCAGTCGTCGTCGCTAAGTGTATCGGTAGTTTTATCTATATTTCTAATTTTTCTATATCTGTCTTGTAAATAAAGACTTCTTACTGATGCATACAGATCAACAGAACTATTTTCAAGACTATCAAACGACTCTAAATTTTTTGCTCTAAAATCAACTCCACTTAATAATCTTGATGCATAATAATCTGCCTCAGAAAAATATTGAGTTTCATTAACTACGGTAACATTATACCACGCATCACCACCAATAATATTAACCATTGATCCAATTGAGTCTCTTACAGTAGTTGGGCCCAAAACCGGCAAAACAAAATAACAACCGGGTCCAGCACCCCAAACACCTAATGTTTGTCCATAGTCTTCTTTATCACGTTTTTTTAAACCATAATAAGAAGCAACATCAAATATTCCTGCAATTCCAAGAGTTGAGTTAATAACAAATCTGGCAGAATTTAATCCAGCATCCTTAAATTGACCTTGAAGAACATTGTTAGGTATAGTAACAACATTACCAAGATTGCTTAATGCATTGCTTGTGCCTGATCTAATAGGCTGAGGAAACACTCTGTACCCTTTTGCTAACGGCTTAAAAATTACTTTATCCAACGCTTGGTTGAATGAAAAAATTCCTCTATTAACTTTTTCAAAACAATCTTTAACTTCTACGTACCCATTGTCTTTTTTTCCGTTTAATTTGATTTTTCCATCATCTCCCGCATATGCTAAACTGCTTATAGATGAAATTACTAGAATAATTAAAGCTGAAAGAAGTTTGTTCATGAAATACTTATAGTATAATTAGTGTTAATATAAAGATAAATTGTTTTAATTTATGCAGAAAAATGTTGAAAAAATGTCCATAAATTACTCTCCAAATTTTAATTTAAGAAAAAGAAGTTCTTTAAAAGTAAAATATATAATTTTTCATTACACAGGAATGAAATCTGAAAAAGGGGCGATAAAAAGACTTACAAATAATAACTCTGGAGTAAGCTGCCATTACTTTATTAAGAGAAATGGCAAGATAGTTAAAATTGTTCCCGATTTGTACATTGCTTGGCATGCTGGAATTTCATCATGGAAACAAGACAAGTTCTTAAACTCAAATTCAATAGGTATAGAAATATCTAATCCAGGACATAAAAATGGCTATAGTAATTTTAGTCCAGGTCAAATTAAATCAGTTATAAGTTTGTCAAAAAAGTTAAAAAAAAAATATAAAATAAAAAAAAAAAATATTTTAGGGCATTCAGATATCGCTCCTTTAAGAAAAAAGGATCCCGGAGAAAAATTTCCTTGGAAAGTACTTTATAAAAATAAATTATGTTTGTGGCATAATTTAAGTGAGCAACACTGCAAGAAATTAAGGAACATTAAATTAAATGACAGCAAAAAATTTTATAAATTATTGTTTAAGTTTGGTTATAAATCAACAAATAAATTATACGATAAGATTAAAATTTATAAAAATTTTCAAAGAAGATTTAGACCACAAATTATTAGCAGTATAGTAGATCAAGAGTCTTACGCGATTCTAAAATCCTTGATTTAATTGAGTTAAAAATAGTTGAAATTTAATAAAAAAAGAATATTTCTTTGCATGCCAGATAAATGACTTATCACTTTAATATATTAAAGAGGAAAGTCCGGGCTCTACAAAGACACAGTGCCAGTTAACAGCTGGCGGGGGAAACCCCAGGGATAGTGCCACAGAAAATAAACCGCCTTATCAAGGCAAGGGTGAAAAGGTGTGGTAAGAGCACACCGGCTAAGTTGGTAACAACTAGCGCATGGAAAACCCCACTGGGAGCAAGACTGAGTAGAGATGACATTGTTGAAATAACTAAAAGCAGTCTTTGGCTAGTCATCAGGGTTAGTTGCTTGAGCTTTAAAGTGATTTAAAGCCTAGATAAATGATAAGTTTAAAAGACAGAACCCGGCTTATAGTTTATCTGGCATTTCATTAATTAAATCCGAATAATTATCAATTTTTTATATTAGAGATCCATAATATTAGCTATTGACGCTAACATATAAAACCCATATTATCCCATAAAAACCCAAATTTAGGATAATATGGTTTATGTTTTTATCAACATACGAAAACAAATTGGACAAAAAGGGAAGGGTTTCAGTGCCTGCATCGTATAGATCATATTTATCAAACATAGGCTATAATGGAATAATTTGTTATCCATCATTTAACAATTTATGTATTGAGGCATGGCCACAAGATCGAATTGAAAAAATATCTAACGCAATAGACTCATTAAATCCATTTGAAGAAAAGAAAGATTATTTTGCAACATCTATATTATCGGAAAGTACAAATTTACAATTTGATAGTGAGGGTAGAGTTCAAATAACGACAAAATTACTAAAACATGCAAGAATTAAAAACAGCATGTTATTTGTTGGTCAAGGCAAAACATTTCAAATTTGGGAACCAACATATTTTGAAAAATTTAGGGCAAACGCTAGAAAAAAATCAAATATTAATCGAGCAAGTCTTAAATGGGAAAAGCAATTTAATAACTAAAAGGGGATAAATATGACAATAAACTTTAAAACACCAGATATAAAAGAGCTAAAACCTAGAATTCTAGTATTAGGAGTAGGAGGAGCGGGTGGAAATGCAATCAATGGAATGATTGAGGCTGGTCTTCAGGGCGTTGAGTTTATTGCAGTTAATACAGATGCTCAAGATTTAAGATTAAGCAAGGCACAAACAAAAATACAAATGGGATTAAATTTAACTAAAGGGCTAGGAGCAGGTGCAAAACTAGATATAGGTCAAGCTGCTGCAGATGAGTCTTTAAATGAAATTGTAAATATATTGCAGGGTGCAAATATGGTTTTCATTACAGCCGGAATGGGTGGTGGGACTGGAACTGGATCTGCTCATGTAATTGCTAGAGCTGCAAAAGAACTTAATATCTTAACAGTCGGGGTTATAACTCTACCTTTCTTATATGAGGGACCTTCAAGAATGAGAAAAGCCCAACAAGGCTTAGAAGAACTTCGAAAACATGTTGATACTATTATAGTTGTTCCAAATCAAAATTTATTCAAGATTGCAAGTGAACAAACAACTTTTGAAGAATCTTTTGCTTTATCAAATGATGTTTTGCTTCATGGTGTTCAAAGTATAACTGATTTAATGGTCAGACCAGGGCTTATAAATCTTGATTTTGCTGATGTTGAAACTGTTATGAGTTCAATGGGCAAAGCTATGATGGGTACAGGTCAAGCTGAAGGAGAAGGAAGAGCTGTCAAAGCTGCTGAGTCAGCAATTAATAATCCATTGATTGACGATTATTCTTTAAAAGGGGCAAAAGGACTTTTAGTTAATATCACTGGAGGTAAAGATTTAAAATTATTTGAAGTGGATGAAGCTGTGAATAAAGTAAGAGCCGAAGTCGATCCAGAGGCAGAATTAATTATAGGAGCTATAACGGATGATAGTTTAGATGGATTAATGAGAGTTTCTATTGTTGCTACTGCATTAGATGGACAACAACCCGAGCCTAAATCAGTAATTAACATGGTACATAGAATTCAAAATAGAAATCCAGGTTATTCTGAGTTTTCAAATTCTGCATCAACTCAATCTTTCCAATTTACAAATAATAATTCAATTATTACTAATGGAGCTAACGCTCTTAAAATAGAGGAAGAAGAGAAAAATGAAGAATTGAGTTCTAAAAGTATAGATACTAGTTATGAACATGAGTCATCAAGCACTATAAATGCTGAGGATTTAGAGCAAACAGAAGCATCTGTAGACAGCTCAGTAAACTCTGAATTTGAAAGTAATGTAGATGAGCAAGTATCTGAAAATAATGGTTTGGAGAATTTTGAGTTGAGTGATGATGATACCCCAGAGCTATTTAATTCGGATGCTAACGATGAGCTATCAACTTCACCAGAAGAGATAAAATCTGAGGAAGAAGAAGATTTAGAAATTCCAGCATTTTTGAGAAGACAAAAGAATTAATGGTCTTCAAAAAAATAAATGAATGCCACCATAAATCTGGAAAAACATTTTCCAGTATTACTAAACGAATTAGTTAGTATTATTTCCCCTCTTTATGGTGGCACATTTATCGATTGCACATTTGGTGCAGGCGGTTATTCAAAAAAGATTTTAGAGAATAATTTAAATAATATAATAGCTCTAGATAGAGATAATTCTGTCAATAGTATAGCTAATCAATTTCACATAAAGTATAAAAAAAGATTTAAATTTTATAACAAAAAATTTTCGGATATCGATAAAATAAAGGAAGATAATATTAAAGCAATTATTTTTGATCTGGGATATTCATTAAATCAGATTTCTGATCTTAATAGAGGTATATCTTTTAATAGCAAAGGCAAACTAGACATGAGAATGGGATTAAATGATTTTTCTTGTGATGATGTAATATCAAAAATGAGCCAACAAAATCTTTTTAAAATTTTCAAGTATTTTGGAGACGAAAAATATGCAAAACCAATATCAAAAAAAATAGTACAATTAAGAAAAAATAAAAAAATTAAAACTGAAAGTTTAGTAGAAATCATTGAAGGTGTTAAAAAAAAGAAAAGTGGAAAAAATAAATCCACTAAAGTTTTTCAAGCCCTTAGAATTTTTGTAAATAAAGAGATAACCGAGCTGATATATGGTTTAATAAAAGCTTATGATATTTTGCCAGTTGGCGGAGTAATAGCAGTTGTTACTTTTCATTCTATCGAGGATAAGATAGTAAAGTTTTTTTTTAAAGAATACTCAGAACTAAAAAATTCTTCTAGGTACTTACCGAAAAGTATTTCAACTAAAAAGTATTTTGATTTAACCAAAAAAAAACCAATAACTCCATCATCAATTGAGATTAATATTAATCCTCCCTCAAGATCAGCAAAACTTAGATTTGCATACAAATTAGAGAATGGATGTAACTTTAAAAAATTTATTAGTAATTTTAATTATTTAATAGATATAGAAAATTTGAACTTTAATGCATAAAAAAATTCTTTTATTTATACCAATTATTATTCTTATAATTTCAACTGCTTATACAAAAAATTCGACAAAAAAACTTGATAAACGAATTTTTGTAATTCAAGAAGACATCAGAGTTCTCAATGATATTTATGAGTTAGTTTTATTTGATTTCAACTATCTTACATCGCCAAATAAGTTAATGGAATATTCCAAAATATATTTTGATAATGAATTAAAAAAAAAAAAAATTACAGATTTAAAAATTCTTAAATTAAATAATGAATAATATTGACGAAAATTTTAATTTTGAAGCAAATAGATCAAATTTAAAAATATCTTTTGAACGTATATCATTCATTTTTTTCATTTTTTTTATAATTACAATAATTTTTACAACTAAAACTATCTATTTAGGATTTAAGAAAACAAACCAAACTCAAACTGTAAAAGAAAAAGAGAAATATAGAGCATCTATCATGGATAGAAATGGAAATATTATTGCCAAAACTGTGCGTGTGACTAATTTAGGCATAAATCCAAAACAACTAATTAACAAAGAAAAATTATTAATTTCTTTAAAATTAATATTTCCTGACAAGAATTTTGAAAAGGAAATCAATGGAAAAAAATTTTTTTATGTCAAAAAGAAAATATCTCCAGCAAAACTTGAAAAAATAAAATTACTGGGAGAAAAATCGTTTAAAGAGGAAGAAAATATTGCTCGTGTTTATCCTAACGGTAATCTATTCAGTCATATATTGGGACAGATTGATACAGATAACAATGGTGTGTCTGGTATAGAAAAATCTTTTGACTATGAATTAACAACTTCAAACAAACCATTAAAGCTTTCTTTAGATACTGAAATACAATATTTGATAAGAGAGGAATTAATAAAATTTCAAGAAATTTTTAATAGTTATGGAAGTACGGCTATATTAATGAATGTTAACAGTGGTGAGATTCTTTCAATGGTTTCTTTACCAGATTTTGATTTAAATGAAAGAGAAGACATTTCTGATAGAAAATTTATAAACAGATCCACAAAAGGAGTCTATGAACTTGGATCAGTTTTTAAAACATTTACATTGGCTGCTGGGCTTCAACAAAATGTTATCCAAGAAGATACCCTTTTTAAAAATTTACCAAAAAAAATAAAATGTGCCGGAAGGTCAATCTCTGAATATGACATGGACATTCCATCAAGTCTTACTGCTGAAGAAATATTAATTAGATCTGGAAATATTGGTTCAATCAAAATTGCTCAGAAAGTCGGGTTAGAAAATTTTAAAGAGTTTCTAGAAAATTTAGATTTATTAAATAAAATACAATTTGATATAGAGGAAGTTGGAAATCCGATTCCGTTTAAATGGGGAAAATGTAAATTAGCAACATCCGCATATGGTCATGGCATAACAACCACACCACTCCAACTTGCAAAAGCCTATGCAATAATTGCAAATGGTGGATATAAAATAAAACCAACTTTAATTAAAAAAGAGAAAAATTTAAAAAGAGGTGAACAAATAATAACACAAGAAAATTCGAATAAAATTAATGAAATATTGAGAAAAATTGTAACGTCCGAACAGGGCACAGCTAATTTAGCAAATATTGCTGGTTATGAAATCGCTGGAAAAACAGGAACAGCTCAAAAATCTATAAAGGGTAAATATTCTAAAAAAAAAATAAATACTTTTGCTTCAATTTTTCCAATATCTTCTCCAAAATATGTTTTAATTGTTTTGTTAGATGAACCAAAATTGAGCGAAACTTATATTTATGAATATAATGATGGTAAAAAAAGGAAGATAATAGGTACACCTTTTAATACTGCTGGCTGGACTTCTGTTGAGGTTGCCAAAAATATAATTGAAAAAATCGGGCCTATTTTAGCCATAAAATATTAAGAAATTTCATAATGATATTAAAAAGCTTTTTTAAAAATCTTAAAAAAGATTTTAATAATAAAAGTTTTAACGGATTTGAATTCAATTCAAAAAAAATAAAAAAAAATTATATATTTTTTGCAATACAAGGTAGTAAATTTAATGGAAATAATTTCATAAATGATGCTATTAAAAGAGGAGCTCGAATAATTGTATCAAATAAATTTAAATCTGGTATCAATAAAGGTGTATTATATATAAGAGTAAGCGATACTAGATTAGCTTTATCAAGTTTTGCAAATAAATATTATAATAAAAAACCAAATAATATAATTGCTGTAACTGGTACAAACGGTAAGTCATCTATAGTCAATTTTTATTACCAGATATTAAAACTTAATAAAAAAAGCGTAGCATCAATTGGAACTTTAGGTGTCAAATCCAATGGTGTTAGCTTAAAACTTAATAATACAACTGTTGATGCTATTACAATTAATAAAATACTTGCAAATTTAAAGAAAAAAAAAATTGAAAATGTAATTTTAGAAGCATCAAGTCATGGCCTTCATCAAAAAAGATTACATGGTATTAAATTTAGCACATCTATATTCACTAATTTAAGCAGAGACCATTTAGATTATCACAAAAATTATAAAAATTATTTTAATTCAAAATTAATTTTATTTAATGAGTTGACAAATAAAAATGGAAATTTGATATTTGATAATGATTTAAAATATTCACAAATCTTAAAAAAAATAGCTAAAAGAAAAAAATTAAATTTATTAAACATTGGTACATCAGATAGTCATTTAAAAATTAATTCAACTAAAATTTTAAATAACTACCAACATATAAAGTTTTCTTATCAAAATAAGGAATACCAATTTAAAACAAAACTAATTGGAAAAATACAAATTAAGAATTTGATGATGGCTATTGCAGCAGCAATTAAAAGTAATCTAAAAATTGATGATATTGTTAAAAAACTTGAGTATATTAAGCCCGCAAAAGGAAGGCTTGAGATAATCGGAACAACCAAAGATAATTCAATTTTTATTTTAGACTATGCGCATACTCCAGAGGCTCTTAAAACAAGTATAGAAAATATTAAAGAACAATTTGGTTTAAGAAAAATTAATATTGTATTTGGATGTGGTGGTGAAAGAGATAAAGAAAAAAGACCAATAATGGGCAAAATTGCTAACAAACTATGTAATTATATTTATCTTACAGACGATAATCCTAGAACTGAAAATCCAGAAAATATCAGAGCAAGTATTAAGAAATCAATTTTACCATCTAAAATGATTGAAATACCATCAAGAAAATTAGCTATAAAAACAGCAATTTTAAATAGTAAGTCTGATGAGGTTTTAATTATTGCAGGGAAGGGACATGAAAACACTCAAGAATATGTTAAGAAAAATAAATTTTCTGACAAAGAATGTATAAAAAAATCAATAATTTTAAAAAATAGAATTTTATTAAATGATTGGAAATTAAATATACTTAAAGAAATCATAAATAACAAAAAATTAGATAGAATAAAAAATTTAAAAATTAGCACTAATTCGAAAGAACAAAATAAAGGTAAAATTTTCCTTGGAATTAAAGGGAAATCTTTTAATGGGAATGATTTTGCAGACGAAGCTCTAAAAAATGGAGCAAAATTAGCAATACTTCAAAATAACAAAAATGATAGTAAAAAAAGGATTAATGTTAAAAGTACTCTAAGATTATTAATTAAATTTTCACAAAAGATAAGAATTTCTTCTAATGCAGCTCAAGTTGCAATTACAGGATCTTCAGGCAAAACTTCGCTGAAAGAATTGTTAGGACAATGTCTTCAAAAAAATTATTCCACAACATTTTCAAAAAATTCGTTCAATAATAAATTTGGTTTACCGATTTCATTAATAAATTTAAATAAGGATACGACTTATGGAATATTTGAAATTGGAATGGATAAAAAGGGAGAAATAGACTATTTATCAAAAATAATTAAACCAGACGTTGGAGTTATTACAAATATTAGTTATGCGCACGCCAAAAATTTTAAATCTTTATTAGATATAGCTAAAGCCAAATCAGAGATTATTTTCAACATAAGAAAAAATGGTACAATTGTATTGAATAAAGATGATAAATTTTTTAATTTTTTTTCAAATTTAGCAAACAAAAATAATTTAAATATCATTTCTTTTGGTAAACATAAAAATTCTAATATTAGATTATCTAAATTAAAAAAATCTACGAAATCTTATATCATTTATATTGACGTAGCTTCCAAAACTTTTAATTTTAAAATTAATAATAACTTATTGCCTTATTTGGATAATATATTGGCTTCCATAGCAGTTTGTAAAAGTTTAAATATCATTGATAAAATAAAAAGTAACTTTTTTTCTAATTATAAAATACCAAGTGGTAGAGGAAATATAAAAAAATTCACTGTCGGCTCTAAAAAAGTTAATATAATAGATGAAAGTTATAACTCAAATCCATTATCTCTTAATTTCTCAATTAAGAAATTTAATAATTTAAAAATAAATCCAAATAAAAAATTTATGCTACTAGGTGACATGTTAGAATTAGGAAAATTTTCAAAAAAACTTCATATTGAAGCTGCAAAAGATATCAATAAGGCAAAGTTCAAAAAGTTGTTTGTTTATGGGAATTATATCATAGAAACATTTAACAAAATTAGAACACAAAAAAGAGGAAAAATACTTAAATCAACTAGTGAAATTCTTAATATAATAAAAAATGATTTAAATAATGGTGATTTTTTAATGATAAAGGGCTCAAATTCTACAGGACTAAATCAAATAACCAAACAAATTGGATCAAAATCTTAATGTTGTTTGAACTTTTTTCAATTCTAGTAGATCAATTTAGTTTTTTAAATGTTTTTAAATATTTAACAGTAAGAACTGGTCTCTCTATGTTTACAGCTATGGTTGTTGTTTTTTTAGTTGGAAACCCATTAATTAATTTTTTTTCTTCAAAACAGATTCATAATCCAATCAGAGAAGATGGACCTAGCGACCATATAATTAGAAAAATTGGAACACCTACAATGGGAGGACTAATAATATTACTAGGTGTTTTTTCAGGAGTATTGCTATGGGGTGACTTATCAAATCCTTACAATTGGTTTTTAATATTTATTGCAGCTTCTTTTGGATTATTGGGAGCTTATGATGATTATAAAAAAATAAAGTTGAAAAGTTCGAATGGAATTTCTTCTAAACTGAAGTTTTCTCTACAAATTATTTTAGCTTTGATTGGTATATTTATACTTTATATCACAAGCAATTCTGATCAAATAAACAATCTATATTTTCCTTTTTTCAAAAACTTAGTAATCAATCTTGGTTGGTTTTTTATACCTTTTTATATGTTTATATTAGTTGGAGCTTCAAATGCGGTTAATTTAACTGATGGTTTAGACGGATTAGCAACAGTTCCTGTTATGTTAGTTGCCGCTTGTTTTGCATTTATTAGTTACGTCACTGGTAACATAATTTTTTCTGATTATCTTCAGATTGCTTATATAGAGGGTGTAGGAGAAGCTTCGATTTTTTGTGGATCAATAATCGGGGCTTGTTTAGGTTTTTTATGGTTTAATGCACCACCGGCAAAAATTTTTATGGGAGACACTGGATCTTTATCATTAGGTGGTTCACTGGGAGCGGTTGGTATAATAACTAAGCACGAAATTGTATTAGCAATAACAGGCGGATTGTTCGTTTTAGAAGCTGTTTCTGTAATAGTTCAAGTTATTTCCTATAAATTAACAGGTAAAAGAATATTTAAAATGGCTCCAATACACCATCATTTTGAAAAAAAAGGATGGCCAGAGTCAACGGTTGTAATTAGATTTTGGATAATTTCTATTATTCTAGCGATGATTGGATTAGCAACTTTAAAACTTAGATAATGAAATTAAAAAATGAAAAGTTAAGTAAAAATTTTTTAATTTATGGTTTTGGAAAATCTGGAATTTCATCATTAAAATATTTAAAAAAGAAAAATAGGTGTTTTATTTTCGATGATGATAAGAAAAAAATTAAAAATAAATATAAAAAATTTTTTATTTCTAAATCAAAATTACTAAATAATAACTTTGACTATATAGTTATAAGTCCCGGTATTAATATAAATAGATGCCGATTATCAAATTATTTAAAAAAGAACCAAAAAAAAGTTATTACTGATTTTGATATTTTTTATAAATTAAACCCTGAAGTTTTAACAATTACGATTACTGGCACGAACGGAAAGTCAACTACAAGTAATTTGCTTTATGATATTTTAAAGAAACACCATTATGATACTAGGCTAACTGGAAATATTGGAAATCCTATTTTAGAGGAAAAAAGAGTTACCAAAAATACTATCTTTGTAGTTGAGGCTTCTTCTTATCAGCTGGCTTATAGTAAATATTTCAAATCAAAATTTTCTATAATCATTAATATTTCCCCAGATCATTTAGATAGGCATAAGACAATGAAAAATTATGTATTATCAAAATTAAAATGTGTAATAAGACAAAACGAAAATGATGTAGCAATAATAACAAACACTAATTTATTGAAAGACTTATTAAGAACTAAAAATATAAAATCCAAAATAATTTATATAAGTAAAAATAAGTATGCATATTTAAAAAATAAATTAAGTAATGATAATTTTAAAAATTCAACAAATTTCCAAAATTTAAATTTTTTATTTGAGTTATCGAAATATATGAAACTTAATTTAAAAACTGTAATAAAAACTATTAATAAATTTAAACCTTTGAAATTTAGACAGGAAGTGATCCATCAATCAAAATATTTAAAAATAATAAACGACTCTAAGTCAACAACATTATCTTCTACTGTTCCATTTTTAGAATCTAATGAAAAAATTATATGGATTTTGGGAGGATTATTTAAAAAGGGTGACAAATTTAATTTAAATAAAAAGTATTTTAAAAATTTAGAAGCATATATTTACGGGAAAGATAGACAAGTTTTTCTCAAACTATTTAAAAATAAAATTAAAGTTAATCTATCAAAAGATCTGAGAAATACTCTTAAATTAATTCCAAACCTAAAGGATATAAGAACAAAAACTACAGTTTTATTTAGCCCATCGGCCGCATCATTTGATCAATACAAAAATTTTGAAGAAAGAGGTAGACAATTCAATATGTTAATTAAAAGATATTTACCAATTGAATGAATAAATATTTTGATACATTTTATGATTGGTGGAAAAACATCGATAAAACAATTTTTTTGATAATAAGTCTATTATTTTCACTAGGATTGTTCTTTTCTCTAGTTTCAACTTCAATAATCGCATCAGATAAATTAAACACAAATTCTTACTATTTTTTTTTAAAACATTTAATTTTTGTTTTAATAGGAATATCGTTAATTTTATTTTTATCTCTACTAGATCAAAAAATTTTAATTAGGTTATCAGTCGTATTATTTGTTATCACATTTATAAGTTTATTCTTAGTTCCCTTAATAGGAGTGGAGGTCAAAGGGTCAAAGAGATGGTTAGATATTGGCTCATTACCTAGGTTTCAACCCATTGAAACTTTAAAACCTTTTTTTGTTATTGTTATTTCACTAATAATTTCATTAGAAAAAAAAAACCTTTATATAAAATATCTCTTGAGTTCAGTCATTTTAGTGCCAATTATAATTTTACTTTTATCTCAACCAGACTTAGGACAAACATTATTAATAATATCTGTTTGGCTTGCCATTATTTTTGTTTCAGGAATAAATTTATTACTTTTTGCAATTTCATTATTAGCTGTGGGTTCATTAACTCTATTTTTAGTCTTTTTGGTGCCAAAGTTTGAATACATAAGAATAAGATTAATGTCATTTTTAGATAATTCTAGCGGTAATAATTACCAGGCCGATAAAGCAAGCGATGCAATATCCAGTGGAAGTTTTTTTGGAAAAGGAATAGGTGAAGGAACTTTAAATTCAAGAATACCAGAAGCACATACAGATTATATAATTTCTGTAATTGCAGAAGAATTTGGAGTAATTATCTTAATAGGTATAATATTACTTTATTTAATATTATCTTATAGAGTTTTAAAAAAAATAAATTTTACAAAAAATAATAATTTTAAACTCATATTAGTTGGAAGTATTTCAATAATACTATTGCAAACTTTTATTCATATTGGTGTAAATATAAGAATGCTTCCTACTACAGGCATGACTATGCCATTTATTAGTTATGGTGGTTCTTCAATAGTTGGAACATCAATTTTAACTGGAATAATATTAAATTTGACAAAGAGAAAATTAAATTAATATGAAAAATATACTTATAGTAACAGGTGGTTCTGGTGGCCACGTAGTACCATCTACCTCTTTGTTTGAACATTTGAAAAACAAATTTTCTGTAAAAATGGTATCTGATTTGAGAGGAAGTAAATATATAAATACTGAAAAATTTAAATATGAATTAATAGATGTACCTAATTTATTTTTAAAACCTTATTTACTTCCAATAAATATTTTTAAATATTTTCTAAACATTTTTCAATCTATTAAATTTTTAAAAAATAATAAGACAAATATTGTGATTAGTACTGGTGGGTACATGACATTTCCATTTTGCTTAGCTGCATTTATATTACAAATAAAAGTTTTCTTGTTTGAGCCTAATAGTGTTTTAGGTAGATCTAATCGTTTTGCTTTGAAATTTTCAACAAAAATAATTTGTTACGATGAAAATTTAAGAAACTTCCCAATAAAATACAATTCTAAAAAAGTTGTAGTCAAACCTATTTTAAAAAAAGAAATATATAACTTAGAAAAAAATATAATTAATTTAAAAAAGGAAATAAAAAAAATTCTTATCATCGGTGGCAGTCAGGGTGCATCGTTTTTTGACGAAAATATTACTGAATTAATTATTGAAATTTCAAAAAAACAAAATTTCGAAGTTATACAACAAATATCGAATATTAATAATTTATCTTCAATAAAAAATAAATATGACAAATCAAATATAAACTACAAATTCATTGAATTTACCAATGATAGTCATGAACTCTACAATGGTATAGATCTAGCAATTACCAGAGGAGGCGCAAGCACATTAAGTGAACTTTCATTCTTAAACATACCCTTTATTTCAATACCTCTCCCGTCTGCAAGAGATAATCACCAATTCTATAATTCAGAATTTTACTATAAAAAAAATTGTTGTTGGTTAATAAAACAAAAGGAATTCGAATTTAAAAAATTTTCAAAGATGATATTTGAAATATTTAATGATTATAAAAATTACAACGAAAAATCTAAAAATCTTGAGGAAATTACTAAAAAAAATACTTGGAATAATATAAACAATAAGATTATAGAAATTATAGATGAAAATTAATATTGGAAAAACTGAACTAATTCATTTTGTTGGAATCGGTGGTATTGGTATGAGTGGATTAGCATTAATAATGGATAGTTTAGGCTTTAAAATACAAGGAAGTGACAAATCAGATAATAAAAATCTTAATTTACTAAGAAAAAGAAAAATTCCAATTTATTTAAATCATAATAAGCAAAATATAAAAAATTGCACTGTATTAGTAGTTTCATCAGCTATAAAAAAATCAAATCCAGAATATAGGCATGCTAAAAAATTAAACTTACCGATATATAAAAGAGGAGAACTGTTAGGTCATATAGTTTCTTTAATGAAAAATATTGTTGTTACAGGATCACACGGCAAAACAACAACAACATCAATTTTGTCAAACATTATGAACTACGCAAAATTAGATCCGACAATAATTAACGGAGGTGTTTTGAATTCAATAGGAAGTTCAGCAAAATTAGGAAAAAGCGACTGGAGTTTAGTTGAATCAGATGAGTCGGATGGAAGTTTTCTTCAAATACCTTTTAATTATTCAATAATAACCAACATTGACAATGAACACTTGGATTATTACAGAACTATGGAAAATTTAAAAAATAAATTCATAGAATTTATTGATAAAACACCCTCTTTCGGAAAGGCTTTTCTATGTTTAGATGACAAAAATGTAAAAAATATTTTACCAAAAATTAAAAATAACAATTACTATACATTTGGTTTAAATAAGAAATCAAATTTTCATATTTTCAATATAATTCAGAATAAAGATTATTCAAAATTTAATATTAAAATAAAAATACCGGGCAAAACAAAAATTATAAAAAATATTTCAATACCTTTGTTAGGTTTACATAATATTAAAAATGCAACATCTGCATTGGCAATAGCTTTTTCAATTGGTGTATCGGATAAAATAATTAAATTAGGTCTCAAAAACTTTAATGGAGTCCAGAGAAGATTTAATTTCTTATTTAAAATTAATAAAGTGCCATTTTTTGACGACTACGCTCATCATCCAACTGAAATTTCATCAGTGTTAGATGGTGTTAGTAAAGTTTATAATAAAGAAGAAATAGTTTGTATTTTTCAACCGCATAGAATTTCAAGAGTAAAAAATTTAAAAATTGAATTTTCTAAATGCTTTAAAAATGCAAACACAGTTTTACTTTGTCCAATTTATAAAGCTAGTGAAACTATAAAATTAGGATTCTCATACACTTCATTTGCAAAATTAATTGCAAAAAATTCTAAAGTTAATCTGATAATGCTTAAAGATGAAACAGATTTAAAAAAAATTACTAAAAACATTGCATTCGGAAATAAAATTTTTATTGCTATGGGTGCTGGATCTATAACAAATTGGGTAAGAAATCTTAATTGATATGGAATTAAAAGATATTGAATATTTTAAAAATAAATATAATGCAGATCTGTTTTTCAATACTGATATCAAAAAACTTAATTGGTTTAATATAGGGGGTAAATCAAAAATTTTTTTTAAACCAAAAAACCTTATGGAATTAAAGGAATTCCTAAAACTGTATAATAATAGAGGAAAAATGTTTGTATTAGGAATGGGTTCAAATGTGTTATTTAAAGATAATACTTATGAAGGAGTAATAATCAAACTTAGCCATAACTTTAGTACATTATCAAAATTAAAACCAGACACAATAATAGCAGGCTCAGCTTGCTCACAAAAAAAACTTTCAGAATTTGCACTAGAGAATGGAATAAGTGGTTTTGAATTTATGTGCTGTATCCCCGGTTCGGTTGGGGGTGGTCTTCAAATGAACTCTGGGTGTTTTGGAACAGAATTTAAAGATAAATTAATTTCACTTCAATGTATCGATACAAATGGTAATATTAAAATAATACCGTCCGATAAAATTAAATTTAAATATAGAAAGATAGAATTAAATGAAAATTTAATTTTTTTAAGTGCTACATTTAAAGGAAATTTATCAAACAAAAATAAAATAAAAAATATGATGGAAGAATTAGCCGCAAAAAAAAATAATTCTCAACCTTCAAAAATTAAGACTGGAGGAAGCACATTTAAAAATCCAATCGATCAAACAACAAAGAAAGCTTGGCAGCTAATAAAAGAATCGGTACCAGAAAATATAAATTTCGGAGATGCCCATATATCAAAAAAACACTCAAATTTTTTTGTTAATAAAAATAATGCATCATTTGAAGAAATGAATTCACTAATAAACTATGTAAAAAAAAATGTTAAAAATAAGACTGGCATAAATATTAGTTTAGAAATAAAAATAATTGATTAGTGAAAAGAATTTTCATATTAGCAGGAGGATATTCTAAGGAGAGAAAAATAAGTTTAGAAACTGCTAAAAGTGTAAATTCAGAATTAATAAAAGATAAAAATAATTATATTAAAATTTTTGAACCTGACGGAAATTTCATAACAAAATTAAGAAAATTTAAACCAGATGTTGTTTTAAATTTACTTCATGGCAGATATGGAGAGGATGGTTATATCCAGGCAATTTTAGAAGCTGAAAATGTAAAATATACACATTCTGGAGTTTTATCTTCTTCACTGGCAATAGATAAAGAAATATCAAAAAAAATATTTACCAAAAATAAAATATTAACACCTAAATATATAAAGTTTTCATTTAAAAAAAAAATAAATAAAAAAGATCTATTAAGGTATTTAAATAACAAAATAGGTTTCCCAATAGTAATTAAACCAATAAATGAAGGCTCCAGTGTAAATGTTTTTATATGCAACCGGAAAAATTTAATAAAAAATTTATATAAATTAAAAGAGCACGGTGAAATTCTTATAGAAAAGTATATTCCAGGTAGAGAAATACAGGTAGCTATTTTAGAAAATAAGGTTCTTGGGGCAATAGAATTAAAGCCTAAACGAAAGTTTTATGATTATGAAGCGAAATATAATCCAAAAGCTAAAACTGAACATATAATTCCAGTAAAAATATCAAAAAAAAAATATAAAAAAGTAACTAGTGCAGCATTAAAAGCCCATAAATTACTTAAATGTAGGGGCGTTACAAGATCTGATTTTAGATTTAACAACGGCAAGTTCTATTTGTTAGAAACTAATACACAGCCAGGCATGACTTCATTATCACTTGTGCCTGAAATCGCAAATTTTAATAATATCCCTTTCAAAAATTTGATAGAAAAAATTTTGCAAGATGCATCTATTAATAAATAAAAACAAAATATATTTTTATATATTCTCATTTATATTCTTAACCACAATTTCTAATACTATAAATAAAATCGAAATAGAAACAAATAATTCTAATATTAAAAATCAAATTTCTGAATTATCAAATTTTCTATATGATAAAAATATTTTATTAATTAATAAAGAATTAATCATCAAAAATTTTAACAACCTTGGTTTTTTAGAAAATCTCAAAGTAATAAAAAATTATCCTTCAACCTTAATAATTAAAGCTTCAAAGACTAATTTAATGGGAATAACTATAATAAATAAAAAAAAATATTACATTGGCAATAATGGTAATTTCATTTTATCGAGTAAAATTAAATCTGAAAATACACTACCCTTTATATTTGGCAAATTTGATATTGAAAATTATTTGAATTTGATTTCAGTACTGAAGAAACATAATTTAAATACTAATAAAATTACCAAGTATTATTATCATAAAAATAAAAGATGGGATTTATATTATGAGGATAATATTTTAATAAAATTACCAAATACGAAAATTGAAAAAGCTATTGAAAAATACAAAAGTTTAAAAAAAGAAATAAAACCAAATGCAACAATAGATTTGAGAATCGCAAATAGGGTAATAATCAAACATGATTAAATCTAACTATTATAATATTATAGACTTTGGTTTATCTAAAATAAGAGTTGCAATATTTGACTCTGATTTAAACGTTTGTTTTTCAGAAAGTATCTCAAATAGCGCAATTCAAAACAGTGAAAATACTTTTGTAAATTTAAAAAATTTAATTAAAAAAGCGGAAAAAAAAATTTCATCTCATATTGAAGATGTAATCTTAATTTTTGATAGTAAAAAAACATTAGTCATTGACGTTTCTTTACAAAAACAATTAGATGATAATGCAGATTTTGCAAAAGTATATGAATCTCTTAGCCAAGAAATTTATCAAATTATAAATGATAATTATATAGACTATGAAATAGTTCATACTATTTTTAATAAAGGAATATTTGATGAAAAAACATTTGATACATTACCAATAAATGTAAAATACCTTAGACAAATAAAAATTGATTATAAAATAATTTGTTTTCCAAAAAAAAATTTACAATATATAAAAAAAAATTTTAACAAAAATAGTTTAAACATTTCTAAAATTTTTTGCACAAGTTTCTTAAAAACTCAGACCTACATAAATAAATTAAATCTGAATAAAGTGAGTTTTTTAGATATTGGGCATGAAAGATCATCAGCGATTATTTATGATAATAAAAAATTAAAATATATTCGTTCTATCAATATTGGAAGTAATAATATTACTAAAGATATTTCTAAAATATTCAAAATAGACCTTGAAGATGCAGAAAAAATCAAGAAATCCTTTAATAAATCTGAAACTGAATTTTCTTATAATAATAATGATCAAATAAATTTATCAATAAAAGATATAATCAAAAAAAATATTTCAATTGATTTACTAAAACAAGTAATTTTATATAGGGTGCAAGAAATTATTGATTTATGTTTCAAAGAATCTGAAATAAATAATCTAAAACTTGATGATACTGAATTATTTTTGATTGGAGATGGCTCAATTATGTTCAATAATAATTCTTTTTATTTAAATGATAAGTTCGGTTTCAAATCAATTAACTGTTTTGAGGAAAAAGATATTCAAATATGCAACTCAGGAATATCTTATTTAATCAAAAATTTTGATACACCAAAAATAAGTAATAAAAATCGAGGTTTATTCGAGAGATTTTTTAATTTATTTGATAAATAATTGTATTTTCCTGAAATATTTGTTGAGTACTTAATAATACTTTAATTTTATATAGTCTTCGTGTGTCTATATTAACTCAAAAAACAATTTCTAAAAAAGTCTCATTTTCGGGAATAGGAATTCATACAGGTAAAACTGTGAAGATGAATATATTACCTGCTTCTCCAAATACCGGCATTGTTTTTAAAAGAGTGGATATAAAACATAACAATATAGTATATCCCCTGTACAACAACGTCATTGATACAACACTTTGTACGACAATATCTAATAATAATGGAGTACAAGTATCAACAATAGAGCATTTAATGGGAGCATTTTATGGAATTGGAATTGATAATGCAATCGTTGAATTAAACTCTCAAGAAGTTCCCATAATGGATGGATCTGCAAAATTATTTGTAGAGGGCATAAACTCAGCTGGTGTTAAATTTAGTGATCAGCCGATCAAAATAATAAAAATAAATAAAGAAATATCTTTTGATGATGGTGGGAGGTTTATATCAATTAATAAATCGAATGTGACTAGCGATATACAATTTGAGATTAAATATGAAAATAAATTAATTAAAAATCAAAAAAATAAAGTAAATATTTTTGAGGATAACTTGTTAGAAATATTTTGCTCTAGGACTTTTTGTTTATTTGAAGATATTGAAAAACTTAAGAAATTAAATTTAGGCAAAGGTGGAAGCTTAGAGAATGCAATCGTTATTAAGGATAACAAAATACTAAATAAATCTGGTTTAAGAAATGACTTAGAATTTGTAAATCATAAAATATTAGATTGCATGGGTGATTTATTTTTATCTGGTTATAAAATTATTGGTTCAATTAAATGTTCACAAGGGGGCCATTATTTAACTAATAAACTATTAAAAGAAGTATTCAAAGATCCAGCAAATTACTCTTTAATTGAAATTAAAGGTAAACAATTGCCACATACATTTACTAACTATCAAAATTTAAAGTCAATTGCTTAAAAGTTAGAGTTTTTATATTTATCTGATAAAAGTATTAAATGAAATTTAATATCAATTTATCATTTTTGATAATTTTTATATTAATCTTTGCCTGTTCAAAGAAAGAAGAACAAATAACAACTCTAAAAAAAAAAAGTTTAGATGATCAAATGATAGAAGTTTATAACCAGGCTATAGAGGAATTCGAAAAAGGAGATGTAATTTTTGCTGGGAAAAAATTTAGCGAAGCTGAACTTCTCTATCCACAATCTATTTGGGCACCTAGAGCAGTTTTAATGTCAGCATATGGTTTTTTTTCCCAGGGATATTATAAAGATGCCATCAATGATTTAGAACGTTTTATCATTAAATATAAATTCCATCCCCAAATAGATTATGCATATTATTTACTAGCTTTATGTCATTACGATCAAATTGTTGACGAAAGAAAAGATTTTAATGAAATACTATTGGCTAAAAAATATTTCGAATTAATAATAAAAAATTATCCTGATACAGATTATGCATCAGATTCTAAATATAAGTTGGAATTTATAATTGAAATAATGGCCTCAAAAGAAATGTATTTAGCCAGATACTATGTAGAAAGAGAAAAATGGATACCTGCAATTAAAAGATTTAAAAAAGTAGTAAACGAGTATGATACAACAATTTACGTTGAAGAAGCGTTGTATAGATTAGTAGAGCTTCATTACAAATTGGGCTTAATTAATGAAGCAGAGAGTTATGCTAAATTACTTGGCTATAATTATCAATCAAGTAAATGGTATGAACTGAGCTATAAAATGTTAAATAAAAATTATGAAAAAAGTAAGGATATAGCGACAGATAATCGAGAAACAATTTTAAAAAAGTTCAAAACTTTGTTTAAATAATTTTATCTTAATGAATAAAGAGAAAATTGAAAAAAAATATAAATTAAAAATTAAAGAATTAATTAAACATAACAAATTATATTATGATAAAAGTAATCCAATTATTTCAGACTCACAATACGATCATTTAAAAAAAGAAGTAATTGAGCTTGAATTAAAATATTCATATTTAAATAGTAAATATTCTCCGAATCAAAATATAGGTTTTAAACCTTCAAAATCTTTTGAAAAATACAAACATAAGATACCGATGTTATCTTTATCCAATGCTTATGATAAAGAAGACCTTATTAATTTTGAAAAAAAAATATTTAATTATTTAAATAAAAATATAAATCTTAATTATAGTGTTGAGCCAAAAATTGATGGTATTTCAGCTTCCTTAACTTACATAAACAAAAAACTTGTTTATGGAGTTTCCAGAGGTGACGGTAAAATTGGAGAAATTATAACTGAAAACCTAAAAACTATAAAAGATATACCTTTAGAAATAAAAAAAGATGATTTTCCAAATGAAATAGAAATTAGAGGAGAAGTTTTTATAAAAAAAAAAGATTTTTTTAAAATAAAAGATAGTTTTGCAAATCCTAGAAATGCAGCATCTGGATCATTAAGGCAAAAAGATCCTAATGAAACAAAAAAAATTCCACTCAATTTTATAGCTTACACTTTTGGGTATATACAAAATAATTCACATAGAAATCAATCAGATTTTTTAAATAGTTTAAGATTATGGGGTTTTAAAATTAATAAAGATAATAAAGTTTTGTACAAGATTGATGAATTGATAAACTTTCATAAAACATTCGAAATAAAAAGATTCGATTTAGATTATGATCTTGATGGGTTAGTCTATAAAATTAATGATTTAAATCTTCAAAAAAGACTTGGCTTTACTTCTAATGCACCAAGATGGGCAATTGCACATAAATTTTCTGCAGACAAAGCTTACACAAAAGTTTTAAATATAGATATACAGGTTGGTCGTACAGGAGCATTAACACCTGTTGCGAAAGTTGAGCCAGTAAACATTGGTGGGGTTGTTGTATCTAATGTTACTCTTCATAATGAGGATGAGATTAAAAGAAAAGATATTAGAGTTGGGGATATAGTTAAAATTGAAAGAGCAGGTGATGTTATACCCCATGTTATTGAAGTTGATAAAAATAAGAGAGATAAAAACTCTAATTTATTCATTTTTCCAAAAATTTGTCCATCCTGCGGATCTAAAACAATAAAAGAATTTAATAAAATTACAAAAAAATATGATGCCGTAAGAAGATGTATAAATGATAGTTATGGATGTGAAAGAATAGCAATTGAAAAATTAAAACATTTTATCTCAAAAGATGCTTTTAATATTGATGGATTAGGAAAAAAAGTTGTGGAGAATTTTTGGAACTTGAGTTTAATAAAAAAACCTCAAGATATATTTAACTTAGATTATTCTAAAATAGAAAAGTTGGAAGGCTGGGGAAAATTATCAACTAGAAACCTTAAAATATCTATTGAAAATTCCAAAAAAGTTACTCTTCAGAAATTTATTTATTCTCTTGGGATTAGGCATATTGGAATTGAAAATGCAAAAATTATTAGCAACAGTGTGAAAAATATTTCAAAACTAATTCAAATAATCCAGAAAAAAGAATTAAATAAGTTTATAAATATCGATGGGATCGGAGAAACTCAAATAAATTCTTTAGAAAATTTTTTTTCTAATGAAATGAATTTCAATATTTTAATTGAAATGAAAAATATACTTAATATTGAAAATCAAAGTTTAATTAAAAACGGGATATTAAAAAATAAAACATTTTTATTCACTGGAAAATTGGATGGTATGAGTAGGGCAGAAGCCAAAGCACTAGTTGAAAAAAATTCAGGTACAACATTGAGCTCTGTTAGTAAAAACCTTAATTATTTGGTTATAGGAGAAAAGCCTACAAAAAGTAAAATAAATAATGCAGAAAATTTGGGTGTTAAGATTATATCCCAACAAGATTTAGAGAATCTACTTAATTAAATTTATTAGCCATCTCTTTTCGGCTTTATTAAGATATTTCGAAATTTTGGAATAGACTTCAAGGTGATAATCAAACAAGTATTTTCTTTCTTTTTTTGTCAGCATTTTAAAATTTATCATATCTATATCTATAGGTGCATATGTTAAATTTCTAAAAAATAAATTGTTCTTAATATTATCTAGATAAATAAGGTTTTCTATTCTTATTCCATATTTATCCTTTAAATAGTAACCAGGTTCATTACTCAAAAACATTCCTTTTTTTAACTCAATTTTATTATTTTTTGCTATGCTTTGTGGACCTTCATGCACATTTAAAAAAAATCCTACACCATGTCCTGTTCCATGAGAATAATCTAATCCAGCTTTTTTTAGGAATTTTCTTGCTAATTTATCTATTAAATGACCATTAAATTTTGTTTTAAGGTTACACATCATCACTGCTATATGACCTTTTAAAACTCTTGTAAAATTATTCTTAAACTTGATAGATACATTTCCTGCACATGTGGTTCGAGTAACATCTGTAGTCCCCCACTTATATTGTCCACCAGAGTCAACCAATAAAACATCATTTTTATTTATTTCTCGGTTCGTTTTCTTTGATGATCTATAATGAATTACAGCACCATTTGGACCCGATCCTGCAATTGTATCAAAACTTGGATACAAATAGTTCTTCGATTTTTTCCTAAAATATTCCAATTTTTTTTCAACTTTTTTTTCATCTATCTTTTTCTTATTCATTTTAAACCAGTAAAGAAATTTAGTTAAAGCTACTCCATCTTCTATATGTGCTTTAATTGTATTTTTGATTTCAGTTTTATTTTTAATAGATTTTAGTAAATATATTGGATCTATATTTTCAGATATTTCAAATTTGCTACTTAATATTTGCTGCTCATAAACAGAGCAAGTATTTTTATCAATACATAATTTTTTTTTTTTTAAATTATAAATTATTTCAAAAAAATCGTTACTATTGCAAAATTGAATATTATTTATTATTTTTTTTTTTAGATAATTAATTTTTTTTTTATTGACAAATAAATATAATTTTCCTTTGTCTGATATTATAAGTTTACAATTTACTAGTGGACTATTTGGTAAATCCTTACCCCTGATATTTAAAAGCCAGTTAACATTTTCACTTGCACTTACATACAAATAATTTATTTTCCTATTATAAAGTAATTTTTTTATTTTATTGATTTTTTTTGAAGTTGTTTCTCCACTAATTGTCTTATTTAAAAGATAAACTTTGTCGTTTTTTATTTTTTTTATATTTTCAAAATCGTATTTTATTGGCCTTAAATTAATACCTCGCCCAAAATATTTAATTAATATATTCTCTGTAAATAATCTTGGATCAAAACCAATATTGTACAAATTTATATTTGCTAAATTTTTTGGCCAAAAATAAGGAATTTCAAAAATTGTAAAATTTTTCCCAGCTTCTTTTTTTGCCTGAAGAGTGTATCTGCCATCTACAAATAAATAATTTTTATTTTTTAAAATAATAGCAAAACCAGCTGACCCACTAAAATTTGAAATTTTATATAAATTATTAGTTTCTGAATATTCTGTAAAAAAGTCGTCATTTTTTGGGACGATATACCCATCTAAATCATTGTTACTTATAAATTTTTTTAATTTAATTAAACTTTTTATCATTTTAGTTTTTTTTGATATCTCAACCAGCCCGGACTTCTAATTTCATTTTCGAATTCAATATCCTGATTAAATTCAAAGTCATTCTCCTCTTCAATAGTAAAACTATTATTTTTTTTTATGAATTCGTCCGGTAGTTCATCGACAAATCTAGATGCAATACTATCAATCCAATCACCTTGATAAAATCTATTCATAGAAAACGATATTTTTGCAATCTCTTTTGCTCTTGTAATACCTACATAAGCAAGCCTCCTTTCTTCTTCAAGACCACTTTCACCTTTTTCTTCAATACTTTTTTGATGTGGAAATAGTCCTTCTTCCCATCCAGGCAAATAAACAATTTTAAATTCCAATCCCTTAGAAGCATGCAAAGTCATTAAATTTACTTTTTCACTTTGCCAATCTTGATCTAGAGATGTGGCTAGAGCAACATGTTCTAAAAAACTTTCTAAATTATCAAATTCTTTCATCGCATTTAGTAATTCTTTTATATTTTCAAGTTTATTTTCATTTTCTAAATCTTTCTTATTCTTTAACATTTCACTATATCCAGATTCATCCAATACAATTTGCAAAAGTTTATTATGATTAGTTTTTTTCTTAAAGTCATATCTCCACTTATCTAATAAATTTAATAAATTATTTAATCCAATTTTTGTTTTTGGTTTTATTTTATTCATTTCAATTAATTTCTTTGATGCAACTTCTAGCGATGTTTTGTTCTTTTTTGAAAATTCCGAAATAATTTTAATTGTGGTATCGCCAATAGATCTCTTTGGAACATTAATTATTCTTTCGAATGATAAGTCATCCATTGGTTGATGAATACATCTTAAATAAGCAATACAATCTTTAATTTCTGCTCTCTCATAAAACTTAATTCCACCAATAATTCTGTAAGGGATCCCAACTTTTAAAAATCTTTCTTCGAATTCTCTAGTTTGAAATATTGCTCTTACTAATATTGCAATTTCATTTAAAGAAATTTTGTTTTTGAAACTTTCAATAGTTGAACTTATTTCAGTAGCTTCATCTTTTACATTTCTGAAGCAATCCAATGTAACAAGCTCACCTTTTTTTTGATTTGTATATAAAGTTTTTCCAACTCTATTTTGATTATTTTCAATTAATTTCGAAGCAACACTTAATATATTTTGTGTTGATCTATAATTCTTTTCTAATCTAATTATTTTTGTATTTTTATAAATTTTGTCGAAATCTAAAAAATTTTTTATTTCTGCGCCTCGCCAACTATAAATAGACTGATCGTCATCTCCAACACAACATATGTTTAGATTAGACTTTGAAAGATACTTAAGCCATTCACTTTGTATAAAATTAGTATCTTGATATTCATCAACTAAAATATATTTAAATTTTTTTGAATAAATTGAGATAATATCAGGATAATTTTTAAATATTTGTAGGGTATGTAAAATTAGATCGCTAAAATCTGCAGAATTTAAATCTAATAATTT
This sequence comes from uncultured Pelagibacteraceae bacterium, assembly GCA_902517745.1. Taxonomy (GTDB): domain Bacteria; phylum Pseudomonadota; class Alphaproteobacteria; order Pelagibacterales; family Pelagibacteraceae; genus Pelagibacter. Next base: position 39,206 of record CABYDS010000009.1, read on the forward strand.
TTGTTGGTATATTCTGTATATAGTCAAAAAGTTTTTTTCTAATATCTCTTTTTTTTTTAAAACAACATCATTTGGATACAAACCTTTATTTTTCCATTTATCTATAATAGCTAGTATATATTTTGGTGAAATTTTTTTGATATCTATATTCTCTGCTTTACAGATATTTTTTATTAATCTTGTTTGGTCATCCTGATCTATGATTGTAAAGTTAGATTTAAGTCCTGCCGCTTCAGCATGCTTTCTTAAAATTTTTGCGCTAATTGAATGGAATGTACCAAGCCATGGTAATCCTGTAGCTTCTTTTCTCAGAAGTTTTGATACTCGTATCTGCATTTCTTTTGCAGCCTTGTTGGTAAATGTAACAGCCAATATTTGGCTAGAAAAAGCTTTATGACTTTTGATAATATGGGCGATTCTTGATGTTAAAACTTTAGTTTTTCCAGAACCGGCACCTGCAACAATTAAGAGTGGGCCATTTAAATGTAACACCGCTTCTTGTTGCTTTTCATTTAAATTTAACAAATAATCTGAATCTAACATTTTTTTTTATTGTATAAGTTAATTTTCTTTTTATGAATAAAATTAGGCAAAATAAAATAACTTTCTCATTAATTCTAATTGCGATTCTTGTAATTTTTTCTTCATTAACTTTTTTATCTTTACCAGTTTTATTTAAATATAAAAGTAAAGTCTCAGAGATAGAAAAAAACTTCTATAATAATTTCAAAGTTTATCTTAGCATATCTGGAAATATTTCCTATAAACCATTTCCCAAACCTCACTTGTTAGTAGAAAAAGCTTATGTGAATCTAAAAAAAAATAATTTAGAAAATAATTTAATAATATCAAATAATTTAAAAATTTATATTTCTTTAAGAGACTTATATCTTAGATCGTTTAAAAATTTAGCTTCAGTGGAATTTACAAATACAAATCTGAATCTAAATATGTCGGATTTAAAAGAAATTAGAAAACATTTGTATAAAAAAATTAATAACCCTATTAATTTTAAAAATAGCAAACTTTTTTTAAAAAACAAAAATAACGAGGTTATTTTAATATCTCCTATTAAAAATATTTCATATAAAATAAATAGTAAATCAAAAGATAAACATTTTATAATGGAAGGTAAACTTTTTGGTATAAATTTTAAGTCAAACTGGAGAAGAAATTATAGCAATCCTAAAATAACATACAATAATATAAATTTAATAAATCCAAATATTGAAGTCAAAAATTTATTAAAAATCGAAAATAATAAAAATTTTATAAACGAGATTTTAATTTTATATTCTCGTGAAAGATTAGAATACAGAGTTAAATTTATTGATAATAAAATTAATATTAGTTCCCCAGATAAACAAGATGTCAATTTTAAAATTAATAGTAATATTCGGATAAACCCTTTTTATTTTACTGGTTCATTATTTATAAAAAATAAGAAAGTTGAAAATATTATAGATCATCTTCTA
>CABYDS010000010.1 GCA_902517745.1 uncultured Pelagibacteraceae bacterium
ATTATTATTTAAAATTTCAAAAAGTTGAATTTGGCAAAATTTTTCAAATAATATCTAAAATATTTCTGTTAGTTGTTTTATTTAATATTTTATTAAATTTTAAGAATTTTGTTATAATAGAAAATACTCAATCTGGTGCATGTGGATTATTTACAAACTTTTCTGATTTTAATTTAAGGTTGTTAGGTGAGAATTCTCATTTTGGAATGGTAGCGCCAGGGGCAATTCTTTGTATTTTGTTTTCTGTAAAAGAAAATGAATTATTTAATTTTAAAAATGTAATATTTTATACTTTAATATTGATTTTATCTTTATCTGTATTTTCAATGACTCTTCTATTAGGTTTAGTTGTTGGTTTTTTTGGATTGATTTTCTCATTAAACAAAAAAAATTATAAATATTTTATAATTCCAATTATATTGGTTATTTTGGCTATTTCATCTATTACTTTAAAAGAAAGTTGCCTTTCAAGAATAGAAAGAATAAATTTTTTGGATAATATTGATTATTTGAAAACAAAAAAACAATTTGATCAAAAGGCCTCAAACACACTTGATAATTTAGATGTATTAAAGAATAATTTAAAAAGTAAAGATTATTACTCAGATCTGTTAAATTGCAAAGATTACATAAATTTAAACAATAAATTAACTTCAAATAATTTAGAAATTAAAAAATTAGAAAATGAAATAAATAATAATTCTAAAAAAATTAATAAATTTAAAAACACTTCAAGTGAATTATTTTCTTTACAATTAGAAACCAAGATATTGAAAGATCAAAAAGATGTGGTTTTGAATGAAACATTTGAAAAAGTTATCGAAAATATATTTAAAAAAAAAATTTATGATAGGTGTAATGTTTATTTAGATGAAACTGATGATAATGATTTGGATCTTGAGATTCAAAAATTTTTAAATATCAATAAAGTTAATGTTGCAGAACTTGAAAATCTAAAAAATAAATTGAATAAAAAAGCTATTATAATTAACAATTCTGAGAAAGAATATAAGAATCCAAATATAACAACTCAAGTATATCAAATTTCATTTTTTAATACTTACTCGAGTATTATCGACAATCCACTAGGATGGGGGTACAATAATTATGCATACTCACATTTCAAATATGTCATAGATAACATAGTCAAATTAAATATAGATACAAATGTTGAGATTAATAAAATAAATCAAAATCAGGAATTTAATGTCGAAATTAATATGCAAGATCCAGATGTTTTTTATCTAAACTATAATGATGGCAGGAATAATTTTGCAAAACTGATCACAGAATTTGGCTATTTTTCGATCATATTATTTATTTTTTTAATAATTTTTGGTTTATCAAAAAAAGCTACTTTAATTGAAAAATCCTTTTTAATTCCAATTATTGGAACACAATTAGGAAGTGGGGCAGGTTATGCAAATGGTGGATTTGCAATTGCTATAATTTTAGCATTAATTATTTATAGAAAGTCAGTTTATAAAATATAAATGAATATCTTATTGGTATCCCAAAGATTTTGGCCAGAAAATTTTAGAATAAATATAGTAATCAATCAATTAAAGAAGAGAAACAATATCTATGTTTTGACAGAAAAACCAAATTATCCAAACAAAAATATTCCAAAAAAATATAAAAAAAAATTCTTTTATAATGAAAATAAAAATAAATTAGAAATTTTAAGAGTGCCAACAATTTCTAGAGGAAATAATAATTTTCAATTATTTATCAATTATTTAAATTTTATTTGCTGGTCATTTATTGCAATCTTTAAATTTAGAAAAAAAAAAATAGAGCTAGTATTTGTTTATGCAACTAGCCCAATTTTTCAGGCAATTTCTGCTATTTTCTTTTCAAAATTTTACAAGATTCCTTCTGTTTTATGGGTTCAGGATTTGTGGCCAGACGTTTTGAAAGATTTAAAAATAATTAACAATAAATATTTAATATTTCTTATTAATTATTTTGTAAATTTAATTTATAAAAATTTTGATCATATTATTGTGCAATCAAATTCATATAAAAAAATTATAAATAAAAATGTAAAAAATAAATCAATTAAAGTTTTTTTTAACCCAGAAAATTCAAACTTTAAAAATAAAATTAAACTTAAGAAGAGTAAAATTTTTCAAATAACCTACGCTGGAAATATTGGAAAAGCTCAATCTGTAGAGTGTCTTGTTAAAGCGGTTAATAAAATAAAGAAAGAAAAATTTATAATTAATATATTTGGAAATGGGTCAGAAAAAAATAAATTATTATTTTTTATAAAAAAATATAAATTACAAAATAAAATAAAATACTTTAAACCTTTAAAATTTAATATACTGAAAAAGTATTTGCATGATTCTGATGCGTTTATTTTATTTTTAAAAAAAGGTAGTGCATTATCAAACACATTACCTGCAAAAATACAGACATATTTGTCATTTGGAAAACCAATAATAGTTAGTTCTGATGGTGAGGCAAAAAATTTTGTTAAAAAAAATAAAATTGGATTCTATTCAAACGCTGAAAATTCAAGCGCATTATCTAAACAGATAATTCGTTGTGTAAATATAAATTATAAAAAAAGAAATCAAATATTTAATAATTCTAAAATTACTTTTTTTAACGATATTGAGCTTAACAACTGGACAAAAAAATTGACAATATATTTTAAATTAATTTCAAGAAATAATATTTGAATTAAACAAATATTAATCTATAAGAATTGTCATATTTATGAAAATTTTAATTGTCGGTGGAGCTGGATATGTCGGTGGGTATGTTACAGATCTTTTAATAGAAACTAATAACGAGATTATTATTTACGATAATCTTTTGTATGAAGACCAATTTCAAAAAAATGTTAATTTTGTATATGGTGACGTACGGGATTACAAAAAAATACAAAAATATTTTGATTGGGCAGATACTGTAGTATGGATGGCAGCTTTAGTGGGAGATGGTGCATGCTCAATAAATCCTGTTATTACCAATCAAGTAAATTTTGAAAGTGTAGAAAACTTGGCAAAAAATTTTAATGGAAAAATCGTTTTTTTTTCGACTTGTAGTGTTTATGGAGCACAAGATAATATTTTAGATGAGAATTCAAATACTAATCCCTTATCAGTTTATGCATCTACAAAATTATCTGCAGAAAAAATACTACTCAATAAAAATTCATTAATTTTTAGGTTAGGAACTTTATTTGGTATTGGAGATTCTTTTTCGAGAATAAGAATGGATCTAGTGGTAAATGTTTTGACTGCAAAAGCAATAACAGAAAAAAAATTAACCGTGTTCGGAGGAAGACAGTTTAGACCCTTATTACATGTCAAAGATGCTGCACGAATGATAATACTTGCTACAGAGTCAGAAAAAACCGGGATATACAACTTGCATTCAGAAAATATTAAAATTATTGATTTAGCAGAGAGAGTCAAAAAAAAATTTGAGAACGTTTTAATAGAAAAAGTTGATATTAAGTTTCAAGATGCAAGAAACTATAGAGTTAATGGAGATAAACTTAAAAAAGATTTTGATTTTGTTCCTAAATACTCAGTAGAAGACGGTGTAACAGAAATAAAAAAAATTATATTTGAAAAAAGAATAAAAGATATTAATGATCCTCGATACACTAATCAGAAATATTTAGAAATTTTTAAATCTAATTTGGAATTCTAATGCTAAAGCCAATAATTTTTGAAGGTGGAATTAGTTTTGATAAAAGAGGTAGTGTTTCATATAATAATAGTTTGATCCTAGGAAAAGTTAAAAGATTTTACATAGTTCAAAATAAAAAAAATCATTTTGTTAGAGCCTGGCATGGTCATAAAGTAGAAGCAAAATATATTTTATGCATAAAAGGAAAGGTAAAAGTATCTGCTGTAAGAATTAAAAATTTTAAAAAACCAAAAAAAAATAGCAAGGTTTATTCTTGGATAATTGATGAAAAAAAACCATCAGTAATCTATATTCCACCAGGATTTGCAAATGGGACTAAATCACTTCTCAGAGGAACAAAAATTTTTGTATTATCTACATCCTCATTAAAAGATAGTCTTGAAGATGATTATAGATTTGAAGAAAATTTTTGGAAAATTTAAATGAAGAAAAATTCTGTTTTAATTTTGGGCTCATCAGGCATGTTGGGGATAGAAGTATTAAAAGAACTTTCATCAAATCCTGCAATAAAAGTGTATGCAACCTACAGAAAAAGGAGAGATTTAAAAATAATCAAAAAAATTGTTGGAAAAAAATTTCAATCAATCAGTTGGTATAAATTTGCAATAGATGGAAAATATGAATTATCTCTAAAAAAAATAATTAAAAAAAAAGATTATGTAATTAATTGTATTGGTTTGATAAAACCATATATTAACGATCAAGATCAACTCAGTATTCAACACGCTTTAAATATAAATTCTTTATTTCCTCACGTTCTCTCAAAAAATTGTTCTACAAAAACAAAAATTTTTCAAATAGCAACAGATTGTGTTTATGATGGAGAAAAAGGAAATTATTCCGAATTAGATAGTCATAATGCTAGAGATGTATATGGCAAATCAAAAAGCTTAGGTGAAGTAAATAGTAAAAATTTTTATAATTTAAGGTGCTCAATTATAGGAAAAGAAATTAAGAATTTTAAGTCTTTGATTGATTGGTTTTTGTCAAACAAAAAAAACTCAAAGATAAATGGATTTACAAACCATATATGGAATGGTGTAACTACAAAATATTTCGCAAAAATAATGAGAATTTTAGTGACTTCTAATTTAGAAATTCCTAATTTAATTCATATAGTTCCTAATAATAAGATAACAAAGTATCAATTATTAAAGTTACTAGGCAAAAAATTCAAAAGAAACGATCTAATTATATCAAAAGTTAAAACTAAAACTAAAGTTGATAGATCATTAAGCAGTACAAATAAAGAATATATAACTAAAATTAATCGACTAATGGGTTATAATAGGTCTCCAAGTATTTCAGAAATTATAAAAAATTATCTTTAAGTTTTTCTATGAAGAAAAAAATAATTACTATTTTAGGAACAAGACCAGAGATAATAAGATTATCTAGAATAATACCAAAATTAGATAAAAGTTTTAGAAATATATTAGTACATACTGGACAAAATTTTGACTATGAATTAGACAAAATATTTTTAAAAGAATTAAATGTAAGGAAACCTGACTATTACTTAAATGCCAGAGGTTCATTTGCAAAACAAATATCAAAAATAATATACGAGCTAGAAAAAATTATAAAAAAAGAAAAACCATTAAAATTTTTGGTTTTAGGAGATACTAATAGTAGTGTCGGTGCAATAGTTGCAAGAAGAATGCACTTGAAGGTGTTTCATATGGAGGCAGGCAATAGATGTTTTGGAAGAAAAAGTCCTGAAGAAGTAAATAGAAAAATAATTGATCATTCCACAGATATTTTACTGCCTTATACAAAAGAAAGCAAAGCCAACTTATTAAATGAGGGTATAAAAAATAATAAAATTATAGTTACTGGTAACCCTATAACCGAAGTTATACATCATAATAGATTTAAAATTAATAAGTCAAAAATAATGAAAATATTAAATTTAAAAGAAAAAAAATACTTATTACTTACACTTCATAGAGAAGAAAATACTGATGATTTTAGAAAATTAAAGACATTCCTCATCGCATTCAATAAAATTGTTAAAAAATTCGATTTAAAAATAATTTGGCCTGTACATCCAAGAACTCGCAAAACCTTAAATCAAAATAACTTTAATATTGATCAAAGGGTAATTTTACTTAAACCAATAGGATTTATTGATTTTATAAGTTTAGAGAAAAACTGTTTAGCAACCATATCTGACAGTGGTACTGTTCAAGAGGAAAGTGCAATATTCAAAAAACCATGTTTAGTTATAAGAGAATACACCGAAAGGCCTGAGACTGTTAAAGCCGGGAGTGCAGTAGTATTAAATAATAACATTAAAAAAATGAAAGCAATTATTATAAAAGCGCTTACATCAAAAATTAAAATTAAAAATATAAAAGATTATTCAAGTATAAATGTAAGTAATAAAATTTTAAAAATCTTAAAAAATTATTAATGAATATTACTGAAAAAAAAAATAATTTTTTTACATTTCTTTTGATATTATTTCCAATATCTTTAATCAGTGGGCCCCTTTTACCAGAGATAATTTCCTTTTTACTATTAATTTATTTTTTTATCAATTTTTCTACTTTTGAAAAAAAAAAATTTTTTAAAGACAAAATAATCTTATTCTTATTTTTTTATTATATTTATCTTTTAGTAATATCTTTTTTAAAGATAGAATTATTAGAATTTTTAAGTGATCAATTTTTTTATTTTAGATTTATCTTATTTTCATTAGCTGTATATTCATTAATAAGTATAAATAAAAATATCTTTAATTACTTAGGTTATTGTTTTGTTGTTTTATTTTTTCTGTTAATTGTAGATGTTATTGTACAATATTCTTTTGGTAAAAATATAATAGGCATTGGGACTTTTGCACCAAACAGATATTCGGGATTATTTGGAGACGAACTTGTATTGGGAGGATATTTATCAAGATTTTTTCCATTACTGATTGGACTTATTTATATTAATGAACATTTTAAATTTAAAAATATTCTAATTGTTTTTTTTTGCTTACTGGTTGTTATAGGTGTATTTATATCTGGAGAAAGAACAGCGCTCGGTTTAACTTTTGTTACTCTATTTTTCTTATTTATCAAAAAAGACATGAGAAAAAACGCATTGATTATTGTAACACTTGTTTTAGTTTCTTTGATTATATTAAGTTACTTTAATAAATCACAACGGTATAGAATTTTTATAGAACCTTTTCATCAAATGTCATTACTGAGTGAAAAATTTTTAAATAAATATGAAGATGTATCTGTAGAATATTCCAAAGAATCACTCACAAAATTCAATCTTTTTAGTTCTCATCACCATGATCATTACATCACTGGAATTAAAATATTCAAAGACAATATTTTATTTGGAGTTGGTCCTGAACAATTCCGAATTAAATGTAAATTAAAAAAATATGCAACTGGAAATGATCCTTGCTCTACACATCCTCATAATTTTTTAATACAAGTTTTGTCTGAAACTGGTATCGTTGGTTTATGTTTTTATTTATTTGTATTAATTTTCTTAATTAAGGAAATATATAAAAATATTAACTTAAAAAAATATGGAAGTATAAAAGATATTGAATATTTTGTTTACTTGTCTTTTTTAATAAATTTATGGCCATTTTTTCCTTCAGGAAATTTATTTAATAATTGGCTATCTTTTATAATATATTTTCCTCTAGGTTTCTATTTATACGCAAAGAATTATAAAGATGAAAGAACTTGAAATTATTATATTTTTTTTTATTTTATTAAATACTATTTTCTATTTAAAATTAAATTTTATTGCAAATAAAATAAACGTTTTTGATACACCAGATAAAAAAAGGAAAATTCACAAAATAAAAGTTCCATCGATTGGTGGTGTAATTTTTATTTTAAATATTTTACTTTATTTATTTATAGATAATTTATTAAATTTAAGCTCTAACAATATAAACTTAGTATATTTAATCTTAACATTATCTGCAATTTTTATTTTAGGTTTTTATGATGACAAATTTGATTTAGATTCAAACTTAAAATTAATCTTATTTATAGTTATAATTACAACCTATTTTGTTTTAAATAAAAATCAACTTGTCCAAGAGCTCAGGTTTTCTACATTTAACCAATATATTCAGTTAGAAAGTTTATCCCTTATATTCACTGTTTTATCTATAGTTATATTTATAAATGCTTTTAATATGTATGATGGAATTAATGGTCAGTCTGCACTCTATACTATTACAATTTTTTTGTTTTTTATTTATAAAAGTCATTTTATTATTTTATCGATTATAATTATAATCTGTTCTATTTTTTTTCTCATTAATAATTTAAAAAATAAAATTTTTATGGGAGATAGTGGTTCTTTAACTATTTCTTTTTTATTTTCAATTTTAATAATAAATTTTTATCAAAACGAAAATTCGTTTGTTTGTGAGGAAATTTTCATAATAATGATGTTACCAGGATTAGATATGATTAGACTATTTTTCCAGAGAATTTTGAAAAAAAAAAATCCATTAAAAGCTGACAATAATCATCTACATCATTTACTATTAAAAAATTTTAGTTTGAAAAATACTATAATTTTCAATTTTGTTTTGATGATTTTGCCAATTATATTAATGCTTTTAGGTATTAATCATTTGTTTATAATAGTGTTTTTTTCTTTTCTATATTTAATTGTTTTTTATCTATTGTCTTATAAAAAATTTAGGAATTAAATTATATATTTTCATCAAAAATTTCCAATAAGAAGGTATATAAATTGTATGTTCTTCAGATTGGATATAAGTGTATATCATTTTAGCAATATATTTCGGATTTGAAGTTAAGTATTTGTTTAAATTATAATTCTTTGTCATTTTTGTATCTACATAACCTGGTTTAATATTTTTAATAATTATATTTTTATTTATTTTATTTTGTTCAGATAAGTAAGTGCTAAGTTTTTTCTTAGAGGATGCATATTGATTTATATTTTTATTACGATCAGCAGCAATTGATGATAAACAAATTATTTGTTCAATATTTTTAAAATTTTTATTATTTAGAATTTTATCAATAAATAAACTTGGACCTTCAAAATTAATTATGTTAATTTTTTTTAAATTCTTTTCAGGTTTTTCATAATATCCACTCGTAAATATAATTATATTTAAGTCAGTATCTATTCTATTAAGTACGTTATCGAAATTCTTTAAATCCTCAAGATCAAAATGTAATGTTTTACAAATTATATTATATTTTTTTTTAAGAATTTTTTTTTTTAATTCTAATCTAGAAATATTCCTTGATATCAGAATAAGTTTATTTTTTTTTGATGCCAAAATTTTTGTAAGTTCATACCCTATGTCAGAATTAGCACCAATAATCAGGAATTTTTTCATTTATTTCGTATCCACAATCTAAAAAAGAATTATAAATATTATCTGAATTCTAATAATTTTAAATTTAATAATTTTTATTAAATTAATTTTTTTGATAAAAAATTAATACCCCTCTCAATTCCTTGGTTTAAAGAAATTTTATACTTAAAACCAAGTCTCAGTTGTTTTTTTATACATCCTCCCCTAGCAAATACACCTACTGGTTTTGATTTTTTTGTGATTATTTTAAAGTCATTTCCAATTATTTTTTTTGATATATTTAAAAAATTAATAAAGCTTGTATATTTTCCTGTTGAAAGATTTATTGCACTTCCGTCATTTATTTTGTCCATAGTTCTTATGACACCTTCAACACAATCATCGATATGTATGAAGTCTCTCATCTGTTTGCCATTTCCCCAAACTTCAACTTTTTTAGATCGATTTGCTTTAATTATGTTTTTGCATAAATTAGGAAAAGGGTAACTTAAATCTTGATCTTCACCATAACCAGAAAAAGGTCTGTAACAAACTGATTTTATGCCATGTTTTTGGAAAGCTATTTTAGCAAGGTATTCACCTGTAAGTTTTGACCAACCATATGTGTAATCTGGAATTCCTAAACTTTGAGAAAAATCTAAATCTTTTTCTTTGAGCAATCTATAGTAATTTTTTTTTTGCAAATTTAGCGGATAACTTGCACTAGAGCTAAAATATATTGTTTTTTTTGGTTTTGCAGCAATACACCATTCCCAAAATTTACTATCAATAGTTAAATCCTGGGCAACTGCTAGCGGATTATTTTCAATCATTTCTCTACCACCAACAATTGCAGCTAAATGAAGGACATAATCAAATTTTTTATCTTTATTTTTTTTAAACCATTCTACACAATCACTGTTTATAAACTCGAAGTTGTTGTAATCGTATGGGTTGTAAAGAGGCCAGCCTTTATGTGGATTTCGCGCACCTGTAAATTTGGCTAAATTATCTATAATTAAAACATCAAATTTTTTGTCCAAAAAATATTTACAAAAGTGCCTGCCAACAAAGCCAGCTCCTCCAGTTATCAATACATTTTTCATTTTTGCAAAATCTTTTTATAAAGTTTGAAAGCTTTCCATGAATTTTCTGGTAAAAATTTTTTTATATTATCGGGATTTTTTTTTATTATTTTAATAAGATTTAAATTATTTTTATAACCGATGATCTCTTTTTCCATGTCTTTTGTTAAATCATGAATATTTCTTTTTTGATAAACAGATGGATTATTATAAACAACTTTATATCCTTTAGCTTCTGCATAGTACGAAGCCCAGATATCATCCATTCTCCCTACATGTGGGAATAAAAAATAATTCTCAATTACTTTTCTAGTTAAAAAGGTATTTTGCGAATTAAAAGGTGAAAATTTATTTGAAGTAAAAGGAAAATCTGAAATTTTAAATTTGCACTCTGGCGCATGTTCCATTCTGCATATTGCATCTATGTCGGGGTCTCCATTCCAGAAATCAGCTTGAATATCAAATGTCTCTTCCACTTTTTTATTTTTTTTCTTTAGATTCTTTTTATTTAGAATTTGAAGAGGAAAACCTCTATGCCATAAATGTTTATAATTTGTTACTGACAAGGGATCAAATGCTATTTCATTTGTTAAGAATTTTCTTACAGAAATTTTTTTTTTTAAAAGTATGTTTTTCCCCCAGTTTTTATATGGAATATTATCGTCATCTATGGTGGCAATGATGTCTGCGCCTTCTTTATATGCCATAATCATAGCAAAATTTCTTCTTTGTATACAATTCCAGCCAATTAGATTTGATAATTTATTATTAATTTTGACTTGATCTTTTGGACTTAAATAAAGACCATTTTTAATTTTGTAATTTTTAGGCGTTTTCAAGTCTCCTGCAACTATTAAATTCCAACCATCCATTTTATCAAATTTTTTTATAGCAGATGTAGGAGGATTTATTGTTGTAGTTATTATAAATTTTTTCATCTTAATTATTTATAACTGAATATTTTTTAAAGTTTATTCCAAAAATTTTAATATTACTTGAGTATATAGCATTGTCTTTATAATAAACGACTCTGTATTTTGGTGAGGAAATTGATATTGCTTTGTTTGAAAAGTTTGAACATTCTGACTTTGGTTTTAAATTTATGCAATGATTATATAAATGATATACATGTGGTGTAATTACACCTGGAATGGTATCCTCTATAATGCTCTCTTCTTTTAAATAATTTATTATTAGTTCAGTTGATTTACCTGTAGCATAATAATTTAAAAACAAAAATGAATTAAAAAAAGTATAAATGACCAACATGCTAATTACCATTATTCTTGGTTGAATTACATAAAATATAAATAATAAAAAAAAAGGCAATGGCAAAATAAGATATCTTTGAGCAGCTTTAATGAATGAGAGTGCTAATAAATAAAAGATTATAGTAAAAATTAAAATTAGATATTTATCGAATACTTTTTCATAAAATTTTTTATTTTGAATAAAAGTATAAATTATAAAATTAAAAATAAAAAAACATAACAAAATAATCGATTTATATAATTTTGGGGAGATATACTTTTGAATTGGCCCAAGATCTAATTCAGAAGAAATAAATAAAAATTTTTCAAAATAAACACTAAACAAAATCAAAAATAAAATAATAAAAATTGTTTTGATAGATATAGTCTTATTTAATTTAATAAAAAAAATAGCTGAAAACGGCAAAGTAATAAGAGTTAAATATCCTAAGTAAAAAATAAAATTGTTTAATACCCAAGATATATTTCTGCTTGAGTCATTTCCAATTATTGCAATTTGTAAATCTTCATTTTTAGGTGCAAGTAAAAACCCCAAATACTTAAAAGTAATTAAATGATAAACAATATAAGGTAATAAAAAAATAATTATTATCTTGAAAAAATTAAAATCAATCAAATTACTTTTTCTATCTTTTGAAAAATAATTAAATAAGATTGGGATTAATAATATGAGATTATAAGATTTAAATATTGAAGCTATTCCTAAAAAAAAAATGTTTAAATAAAAACTTTTTTTATTATCTGCAATTAAAATATTTGAAAAAAAATAAATCCCGATTGAAAAAGAAAATAAATCATTAAAGGATCTGTGGCCATAACTCCATATAACACTGTTAAAAAATATTAATAAAAATATTGAAAATTCACTATGTTTAGTATCAAAGAATTTAAAAATGTTTAAAATTCCTAAACCTAAAAAAAAATAACCTAAAGCTGATAATAGTTTTACCGACTGATATCCATTTAAAAATGGAAAAAATTCATTAATTATTGACGCTATTCCAGAAAATATGTAAGTATTAAATTGAGCAATATAGTAAGATTCAATAAATCTTAGCTTATCAGTTTGTTCAAATATATTAGCAAAAGCTCCATAGCCTCCCTCAAAATTCGTTGGGTGAAAATTGATAGATAATAAATGAAGAATGAAAGTAAAAAATATGATTATATAGATATAATGTAAATTTTTTTTTTTTTTTATCATTTATAGTTGTTTAAACCTTCTCCTTGCTTCATAATATAATATGAGCGATTTCAAAGATTTTTATACTGGAAATAACTATAATCAACACATGTATAATGGTTTAATAGGTTTTTTTATGACTTTAAGTCATAAAAGAATGGAAAAAAGTAAAAAAAAAAAAGAAAGAGTATTAGAAATTGGACCAGGTACTCATCCTCATATTAACTATCTAAAGCACGAATTTGAAGAATACTATGTTGTTGATAAAATAAAAGAATTATCAACTTTCTATGAAAATAACAAAAAAATTAAATTTATTCATCAAGATGGGGATAAGTTACCATTTCCTGATAATTATTTTGATAGAGTAATAATTTCTCATTGCTTGGAGCATATTGTATATCCTGAAAAAGTGCTTTTAGATATTTATGCTAAATTAAAAGTAGGTGGTTCAGTAACAATTGGATTACCAACTGACCCAGGAATAATGTGGAGAGTTGGTAAATTTATAAGCGCAAATTTTTTAATTAACAAAAACTATAATTTTTCAAAAGAAAAATATTATTATTTTACAGCAAAAGACCACGTAAATAGTATTTTTTCTCTGATACCAATTATAAAAAAAAATTTTAATAAAATAAACTTTGAAAGATTTGAGCCTTTTAAAATTCCTTTAATAGATTTCAATTTATTTTATATTATAGATATTCAAAAGTAGAATTATTTTACCAAATTCTTTTTTTTTAAAAAAAAAATTCGAAGGCCTGCAGATATATAATAAAAATTTTTAAAAAAAGAATTATTAGATTTTCCCTCAATTCTTTTTTTCCACTTACTTGGTATTTCTACAAATTTTACTTCTAACTTAATAGGAATAAGCATAGTTTCTAATAAAATAGGATGTTTTTTTTCTTTTAGATTTAATTTTTTAATCAAATTTGAAGGATAAATTCTGTATGCAAATGTAAGGTCAGACAGTTTTACAGAAAATAAAATTGAAAAAAATAATTGAAAAACTTTGTTTAAAATTAATTTAAAAATATTATATCCTTTAAAAGAATTTATTTTTAACCACCTATTTGCTGTAATTATTTTTTTTGGGCTCTCCTTTGATTTGTTTATCATTCTTATTACATCTTTTGGATTTGTTTCAAGGTCAGAGGCCATTAAAATAAAATGTGAAGATTCAATATTTTCAATCGCCGATTTTAAAGCACCACCAATGTATTTTTCTTTTTGATAAATCAACTTAATTTTTTTTTTATATTTTTTTTTTAAAAATATTATTGTGTTTAAACTATTTTTTGTTGTTAATTCTTTAGAAACAACAATTAAATATTTAGATATGTATCTTGAACTAGTTTTTTCAATTATCTCTACAGTTTTAATTAAAGATATTGTTTC
Source organism: uncultured Pelagibacteraceae bacterium (assembly GCA_902517745.1). Classification (GTDB taxonomy): domain Bacteria; phylum Pseudomonadota; class Alphaproteobacteria; order Pelagibacterales; family Pelagibacteraceae; genus Pelagibacter. The sequence goes on from CABYDS010000010.1 coordinate 13,930, forward strand.
GTCAATTACTGGTAAGAAAACATCAAACTTAAAATTTTTTTTATTTGAAAAAGTAGATCTTATATCCATTAAATATATTTAGATTAATTTCTGTTGCTTTAAATTCATTGTCTACTAAGTGAGTACATGGAGTTTTATTAGTAAAATAACACATAGATTGACTAGGTTTATAAAATACAACTTTATTGTTCAAATAAATAGGATAAATATTATATTTTTTATCAATTTTTTCGTCTGTATATATGCTTGGCCATGCTGAATTTTTAGATTCAATATTATTATAAATTCTTGCAAAGCTCTTTAATGCGATACCAATTAGTAAAACTACTAAAATAACTTTAAAATATTTTTTGAAATTATCTATATTTAAGTCAATAAAGCTTATTATCGCAAAGGAATATAAAAAACTAAAACTTGAAATTAAGTATCCATAACCATATCTAAACACTGGAAATTTTATAAACCACAAAATACTTCCAATTAAATTAATCAATAAAATTAAATATAATTTTTTATTAATTTGTATTTTATTGTAATAGTTAATTTTTTTTTCTTTAAATATGAGAAAAGAAAAGATTAGAAACATAAACAAAAGAAAGGGGGAAATTTTTTTCATTATTTTGACGCCATGATTATCTTTCCAAACTTTTATCCAATCATATGACGAGATAAATTCAGAAAAATTTTTTTCACTCTGATTTGGAGCTCCTTTAGTCCAAGCCTCATTTTCTACTCTTCCACTTTTCGCATTACTTCTACGGGTCTCACTTTTATCAAACCAATACAAACTTTTTAAACATGTTTGTTCTAATGGAAAAGCAAAACATCCTGAAATTAATATATTTTTTCCACTCCATATAAAAAAAATAATCACTAATAAAATAAATACCCTATCTAAAATTATTTTAAAAAAATTTTTATTAAGCAAAAATATCAAAGGTATAAACAATGACATTAACATTGTGATTTTGTTAAAATAAACAAAAATTGCCACAAGAATAATTTTATTAAATTTATTAAAATAATTTTTATTATCGAAAATAAAATAAATACTTAAAATTACTAAATACATGTAATAAAAATGAGATGGAGCATCATTACCAAAACTGCTGTACCTATTCATTCGAAAAACAATGAAAGAAAAAAAACTAAATATAATAATCAAAATAATTTTATTTTTCTCAGAAAAAATTTTTTGGATCAGGAACAATAGAAAAAAACTAAAAATAAGTGCGTGGGGAATGAGTATTCCTTTTTCATTAAATAAATGATTGTTGAAAGATGCGGAGAGATACTGAACTATAGATATATGCCCAAATCTAAAATGTAGATTTGATAAACCAATTATAATTTTATTTTCATTTAAAATACTTATGAAAGGCAAATGATACAGTCCTGCATCTGGTCTATAAACATTATCATATGAGATCAAAATTGTTCCCACTATTGAAGACAAAAAAATGAAAGAAAAAAATTTATATAAATCCAAATTACGATTAAATTTTTTTAATAAAATTAATATTATTGGCAGTAAAAAAATAAAATCATTTAAAAATTTATTTAAACTTATAAAAAAGTTAAGAATAAAAGCTATAATTGAAGCTAAAATTATTCCAATTAGCCCTACTTCGTAATAATTATTTGTATCTTCTAATTTTTTGCTAAAAAAAATTTTATTTCCTACAACTCCTAAAGAGAATAGATATACAGAAGATAAAAATAATGAAACAAAAATTAAAAACATATAAAAATATATTTATATCAAATTATATTTTATTAAATGATTAATCTTAATATTTTAAATATGCTTAAATATAGAATTGTCAGGTTTATTGAATCAAACCCTTCAATTAATCTTTTGATCTATAATAACATAAGATTTTTCAAATTTTTATTACCTCATGAAAAGGATTATTTAGGTATGAAAAAAATTTGTACAAATAGAAATGATTTTTTTATAATTGATGTCGGTGCAAATCTTGGAATTTCCTCTTTAGGTTTTCGAGCAATGGGCTTTAAAAATAAAATAATTATTTTTGAACCAAATAAAGAAATTTATAGAAAATTTCTTATCAAACTAAGTCAAAAAGATAATCAAATAAAATTAAATAATATTGCTTTAGGACATAGAAATGAAAATAAAAATTTCTATCTTCCCTATATTAACAAAAAAAGTATACACTATTTTGGAACTTTTGATAAAAATTACTTGATAAATAGTTTAAAATTAACATTTCCTAATTTGTTACAAAAAATAAAAATAAGAAAAAATAAAATTAAGATTCTCAAATATGATAGTCTTAATATTAAAGGCAAGCCTCATTTTATAAAAATAGATGTTGAAGGATATGATCATTTTGTTTTAAGAGGATTTAAAAAAACTATCAAAAGACATAAACCTATATTTTTAGTAGAATACAACAAAGAAAATTATTATAGAATTGTAAAAATACTTAAAGGTTATGAAAGTTTTTTCTATGATATAAAAACCGATAAATTAATTAAACTTAAGAAAAAATACTTAAACAATAAAATTGCAAGAACGAACAAAAAAAATTTATTATCTATTAGAAATATTTATTTTATACCTAAATAAAAAAATAATGTTAATTTCAATTATTATCCCAATTTATAATGAAGAAAAAATAATAAAAAAATTATTAATAAAGGTAAATTCTGTTAAAAAAATTAAAAAAGAAATAATTTTAATCAATGATGGATCAACTGATAATACACTCAAAATATTAAAAAGAGATTGTAAAAAGTTATATACTAAAATTATTTCATATAAAAAAAATATGGGAAAAGGTTATGCGTGTAGAATGGGCATAAACAAATGTTCAGGTGATATTATAATAATCCAAGATGGAGATTTAGAATATAATCCTAGAGATTATCATAAATTAATTAATCCTATCTTAAATAACAAAACAAATATAGTCTATGGATCAAGAGTCCTTAAGGGTGGTAAAAGGGTTAGACCGAAAACTTTGAGTTTTAAAATTAGAATATTTGCAAATCATTTCTTAACATTTTTATCTAATATTTTAAATAATCAGAATCTTACTGATGCACACACATGTTACAAAGTATTTAAAAAAAAAATTATTAAAAAAATTAAGTTAAATGAAGATGGTTTTAATTTTTGTCCTGAATTGACTACAAAATTTTCAAAAATAAATGAAAAGATAATCGAGGTTCCTATAGATTATTTTGGACGCACAGTAGAAGAGGGAAAGAAAATAAGATTTTTTGATGGAATTAGGGCAATTTTTTGTTTAATAAAATACAGAATAAAATCATCTTGAAATGAAGAAAATTTGTTATGTTGATGAAGATGGTCGTTTTGGCGGACCTCAACAAAGAATGATGCTTGTTGCATCTGAACTTTGTAAACTAGGTATTAAAATTGATTTTGTAATTCCCGCTCAGGAAGTTGAAGTTTTTAGAAAAAAATTAGATGAATTTAAATTAAATTATTTCCAATTAAATATAAACAGATTATCATTAAAACCTATTTTCTTTTTTAAATATATATTTTTTTTTTTTTATGAAATATTTATACTTACTAGTTTTTTTAGAAAAAAAAAATATGATATTATTCAAGCTAATTCTACACCTCAATTTAAAGCTATTATTGCATCCATAATTTTAAAAAAAGAGAGCGTATGGGTAATTGAAGATAGTTATTTCCCTGCAATAATTGTAAAAATATTCAAATTTTTAGCAAAATTCAGTAAATGCAAGATTATTTACACAAGTAATAGAGTTTTTGATTTTTATTTTAAAAATAATTTAAGGTTGAAAAATTTCAAAAAAGAAATTTTTGCTCCTGTTGATCAAAAAAAATTCAATATTAATAATAGTTTTAAAATTCCAAATTATATAAATACAAAAAAAACAACTATTACTACGGTTGCAAGTCTTGTTCCAGTTAAGGGCATAGAATATTTTATTGATGCCGCTGATAAACTCTACGCAAAAAATAAAAATCTAGATTTTATTATTGCTGGACCAGAAATTAATTCACAAACTAAGTATTCACAAATAATAAAAAAAAAGATATCTGGAAAAGACTATATTAAATATATTGGCATGATTGAAAATGTCGCTCAATTGCTTTTTAGTAGTCAAATATTTGTTTGTTCTTCTATTTCAGAAGCTGGACCTATAACAGTTTATGAGGCGATGACAATGAAGTTGCCTGTAGTTACGACTGATGTTGGTGCATGTAATCAAATAATTAAAAATAATATAAGTGGCATAATAGTTAAAAATAAATCATCTGATGATATAGTTTTAGCAATAAGTAAAATTATAAACGATGATGAATTTAAACTTAAACTTGCTTTAAATGCTTATAAATTCTCAAAAAATTTTTTTTCTGTAAAAAAAATAGCAAAGGAGTATTTACAGGTATACTCTATTTAAATGAATGAAAATAAATTAATAGTTTGTTCTAAGACAGTAATGGATACTACAGATCCTAACATCGTTTTTAATAAAGAGGGTGAGTCAAATTATTATACAAATTTTGTAAATAATATTTCTCCATTCTGGAAAAATGATGGATCAAATTATAAAGAGTTAGAAAAAATTTCTGATAAAATAAAAAAAGATTCAAAAAATAAAGACTTCGACTGTATTATAGGTATAAGTGGCGGAGTAGACAGCTCTTACTTAGTGTATTTAGCGAAAGAGGTATTGGGTTTAAGACCATTAATTTATCACGTCGATGCTGGTTGGAATTCACAACTTGCCGTAAGTAATATTGAGAAAATTGTTGATAAACTTAATTTAGACTTACATACAGATGTAATTTACTGGCCAGAAATGAAAGATTTGCAATTATCCTTTTTTAAATCACAGGTTCCTCATTTAGATACTCCCCAAGATCATGCTTTTTTTTCATCAATGTATAACTACGCATCAAAATATAAAGTTAAATATATTTTAAATGGTGGAAATTTTTCTACAGAGTGCATCAGAGAGCCTTTAGAGTGGCATTATCACGCTTCTGATTTAAGACAAATAAAAGATATACATTCAAAATTTGGTAAAATAAAACTTAGTAAATTTCCTACAGCTGACATTTTTAAATACAAAATTTATTATAGATTTGTAAAAAATATGAGGGTAATCCAACCTCTTAATTATATAAAGTATATTAAATCTGAGGCAATAGATCTACTTGTGAAAAAATTTAATTGGAAAGAATATTCTCACAAACATTATGAATCACGTTTTACGAAGTTCTATGAGGGATATTGGTTATTAAATAAGTTTGGATATGATAAAAGAAAAGCACATTATTCTAGTTTGATATTAACTAATCAAATGACTAGATATGAAGCATTAAAAAAAATATCTATTCCACCGTTTGAAGATGAAATCGATGATGATTTTGAATATGTTGCTAATAAACTTGAAATTTCAGTAAATGATTTAAAACAGTTAATGAAAGGTGAAAATAAATCATTTAGGGATTACAAATCAAATTTTGTTTTAATAAATATTTTTACAAAATTATTAAGATTTATTGGATTGGAGAAGAGGATAATTCAATGATAGGTATAATAGATTATGGACTTGGTAATATAAAGGCCATTTCAAATATTTATAACAAATTAAAAATAAAAAATTTTATTATAAAGAAATCTGAAGATTTTGAAATGGCTGAAAGACTTATACTTCCTGGTGTAGGTGCATTTGATAGTGCAATTAGAAATTTAAAAGAAAGAGATATTTTTGAAAAAGTAAATTTTTTAGTACTAGAAAAAAAAACTAAAATTTTGGGTATTTGTGTTGGAATGCAAACTTTTGCTAAATTAAGTGAGGAAGGTGAATTAGATGGATTAAATTGGATACCTGGAAATGTAAAAAAATTTATATACCATGATAATCTTAGATTGCCACATATGGGATGGAATTCTGTAAAAAAAGTAAAAGACAACTTGTTATTTAAAGATATTGATAATTTGGAATATTTTTATTTCTGTCATTCATATTATTATGATTCTCAAGATAAAAATAACGTCATTACAGAGACTAATTATAGTAGTAATTTTGCAAGCTCAATTAATTTTAATAATATATACGGTATACAATTTCATCCTGAAAAAAGCCATGACAATGGAATTAAAATTTTAAAAAATTTTGCAGAACTATAATGTTATTGCCAAGAATAATTCCTTGTTTGTTACTTACAAAAGAAGGATTGGTAAAAACTGAAACTTTTAAAAATCCAAATTATATTGGTGATCCAATAAATACAGTAAAAATTTTTAATGAAAAGAAAGCGGATGAATTAATCATTATGGATATTTATGCAACGACTCAAAATTATGAGCCTAATTTTGATCTAATAAATAAAATAGCTCGAGAAGCTAGGATGCCGATATGTTATAGTGGTGGAATAAAAAAACTTGAACATGCAAAAAGAATTTTTTCATATGGGATAGAAAAAATTGGCATTAGTTCAATAATTTTTGAAAATATTAATTTAATTTCCCAAATCTCTAAATATGTTGGTAAGCAAAGTACAGTTGTTATTTTAGATTTATTAAAAAAAGACAATAACTATGAAATTTATATTAATAATGGAAATAAGAAAATTAGCTTTGAATTAAAGAATTTAATTAAAATAATTCAAGATGAAGGAGCTGGTGAAATAGTTATTAATTCAATTAATAAAGATGGAACTATGACTGGATATGATATTGAATTGGTAGACTTAATATTTAATATTACCAAAATACCAATAACCATTGTTGGTGGAGCTCAAGATTATGATGATTTAAGAAAAATAATAAATAAATATGGACATATAGGTATTGGGGCCGGAAGTATCTTTGTTTATAAGGGTAAGAGGAAAGCTGTTCTAGTTAATTACCCCGATAAAAATGATAAGCAGGAATTATTTAGTGACTTAATCAAATAACTGGACTTAATTTATTTTTTTTTGTATAAAGCATCGCCTGGTGATTATTGCGAAGGGGTAATACCCGATCCCATTCCGAACTCGGAAGTCAAGCCCTTCTGCGCCGATGGTACTTTGTCTTAAGACATGGAAGAGTAGGACATTGCCAGGCTATTGATAATTAAATCAATTTTTGATGAATTATAAACCTCATATTATTTAGCCGATAAATTCGAAAGATTTTTGCAAAATGAAAAATATTATATTAGTGACTGGCGGAGCTGGTTTTGTCGGTTCCAATATGATTGAATTTTTACTTAATAAAACAAATTTAAAAATAATTAGTTTAGATAATTATACATCTGGAAATAAAAAAAATCACATTAAAAATTCTAAAAGAATTAAATATATAAGAGGCGACACATCAGATATTAGTTATCTTTTAAAAAATAAAAGAAAAAATATTAAAGTAGTTTTTCATTTTGGAGAGTTCTCAAGAATTTTTCAAAGTTTTAAAAAGTTCAATTCATGTTTTAATTCTAATTCAATTGGTACAAATGAAGTTTTTAAATTTTGTTTAGAAAATAAAATTAAATTAATATATTCCGCAACCTCTGCCTCAGTTGGCAATAAGGGAAACGATAAAAATCTCTCACCTTATGCATTTTCTAAATCAAAAAATTTAGAATTATTAGAAAATTTAAAGAAATGGTTTAAATTTAAATATGAGGTAATTTATTTTTATAATGTTTACGGCTATCGTCAAATAGAGAAAGGTGATATGGCAACAGTAATTGGTATATTTCAAAATCAATATCTAAAAAAAAAACCATTGACCGTAGTAAAACCAGGATCCCAAACCAGAAGATTTACTCATATTAAAGATACAATTGAGGTCTGTTATAATGCATGGAAAGCAAATAAGTGCCTTCATTACAGTATCAGCCATAAAGAATCTTTTTCAATTGAACAGGTGGCCAAAATGTTCAATACTAAAATTCTTTATATTCCTAGAAGGCTTGGAGAGAGATATGCTTCAGCTTTGACAAATTTGTCCTACAATAACAAAGTTGTTAAAAAATTTGGAAAAATAAGTTTGAAAGATTACATAAGTTCGTTTATTACATCTGAAAAAAATAAATTATGAAAATTGCTAGTTCGCTAAAATCACTAAAAAAAAGAGATTTAAATTCCAAACTGGTTAGAAGAAGAGGAAGAGTTTACATTATTAATAAAAAAAATCCAAAATTTAAAGCTCGTCAAAAATAAATAAAATGGATAACGAAAGTCATAAAAACACTTGGAATAATTTCACAAAATTTGTGCTTTGGGGTTCGATAGCAGTCGTTATAGTTTTGATTTTAATGGCAATATTCCTTTTATAAAATGATTATTGGATCTATATCTGAAAACATAGAAGTTGAAAAAAGAGTTGCATTGACTCCCGAGATTATTAAAAAATATAAATCATTAGGATTAGAGGTATATTTAAATAAAGATTATGCCTCTCATATAGGCATAAATGATAAAGAGTATGAGGCAGAGGGAGCAAATATTTTGGCAAACAGTGATGATGTGATTTCAAAATCAAATGCAATTTTACAGATGAATATTCTTAGTGATGAAAATTTGAATAAACTAACAAAAGAACAAATTTTAATTGGCGTATTAAATCCTTATTTGAACGAAAAAAAATTAAAAGAAATTGTATCAAAAAATATAAATTGTTTTTCATTAGAACTTTTACCAAGAATTACTAGAGCACAATCAATGGACATACTATCTTCACAAGCAAATCTAGCTGGCTATAAAGCAGTAGTTGATTCATTTTCATTTTTTCAAAAGGCAATTCCAATGATGATGACAGCAGCAGGAACAATATCTGCAGCAAAAGTTTTAGTGGTAGGAGCTGGAGTTGCGGGTTTACAGGCTATTGCGACAGCAAAAAGAATGGGCGCTATTGTTTTTGCTACAGACGTCAGAATGGCCTCTAAAGAACAAGTAGAAAGTTTAGGAGGAAAATTTTTAACAGTAGAAGGATCAGAAAACCTAGAGACGGATGGTGGATATGCAAAAGAAGCAACTGATGATTTTAAAAAAAAGCAAGAGGAATTGTTAAAGGAAACATTAAAAAAAACTGATATAGTAATATGTACTGCTTTAATTCCAGGAAAAAAAGCTCCAATTATAATTAAAAAAAATATGATTGATGTAATGACTAGTGGTTCGGTTATATACGATTTAGCAGCCTCTCAAGGAGGTAATTCAGAACTAACAGAAGTAGATGAAATTATAGAAAGTAACGGAGTAAAAATAATGGGTGAGGCTAACATTTTAAATAGATTGCCAGTCTCGGCTTCAAATCTTTTTTCAAAGAATATCTTTAATTTTGTAAATAATTTATATGATAATGAAAAGAAATCTTTTAATATAAACTTAGACGACGAAATAATTGAAAAAACCATGGTTAAATTATAATGGAAATAGATCCGTTTATATTTAGATTTAGTATATTTATATTATCTATATTTGTTGGTTATTATGTAGTTTGGAGTGTAACTCCCTCATTGCATACACCATTAATGTCAGTAACGAATGCAATATCATCGGTAATTATTGTTGGTGCAATAATTGCGGCTTTAGCTGGATCAGCAGAAAAAGTTTTTGAAACCTCAAGTATTTTTGGATATTTGGCAATATTATTGGCAGCAGTGAACATTTTTGGAGGATTTTTAGTTACTCAAAGAATGTTGCAGATGTACAAAAAGAAAAAAAAATAATTATGTCAGCAAACTTATCAGCAACCTTTTATTTAATTTCTGGCATTCTATTCATTCTCGCTTTAAGAGGACTCTCTTCACCAGAGACATCTAGGCGAGGAAATTACTTTGGGATCAGCGGAATGATTATTGCAATCTTGGTTACGTTCTTGTCTGTTGGAAATTTTGGTCAGGGGCTAGTTTTTGTATTAATATTTCTACTTATTGGTGGACTAGTCGGAGCCTTTATTGCTTTTAGAATTCCTATGACTGCTATGCCAGAATTAGTAGCTGGCTTTCACAGTTTGGTTGGACTGGCAGCTGTTTTTGTTGCTATTTCTGCTTTTTTAAAACCAGATGCCTTTAATTTAGGTAGCGTAGGAAGTATTAAATTAGCAAGTTTGATTGAGATGTCACTTGGAGCCGCAATTGGCGCAATAACATTTTCAGGATCTATAATAGCATTTTTAAAACTTAGAGGAATTATGTCAGGCGCACCCATAACGTTTACCGGACAACATATTTTAAATTTAATTTTAGGAATATCAATTATAATACTAATCTTTTATTTATGTAGGTCTCAATCCAGTAATTTATTTTGGGCACTTATTGCAATTTCTTTTTTAGTAGGAATATTAATAATTATACCAATTGGAGGAGCTGATATGCCGGTGGTAATATCAATGTTAAATTCCTACTCAGGATGGGCAGCCGCTGGTATTGGATTTACTCTAGAAAATACTGCTCTAATTATTACAGGTGCATTAGTAGGATCATCTGGTGCTATCCTTTCATATATAATGTGCAAAGGAATGAATAGATCATTTTTTAATGTAATATTAGGAGGTTGGGGAGCAACAGAACAATCAGGAGCTGACAAAAATAGAGAGCAAAAACCAGTTAAAAATGGGAACGCAGATGATGCTGCGTTTTTAATGAAAAATGCTTCTTCAGTTATTATTGTCCCAGGATATGGTATGGCAGTAGCTCAAGCACAACACGCTCTGAGAGAAATGGTTGATGCTCTTAAAAAGAATGGAGTGAAAGTTTCATATGCGATACATCCTGTTGCTGGAAGAATGCCAGGTCACATGAATGTTTTGTTAGCAGAAGCTAATGTTCCTTATGACGAAGTTTTTGAGTTAGAGGAGATAAATAATGACTTTGCAAATTGTGATGTCGCATACGTAATAGGAGCAAATGATGTAACAAACCCTGTTGCGAAATCAGATCCTCAAAGCCCAATTTATGGAATGCCTGTATTAGATGTTGAAAAAAGTAAATCAGTTCTTTTTGTCAAAAGAAGTTTGTCACCTGGATATGCTGGTATTGATAATGATTTATTTTATAGAGACAACACTTTGATGTTATTTGCTGATGCAAAAAAAATGACTGAAGAAATAGTAAAAAGTTTATAAATTGACTAAAATATTTTGCGATATTGCCGACAAAGATCTCATAAAAAAATTTAATAAAAAAAAAATAGTAAAAGGCTTTACAACTAATCCAAGTTTAATGAGAAAAGCTGGAGCAACTAATTACAAATCATATAGCTTAAGAATTCTAAAAATAACAAAAAAACCAATATCATTGGAAGTTTTTGCTGATAATGAAAAAGATATGATTAATCAAGGATTTAAAATTAGTGAATGGGGAAAAAATGTTTATGTTAAAGTTCCAGTATGCAATTCAAAGGGCAAATTTATGGGTAAAGTAATTTCTACATTAAATGAAAAAAAAATTAAGTTAAATATAACTGCAGTCTATAATCATAATCAAACAAAAAAAATTTTACAAAAAATAAATAAAAAGACAAAAGTTATAATTTCAATATTTGCTGGTAGAATGGCAGATGTTGGCAAAGATCCTATTCCAGTATTTGAAAAGAGTTTGAAGTTATCAAAAAAATTTAAAAATGTTGAGATACTTTGGGCAAGTACTAGAGAACCATATAATTTACAACAGGCAAAAAAATTAAATTGCCATATAATTACTGTCCCACCTAATATAATTGAAAAAATCGAAAATTTCGGAACATCTTTTAATACTCTCAGCGTAAAGACTGTTAGAGGTTTTTTAATTGACTCAAAAAAATCAAAATTTACAATATAATTTGGTTGCGGGGGACGGATTTGAACCGCCGACCTCAAGGTTATGAGCCTTGCGAGCTACCAGGCTGCTCCACCCCGCGATAATTAAATCCTATTTTTGAGTTTGTTAAGTTTTTTAACTCTTTTAATGTTTTCTTGTAAAATTCTTTTTTTTTTTTCTGATGGTTTTTCATAATTGTTTTTCAACTTAATTATTTTAAAAAAACCATCCCTTTGAAGTTTTCTTTTTAAAACTCTAAGAGCCTGTTCAACATTATTATCTTTAACTTCTATTTTAATAACAACCTCCAAAAAACGCGATTAGTTAGCATTTTATATTTAATTTGTCTATAATTTTTAAACTTCAGCTTTATTTACTGAATTTAATCTTTCTTTATGTTTTTTTTCTCTTAAAATCTTTTTTTCTGCCTTTTCCAAAGATTTTAACAAATCTTTTTGTGTAAATAGACCCATAGCAACAGGATCTTTTGCATTTAAGTTATTGTAATTCCAGTAACTTTTATTTCTAATAGAGCTCACTGATGATTTTGTTATTCCTACTAATTTAGCAATTTGAGAGTCTTTTAAAATTGAGTGATTTTTAATTAACCATAATGCTGAATCAGGTTTATCTTGTCTTTTTGACAATGGAACATATTTTTTTATTTTTTTTTCCGTATTTTTAATTTCAATGTCTTCGTTTGTAATATTTAATGCTCTTTGTTCATCGCCTGATGATAACTCTATCTCCTCTCTTGTTAATTGACCAGAATTTATAGGGTTATAACCTACAATTCCTTTTGCAACTTCTCCATCTGCAATACCTTGCACTTCAACTTCATGTAATTTACAAAATTCAGCAATCTGCTTAAAAGTTAATGATGTGTTTTCTACAAGCCAAACTGCCGTAGCCATTGGCATTAAAGGTGCTTTGGACATTAATTTTTGTTCTCAGATCTAAAATTTTGAAATTTTTTATTAAACTTACTTATTCTTCCTTTGTCTAAAATTTTCTGTTTGCCACCAGTCCAAGCTGAGTGTGATTTTGGATCGATTTCTAATTTTAAAATATCGTTTTCCTCTCCCCAAGTAGATTGCGTCTCAAATTGTGTACCGTCTGTCATCTCTACTTTAATTTTATGATATTTTGGATGGATATTTTTTTTCATGGGCAGCCTTATAACAAAAATCACTTTAAAAACAATTAAAACTTATCAATTTTTTTTAGCATTTTTTCATATATATCTGGGTTTCCAGCTCTAATATCAATTCTATCTATTTTGTAATTGTGAATATTATTTACTTTGCCTCCAGCTTCTTCAATTATTATTTTACCAGCTGCAACATCCCATAAATTTATTTTATCATGGAAATAACCATCTAGTCTGCCACATCCCACATAAGCTAGATCTAATGCAGCACAACCAGTATTTCGTAAATTTAACTTTGGATAAATTGATTTTATACCTTCAGAATTAGAGGCAAACAAACAATCATTAAGATTTGATTTTTTTGATACTCTTACTCTAAAATTATTAACAAAAGCCCCATTATTTTTTTCGGCATAAAAAACCTCATTTTTAATCGGATCATATATTAATCCAATTTTAATCTCACCATCTACTTGTAATGCAACAGAGATTGCAAAATGTGGAATTCCATGTAAAAAATTAGTTGTTCCATCTATAGGATCAATAATCCAAAAAACATTTTTATTTTTATTTAATATTTTACCTGTTTCTTCGGTGATAAAAGAATAATTTTTTTTTGATTTTGATAACTCTTCTATAAGAATTCTTTCAACTCTCATATCAGTTTTGGTGACAAAATCTTTTGGACCTTTTCTTGATACTTGTAAATTTTCTATTTCACCAAAATCTCTAATAATTACTTTTGCTGCTTTCTCGCATGCTTTAATCATTATGTTTAAGTTTGGTGATATAGAATTCATTTTAAATTTTTTTTACATATTCCATCGTTCTTGTATCGATTACAATTGTGTCATCATTTTCTATAAAAGGAGGAACTTGAACTTGAAGACCATTACTTAGAGTTGCCGGTTTATATGAAGACGAAACGGTTTGTCCTTTTATCGCAGCATCTGTATTCTTAATTTTACAATTTATTTGATTTGGAAGTTTAACATTTAAAGGTTTATCGTTGTGAAAGTTAATTAAAACTTCCAAATTTTCGCTTAATAATTTGCCTTGATCACCAATAGTATTTTTAACAATGTCTATTTGATCAAATGTTTCTGGATTAATAAAGTAATAGCTATTCTCATCACTATATAAATAATTAAACTTTATTTCATCAAGAGAAGCTTTTTCTACTGTTTCACTAGATCTGAATCTTTCGTTAAGCTTTGTATTTTTGTTAAGGCTTTTCATTTCAACTTGCGCAAAAGCTCCACCTTTTCCAGGCTTAACATGATTAGTTTTTAAGACTTCCCACAAATCTTGTTTATAATCTAAAATCATTCCGACCCTTATTTCTGTTGCATTAATTTTCATTTTAATTTTTTAATTGCTTGGTGTGGTTTTAATTTTTTATTTTTCCAAATGTAGCCTGAGATAGCTAAAAAATCTGCATTATTCAACAACAGTTTTTTATAATTATTTTCATTAATTCCGCCAATTACAACAATAGGTATATTAATAAGTTTCTTAATTTTTAATAATGTTTTTATACTTGCTTTATGTTTAATTTTTTTCGTTTTTGATTTAAAAAAAGATCCAATAGCAATATAGTTTGCACCATTCAATTCTGCTTTGATTGCATATCTAACTGAATTATGACAAGTAATACCTATAGTTTTATTATTTAATATTTTTCTTGCTTTAAAAATATCCATATCTTTTTGACCTAAATGACATCCATCAGCTTGAACTTTTATAGCAAGGTATGGATCATCATTAATTAAAAATTTGACACTATATTTTCTACAAATTTTCAGTATTTTCTTAGCATTTAAGATTTTTTTATTTAAAGATTCTTTTTTTTGTCTCAACTGAAAAAATTTAACTTTCCTAGTTTGAAAAATTTTTTCGAGAGTTTTAAAAAATGATTTATCGTTAATTTTATTAGGAGATATTAAATAAATGAAATTTTTTTTGTTAATTTTCAAGATTTTCTGACCACTTTCCTTGTGCTGCCAAAGTACACATCTTAGCTCTATGATCGAATATTTTCTGAGTTCCACTTATATTATTCACATCTTTAGACCAAAATTTTAAAGCACTTTGTTGAAGCGCTCGTCCAAATGAATAGGTCATAATAAAATTTGTGTTATTTTTTTGATTTATTTTGTTAAGGTTTGCTGTAGCTTCAATTTCTGTCTGACCACCTGAAAGAAATGCTATTCCGGGCACTTCACTTGGCACACTATTTTCTAAACAATCTAATGTAAGCTTAGCTATTTCATCATTTGAAATCTTCTCTTTTGAACTTGCTCCAGGAAGTACCATGTTTGGTTTTAAAATTATCCCACTTAAGTCAACTTTATTTAAATATAATTCTTCAAAGCATTTCTTAATTACTTCTGATGTTTTGTTGTAGCAAGTTTTTGCCGAATGATTTCCATCCATTAAAACTTCCGGTTCTATAATAGGCACCATATGGGTTTCTTGAACCAATGCTGCATATCTTGCTAGTGCATGTGCATTTGATGATATAGATAATTTACTAGGGTAATTATCCGATATTATATAAACGCCTCTCCATTTTGTAAATCTAGCACCTAAATTATAATAGTTTTCTAACCTCTCTCTCAAACCATCTAAACCTTCTGTAATTTTTTCCTCTATTGAACCAGCTAAATCTTTAGCCCCAGTATCAACTTTAATCCCAGTAACCCCCCCGTTATATTCAATTAATTCTGGTATTGTTTTACCATTTGATGCTTTTTGTTTAATAGTTTCATCATATAATATTACTCCTCCTATACATTCTTTCATTGAATTAGAAGAAAAAAGTATTTCTCTAAAAAATAAACGATTTTTTTCGGTAGACTCAACATTAACAGAAGCAAGTCTTTTCGTCATTGTTGCCGTACTCTCATCCGCTGCAAGAATACCTTTTCCATTTGATAATATTTTAAGAGCTATTGAGTTTAATTTTGACATTTAATTTAATGCTTTTATACCAGGAAGAACTTTGCCTTCAAGATATTCCAAAAAAGCTCCACCAGCAGTTGAAACAAAGTTGAATTTTTTTTGAATATTTAGGTTGTTTATAACTGCAACTGTATCACCTCCACCAACTACTGAAAATATCTTTTCTCCTTTATTTGCGATATGTTTTGCAACTTGAAAACTACCAGTAGAAAAATTAGAATTTTCAAAATAACCCAATGGTCCATTCCATAATAAAGAAGACGATTTATCTATAATACTCAATATTTCTTTTAAACTTTTTGGACCAATGTCAAGTATCATGTCATCATCTTCAATATCATAAAATTCTTTTATTGTTGACTTATCATTTAGATTTTTCCCAACTTTCGTGTCTATTGGTGTATAGATTTTACAATTATTTTTTTCAGCATATAAAAAAATTTCATTTATCAGATTATCTAAATCCTTTTCGTATATTGATTTGCCAATTTTTAAACCATTATATTTAAAGACATTATTTGCCATTGCTCCTACAATAATAATATTATCAAACTTAGGAATTAAATTTTTAATTACTTTTATTTTAGAAGATATCTTTGAGCCACCTATAATGCATGTGACTGGTTTTTTTATGTTCAAAGTAATTTTATTTAGCGCTTCAACTTCAGTGTTGATTTGTATTCCACAATAGGATGGAATATATTTAGTAATTTTTGTAACTGATGCATGTTCTCTATGTGAACATGAGAATGCATCATTCACATATATTTCACCTAAACTAGCTAATTTTTGTGAAAATTTATCATCATTACTCTCTTCCTCTGGGTAAAATCTAATATTTTCGAGTAATACAATTTCTAATTCTGAATTTTTAAAAATATCCTCTTTTTTTAAATTGTAAATGTTATCTTTCAAAAGAAGAATTTTTTTATTTATTTTTTTCTTTAAGTAAAAAGTAATTGGTTCTAGGGATAGATCTTTGTTTACTTTCCCTTTTGGTCTTCCTATGTGGGAAATAATTATGATTTTAGCTTTTTTAGATAAAAGAAATTTTATAGTTGGTATAATTTTATCTATCCTGTTTGTATCAACAATTTTTCCATTTAGAATCGGGACGTTCAAATCCAATCTTAAAAGGACTTTTTTATTTTCAAAATGCTTTAGGTTTTCAATAGGCTTCATTATTTGATTTTGCTAATATACTTAGCAATATCACACATTCTATTGGAAAAACCCCACTCGTTGTCGTACCAAGCAGATATTTTTCCCATATTATTTCCCATCACATTGGTTAGAGATGCATCTATGATTGCAGACGACATATTATGATTAAAGTCGATTGAAACTAGTTTTTCTTTACTCACAATTAAAATATTTTTTGGGTACCTTTTAGATGCTTTCAAAAGGGCATCGTTAATTTTATTAATTGAAATTCTTTTTTTTACATTAAATATAAATTCAACTAAAGAAACATTTGCTATTGGTACTCTCATTGCAACCCCTTGTAGTTTATCTCTTAATGAAGGTATTATTTCTCCAATCGCTTTCGATGCACCAGTAGACGTTGGTACTATTGACTGACTTGCTGATCTTGCTCGCCTTGGATCTTTGTGCGAATTATCTAATATTCTCTGATCACTAGTAAAAGCATGTATGGTAGTCATGAAGCCGTTTAAAATTACAAAGTTTGAATTAAGAACATCTGCGACTGGAGCTAAACAATTAGTAGTGCATGATGCTGCAGAAATAATTTTATCATTCTTATTTATTCTTTTGTGATTAACACCAAAAACAATTGTTTTATCGGCCATTTTACATGGAGCTGATACTATCACTTTTTTTACACCATTTTCTAAATGGGGCAGCAATTGTTCTCTTGAATTAAATTTACCAGTGCATTCAAAAACATAGTCAACATTGTATTTATTCCATTTAATATCATTTACATTAGTGTGCTGAGTATATGATATGTTTTTTTCATTTATCTTTATAAAATTTTGACCAGATTTTATTCGAGCATCAAATTTGCCATGAATTGAGTCATATTTTAGCAAATTTGAACAAATTTCAGAACTTGATCTATTATTAATATGATTAATAGTTATATTTTTTTTATGATTTTCATATATTGACCTGGCTATCATTCTGCCAATTCTTCCCATGCCATTAATACCAATTTTAATCGTCATTTTTTAATATAAGAAATTATCCTCTTACTAATTTTTTCACTACTCAAACCAAAATAATCGTAAATTTTTTTAAAAGGTGCGCTCTTACCAAAATCTTCTATAGAAAAACATAAGCCCTGTTCAATATATTTTTGCCAAGACATTTTTGAACCTGCTTCGATTGCAAATATATTCCTGCTTTCTCTTAAAATCTTGTTTTTATAGCTCTTACTTTGATTTTCAAATAATTCTTGGCAAGGCATAGATATTACCTTTGAATAGATTTTTTGTTTGGCCAATTTATGACTAGTCTCAATAGCAAGATTAACCTCAGAACCTGAGGCAAGAAGCGTAACTTTTATTTTTTTACTAGTTCTTAAAACTTCGTAAGCACCCAAAGAGCACATATTATTTTTACTAAAACTAGTTCTAATTGGGTTCAAATTTTGTCTAGTCAAAGCTAGTATGCTAGGTGTTTTTTTACTTTTTAAGGCTATATCCCAACATTCTATAGTCTCAGTTTGGTCTGCAGGTCTCAAGATGTGTAAATTAGGTACAGATCTTAAGGATGCAAGTTGTTCTATTGGTTGATGGGTTGGTCCATCTTCCCCAAGGCCAATTGAGTCATGAGTCATAACATAAATTACTCTTTGTTTCATTATCGCAGATAACCTTATTGCAGGCTTGCAATAGTCAGAAAATATTAAAAAAGTACCACCGTAAGGTATAAAGTTGCTATGGAGCGCCAATCCATTCATTATACCACTCATGCCATGCTCTCTCACACCATAGTGAATATAATTACCATCAAAGTTTTTTGCGTTAATAATTTTATGAAATTTAGTTTTTGTATTATTTGATCCAGCTAAATCCGCCGAACCACCAATTAGAGTATTTCTCTCTTTAAGTATCGCTGACAAAAATTCTTCGGATGACTTTCTTGTTGCTAAAGTTTTTAGATTTTTCACAACGGCTCTTTTTTGTTTTATAACTGAATTTGAAATATTATTTTTTATGAAATTTTTAAATTTATCCTTGTGTTTATTGAAACTTTTATTCCATTTCTTTTCTTCTTTTAAACCTTTTTTACCTATTTCTCTCCACTTGTTTAGAATCTTTTGTGGTATTTTAAATGGTTTATGTCTCCAATCTAAATTTTTTCTTACTAATTCAATTTCATTTACTCCAAGTGGACTTCCATGTGAAGACGCCTTTCCACTTTTATTTGGAGATCCAAATCCTATTTTTGTTTTACAGGATATAACTGTTGGTTTTTTTGAACTTTGAGCTTTTTTTAATGCATTATAAATTTGCCTATTATTGTGGCCGTCAATCAAAATATAGTTCCATCCATAACTTTTAAATCTATTTTTAAAGTCATCTGAGACTGCTAAACTAGTAGGTCCATCAATAGAAATAGAATTATTATCAAAAAGCATTATTAAATTTTTAAGCTTTAAATGACCAGCAAGACTCATTGCTTCGTGGCTTATTCCCTCCATTAAACACCCATCACCTGCTAATACGTAAGTTTTGTGATTAATTAAATTTTTACCTAATTTTTTTTTTAAAATTTCTTCTGCAATTGCAAATCCTACAGAATTAGCAATTCCTTGACCAAGAGGACCAGTAGTCGTTTCAATACCTGAATTAGGGTGATACTCAGGGTGTCCAGCGCAAATTGAATTTAATTGTCTAAATTTTTTTATGTCATTAATTTGAATGCTCTTATATCCAGTCAAATATAAAAGAGAATAAAGTAACATTGAACCATGCCCTGCTGATAAAACGAATCTATCTCTATTAAGCCAGTTAGGATTTGCAGGGTTAAATTTTAAGAAATACTTAAATAATATTGTTGCAACATCTGCCATACCCATTGGCATTCCTGGATGACCAGAATTGGCTTTTTGTACTGCATCCATTGATAAAAAACGAATAGCGTTCGATAAATTTTTTTCTTTGTTTTTCAAAAAGTATCCTATCTAGACTTAGGTGAATCAATTTATTAATATAGATATATATATGAAAAACATTGATGAAAAAGAAAAAAAATTGATTGATACTTTGCAAAAATTGAAAGATATAAACATTCGAGATAATAAAGAAATAGATAAAGTCAACATTTTAAAAAATCAAAAAAATCAATTAGAAATTGAAAAAGATCAGATAATTAAATCTCTTCAAGGCTTGGAGGAAGAAAATTTAAAACTTAAAAGTCAATTAAATGAATTAAAAAAAGACTATGAAATTTCAAAAAGAAAAGAAAATAAATTTACTGAAAAAATTGATGAATTAAATCAAGAAACAGATAGTTTGTTAGAAGAAATAGATAAATGGCAAATGTAAATATAAATTTTAATGGTAAAGAATATTTATTATCTTGCGAGGATGGTCAAGAAGAACATTTGGAACAACTATCATTGAGTTTAAACAAAAAGTTCAATAATTTAAAATTCGAACTTGGAAATATCGGTGAAAATAAATTATTATTAATATCATCCATCAAAGTCATGGATGAGTATTTTGAAACCAAAAAAAAAGTAGATGCGCAAAAAAAAGAGCTTCAAGAATTAAAAGAAAAATTTAAAGAATTAAGATCTTTAGTTTATCAGTACAAAGATAACAAAGAAAATGAAATTAAAAATTTAAGCTCAACGCAAGAAGAACTTGAGAATGATATCGAAAACTACAAAATAAGTTATGAAAATTTAATAGATAAAGTAACTTTAGAAATAGAAGACTTTGTCAAAAAAAATAGCACAAATACTTCTGTTTCGTAAAATATCAGTGTCAAAATTTAAATTAAGAAAAAAAATTATTAACTTAAGAAAAAAAAAATATTTTCAAATCAAAATAGGCAATAATATTATAAATAGTTTTCATAATAAAATTAATCTATCAAAAAACAAAATTATTGGAGGTTATTTTCCAATAAATTTTGAATTTGATTGTTTGCAAATACTAAAAAAATTTTATTTTAACGGTTATAGTATTTCGTTGCCAAATATAAAAAGAAATCATCAAATGGATTTTTATAAATGGAGTCCAAATGATCCTTTAACAATAAGCTCATTTGGAATTCCTCAGCCACTAAAATTGAAAAAAGTATACCCAGATATAATATTTGTACCAATAGTTGCTTTTGATAAATTCAGGAACAGAATTGGCTATGGTGGTGGATTTTATGATAGATATTTAGAACAAATCTCTCAAATTAAAAAATGCACAACAATTGGACTGGCTTTTTCACATCAAAAAGTTAATAAAATTAATGTTGAAAATTTTGATAGAAAATTAGATTTAATTTTGACAGAAAAATTAATGCACACATGAAGATTTTATTTTTAGGTGATATAGTTGGAGACGCAGGCTTTAAATCAGTAAAAAAAAACTTGCCAAATATAGTCTCAAAAAAAGGTATAGATTTTGTTTGTGTTAACGGTGAAAATGCAGCCAGCGAAGGTGTGGGCCTAACCGAAAATATTGCTAACGAACTATTTAATGTAGGTGTAGATGTAATTACAACAGGCAATCATGTTTGGGATCAAAAAGAAATTTATGAATATATAAAAACTGAAAAAAAATTATTAAGACCAATAAATATGAGTGGAAATTTACCTGGTAAAGGTTTTTCCATATTCAATTCAAAAAAAAATCTAAAAGTTGGTGTACTAAATCTTATGGGTAACGTTTTTATGAAAAAGTGTGATGATGTTTTTAAAATTGCTACTGAATTTATTGCAGAAAAAAAAGAATCAAAAGATTATGATTTTTTAATAGTCGATTTTCATGGAGAAATAACAAGTGAAAAAATGGCTATAGGAAATCTATTTGATGGATATGCAACTTTAGTTGTAGGTACCCATACGCACGTGCCCACAAATGATGCAAGAGTCCTAAAAAATGGAACTAGCTATATTACTGATGCTGGAATGTGTGGCGACTATGACTCGGTAATTGGTATGAATACACAAAATTCAATTAACAGATTTCTAAAAAAAGAAGCTGTAAAACATTTTCCCGCCAATGGAGAAGCATCTCTGAGTGGAGTAGTTGTAGATTGCGATGTAAGAAATGGACTAGCAAAAAATATAGAAAGTTTCATTTTTGGTGGGAGTTTAAATAACGTAAATTAATTATGGCTGGACACTCACATTGGGCGGGTATTAAACATAAAAAAGGCAAAGCTGATAAACAGAGATCAAAAATTTTTTCTAAACTCTCCAGAGAAATCACTGTAGCTGCAAAACTAGGAGATAAAAATCCCGATATGAATTCGAGATTAAGATCAGCAATACAAGCAGCCAGATCAGCTAACATGCCAAAAGAAAATATTGAGAGAGCAATTGAAAAGTCTTCAAACAATGATCAATCAAATTTTGAAAATATTAGGTATGAAGGTTTTGGACCTAGCAAATCTGCTGTAATAGTTGAAGCATTGACTGATAATAAAAATAGAACTGCTTCTAACATAAGAACAATATTTTCGAAAAATAACGGTTCTTTAGGAACCCAGGGCTCTGCATCACATAATTTTCAAAGATTGGGTGTAATTAAAATAGATAAAAATGAAATTGAACAAGATAAAATTTTTGAATTAGCAATCGAGTCGGGTGCAAATGATTGTATTTATCGTGATGAATTTCATGAAGTGCATACGGATATCGATGAAATATATGAGGTAAAAAAAAAATTTGAAAAAGTTATTACAAATTTTCTTTCTACTGAAATCGAGTGGCTACCCATAAATAAGGTATCTCTCAAAGGTGAAGAAAATCAAAATATGGTAAAATTTTTAGAAACTCTTGACGACGAGGATGATGTACAAAATGTTTATACAAATGTTAACTTTGAAGATTAAATGATAATTGTTGGAATTGATCCAGGAATAGCAGGTGCTATCTGTTTTTTTTCTAGTGGGAATGTTATTGATGTAATCGACATGCCTACAATGGCTGAAGGAAAAAAAAATAAAAAACAAGTTAATGGTAGGCAAATTTATAATGAAATAATGCTGATAAAAAATAAATTTAAGAACGAAAAAATGAGCGTAATAGTCGAACAAGTTTCTGCTATGCCAGGACAAGGTGTAACAAGCATGTTTAATTTTGGACAATCATTTGGAGTAATTAAAGGCATATGTTCTGCAATGGAGCTTCCCATTTTTTATGTTAGACCAGCAAAATGGAAAAAACATTTTAATCTGATTAATTCTGAAAAAGATGCCAGTCGAACCAAAGTAATAGATATGTTTCCTAGAATTTCTAATAAGTTATCAAGAAAAAAAGATAATAATAAAGCAGATGCTATTTTAATTGCTCAGTATTTTGAAAACACAAGGGAAAACAACGATAACTAGACTATTAAGGTTTTTTGAAGACAAATTAATGACATATTTTAATGGGAAACGATTGAATGGAAGCAGATATTGCAACGCAAAGTTTAGGTTTAGCAAGTAACACAGATTTTTCTTTAATTAGTTTATTTTTACGTGCGGATATAATTGTCAAGTCAGTAATCATAATATTAATTGTAAGTTCTATTTATTCATGGGCAATAATATTTGAAAAAATAAGAATGTTTAGAAAAATTAATAAAAGTGCTGAGGAATTTGAAGAGAAATTTTGGAAATCAAAGTCTGCTGAAACATTCTATAACAGTCTGCCTTCAAATATTGAGGATCCTATGGCAAAATTATTTAAAAGCTCTATGCAAACAGTAATGAAAACTAGATCAAAATCAAATTTATCTGAGAGACTATCTAGTGTTTTAGAAGTAAATATTGAAAAACAAATGGTAGCAGTTGAAAAGTATAATAGTTTTTTAGCAACTGTTGGATCGACAGCTCCATTTATAGGATTGTTTGGAACTGTTTGGGGAATTATGAATTCATTTCAATCGATTGCAATTTCAAGAAACACTAGCCTTGCAATAGTTGCCCCAGGTATTGCAGAAGCCTTATTTGCAACTGCACTTGGCTTATTAGCTGCAATTCCTGCTGTAATTGCATATAATAAATTTAATTCAGACTCTAGAAAATACTCTCAAAAATTAGAAAATTTTTCAAAAAGATTCTTATCAATTATTTAAATGGGATTTAAGCTCAAAAGTTCAAAAAACGATCCAATGAGTGAAATTAACGTTACACCATTTGTTGATGTAATGTTGGTTTTGCTAATTATATTTATGGTCACTGCGCCATTGCTTACAGTTGGAGTCCAGGTAGATCTGCCAGAAACTTCAGCCGATACACTTCCTGAGGAAAATGAACCATTAACTTTAACAATTAATTCTAAAGGTGAAATTTTTATTCAGGAAACAAAAGTTGAGTTTAACAATTTGATTGTAAAAATATTGGCAGTGTCAAATAATAGGACTGATACAAGAATTTATGTTAGGGGAGATAAAGCTATTAACTATGGAAGGGTTCTTGAAATTATGGGAATGCTTTCAGGGTCGGGATTTACAAAAGTTGCTTTAATATCTGAACCGAATAAAGAGAGATAGAGATTATGTATCGAGGTCTTTTAATCTCATCTGGATTTCATGTCGCTATTGTTATGGTGAGTATTTTGGCTTTACCATTTGTTGCAAAAAAACCTCTGGATATTCCACCTCTTATTTCTGTTGAGCTTATTCAAATAGCTGAAAAGACAAATATTCCTTTCGCACCAAAAGCATCAAAAATAATTGAGAAGGCAAAAAAAGAAAATGAAAAGCTTTTGTCTGAACAGGCCCCTCCTAAAAAAGTAAAAAAAGATAAAAAAAAAGAAATTCAAACAGACAAAAAACAAAATGAAATTTCTAAGGTTGCATCAAAAAAAACACCAACCAGTGAAAATAAAATCGAAAAGCTAAAAAAAGAAAAATTAAACGCTGT
>CABYDS010000011.1 GCA_902517745.1 uncultured Pelagibacteraceae bacterium
TGTTTCCGATCTACTTTTGTCAATTTTATAAAATGGCTTCAAAACATTTTGATGTTCTTTTTGCGGTATGCCTGGACCATCATCTTCTATTGAAATATTAATAGTTGATCTTCCTTTTTTTAGATACAATTCAACATTGTCAGCAAATTTTAGAGAATTATCAATAAGGTTATTAATACATCTGCTAATTAAATTCTTTCTTCCATCAAAATAAACTCTCTCTTTTAAAAAATATTTTATATTTGGTTTCTCATATTTTTTACAAATATCTTCAAGAAGAACGGAAATATCAAACGTTTCAGTTTTATCTTTTGCACCAGATCTTGCGAATTGAAGATATTCATTTAACATTTTTTCCATTTCATCAACATCTCTTGAGAGTTTCTCCACAACTCCTTTATCTTTAATCATCGCTATTTGTAGTTTTATCCTTGTCAGAGGTGTTCTTAAATCGTGGCTAATACCTGATAGCATCTCAGATCTTTGATTAAGATGTCTAATTATTCTTTTTCTCATTTTGTCAAACTCTAAACCAGCTTTTCGGATTTCGAGTGCTCCAGAAGGTCTAAACTCATCAATATCTTCTCCTCGACCAAATCTTTCAGATGCCTCTGCAAGTTTAGTTATGGGTCTAGTTTGATTCTTTAAAAAAATTATTGCTACAGCTATCATTAATAATGCTGGCAATGTTATCCAAAGACCAAATAATCTGGCTGAACTCGTAGTTAGTCTATCCCTTGGAATATAAAATTGAAAATATCCTTTTGAATATCCTATTTTCAAGTCAACAACTTCTTTGAAGTTTGTTGTATCAAACCAATAAGTTAAATTTTTTTTTTTTAATTCTCTTCTTAGTGATCGATCCACTGGACTGAACCATCTTTCTGGTATTTTATCTGGTAAGATTTTATCTTTTTCATATTTGATATTAAAACCCAAGTGTTCTTTGAATAAAATTATTATAAAATCTTTGTTAGTTTCGTCGTTATCATAAGCATCTACAAAAGTTTTGACTTCAGAGACTAATGCTCTTGTCATTCCAGAATTAGTTTTGATCCAAAGACTATCAAAAAAAACTAAAGAGATAGTTATTTGCATAACTACTATTGGAACAGCGACTATGAGTAAACCTCTATAAAAAAGTCTTTTTGGCAGGATATTTTTTATATATTTATTCAATCCATAAAACATAACCTTCACCTCTTATTGTTTGTAAATAATTTGGGCTTTTGGGGTTTTCTTCAATTTTTTTCCTAAGTCGTGTAATGATTACGTCAACTGATCTTTCTTTATCAATTTTTATAAGATTTCCAATCTCCTCTCTTTTAAAAATTTTTCCAGGGGAATTAACCATTTTATCTAAAATTATTTTTTCTGTATTATTAATTTTTATTGATTTATCATTTTTCAAAATAAACTGCTTATTAAGATCTATTTCAATTTTACCAAATTTAAATTTTCTCTTTGTATTTTTATATTTTGTTTTATTTAAGATATTATTAATTCTAAGTATTAATTCTTTAGGCTCAAAAGGTTTTGGAAGGTAATCGTCTGCACCAATATCCAAACCCTCTATTCTCTCTGAAGCTTCGCCCTTCGCAGTTAAAAGAATTATAGGGGTCGAAATTTTATCTTTATTTTCTTTTGTAAATTCCAAACCACTCTTCCCCGGCATCATTATATCAAGCACTATTAAGTCAAATTTTATAATTTTAACTTTCTCAAGAGCATCTTCAGCGCTATTCGAACTAGTTACAAGATATTCATTTTGGGAAAGGTATTCTTTAACTAATTCTCTTATACCATCATCGTCATCTACAACTAAAATATGTGCTTTAAATTTTTCCATTAATTATTTTTTTTAAAACATTATCAAAACTAACAACCTCATTTGCCTTTGATGCGGAGAATGCCTGGTAAATTCTTTTCTTTTGAGCTGAGAAAATTTCGTTAAATAATTTTTCTCCTTCCTCTGTTAAGAAGACATGTTTTATTCTGGTATCTACTTGATCTTTTTCATATTTTATAGCTTTTAGATTTATTAAATCTTTCAAAACTCTATTCAAACTTTGCTTTGTAACTTTCAATTTTCTTAAAAGTTCTGATATTGTGATACCCTCATATAATGAAATTAGATGAATAACCTTGTTATGTGCGACACCTATGGAGTATTTATTCAACACATTTCTAGCATCTGAGACCGTCTCTCTGTAGCCAAGAAATATTTTTTCAATATATTGTTTGAGATCTTCATCTTTTAAATATAAAAGTTTTTTCATATTGGTAAGTTATATTGACATATTATATATACAAATATATTTTTTTATAAAATTAAATAATGATACCTTTCGATAAACGATCAGGAAAAATTTGGTACAATAATGAGCTTGTTGAATGGCAAGATGCAAAATGCCATGTAATCAGTCATGGACTTCACTATGCAAGTTTAGTTTTTGAAGGTGAAAGAGTATACGACGGAGAAATATTTAAGCTAGAAGAGCATACAGATAGATTATTTTATTCTGCAAAAAGATTAGACATTAACATTCCTTATACAAAAGACGAAATAAATGAAGCCTCTAAAAAAATAGTAGCGGTTCAAAATATTCAAAACGGATATGTAAGACCATTTGCGTGGAGAGGAAGCGAGATGATGGGTGTGTCTGCACAGAAAACTTCGATAAATGTAGCAATAGCAACATGGGAATGGCCTGCATATTTTGATCCAAAATTAAAAGCCGAAGGAATAAGATTAAATATTTCTAAATGGCGAAGACCGGCTCCAAATACTATTCCTTGGGATGCAAAAGCAGCTGGATTATATATGATTTGTACACTTTCAAAACACGAAGCTGAACAACAAGGGTATTCTGAATCATTAATGTTAGATTTTGAAGGTAATGTTGCAGAAGGAACAAGTGCAAACATTTTTTTTAAAGATAAAAATAATGAATTACATACACCAACACCAGATTCTTTTTTAAATGGTATTACAAGACAAGCTGTAATTGAATTAGCCAAATCAAAAAATATCAAAGTTCATGAAAGAAAAATTTCTCCAGATGAACTAGGTAATTTTGATGGATGTTTCTTAACTGGTACTGCAGCTGAAATAACACCTGTTGCAAGCATAGCAGATCATAAATACAAAATTTGTGATGTTATATTAGGATTATCAAAAAGTTTTGATCAGTTAGTTAGACAAAAAAAAGCTGCCTAATCCTTATTATCTTCAGATATTGCATGGTCTATTCCTTTTCTAAGATAATCATATCCAGTATAAAGTGTTAAAAACGCAGATAGCCATAAAATAATAATGCCAATTGTTTGAGCATTATAATCTTGAAAATTTATTAATTTATTTCCTGTTTCCCCAGTCAGAAGTATTGCTATCGAAAACATCTGCAAGAATGTTTTAAGTTTTGCTAAATTAGAAACAGGAAGCTTTATCTTCCCTTTTGCAAGAAACTCTCTTAATCCTGAAATTAGTATTTCCCTTGTTAGAATTATAATAGCTGCAATAACTTCGTAATTTTTTATTGTTTGGTCCATAACTAATAAAATTAACGCAGTTGCAACAATAATTTTATCTGCAATAGGATCTAAAAGTTCACCAAGTTTAGACTCTTCTTTAAACATTCTTGCCAAAAGGCCATCTAAAAAATCTGTAAATGAGGCAATTAAAAAAAGAGCAAATGGTATAACGTCTCCATAAAATCCAGGAAGGTAGAATGTAAAAACAAATATTGGAACAATTATTATTCTTCCAATTGTTAAATAATTAGGTATTTTAAATTTCATTCGTGAAAGAAATTATATATTTTTTTTGCAACTTTTTCCTCAACTCCATCAACTGATTTTATTTCATCCAAACTAGCTGATTCCACAGCTCTGGCTGAACCAAAATGATTTAATAATGCCCTTTTTCTTATAGATCCAATACCATCAATTTGATCTAATAATGATTTGCTTATGCCCTTTTTTCTTTTTGCTCTATGAGCACTTATTGCAAATCGATGGGATTCATCTCTTAGTCTTTGTAAAAAGAATAATGTTGGATCATTTTTCTCAAACTTGAACTCTCTTCCGTTATGAAAAAATGTTTCATTTCCACTATTTCTCATTTTGCCCTTTGCTATAGCTACAATAGGTATTTCATGTAGACCAAGTTCATTCATCGCTTCTCTAGCAACAGAATATTGACCTTTCCCTCCATCAATTAAAACTAAATCAGGGAAAGTTAAATAATTATCTTTCTCTTGAACTGCTCTTTTAAATCTTCTGTTAAGAACCTCTTTCATCATTCCATAATCATCTTGAGCATTTTTTTGAATTTTTATATTAAATTTTCTATACCTTTTTTTAACGAACCCTTCATCGCCATAAGTAATTAAAGCGCCCACACTATTTGTGCCTTGAATATGGCTATTGTCATAAACCTCAACTAAATTAATATTAGTTTCAAGATTGAATTTTTTTGATACTGCATCGAAAAGATCTCTATTATTCTGACTCTCGTAAAGTTTTCTATTCAAACTATCTTTTGCATTATTTATTGCTTGATTTATAACTTTTAGTTTCGTCCCTTTTTTTGCGACAGTAATTGTGATTTGTTTACCTTCTTTTTGTGTAAGTGTTTTTTCAATTAATTCTTTCTCTTTAATTTCATTTGATAAAATTATTGAAGATGGCACACTTTTATTTTCATAAAATTGAGAGACAAAAGAATTAATGATATCATTTAGATTTTCTTCTGGATCATGCTTTGGAAAAAAAGCTTGATTACCCCAATTTTGTTTTGACCTATAAAAAAAAACTTGAATACAAGTTTTTCCAGATTCTTTATATCCTGCGATAACATCTGCTTCGACTAAATTTGCTTCATTAATTCTTTGAGAAGATTGAATAATATTTAATGATTTAATTCGATCTCTTAATATTGCTGCTTTTTCAAAGTCTAAATCCTCACTAGCCTTTTCCATTTGGTTAGATAAGCTTTTCTGAATTTTTCTAGATTTGCCTGACACAAACTCAATTGCGTCATCAACAGTTTGTTTATAATCACTCTCAGTTACGTAACCAACGCAAGGTCCTGAGCATCTTTTAATTTGATAAAGTATGCAGGGTCTTTCTCTATTTTTGAAAACAGTATCATCGCAAATTCTGAGATGAAATATTTTTTGGATCATTTTTATAGTCCAATTTGCAGATCCAGCTGATGCAAATGGTCCAAAATAAAATCCTTCTTTGCCTTTTTTTCCTCTGTGCCTTTTGATTTGTGGCCATTTATCTTTGTCACCTATAAAAATAAAAGGAAAGGATTTGTCATCTCTTAATAAAATATTAAATTTTGGTTTAAACTTTTTAATTAAATTTGCCTCTAAAAGTAAAGCCTCACTTTCATTTGAAGTAGTAGTAATTTCGAGTCTTTTTGTTTGAGAGAGCATTCTTTCAGTTCTAATAATATGATTTTTTTCTGACACATAACTTTTGAGTCTATTTGGAAGGTTTTTTGCTTTACCCACATAAAGAATTTCTCCTTTTGAATTTAGCATCCTATAAACACCTGGCAGCTTAGGAACCAAGGGCAATTCTTTTTTAATTACTTCTTTACCTATATCAGAGCTGATCATGGCTTCTTTTTTTAGAAATTTGGATCCCAACTGAACTGCAATCCTTCATTATTTCTAATTTTTCGATTTGAAGAGTGATTTTATCTATTCTTTTATCTTTGAATAGCTCATCAAAAACATCTTCTGCCAATGTCTCAAGAAAATTGTAATGTTTATTTTTTACTAATTTTTTTATTAATTTTACAATTTTAGCATAGTTAACTATCGATTTAATATCTTTGTCATTCGAAGGCTGTTTATCTTGATAATTAACCTCTAAATTAAATTTTACTTTTTGAGGCTTTTCTTTTTCAAAATCAAAATAACCAAGTTTTAATCCCAGTATTAATTCTTTTATTAAAACTTTTTTTTCGTAATTAAATAAGCTCTTTGTTTTATTTATTTTAACAATCTTTAAATTATTCTTTTTCATTCCTTACCACCCATTATATCTGGAGTTTGCCAGTTTAAGTTTTGGCCACTATCAATTGCTAAAACTTGACCGGTAATAGATCTATTTTTAATAAAAAAGTCAACAGCATTGCAGATTTCTTCTACATTTGTCTGCCTTTTAAGAGGTGTTGCCATGTATTGTTTTTTAAAATGCTTGTCAGACTGTCTTTTATTTTTAATAGTTGGACCTGGAGCAATTCCATTCACTCTAATATTTGGGGCAAGACTCATGGCGCTAGTTTTGGTTAAAGTATAAAGACCAGTTTTACTTAATGTATATGAAAAAAAATATGGAGTTAACTTGAATACTCTTTGATCAATTATATTAATAATATTATTGTTTTTGCCTTTAGCATTTTTAGCAAAACCCTTTGATAATAAAGCTGGAGCTTTTAAATTAGCTTTTAAATGGCTGTCCCAACTTTTTGTTGTGAAATTTTCAAGTTTATCGTTCTCAAATAATGAAGCATTATTAATTAAACAATCAAAATACTTCAATTTTGATTTTGAAAATTTAAGCATTCTTTCTATTTCTTTTTCTTTAGTTAAATCTGCTTTTACCAAATAAATTTTTGTACCGCTTTTAGTTAAATCTTTTTTAAGATTTTCTGCTTTGGATCTAGATTTGTTATAATGGATAACAATTTCAATGTTAGGTCCAGATAATTTTTTAGCTATTGCAGCCCCCATACGAGTTGCTGCTCCAGTAATTATTATCTTCCGTGCTTCCATTTTTTATCTCTTTTTTTTGTGACCCTTGTGCCAGGCATACCTAGTGTTGATCTACCTTTGGGATAAATTTTATTTTTAACATCGTACTGTCTAATTTTGGGGTTTAAAGTAATTTCTAATTCAGTACTTTGAAGTTTTCTCATCTCATCTCTAATTTTAGCGGCTTCCTCAAATTCCAAATTAGATGCAGCTTCTTTCATCTTTTTGTCTAATCCTTTTAAATGTTTTTTAAGGTTACCACCAATATTGGAACCCTCACTTATTTTGACGTAATCTTTCTCGTAGACACTTTCTAAAATGTCACTTATTTCTTTTTTTACAGATTTAGCATCGATTTTATTTTTCTTATTGTACTCTAATTGAATCTTTCTTCTTCTCTCAGTTTCTTTAATTGCTTTCTTTATACTTTTTGTTTCCTTATCAGCATAAAGAATAACTTTTCCATCCACATTTCTTGCAGCTCTTCCTATTGTTTGAATTAGTGAAGTTTCTGATCGCAAAAATCCTTCCTTATCAGCATCTAGTATTCCAACTAATGCACATTCTGGAATATCTAAACCTTCTCTTAATAAATTTATTCCGACTAGAACATCAAATACACCCATTCTAAGATCTCTCATAATCTCTATTCTCTCAAGTGTATCTATATCAGAATGAAGGTATCTTACTTTTATCCCATTTTCATGAAGATACTCCGTTAAATCCTCTGCCATTTTTTTTGTAAGTGTTGTAACCAAAACTCTATAATTATTTTCAACTACTTTTTTACATTCATGCATAAGGTCATCTACTTGATTTTTAGCTGGTCTAATCTCAACTGGTGGATCAATTAAGCCTGTAGGTCTTATGACTTGATCAATAAACTTGCCTTTAGTCTGTTCCAATTCCCACGGCCCAGGAGTTGCTGAAACAAATACAGTTTGTGTTCTCATTAAATCCCACTCTTCAAATTTTAAAGGTCTGTTATCCATGCAAGATGGCAATCTAAAACCATACTCAGCCAACGTGCTTTTTCTAGATCTATCTCCCTTAAACATCCCATTAAGTTGGGGAACTGTAACATGAGATTCATCTACAAAAACTAATGTGTTATCAGGAAAATATTCAAAAAGAGTAGGTGGTGGCTCTCCTGGTTTTCTACCAGACAAAAATCTTGAATAATTTTCAATTCCCGCACAAGATCCAGTTGCCTCAATCATTTCTAAATCAAATTTAGTTCTCTCCTCTAATCGTTGCGCTTCTAATAATTTATTTTCTGCTTTGTGTTTTTTTAAAGTCTCTTCTAATTCTCTTCTTATTTTTATAATTGCTTGCTCTACAGTCGGTTTAGGAGTGATGTAATGAGAGTTAGCATAAACTTTTACAAGGCTAAGGTCTCTAACCTGGTCTCCTGTCAAAGGATCAAATTCTTCAATCTTCTCTAGTTTATCACCAAATAAACTTAGTCTCCATGCTCTATCCTCTAGATGAGATGGAAATATTTCTAAATATTCTCCTCTTGCTCTAAATGTTCCTCTAAAAAAATTTTGATCATTTCTCTTATACTGAAGAGCAACAAGAGATTTTATTATTTGCTCTCTATTATATTCATAGTTTTTCTGTAGGGTTAAAGTCATTTTGCTGTAAGCTTCAACTGATCCCAAACCATAAATACAGGAAACACTTGCAACAATTAAAACATCGTCTCTTTCAAGAAGAGATCTTGTTGCAGAGTGTCTCATTCTATCAATCTGCTCGTTTATTGATGCTTCTTTTTCTATATACGTATCTGATCTTGGCACGTAAGCTTCTGGAGTGTAATAATCATAGTAAGATACAAAATACTCAACTGCATTATCTGGAAAAAAAGTTTTCATCTCACCGTAAAGTTGAGCTGCCAAAGTTTTATTTGGTGCCAATATTAACGCTGGTCTATTCGTAGCTTCTATAACTTTTGCCATTGTAAAAGTTTTTCCAGATCCAGTTACTCCTAATAATACTTGATTAAACTCATTTTTTTTAGCTCCTTGGACAAGCCTTTTAATTGCATCTGGCTGGTCACCAGCTGGGGTAAAATCAGACTTTATTTTGAATTTTTTTCCACCTTCGAGTTTTCCACCGATTTTTGGGTTTTTACTCTGAATGTCTGTAATTAGGTCTTGATATGTATTCTCCATATATTAAACAACGTAATTGAATAATTTCATAATTCAATGAGCATAATATCTAATAATTTAAAAAGAATTAAACCATCCCCAACTATTGCAGTTACTCAAAAGGCAAGAGAATTAAGAGCTGCAGGAAAAGATGTAGTTGGACTTGGGGCAGGGGAACCAGATTTTGATACTCCTATCAATGTTAAAAATGCAGCTATTAAAGCAATAAGAGACGGAGATACAAAGTATACTGCAGTTGATGGAACTCCAGCATTAAAAAAAGCAATTTTAAAAAAATTTAAAAGAGAAAATAAACTAAATTATAAACTAGATGAAATCACAGTTGGAACTGGAGGGAAACAAGTTCTCTATAACACTTTTATGGCAACTTTAAATAAAGGAGATGAAGTTATTATTCCTGCTCCATTCTGGGTTTCATATCCAGACATGGTTCTCTTAGCAGGAGGAAAACCAAAAATAGTAAAATGTGATGAAAAAGATGGATTTAAAATTACACCTACAAAATTAAAAGCTGCAATTACAAAAAGAACGAAATGGATAATCCTTAACTCACCATCTAATCCAACTGGATCTGGATACAGCAAATCAGAAATTCAAAAATTGGCTAAGGTTTTAATAAAAAATAAGAAAGTTCACATTTTGAGCGATGATATTTATGAGCATGTTAAATATGATAATTTTAAATTTTTTACTATTGCACAAATTTCAAAATTAAAATCTCGAACATTAACAATGAATGGGGTGAGCAAATCTTATGCAATGACTGGGTGGAGAATTGGTTATGCGGCTGGACCAAAAGAAATAATTTCTGCAATTAGAAAAATTCAATCTCAGTCAACTTCGAATCCCTCGTCAATTAGTCAAGCAGCAGCTGTTGAAGCTCTGAATGGAAAACAAGACTTTATTAAGAAAAGAGCAAAATCATTTAAAGAAAGAAGAGATTTTGTTGTAAAAAGTTTAAATAATATTGATGGTATTAGCTGCTTAAAACCTAATGGTG
This sequence comes from uncultured Pelagibacteraceae bacterium, assembly GCA_902517745.1. Taxonomy (GTDB): domain Bacteria; phylum Pseudomonadota; class Alphaproteobacteria; order Pelagibacterales; family Pelagibacteraceae; genus Pelagibacter. The sequence goes on from CABYDS010000011.1 coordinate 9,954, forward strand.
CATTTTACGTATTTCCGAATTGTAAAAAACTTTTAAATAAAAGAACTAAACTTAAAGAAGATACTGATTTTGTCCAAAAGCTTTTAGAAAAACAAAATGTTGCAGCTGTTCAGGGCTCAGCATTTGGTTTAGATGGATATTTTAGAATTTCATATGCGACTTCAATGGTAAAACTTAAAATAGCAATGTCTAGAATTAAAAAGTTTTGTGAGGATTTAGGATAAACCTATTTTTTTTTATTTAGTCCAATTAGTGAAGAATTTCTAAATCTTAAAATTACAATTGCTAAAGCAATTAAAACAATAGCACCTGCTTCATATAGTAATATCTCTGGATTTAGAGATTTTCCTTGTAAAATAATAAATCTAGCAAGTGCGGTTATGGCAATAAATAACGGCAGGGTAATTTGAATTGATTGGCTCTCCCAAAAAACTCTAACCATTGCAAGCACTTCAAGATATAGAAAAAGTAAAAGCAGATCTGCCAAAGTAACCCTTTGCACGAGTATCATCTGATACATCTCTTGCCCAAAAGCAATCACTGTACTAACTAAAATGATTACTAATGCTACAAGCTGGATTTGCTTTACAATGTTTTCCATTTACTTTCTTTTATAATTTAAAATAACTTTTTATTCTATACTGAAATACCTTGTAAATTATTGATATTATACTAATCCAAGTCTAACTACTGATTTTGCTGCATCCTCAATACATCCTCTGGCCGGCTGAAATTTAAATCCCAATAAATCTTCAGCATACGAAGCATCAGTTTGCATTTGTATCCCTAAATCTGGAACCATCATTTTTGCACTCGTATCCAGATGACTAATTATTCTCACTAAAAAATTTGGCAACACTCTTTTTGGAAGTTTTTTTGAATATTTAGGTAATGCTTCAGCCATAATATTAGAAAAATCTATCATTCTTTTGACCTCAGAGCCAATTATTAGTCGTCTTCCTCCAACATCTGGTCTTGTTAAAGAATTGATGTGAGCTTTCACTACATCTTTCATATCTGAGACTAAAATACTAAAATCCGGAGCACCTGGATATTTACCTTCTAAAAATAATTTAACATAACTTATCGAAGTTTTTTCTTTAGCATCTAAAGCGTCTCCAAAGACACCTCCAGGACATATACATACCAACTTATTCTTTAAACCTTTATTCTCCATAAATTCCCAAGCTGCTTTTTCAGCCTTGATTTTTGAAACAAAGTAATCATTACAACCTTTCCAATTAGCATCACTCCAATCATTTTCACCAAATGTATATGGATTTGTCCTATTAGGTTTTCTAAACATTGTTGCAATTGAAGAAGTTTTAATAATACGTTCAACTCCCGCATTAACAGCAGCTTTTAAAACTCTTATAGTTCCATCTTTAGCTGTTGGAACAAGACTTTCACGATCTCTAGAGGTCTTTAAAGGGAAAGGAGAAGCCACATGCATTACATACTTACAGCCTTTTAATGCCTCATCCCAACCTTCGTCTTTTAAAAGATCTAATTCGACAAATGATAATTTATCAATTGATGCATATTCATTTATTGTTTTTTTTGTTTGCTCTATTAAACCAGAATCTCTAACAGTGCCTAAAACTTTATATCCCGATTTTAATAATTCAATTGCAGTGTGTTTAGCGATCCATCCACTTATACCTGTTAACAATACTGTTTCATTCATTTATTCGGATAAATGTTTTTCTGCCTCTAATGCTGCCATACATCCCATACCAGCTGCTGTAACTGCCTGTCTAAATACTTTATCTTTCACATCACCAGCGGCAAAAACTCCTGGTATATTTGTTTCCGTAGACTCTGGTTTTGTTATTAAATAACCCTCATTATCCATTTCTAGTTGGTCTTTAAATAATGAGGTTGCTGGATCATGCCCTATAGCAATGAACAAACCATCAATTTTTAGTTCTTCTATTTTATTTGTTTTAACATTTTTAATTTTTAATCCAGTTACATTTTTAGGATCATTATCCCCAATAACTTCATCAACAACAGAGTCCCAAATTATTTCAATTTTTTTATTTTCCATTAATTTCTTTTGAAGTAATTTTTCTGCTCTCAAACTATCTCTTCTGTGTATAAGTTGAACTTTTGAAGCAAATTTTGTTAAAAACATAGCTTCCTCAACTGCAGCATTTCCACCTCCAACAACTGCTACAGTTTTGTCTTTAAAGAAAAATCCATCACATGTTGCACATGCAGATACACCAAAACCTCTAAAGCTTTGTTCTGAATCAATATTTAACCATCTTGCTTGAGCTCCAGTTGAAATAATTATTGAGTCTGCCTCATAAATTTGACCACTATCTCCAACAGCTTTAAACGGCTTAGATTTTAAGTCTACAGATGCAATATGATCTTGAATCATTTCAGTCCCAACTACTTCTGCCTGACCTTTCATTTGATCCATAAGCCATGGCCCTTGTATCACATCTTTAAATCCAGGAAAATTTTCAACATCAGTTGTTGTTGTTAATTGGCCACCGGGTTCCATACCATGAACTAATATTGGTTTTAACATCGCTCTTGCAGCATAAATTGCTGCTGTATATCCAGCGGGACCTGACCCAATTATTAACACTTTTGTGTGTTTAGTTGGATTTTCACTCATATGAAAGCTATATAATGATTAATGACTAAATTGAAAGGTATATTATTAACAGAAGGTATGCATGGGATGATTAGCCAAGTAGAAGGTTTGGCTAAAGCTTTAGATATAAATTATTCTCACCACACAGTTGAAACAAAAGGTTTCTGGAAAGTTATACCACCAAAATTCACTCCTATATCCGACTCAGTTTTTAAAAAAATTGAATGCGAAGATGTTGATTTAATAATTTCATGTGGGAGAAAAAGTATTATTCCATCATTATTCTTAAAAAAAAATTCAAAGAAAAAAGTATTTAACATTCACATTCAAAACCCAAAGATAAAACTAGATAATTTTGATCTAGTTGTAGTGCCTGAGCACGATAATCTTGATGGACATAATGTATTAAAAACAAAAGGAGCTATTCATTATTTAACAAATGAAGAAATTGAAAAAGACAAAGAATATTTGTTTAGTATTTCAAGCAAATTAAGGGATAAAAATATTATTTCTTTAATAATTGGTGGTCCTACTCAGTATTATGATTATTCAGATAGAAATATCCAAGAAATTTTTTCAAAAGTAAATTATTTAGTTAAAGAAAATAATCTTAATTTAGTAGTCATTCCTTCTATGAGAACGCCAAAGGGAACTATAGAACATGCAAAAATATATTTTGGAAATGATCATTTAGTATTAGATGGTGTTGATAAAAAAGCCTATTTAAGTGCTCTTTCACAATCAAAATATTTAGTTATTACTTGCGATTCAAGCTCCATGATTTCAGAGGCAGCTTTAACAGGTAGGCCAATTTATATTGCCACTATTCCACCTAAAAAAAGCGATAAAAGATTTAAAAATTTTAGAAAATTATTTCAAGAAATGAAGATTGTTAGAGAATTAGGAGAAAAATTAGAAAATTGGAACTATGAAAAATTAGATGAAACGAATAGAGTAGCAAATATCATCAAAGATAAAATTCAATTATAATGGCATTTTTAAATTCAATATTAAAAAATTCTTCAAATCATAAATCCCCTTTTGAACATTGGGAATTAAATCAACCACTAACAGACGGCCAAGTTCAGGAAATTGTAAACGCTGATATAGCTAACCCGATAGAACATAATTTAAACTATGATGGCACAAGAGCAATTGATGGAGGTGAAGGTAAGTTTAGAGAAGGTATATCAGACGGTGGTAAAGCATTAAAATTTAGATGTTTTGTTACAAAAGAAAATTCAAATCAATTTCCTAATCTTGTTGAATTTATTAAAGAACTTCAAAATCCATCAACTTATAAAAAAATTTCTGAAATGATCAATAAAGATCTTTCTAATTCATATGTAAGAGTTGAAGTTATATGTGATAGAAAAGGATTCTGGTTAAAACCACATTGCGATATTAAAGAGAAACTGATGTCATGTTTATTATTCGTAAACAAGCATAATGAAAAAGAAGATTTAGGTACAGATTTTTATGATGAAAATCTAAAATTAGCTAAAACTGTTCCTTATAAGGATAATTATGGTTATTTCTTTTCAAGTGGCCCTAACACTTGGCATGGTATGGAAAAAAAAGAAATAAGAAAAGAGAGAAGATGTCTTCAAGTAAATTACGTTACATTCGAGACAGATTGGAAAGTCAATTAAAACTAATTATCTTGAAGAGATTTAACTCTTAACTTTGTTGTTTTTAATGATTTTATTGCTTCTAAAAATGAATAGGCTGTAGACATATTCGTACAATAAGGAATTTTGTTTGAAAGAGTTCCTCTTCTTAACGCCCTTGCATCACTAATTCTGTGTTCAGAATTTCCACCTCCAGTATTTATTACCAAAGATATTTTTTTAGAATTTAAAACATCTACTATATGTGGTTTACCACTGCTCACTTTATTAATTTTTTTACATTTTATTCCATTTTGTTTTAAAATCTCTGAAGTTCCTTTGGTTGCAGAAAGTGTGAATCCAAGTTTTATTAATCTTTGTGCAACACCTATTATTTCTTGCTTGTGAGAGTCTTTTACTGATAAGAATGCCATTCCTTTAGTTGGCAATGAGTTAGAGGCAGCAATTTGACTTTTTGCAACAGCCATTCCAAAATCATCATCAAAACCCATTACCTCACCAGTAGACTTCATCTCAGGGCCAAGCAATAAATCACTATCTGGAAATTTATTGAATGGAAATACTGCTTCCTTAACAGCAAATTTTTTATTCGTTTTATATTTTAATTTATATTTACTTAACTTTTCCCCAGACATTATTCTTGATGCAATTTTTGCAAGCGGAATACCGTTTGCTTTTGAAACAAAGGGGACAGTTCTGCTTGCTCTAGGATTAACTTCAATGACAAAAATTTCATCATTTTTAATTGCAAATTGAATGTTTAAAAACCCTCTAACTTTTAAAGCCAGAGCTAATTTTCTTGTTTGTATTTTAAGTTCTCTTAAAAGATTCGCCTTTATTGATACCGGTGGCAAGCAGCAAGCAGAGTCTCCTGAGTGAATTCCTGCTTCTTCGATGTGTTGCATTATTCCAGCAACATAAACATCTTTTCCATCGGAAATCGCATCTACATCTACTTCCATCGCGTTGTCGATAAATTTATCAATTAAGATTGGATTTTGTTCTGATGCTTTGAAGGCTTCATTTATAAATTGTTTCAATTGACTTTTGTCATGAACAATTTCCATAGCCCTTCCACCCAAAACATAAGAAGGTCTCACAACGACCGGCAATCCAATTTTTTCTGCAACATTTATAGCTTGATCGAATTTGTAGGCTATTCCACTTTCAGCCTGTTTTAATTTAAGCTTTATAAGCAACTCTCTAAATCTGTCTCTATCTTCTGCTAGATCAATTGATTTATATTGTGTCCCTAGAATAGGTAATTTATTTTCATCTAAAAATTTAGCTAATTTGATAGGGGTTTGGCCTCCAAATTGTGCAATAATCCCAATTAGATTACCTTTAGACTTTTCTTTTAAAATTATATTCTCAACATACTCTTCAATCAAAGGTTCAAAGTACAATCTATCACTTGTATCATAATCTGTAGAAACAGTTTCTGGGTTACAATTTATCATTATTGTTTCAAAACCTGCTTCTTTTAAAGAAAAACTAGCCTGACAACAGCAGTAGTCAAACTCTATTCCTTGCCCGATTCTATTTGGTCCTCCACCTAAAATAATTATTTTCTTTTTATTACTTGGATCAGCTTCGCATTCAGTTTTAATAGAAAAATTTCTTTGATACGTAGAATACATGTAAGGTGTGAAAGATTTGAATTCGGCAGCACAGGTATCAACTTTCTTAAAAACAGGCATAACTTTTAATCCTTTTCTTCTTGATTTGACGATTGTTTCTTTTTGACCAGTTAATTGTGAGATCTTTTTGTCAGAAAAGCCTATTGATTTTATCTTATTAAATTCCTCAAAAGTTTTTGGCAGCCCTTTTGATTTTAATATTTTTTCTTCATCAACTATTTCCTTAATTTGATTCAAAAACCATGGATCTACCTTTGATAATTTATATATAATATCTAAAGAAATTTTTTTTCTAAAAGCCTCAGCAATCAGAAGTAATTTGTTTGGAATATTGATTTTTAAATTTTTCAGTATTTCTTTTTTTGAATAGTTAAAAATATTATCTAATCCTGATAAACCAGTTTCAAGTGAAACCAGGGCTTTTTGAAAAGACTCTTTGAAATTTCTACCAATTGCCATTGCTTCACCAACCGATCTCATGGATGTGCCTAAAATTGCTTCTGTGTCAGAAAATTTTTCAAACGTAAACCTCGGAATTTTTGTTACAACATAATCGATTGTTGGTTCAAAAGAAGCTGGTGTTACTTTTGTTATTTCATTTTGTAGTTCATCAAGAGTATAACCAACTGCTAATTTTGCGGCCACTTTTGCTATTGGAAAGCCAGTTGCTTTAGAAGCTAATGCAGATGATCTCGAAACTCTTGGGTTCATTTCAATAATTACCATTCTTCCATTTTTTGGATTTATGGCGAATTGAACATTTGAACCTCCTGTTTCAACACCTATTTTTCTTAAACATGCAATAGATGCATTTCTCATTACTTGATATTCTTTATCTGTCAATGTTAATGCTGGAGCTATAGTAACAGAGTCACCCGTATGAGTCCCCATTGGATCAACATTTTCTATCGAACAGATAATTATACAATTATCATTTCTATCTCTTACAACCTCCATCTCAAATTCTTTCCAACCATCTAAACATTCTTCAACCAAAACCTGATTTTGAGGAGACTCATTCATTCCTTCTTTAACAATCTTAAAAAAATCTTTTTGTGTTCTAGCAATTCCACCACCTAATCCACCTAATGTAAATGAAGGTCTTATAATTGCAGGAAGACCAATTTTGTTTAAACATTTTTTTGCGTTTGAAAATTTATTCAAAACTTCAGACTTTGGTAAATCAATACCAATATCAGACATATTCTTTCTAAATTTTTTTCTATCTTCAGCATTTGCTATTGCTTTCGAGTTTGCTCCAATAAGTTCAATTTTATACTTTTTTAATAAACCAATTTTTTCTGCGTTAATTGCAAGATTTAATGCTGTTTGACCACCCATTGTAGGCAGAATAGCATCCGGCCTTTCTTTTTTGATAACCTCTTCTAGTACTTCCAGTGATATTGGCTCAATATAAGTCTTATCAGCAACACCAGGATCAGTCATTATAGTTGCTGGATTTGAGTTAATTAATATTACTTTATAACCTTCATCTTTTAATGCTTTGCATGCCTGTGTTCCCGAATAATCAAATTCACAAGCTTGACCAATAATAATTGGACCAGCTCCAATAACTAAAATTTTTTTAATGTCTTTTCTTTTTGGCATATTTTTTTATGTCTTTAATAAAATTACTAAATAAATATTTACTATCTTGGGGTCCAGGGTTAGCTTCAGGATGATATTGAACTGAGAAAATTGGTTTATTTTTTAATCTTATTCCTTCTACAGAATTATCGAATAATGACAGATGCGTTATTTCCGTATTTTTTTTTAAGCTTCGCTTAACAACTTCAAATCCATGATTTTGACTGGTAATTTCTACTTTCTTGGTAATTAAATTTTTTACTGGATGATTTGCACCCCTATGTCCTAATTTCATCTTTTTAGTTTTTGCATCTAAAGCTAAAGCTAATATTTGATGACCCAAACATATCCCAAATAATGGAATATTTTTTTTTATTAAATTTTTTACAATTTTAATTGCATACTTTCCTGTTGCGGCAGGATCTCCAGGACCATTAGACAAAAAAATTCCATGAGGTTTTAGATTAAGTATATTATTTGCATTTTCTTTGCAGGAAACAACTTTTACTTCGCAATCGAAATCTGAAAAATATCTAAGTATATTTTTTTTAATTCCATAATCTATTGCCACAACCCTAAATTTTTTCTTATTATTTTTTTCATACCCCTTATTTTTTTTCCAAGTTTTATATCCTTTCCAAATATAAGTTTTATTAGTTGTGACCTCTTGAGCAAGATCCATTCCGTTTAAACCAGGCCATTTTATTGATTTATTTATTAGTTTATTAATATTAAATTTACCATCTTTACCGTTTGATATTGTTCCTTTTGGAGCCCCTTTATCTCTTATAAAATTTGTTAAACTCCTAGTATCTAGACCAGTTATGCCTACTATTTTATTTTTTTTAAGCCATTTATCTAAATTTTGCAGAGATCTATAATTAGAAGGACTTGTTATCTCTGAATTAAATATAACTCCTCTTGTCCATATTTTATCAGACTCTATGTCTTCTTTATTAGCCCCAACATTTCCAATGTGTGGAAATGTGAAATTTATTATCTGTCCTGCATACGATGGATCAGATATTATTTCTTGATAACCAGTTAGTGATGTATTAAAGCATACCTCTCCGGTTGCTTCTCCTATATGTCCCAGTCCGATCCCTCTAAAGACTGATTTATTTTCAAGAACTAAAATAGCTTTGTTAAAATTAGAGAGATGTGAAGTTTTGTTTTTCCGTTTTAAAGTCAATTACAACTCATGAGTTAAAGGTTAATACAATAAAACGTATTTATCCGCAACAGATCTATAATAATTTTTTAAAAATACAATTTTTTCTTTTGAACAATTTTGTCTTTGAAGTACATTCTAATATGTCCTTAAGAGATAAAATTGATAACGATTACAAAAATGCTTTAAAATCAAAAGATAAAAATAAGATATCAACTTATAGGTTAATTTTATCTGGAGTTAAAGACTTAGATATTAACAACAGATCTGGCCCAAATAAAAAGGAGACAGACGATGAGGATATAAAAAAACTCCTAAAAAAAATGATCAAACAAAGATCCGAATCAATTGAAATATATAAAAAAAATGACAGGTCAGATTTATTAGAAATTGAACAAGGGGAGCTTGATGTTTTATCCGAATATTTACCTAAGCAATTATCTGAGGCAGATACAAAAAAGATATGTGAAGAAATTATAAAAAGTTCTGGAGCCTCTTCAATTAAGGAAATGGGTAAAGTTATGGGTGAATTGAAAAAAAACCATGCTGATACAATTGATTTTTCTAAGGCAGGTCAGATTATCAAAAATTTACTTAATAGTTAATGAAATATCCAAAAGAATATTTAGACGAAATTAAAACTAGACTGAAAGTTTCAACAGTTGTTTCTAAAACTGTTAAACTTAAAAAAAGAGGTAAAGAGTTTGTTGGTTTGTCTCCATTTAAAACAGAGAAAACTCCATCATTTACAGTCAATGATGAAAAAGAATTTTACCATTGTTTTAGCACAAGTGAGCACGGAAATATTTTTGATTTTGTAATGAAAACTCAAAACCTTAGATTTGGTGAAGCAGTTAAAATGCTCTCAAATCTTGCGGGAATGCAACCTTATACATTTTCAAAACAAGATGAGGAAAGAGAGAATAAATGGAAATTATATAAATCTATATGTAATAATTTTTCTGAATTTTATAAAAATGAATTATTTAAAAATGAGAATTCAATTAATGCAAAAAATTATCTTAAATCAAGGGGACTGTCTGGTGCTGAGGTTAAAAATTTTAAACTTGGTTTTGTCACAGAGGATTTAGATTATTATGAAATCCTAAAAAAGGATTACGATGAAGAAATTATCATGGATACAGGCTTATTTTACTTTGATGAGAAGAAAAAAAAATATATATCAAGATTTAGAAACAGAATAATTTTTCCAATAAATAATATATCAGGAAATATAATTGGTTTTGGAGGAAGAATTGTAGACGACAATAAAAATTTAGCTAAATATATTAATTCACCTGAGACACCTTTTTTTAAGAAGGGCTCAAATTTATATAATCTTGATAAAGCAAGAAAATTATCAAATAAATTAGAAGATGTTTATTTGGTAGAGGGTTATATGGATGTTATTGGTTTATCAAAAAATGGCATAGAAAACACTGTTGCAAACTTAGGAACTGCTTTGACTAGTAAACAGATACAAATTTTAAATCAATTCTATAATCATATCATTATATGTTTTGATGGTGATCAAAGTGGCTATAAAGCTGCATTGAGAGCTGCAGAGAATATTATTGATGAATTGAAACCTGATAAAAAAATTTCATTCCTACTTTTAGAAGATAATTTAGATCCAGATAACTATGTAAATAAATTTGGTAAAGAAAAATTTTTAGAAATTACAAATCAAAATTCTATACCTATACATAAATTTATTTTTGAACATTATATAAGTCAAACAACCGAAAGTCCTAGCTCGCGAGCAATCTTTGAAAAAAAACTAAGAGAGATTGCATCAAATATTAAAGACAGTTTTGTAAAAAAATATACGCTAGAGTATTTTCTTGAAAAAGTTTCAGATTTGACACCAAATATTAATTCAAAATTTAATAAAAATTATAGAATATTTCCAAAATCACTTGCTAAAACTAAAAGTTATTATAATGAGACAAAATCATTAAAATCTTTTGAAATTAAAGAATTTTCATTTTTATATGTATTACTTGCTAAACCTAAATTAATTCACCAAAACTTGCATCTAATAGACAATGTCAAATTATATAGTGATGAAAATAAGCAATTGTTTGATGAAATTTTAAACCGATCAGAAAATTTATTAAATTTAGACTTACAAAAGCTAAATGTGGATAAAAATCTTGTAAATAGAGTTATGAATTATGCCTCAGTTAAACATATAATTTCAAAAAACTTAAATGATGATGAAAAAATCTTAGAAATTTTTACAGAGATTATACAGGATCTTAAAAATTATGAATTAGAGCAAAGAATAACTGAATTAGAATCGAAGTTTTTAAAAGATATGAGTGAAAGTACATTTAATGAGATAAAGCAGTTAAAAAAACAACAAAAAATCAACTAAATTTAAAAAAAATCACATAGATTTTTTTGTATTAGACATTATATAAGACCTTCAAACTTTTAAACTGTGGAACGAATTATTACAAAATCATTTGCAAGATTAATGGGTCGCGGAATCCATAGAGGATTTATTACTCATGAGGAATTAAATAAATCATTAGGAAAAAGAAATTTGTCTAGTGAAAACCTTTCACAAGCATTTATTCATATTCTTGATGAAAATATAATTTTGGTTGAAAAAAAATCTGATTATAAAGTATTAAGAAAAAAAGATGCTTCTTCTAAAGAAGAAGGAAAAGCTCTAGAAAAAAGTGATGATCCAATTAGAATGTATCTCAGAGAGATGGGTGGTGTTGAGCTCTTATCTAGAGAAGGTGAAATAGCAATTGCAAAAAGAATAGAAGCTGGAAAAGATGTAATGCTTAATGCTTTGTCTCAAAGTCCTATTACCGCACAACAATTTTTTGAATGGGATACCAAACTCCAGAATGACGAAATACTGGTAAGAGAAATAATAGACATTGATACTAATTATATGGATGACGATGAGAGTAATAATGGTTCAAAACAAAAAAAACAAGATGAAGAACAATCTTCTGATGAAGCGACTAGTTCTGATGATGATGAGTTTAATCCAACTCTGGCGGCTATGGAAACAGAGATTAAACCTAAAGTTTTACAAACTGTACATACATTGACTAAAGAATACAATAAACTAATAAAATATCAAAAAGAAAAACTTGAATGTGTATTAAATTCAAAAAAATTTTCATCTTCGAAGGAAAAGAACTATAAAAAAATTGTTGATGATATTTTGGAAAATATAAAATCACTTCAATTATCGCCATCTGTATTGGAAGAATTAGTTCAAAAACATTATTCTGAAAATAAAAAAATTATTTCTCTTGAAGGCAATCTACTTAGACTTGCTATCGAATCTAAAATATCAAGAGATGAATTTATTAAATTTTATATTGGCAATGAAATCAATCCAAATTTAAAAGAATTTTTGGACACTAACGAAGTATGGAAAAAGTTTTTTCAGAAAAATAAAAATGAATTTAAAAATATTAGAGATAGATTAGTAGAAACAAGCAACAAACTTGGAATTTCTGTTACAGAATATAAGAAACTTGTGAGCCGTGTACAAAAAGGTGAAAAAGAATCTAGAATTGCAAAAAAAGAGATGGTTGAAGCAAATTTAAGATTAGTAATTTCTATAGCAAAAAAATATACTAATAGAGGTCTTCAGTTTCTAGATTTAATTCAAGAGGGAAATATTGGTTTGATGAAAGCTGTAGATAAATTTGAATACAGAAGAGGATATAAATTTTCAACTTATGCTACTTGGTGGATACGACAAGCAATCACAAGATCAATAGCAGACCAAGCAAGAACTATTAGAATTCCAGTTCACATGATCGAAACTATTAACAAAATTGTGAGAACTCAAAGATTAATACTTAGCGAATTCGGAAGAGAAGCTACACCAGAAGAGTTAGCTAACAAATTACGAATGCCATTAGAGAAGGTGAGAAAAGTTTTAAAAATTTCAAAGGAACCTGTGTCTCTAGAGAAACCAGTTGGAGATGAAGAAGATAGTAGTTTAGGGGATTTTATTGAAGATACAAAAGCATTGGCTCCACTTGAACAAGCAATTAAATCTAACTTAAGTGAAGCAACAACTAAAATATTATCTACTCTTACTCCAAGAGAGGAGAGAGTTTTAAGAATGAGGTTTGGGGTAGGCATGAATACTGATCATACATTAGAGGAGGTTGGACTACAGTTTTCCGTAACAAGAGAGAGAATTAGACAAATTGAGGCTAAAGCTTTAAGAAAACTAAAACATCCGAGTCGATCCAAGCAACTTAAAAGTTTCTTAGAAAGTTAGGGCCGTTAGCTCAATAGTAGAGTACTGCATTGACATTGCAGGGGTAGTTGGAGCGTAACCAACACGGCCCACCATTATTAAATTATCTTTAATTGCTAACATAATAAAAATGGTATAATTAACAGTTTATCTTTGGGCCTGTAGCTCAGTTGGTTAGAGCAGTACACTCATAATGTATTGGTCCCAGGTTCGAGTCCTGGCGGGCCCACCAACTATTCACAAAATACAATAAAACTAAAGTATTTCACTCAACGTAAGTTAAATTTACTCTAACAAATTTCAGAATCCGTGCCAAGAAATTTTTTCATTGGAGCATGAGAGCAGCATTGTGATAGCATTTAGTATGAATAAAAAAACTAGTTATGATTTTGATGACTTAGTTCAAAATTTTAACTTAAAGAAATTTATTAAATATTTAGATAAACAATGTAAGAATAAGATTAGTTACCCTCCCAATTTACCTAAAAATCATCCAGATTTAATTGGTGATTTAATAAAATCAAGTTCTACTAAAATAATAAGTTCTAAAAAACTTGAAAATGACCTTTATGAAAATAACAGTGATTTTATGGATCAAGCTATCGAGAATGGAAGTTTATTAGATCAAGTCCATAATAATTTTAAACTAGAAAAAGATTATCTTTTCGCCTATGGAGACAAAGATCCAACACCTTGGTATTTTTATTTCATAATAAGTTCAAAAGTTAATAAATGCTTTTATATATTATTGTTTTTTCAAGACATTGAAGTAGGCTACCAAGTAGCTTACTGTATAAAAAAAACTAAGAAAAAAGACTTAGCAATAAAATTTGTAAAAGAAGAACAAAAAAAATTAGAAAAAAATAAGTTTTATATCTAAGGATGAAAGCTCATAACAAAAACCTTCAATGGCATACTAACGTTCATATCTATGGTCTATCTTTAGCAATTGGAGATGCTCATTTCATGATAGATAAAATAAAAGCTGGAGAAGCTTATACAGAATATTTTTATAATATTGATGGGGAAAGAAAAGGAGAACCCGAGGGTTTTGTTAACGAAGTTGATAATATATTAGGAAAAACAGTTAATTGTTTCACACTAAATATAAGTGGTTTAGGTTGGTTTCCAGTTTTTGACTCATATGCCCCAGGAAAAGAGTATTTAGAAATAGATGGTTACTATATTGATTATGGCGGTGCTGTAACAACTCCTTGGTTTCAAAGACCTAAGTGTTTTTTTGAAAAAGAACATATTAAAATTATTAATAGTCTAATTGAAAAATCTTTAGAGAAAAAACCATTGTTTACTCTAAGTTTTCCTTCAAAAAAAATCTTGTTTATGGAAACAAAGGACCAGGTTCAATTTTATACCGAAAAAGAATTAAGAGTAGATTATTCAAAACCAACCAGTAAAGTATATGATCAGTTACTCAAAATTTATGAAGATGAAAAATTAGGTTTTATTAACGCTGATGTTAAAACTAAAGAATACTGTTATGATTTTCATCTTGATCAATTATCTTCAGATAAGTTTGAGGTTTATAAAGTTGAAAGTTTAGTAAAAGATGTAGATTGGTATGCAGCTTACTATGCCAAATTTCATACAGATCAAAAGGATATTTATAAAAGAAAAATAACTTCTGAAGAAGATCAGAATAAAATGGATGAATGGTTATCAAAACAACTTTTGGCTAATGAAATGAAAGAGATCTTGGATCTTGCTAATTATGATCCGAACGCTCCTGAAATCGAAAGTTTTAAAACTACTATTGATCTACATGGTTATTTACATGGGTATTATTTAAAAGCAGTGTAGATATTAATATCCAAATATAACTAAACTATTAATATTTAAATAATTTTCCTTTACAAAAAAAGATGACATTCTCTTACATACTGTATCAAATATATTTAATCCTTTAGCTTCATCTCTAATAGGTATGATTAGAAATAGATGGTTAGCTTCACTGCAAATATGACATTTCCATAAATCTAAAAGATCCATATTATTAGTTACAGTTTTGCCTTTTTCAACTTCCATCAATATTCCAGTTTTACCAACTTTTTTATAGAAATCTGGTCTAAGTTTTTTGCTTTCATATTTTTCAAAAAGTTTTTCTTTTTCACTGGAAAATCCTAATTTTGGTTCTGCATAGTCTGTGATTATTTTTTGTATTTTTTGACTATGAACACCTTTTACGTTTATCTTTGTTATTTGATCTATAATTTCTTTTTGATTTAGATAATTTTCTAATTCTTTAGCTATTTTAAATACTTCTTTTAATTCAGTCTTATTAATTTTTTTTTTTATAAATTTTTTAATCTTTACTTTTTTTATGACCATTAATTAAACTATCATAAATAAAAATTTAATTCACTCACCCTATGCAAGGGACCATGGGGGTATAGGGTATGAGATATATGTTCCTATGCTCAGAATATTTGGTTAACTGTTAACTACTCATATTCTACTTTTTAGCTGATGTTTTCTTACCAATATAGTAACCTAGTAATTCACCAGGTTCTGAAATTTCAGATATCATTTCAAAGAGCTTTGGTATAAATAATACTTCCTTGATTAAATAAAAACCATTCGGAATTTTAAGCTTAATAAGTTTTTTCTTTTTTACCCTATCTTTTATAAATAATTTTATATTCGATGAAAATTTTTTAGATATATTTTGATTTTGTGGAACACTAAAAAATACTAGATAATCGTCTTTAATAACAAAATGTCCTTTTGTAGTCCTTTTAAATTTAGCTGCTTCATCAATAAAATCACTTGTGCTTTTATCGCTAGAGTTAATAAAAAAACTGATATCTTTATTTGATTTTAATTTACTAGTAACTTTATCAATATTCGGTGAAAGTCCATCCTGATCATTATTTAGTAAATAAATATCCCCTTTAAAATTTACTTGATCTAAATAATGACAATTACCGTATGATCCAACAGTATCTGCACAATCCACAGATGATAATTCATCAAAAATACTCAAACTCTTAATACTTTTTAATTTTTTAAGGCTGGTTACAATAGTAAGTTCATTACTTTCACACTTTAATTTAACTTTACTCAGGTTATGTTTATTTTTTCTTTTTTTACCAACTGTCCACACAGGTTTCATACAACTAATCTAACTCAATTTTTTTATAAAGACACCTAAAATTAAAAAATATATTATGGTTAACAATCAGAAAATTAATACAAAAATTTATTTTACCTTAAATTACCAAAGAGAATACTTAAATCTTGTGTGTCTAAAAATTTAACTATTTTTTTATGTGTATTTGAAATTGATGAGTCTGGTCCATACATTTTATCAGAATTATAATCTATATCGTTTTTAAAATTTCCTTTTTCATCAAGCAAAATTCCATTGCCTATATTCAATAAATGATTAAAGGCTTCATCGATACTATCCTTCTCTCTTTTAGGAATTTTATACCTAAGCTGATTATATAATTTTCTAGGGTCTTTGATGAAACCTCCCTCATATTCCATTTCGATATCCTCCCATACTAAATCTCGAGGTCTTTGGATGTGTGTTATGAAATTATAATCATCACTTTTAGCAGCAACCAATACCTTAAATCTTCTGTCATAAAAGGTTTCAATAGCTGGTAATCCAATATGAATATCTAAAGGGTTATATTCATCATTATTAAGCATCGCTAATTTAATTTTAGTAATCTTACTTTTTGTACTTACACCTTTTGTTTTATTGCACACAATAACGGAGTAATAAGCTTTACCTTTGTTATTAATAAGAGGTGTGTTCTCATCTTTTAATATTAGAAAACTAAGTATTTCTCTTTCTCCTCTTGGATATTTTAATACTTCGGAGTTTGTAAATATTGCAAGATATTCCCCAGGAGGGCAGTTAGTATGTGCTGTAAACCTATTTATTTCTTGTTTCATTTAATATTCTAGTAGTCTTTTAAAACTATTAATCAATAGAACAGAAGTTGTACGATATTGATTATTAGTAAGTGTTATCAGTAATAATGATTAAATGAGTCAGTATGACTCAAGTTTACTTAATGACACTGCAATTATGAGAATGAATTATCTGCAGACTATGTAAATGGGAATATACCCATATTATTAGGCAATATGTTAATATGGCAATATGGTAGTTCTGTTAACTACAAGTAATCAAAATATCTCTGATAAAAATTTGTAAGATAAGCTATATATTCCTTTTTAAAGCTTTGTTTAATTTATTTAATTAATTTGCCCTCTTTAAAAGTTCCCTCTATTACTTTTCCTGTAGCGTCAACAAACTTACCTTTTCCATGAAACATATCATTTTTATAACCACCGTCATAATTCATACCATTCGGGTTAATATAGTAACCTTTGCCATGTTTTTTATCGTCTTTAAAATCTCCAGAGTATTTCTCACCACTAGGATGAGTTAATGTTCCTTTTCCGTTTTTCTTACCATCTTTCCAGTCACCATTATAAATTAAACCATTAGCCCAAGTATATTCACCAACTCCATTGAACAAATCCATTTTGAATTCTCCCTTGTAAATGTCTCCGCTCTTATATTTTATTGTTCCGTATCCATTTTTTTTCCCCAATAGATATTTTCCTGAATAACCCTCTGCAACTTCAATTGTGTCTTTTTCAACATGTTCAAGATGCAAAGCTTCCTTATGATATGAATTGTAGTAACTTGCAGGTAATATTAAACTTTTTGTTGGTTTGTAATATGGTGGATTTTTAGCTTTAAAGAAATCATCATCTACATTTTTATCCTTAAACATATAATCATATTCTTTTTCAATATATTCATCTAGAAGTTTCATATAATAATTATTCTTATTTGAAATTTTTTTATATTTATTTTCAGTAATGGTATCTAAAATATAAACTGCCTCATGCGAGATTTTATTTTCAGTATTAATTAATCTGTATTTTCTGTCTTTAGAACAATAAAGAACATATGCTTCATTCCACATATGACCTTCATACATTATACAATCGTAGCATCTAACAATTTTAAAATACGGTTTAATTTTTAGAAATAATTCCCCCGTGTAAATTAATGGTGCTAAATAGTTTATGAAATGCTCCTCTTCATCATTAATATCGTTATATCCTTTAACACACCCTGTTATTTTTTCTGCTAAATCATAAACTAATTCAGGCTTCCAATTATTTAAAACATTTAAAAGTTTATTAATATTCAAATTTTTAAAAAAATGATCAATCTTTTTTTTATTTTTTGTTTTTTTCTTTTCGATGACTTCTAAATTTTTGTTAACATTAACCTTAAACATTACATTTTTACAAATTTGACATATTTGCTTACCCACCAA
>CABYDS010000012.1 GCA_902517745.1 uncultured Pelagibacteraceae bacterium
GAGACTAGAAGAGATTTGGATATACTCATGAAAAAAGATGGTAATCCAGAAGGAGGCAAATGGAGTTTTGACGAAGAAAATCGAAATAAACTTCCAAAAAATATATCTATACCCAAATTTCCTAAAATTACTGAGACTGTTCATACCAAAAAACTAAAAATTTTAATTGATAAAAATTTTAAAAGTCACCCAGGTAATACGAAAGACTTTTGGTTTGCTACGGAATATGATGATGTAATTAAATTATTAAATTTTTTTATTAAAGAGAAATCAAATTTATTTGGGGACTATGAAGATGCAGTTGATCAGAAAGACAATATATTATTTCATAGTGCTTTAAGTCCTTACATCAATTTAGGTCTTATCACTCCAGAATTTATAATTAAAAAAGTTTTAGATTTTCACAACAAAAATAAAATAAAATTAAATTCCTTAGAGGGTTATATTCGTCAAGTAATCGGGTGGAGAGAATTTATGAGGGGAATATATCAAAGCTATTCAAAAGAAATGGAAACTAGAAATTTTTTTAAACAAAATAGAAAAATGAAAAACTCATGGTACGAAGGAACAACAGGATTACCCCCTCTAGATTATGCTATTAAAAATGCAGTGAATTATGGTTGGTCACATCATATTGAAAGGTTAATGATTTTATCAAACATAATGAATTTATGTGAAGTTAAGCCAACGTATGTTTACAAATGGTTTATGGAAATGTTTGTGGATTCCTCTGACTGGGTAATGGTCCCGAATGTTTATGGAATGGGGCTTTTCAGTGATGGAGGAATATTTGCAACAAAACCATATATTTGCGGCTCCGCTTATTTCATGAAAATGATGGATTTTAAAAAAGGAGAATGGTGCAATACCATGGATGGTCTTTATTGGAGATTCATAAATAGAAATAGAGCCTTCTTTTTAAAAAATCCTAGACTTTCTATGATGGTTAGAATTTTCGATAAAATGAAACTTGATAGAAAAAAATTAATTTTAGCTGAGGCAGAAAAATTTATTAAACAAAATACTGCGTAGTGAGAAAAGAAAATTTACCCACAAAAATTTGCCCTGTATGTAAGAGACCTTTTACTTGGAGAAAAAAATGGAAATTAAACTGGGATAAAGTGAAATATTGTTCAAAGAAATGTTCAAAGAACAACTAAGAATTTAATTTTAATAATTATTTAATCTTTCTGAAATAATTTTGTATCTTATTTAAATTATAAATTTTTTGATGCAAAGAAATTTAGTACTAATTCTATTATTAATACTTTTCAACAGTTCAGAATCTCTAGCAAAAACATTTAATGTCAAAAATTCAAAAGATTCTGGTCCTGAAAGTCTAAGGCATGCACTTTTAAAGGCATCTAAAAGTAAAGAGTCATCAAAAATATTAATTACAACTGAAGATGAAATAATTATTAATTCAACTTTAGAATATACAGGACTACAACCCCTAGATATAGTAGGGTCAGGACAGTCTATTAAAACTACCCAAAATCAAACACTCCTCTTTGTTTCAAATGGTGCTGACCTTACAATATCTAATTTAAATTTTTATGGAGTAGGTGGATTTAGTATTAAAAAAGGAGGATGGGGCAAAGGTATATTTGTAGATGTTAGAGACGACCAAAAAGGTTTAGTAAATGTAATTTTAAATAACGTTTCTGTTAACGATGTTGCCAGTCATGGAATTCATATTTCTGACTGCAGTCTAGCCGATGACTGTGGTGGTGGACAAGGCGGTGGGGGAGAAGGTTCAGATGCTTCCATTAAAGTTGTAGTTGATAATTTAACAATTAGTAATGTAGGAAATGGAAGATTTGATGCGGATGGATTTAGGATTGATGAAAGAGGCATTGGTGATATCGATTTCAAAGCAAGTAACTCTCTGTTTACTCTTGTTGGTGCGGATGGAGTTGAGTTAGATGAAGGTAATGCTGGAAATGTTAATGCTACAGTAAATAATTCATCTTTTGTTTTAAATGGAGCATATTGTGATCCAAAACTTTTAAAACCATTTATGCCCAAACAAGATGAAGGTGAATTTGATGATAATGTGAGAAAAGAAGACAGTATACCTGGAAAGATTAAGGGTACCCCAGATGATAGATGTTTTGAGAGAGAAGTTGATTTGTATGACTCTGGTTTTGTTAAAGAATTTGAATTTGGCATAGATTTAGATGATGGTTTTGATATTGATGAAGCTGGTCCCGGAAATTTAGTTGTTACCATTAATAACTCATTTATAAATGGAAATTTAGACGAAGGTTTAGATTTTGATGAAGCAAATAATGGTGATATATTTTTAACTATCAACAACACTATTTCTATAAATAACACAGACGATGGTTTTAAAAATTCTGAAGAAGATGATGGTTCAGTTATAGCAAGTATTGATGGTGTAATTGCTGTAAAAAATGGTGGTAAAGGAATTGTGCTTGAAGAGGAAGGTGTAGGTGATGTGAGAGCGTTTATTGAAAGTACAATTACAAACACTAATGATGATAGTGATAAAACTGGATTAGAGGCAGTGCAAGAAGATGTTGGATCTGGTATTATAAAAATTGTTAATTCTCAGTTGTTTGATGGTATTGATGCTGAAGGTGTCCAGCTAAAATAGATTAACAACAAGAACAACTTTTCTTTTTCTCTGGTTTTTTTGCTTCAATCACTTCTTCTCTAGGGGCTGATTGTTCAAGAATTTTTGCTGCTTCAGCTTCTTTCTCTTTTAATATTTTATTTTCAATGTATGCGTAAAGAGAGTTGAAACCTAATTTTGAAGCTTTCTTTTCTTCGTAATTCCTTCTGCCTTTAAGATTTTCAATAATTTCAAGAACTTGCGGATTATTCATATTATTGTTATCTCATAATTTTGATAATTTACAATAGTTCTTTAAAAAAATTCTTTAATTATAGTTGGTATATACTTTTTGAAATTAAAAAAACCTTTATTGCAATATTTCCAAGAACTTCGGTCTAAATTACGGTAAAGAAATTTTATATTATTTATTCCTTGAGAAGTTAAAAAATCTAAGTTTTCTCCAACACAAGGATATAAAAAATAACTATTCTCAATTGTCTTAAGGTTACCAATATCAATAATTTCACAATCCAAAGATTTTTCACCCAACCTTCTTTTTTGATCCTGAATTAAATTAGTCTTAAATTTCATTGTTTTTTCACTAAGTTTAATATTTCTACTGTCGTTATTATTATTAACTAAATAAATTTTTTTAAATTTATGGTCTTTGAAATCAGTCAACTCAAAAGAAAGATTATTATCAAAAATAATTAAATTTTGCTCATCCAAACTTACTGGATTACTAAAATCTTTTAAGACAGCCTTGTATATTTTCTCGCTAACTTTAGGTGGTGCATTTTCATTTAAATTAATATTATTAAATCTGTTATTAGTAAATTTTTTTATATTCCATTCACTTGCCAAATAATGCTTACCTTGTGTTTGTATCCCAGCAACCCATCTCCATCCCAATGTATTAGATGCTGCATCTCCATCATAGAGATGCTTCATAAAAAATTCAGCTCCTAATTGCCAAGGTAAATTTAAAGTAAAAATCCAGATACTGGCAAACCACATTCTTGTATGATTATGAAGGTAATTAAATTCTTTTAATTCTTTAACCCATTCATTAAAACATTCTATATTTGTATTTCCATCAATGGCATTTAAATAATCTTTATTATCTTTGTATTTTTCTCTTATAATTTTTAGTTCTATTATGTAATCTGTCCATACATTAGGTCTTAATTCTAACCATCCTTTCCAATAAGTACGCCACAAAACCTCCTGAATAAATTTTTCATTTTTAGAAAATGAAAATTTCTTTAAGGCTTTATCTATAACTTCTAACTCATTTAATATTCCATGAGATATATATGGAGAAATACAAGATATATTTGATCTTTTATCTGGACCAAAATCAAAATTTCTCAATCTTGAATATTCAGAAAGATTATTTTCAACAAAATTATCTAGTTTATTAGAGGCTTGCGCCCGACTTGGTTCAAAATTCATGATATTTTATTTTAATTTTTTCTTGTGAAAATTAATAAATCTTTCAACATTTGATTTATTAAAAGTTTTATTTTCCTCAAATGAAACTTTTTTCATAGAATAAGCTGAACTTTTAGTTATTCTTGAATGAATAATAACATTCCCTTTATATAACCTCAATTTAACTGATCCATTAACTTTACTTCTCTTAAGATCTACAATTCTTTGTAATTTAAATCTCTCTTTAGAAAACCAATATCCATTGTAAATCAGTTCCGCATATCTAGGCATAATTTTTTCTTTCTTATGCATTGTATCTTTATCAAGTGTAACAGACTCTATAGCCCTATGAGCGTGCATTAATAAAGTTCCGCCTGGTGTTTCGTATACACCTCTTGATTTTATACCGATAAATCTATTTTCTACTAGATCAACTCTTCCAACAGCATTTTTTCCAGCTATGTCGTTTAATTTTCCAAGCAATTTAGATGGAGATAATTTTTTCCCATTCACTGCAATCGGATCTCCACTTTTAAAGTCTATTTTTACAATTGAAGATTTATTAGGTGCTTTTTCTGGAGATACCGTTCTTTGAAAGATAAAGTCAGGTGCAGAGTTTTTTGGATTTTCTAACAACTTTCCTTCTGTTGATGTGTGAAAAATATTATCGTCTACTGAAAAAGGTGGCGCTCCTTTCTTGTCTTTAGGTATTTCAATTTTATTTTTTTTTGCATAATTAATTAGATCTGATCTAGATTTCAGCTTCCAAATTCTCCAAGGCGCAATAATTTTTATTTTAGGACCAAAATAATGATAACCTAACTCAAATCTTACTTGATCATTTCCTTTTCCTGTTGATCCATGAGACACAGCATAGGCATTAAATTTTTTAGCAATTCTAATTTGATCTTTGGCTATTAAAGGTCTAGCAATTGAGGTTCCAAGCAAATAAACACCCTCATATATTGCATGGCCCCTAATCATTGGATAAACATAATCTTTTACAAAAATATCTTTTAGATCTTGAATAATAATATTTTTTACGCCAAGTTTTTTTGCGTTTCTGAAAATTTTATTTCTATCTATTTCTTGACCAATGTCTGCAGTATAACAAATTACTTCTGCATCATAATTTTCCTGTAACCATTTTAATATGATTGATGTGTCCAAACCTCCAGAATAGGCAAGAACTATCTTTTTCTTTGATTTCATTATTTAACTACAGCTTTTTTTAGCCGCGTTATATGCTTTAGTGAAGCCCATCAAAGAATAATGATCAATTGTTTGAGAACCAGATTTATTATATCCAGTAACCATTAATCTTGAAGCCTTTTTCATTCTGCTAACAACTTTTTTTTCAATTTTATTACTTGAAATCCATGCAAAATTATCCTGAGCTATATCAAATTTATATTTTGATTTGCCAGAGCTAGCTGTAATTGAATTTTGACTGTTGTACTCATAGCCTGAGGTTGTGCTTACTTCGTCTTTAATTTTTTCTGATGGTCTAAAAGTTACAAATAATCTTGCATCTCTATCATTTTTTTTAGGAGATTGAAGAACAGGTTTAGATTGAGCAAAACATACTTTACTATCCCCATTAGTAACAACAATTGCATCCCAGTCTTTAAATGTTCCTATTTTATTTAATTCTTCTGAATAAGAAGTTGATCCTAATAAGAGAATAAAAAAAATTATTTTAAAAATTATGGACATGGATTTGGATATTTTTTTTGAATTTCATTAATTTCATTAATTATTTCTTTATCAAGATTCACTTTTACACTTTCTATATTTGTTTTCAACTGCTCCATTGTTGTTGCACCAATAATAACGCTAGACATGAAATCCTGTATCTCACAAAACTTTATACACATTTGACTCATATCAATGTTGTATTTTTCACTAATATTAAAATACTCATCAACAGCTTCGTTAGTATTTGGTTTTCGATATCTTGTCCAAAAATCCCAATCTCTTTCCATTCGAGATCCTTTTGGAAATTGCTTATTTCTATATTTACCACTTAAAAAACCACTGGCTAAAGGAGAATAAGATAAACACCCAATATTTTCTCTTATAGACACCTCAGCTAATCCAACTTCATATGACCTATTTAATAAACTATAGGGATTTTGTATAGACATCATTCTTGGCAAACTCTTTTCCTTTGAGAGTTTGAGATAATTCATAACACCCCAAGGAGTTTCATTAGATAAACCTACATGTCTAATTTTACCTTGCTCAATATACTTTTGTAATTCAACCAACACGTCTTCGAATTTATTCCATTCATTTTCTTTATGCACATAACCAAGTCTTCCAAAATTGTTTACATTTCTTTCTGGCCAATGAAGCTGGTATAAATCTATATAATCAGTTTTAAGTCTTTTAAGACTGTTGTGAAGTGCAGTTTCGAGATTCTTCCCTACAAAACTATTTTCACCATTTCTAATATAATCTCTTGCAGGACCACAAACTTTAGTTGCAAGTATCACATCTTTTCTTTTTTTTGTTTTTTCAAACCAATTTCCAATGATCGTCTCTGTATGACCAAAAGTTTCAGCTTTAGGAGGTACCGCATAAAGTTCAGCTGTATCCCAAAAATTAACCCCATTTTCTAGTGAGAAATCCATTTGTTCGAAGGCCTCTTCTTGGCTATTTTGTTCACCCCAAGTCATGGTGCCGAGACAAATTGTGCTAATATCTATATCAGTTGTTCCTAATTTTTTATAATTCATTAAATATTAAGTATTTGTTACCTATATTTTGACTGCTTGAAAAATTTAGAATTTATTACTATATATTTAATTATGGAATTCAATAGAGACAATATTCTAAATAGATCAACGACAGCAAAAAAAGCTGTTGTGATGGATGAAGGCCTTAGAGCCTACATGCTTAAGGTTTACAACTACATGGCAACTGGAGTTTTACTAACGGGAATCATTGCATTGCTATCTTTTAAAATGTCAGTAGTTACAGATGCAAGTGGATCAATAGTTGCTTTAACTGAGTTCGGAAATGCAATTTATCTATCAGGATTGAAATGGGTGGTTATGTTAGCTCCTCTCGGAATTGTTTTTTATATGAGTTTTGGCATAAATAAAATGAGTTCATCAAAAGCTCAAACTACTTTTTGGATTTTTGCAGCCTTGATGGGTTTGTCACTATCATCAATTTTATTAGTTTACACAGGACTTAGTGTGACCAGAGTATTTTTCATTTCTTCAGCTACATTTGGCGCTATGAGTATATATGGTTACACAACTAAAAGAGACCTCACAAAATTTGGATCATTTTTAATGATGGGTTTGATCGGTATAATAATCGCATCTTTAGTAAATATTTTCTTAAAATCTTCAATGATGTACTTTGCTATTTCAATCATTGGAGTTCTTATATTTGTTGGATTAACAGCATACGATACACAAAAAATTAAAAATATGTACGCAGCATCAGACTCAGGTGAAGTAATTGGCAAGAAAGCTGTTATGGGAGCTTTAACATTATACTTAGATTTTATAAATTTATTTATAATGCTTTTAAGATTGTTTGGTCAAAGAAGATAATCAAAAACTATAGTTTTTTCCAATTTGTTTTTTTTAGAAGTATTTCTAAATCATAAGCATTATTTAAAATTTTACCATTTCTATCAGTTATTAAATATTTCAAATTCTTATTAGAAGGTTTAAAATTTTTACAAATGTTGTAGATAGCTTTTTCTGCTGCATTTTTAAAAATACTAAAACTTACTCTTTTACTTGATATTGAGAGGCCATAGTCTTTCCAAGATCCTTCAGATACCATTTTAGCATATAGGTCTAATATAATTTTTAGTTCTTTTTTTTCAAAAAAATACCTTTGGTTTTGTTCTTTGTTTGAATTATTTATTACTAATTTTAAATTACTCATTTAATTTGTGTTTATTAATCAACCCAACTTGTGATGCTGTAAAGATGAATGTAATTGGTAGCATTCCCCAAACTTTAAAGTTAACCCAAAATTCCTCTGTTTGAGTTCTCCAAACAATTTCATTTAATATAGCTAAAAAAATAAAAAAATAAGTCCATCTGTTATTCAAAATTTTCCAACCTTCATCAGACATTGGCAGTGTTTTTCCAAGTATTAATTTTAAAACTGGTTCATTGGTGAAGTATTTTCCAAAGAATAAAGCTAAGGCAAATAAAATATTTATAATAGTGGGTTTCATATAAATAAAAATTGGATTATCAAAATAAATTGTTAAACCTCCAAATAGAGTAATTAAAATTCCTCCTAACAAAGGAACCATCGGAACTTTTTTTTCCAGTATCCAAACCAGTAGAACAGAAATTATTGTTGCGACAATTAGAGGTGGTATTGCAACTTTTAAATTTTTATCACTGTTATAATAAAAGAAGAAAAAAATAGCTAAAGGCCCAACGTCTGTAATGAATTTTAGAAGTGATTTATTCACTGCTACATATTAACAGATTAATAAAACATTTATATTTTTTTTATTGATTTTTTTCATCAAATATCCATATTTAATATCGTGAGTACTCAAAAAGCTAAATTTTCAATTGGAGACGTTGTAAAACATAGACACTTCGATTTTAGAGGTGTGATTTACGATGTTGATTTTGAATTTAATAACTCAGAGGAGTGGTATCAATCGATTCCAAAAAATGTGAGACCTAGAAAGGATCAGCCATTTTATCATTTACTAGCAGAGAATGACGAAATTACTTACGAGGCTTATGTATCTGAGCAAAATCTATTATTTGATGACTCTGAAGAGCCTATAAAACACCCTCTAATTAATGAAATTTTTTCAGGTAAGCGTGGATCAAGCTACTTCAAGCCTTCAAATTAACTAATAGCCAATATTTAAACACAATTGTCCCAAATCTCTGTCATATCTGTTTGTTATAAAATATTTAATTCTGATCAAGAGTACTGTTTTTCCTCTATCTCCCTCTGTATTCTTGGTCAGAAAATTTTGAACAATTTTAATCTAAAATTTATGTGTTATAAAAAATTATGATTAATTATTTCAATCCAAATAATACTTTAAATATAATTAATAAAATACAAAAGTTTGTATTTGCGCTATTTATAATTGTATTGTTACTTGGATTAGTTGAGGCTTTAGTTCTTTCTCCTGAGGATTACAAGCAGAGCGACTCAGTTAGAATTATGTATGTTCATGTTCCATCGGCTTGGATATCACTTGGAATATTTTCAGTTATTTCCATTCTTTCTTTTGGAGTTTTTATTTTTAAAAATAAAAATTTTTCTTTAATAACAAAAAGTTTAGCACCCTCTGGTTTTGTTTTTAGTATAATTGCTTTAGTTACAGGATCCATTTGGGGAAAACCAACATGGGGAACTTGGTGGGCTTGGGATGCAAGAATTACTTCAATGCTCTTACTTTCAATTTTTTATTTATTGTTTATTACTTCTTGGAAGATTACGACAGATACTAGTAAAGCAGAAAAAATTAGCTCAATAATAGCAATTATTGGTCTTATAAATATTCCAGTTATAAAATTCTCAGTGGAATGGTGGAATACTTTACACCAACCTGCATCAGTAAAAATCTTGGAAGAAACAACAATTCATTCTTCAATGTTGACACCATTAGCTATAATGACTGCGGCATTTGCTCTATTTTCACTTTTGATATTTTTAATGAAATATAATACAGAACTGTTAAAGATTAAAAATAAAGGTCTTAATAGATTATGATTAGTGAACTACTAAATATGAATGGATACGGTGTATACGTCTGGTCATCATTTATATTTACTCTATTTTCTTTTAGTTTCTTGTACGTGGTAGTAAAATTAAATTTAATTAAAGAGAAAAAGAAATTTGAGGAAAATTATAAATCACTAGATGAAAAGAAACTTGCATCAGTAGCTAAGCAAAAAACGTACAGAGAGATATTAGCAAACACTTCCACATCTAAAGTTTAACTAAAATTCACATGTACGGAAAAAAAGTTAAATTTAGAGCCCTTTTTATTTTTTTAATTTTAATTTCATTAGTTCTTACAATTTTTTTGGTGGTTAAATCTCTTGAGGAAAACGTAGTATATTTTAAGTCTCCAACAGACATTAAAAACCTTAATGAAATCAAAAATGCTCAAAAAATTAGAGTTGGTGGAATGGTGAAAAAAAATTCTATTAAAATAAACGATAAAGAAATTTTTTTCGTAATTACGGATTTCAAAAATGAATTATTAGTCAACTTTAATGGATCTGTACCTAATCTGTTTGAAGAGGGTAAGGGTGTAGTTGCTGAAGGTTTCTTAAAGGATAAAAGTTTTCTAAATGCTGACAAGATTTTAGCAAAACATGATGAAAATTATATGCCTCCTGAAGTCAGCGAAGCTATGAAAAACAATTAATTTGTATGTCTAATTATTTAGGAAATTATTCTTTATATATTGCTTTAATAGCATCTGTTTATTTAATTTTTAAGTCATACTTGGATGCAAATTCAGAAAATAAATATTTAGATAAAAACTTTATTTTAATTACTTCAATACAAACTATAATGATTACGGTAAGTTTTTTTAGTCTAGTTGCAGCTTTTGTAATTTCAGATTTTAGTAATGAAACTGTTTTCAACAATTCTCATACTTTAAAACCTTTATTTTATAAAGTATCAGGCACATGGGGAAATCACGAGGGAAGTTTATTATTGTGGTTATTAGTTCTTTCAATTTTCCTATTTATTTTTTTATTAAATTCAAGATCACAAGATACTAAATACAAACTTTTAACGATACTATTTCAACAAATTATTATTTCAGGTTTTCTAGTTTTTATTTTATTAACTTCCAACCCATTCAAAATGCTATATCCAATTCCTAGCGAGGGATTAGGTTTGAACCCTATTTTACAAGACCCTGCTTTAGCTATTCATCCTCCAATTTTATATTTAGGTTATGTTGGAACATCTATTATCTTTTCAGCTTCACTTGCCTCAATGATTAGCGGAAATATTGGAGATAAGTGGGCAAGGCACATTAAAAAATGGGTTTTGGTATCTTGGGTATTTTTAACAATTGGTATTTTGCTTGGATCTATATGGGCATATTATGAGCTGGGCTGGGGAGGTTTTTGGTTTTGGGATCCTGTAGAAAATGTTTCATTAATGCCATGGTTTTGCTTAACAGCGCTACTGCATACTGTAATTGTATTACAGAAAAGAAATTCGTTCAAAGAGTGGACTATTATTTTGTCAATTACAACTTTTTCACTGAGTATGAGTGGCACTTTTCTTGTTAGGTCTGGAATTTTAAATTCAATTCACACTTTTGCAAACGATCCGTCAAGAGGGCTATATATATTAAGTTTTCTCTTTATCCTAATTTTGATGTCTATATTAATTTTCTTTTTTAATCAAAATAAAATATCAAACACAGCTAAAGAGAATTTTATTTTAAGTAAAGAGACTGCAATATTAGTGAATAACTGGTTTATGATGTTTTTTTTATCTGTTGTTCTTGTTGGTACAATTTATCCAATTTTTCTTGAAGTTTTAAATGGTTCAAAAATTTCTGTTGGTCCGCCTTTTTATCATAATCTTTTAATACCCTTCTTAATTCCTTTTTTAATATTCATGAGCTTTGGCCCAAGTTTGAAATGGATTAAAGATAAATTAAAAAAGTTTAACTATAATATTTTAATTATTTTTTTAGTTTCACTACTTATTTCATATGTCATTTTAACAAAAACCGAAAATTCATTTCTGTTGTCTATTCCTCTGATAGTTTTGAGCATCTATCTTTTATTAGTAACAATTAAGGATTTTTTTGTTAGCAAATCCTCGATTAGCCAAAAAATTTCACATTTTGGTTTTAGCTTATTAATTACAAGTATCTTATTGAATGGACTTTTTTCTAATGAATTCAATTCAAATATGAAAGTAGGAGAAGAAAGAATATTCAACGACAAAGTTGTAAAATTAAAAGAAGTTAATGTTAAAGATGTAGACAATTATAAATCTCTTAAAGCTAGTTTTGAAGTTACGAATAAAAATTCCTCTTTTGCTTTATACCCGGAAGTTAGGATTTACCAGCAGCCTTTAACTATTACGAGTGAAGCAGATATTAAGACAACATTATTTTCAGATAATTTTTTAGTATTTAATATTTTAAAAGACGATGGCTATTATAACGTAAGATATCAATATAAACCCTTAATGATTTGGATATGGATCTCAACTATATTTATTGGTTTTGGTGGTTTATTAAGTGTTATTAGAAAAAATGAGCAAAAATATTAAATTTTTAGGATTACTACTAACATTAATAATAATTTTTATAATCTTGCTCAAGGGATTGAACGTATCGAAAGATTACTCTAACGAGAAATTAAAAAGTAAAATAGATTTTTCACTTAATGCAAAAAAACTATTTTCTGATGAAATAATTAATATTTCAGACTTATTTGATAAAAATAGTCCTTCTGTAGTAAATATTTGGGCATCTTGGTGTGCACCATGTAGAGAAGAGCATCA
Source organism: uncultured Pelagibacteraceae bacterium (assembly GCA_902517745.1). GTDB lineage: Bacteria > Pseudomonadota > Alphaproteobacteria > Pelagibacterales > Pelagibacteraceae > Pelagibacter. The sequence goes on from CABYDS010000012.1 coordinate 12,533, forward strand.
GTTTTTAATGAAATTAAAAGATATGAACATAAATATAATTGGAATTAATTATAAAGACAGTCCAAAAAATGCGAAAAATTTTTTAAGCTCACTTGGAAATCCTTATTCAGAAGTTATTACCGATAATGATGGAACAAAATCAATAGAATTCGGAGCTATTGGTGTTCCTGAAACTTTTATTATAAGTGGTAAAACAAATGAGATAATAAAAAAGTATATTGGTCCATTGACAAGCGAAAATTTAATAGAAATAAAAAATTTATTAGAAAAAAATGCTTAAAATTTTAAAATTAATATTGCTGCTATATTTTAGTTTTAATTTTTCCTATGCGAATGAAATAAATACCAAAGTAGATCAAATTACAAAAAACTTAAGGTGTTTGATATGTCAAGGTCAATCTGTTTACGACTCTCAGTCCGATTTTGCTGTTAGTATGAAGCTTGTTGTAAAAAATAAGATTGATGAAGGTAAAGAAGAAGAAGAAATATATGATTATTTAAAAAATAAATATGGAGAGTGGATTGTATATGAACCAGAATTAAACCAAAATACATTTTTACTCTGGTCAATACCTTTGATTTTGTTCGCTTTTGGCGGCCTTTTAATTATTAGAAAAGTATCTATAAAGTAACCAGGATTTTTAATATGAAGATTTTAATTAAAACTTTGATAATTTCATTTCTTACTGTCTCATTTTCTAACGCAGAAAATAAATGGAGTTTTTACACTGGCATGTTCGATTTCAGCGATGATGGTAAGAGAGCAAATCTATTTGGTGCCGAATATATAAATTTTAATGCTAGCAAAGATATTTTCTTAGGAAATGTTCAGCCTGTGACAGGTGCAATGATAACAGCTGATGATGCATTATATATTTATACAGGTTATCAATTAAATCAAAAATCTAATTCAACTACTTTCTCTCCTAGTTTTGCAATTGGATATTATGACGAAGGAGATGGCAAGGACTTAGGTCACGAAATTGAATTTAAGACACAAATACAGATATTATTTGATATCTCATCTAATTCTGAATTAGGTATTTCTTATAATCATATTTCTAATGCGAGTCTTGGAGATAAAAATCCTGGGGCAAATAGTTATATGTTTAATTTTACAAAAAAATTTTAACTTAAGATATGAGATTAAAAGATTGTCATAACTTTTATGACTTTAGAAAATTGGCAAAACAAAAGCTTCCATCTCCAATATTTCATTATATTGATGGGGCTGCGGATGATGAAATAACTTATGCAAGAAATAGTAGTGCATTTAATGATGTTGACTTAGTTCCAAATGTCTTAAGAGGTGTTGAAAATGTGGATTTGTCGACAACTATTTTTGGAAAAAAATTAGATTTGCCTTTTTATTGTTCTCCAACAGCTTTGCAAAGGTTATTCCATTACGAAGGAGAAAGAGCGGTTGGAAAAGCTGCAAAGAAGTATAATACGATGTTTGGTGTTTCGGCATTGGCTACAGTTAGTGTTGAGGAAATTTCATCTTTAATAGACACACCAAAAATGTTTCAATTTTATTTCCATAAAGACAGAGGATTAAATGACTCTTGTTTAGAACGAGCAAAAGCAGCAAAATTTGATGTGATGGCTTTAACTGTTGATACGATAACAGGAGGAAATCGTGAAAGAGATTTAAGAACTGGATTTACATCACCTCCAAAATTAACACTTTCGAGTTTGTTTAGTTTTGCCACAAAACCAATGTGGGGAATAAATTATTTAACCAAAGGAAAATTTGAACTACCACATCTTCAAGATTTCGTTAAAGAAGGAACTGACACAAATACTTCAATTGGTAATTATTTTTCTACTATGTTGGATCAATCTATGAACTGGGATGACGCTGAAAAATTGTGTTCTCAGTGGGGTGGCCATTTTGCGCTTAAGGGAGTTATGAGTGTTGAAGATGCTAAAAGAGCGGTTGATATCGGATGCACTGGTATAATGGTATCAAATCATGGAGGAAGACAACTTGATGGATCTAGATCACCTTTCGATCAATTAGCTGAAATTGTTGATGCAGTTGGTGATAAGTTAGATGTTATTTGTGAAGGTGGATTTCAAAGAGGAACTCATATGTTAAAAGCTTTATCTATGGGTGCAAAAGCATGTGCTGGTGGAAGATTATATCTTTATGCTTTAGCTGCAGCAGGTCAAGAAGGTGTTGAGAGAGCACTTAACTTATATAAAACTGAATTAGTAAGAGACATGAAATTAATGGGCTGCACAAAGATCAGCGATCTTAATCGAAATAATTTAAGATTCCGAAATGCATGAGCTTAAAGAATTGTTATAATTTTGAAGATTTTAGAAAGCTAGCCAAAAAAAAACTTCCAGCTCCAATTTTTCATTACATTGATGGTGGTGCAGATGATGAAACTACTTTAAAAAGAAATACAAATTCATTTGATGATTGTGACTTAATCCCTAATATTCTTAGAAGCGTAGGAGAACCAGATTTATCAACCACAGTTTTTGGTAGAAAAATAGATATGCCAATTTTTTTATCACCTACTGCTATGCAAAGTTTATATCATCCTGATGGAGATAAAGCTTCAGCTAGAGCTGCTGAAAAATTTGGTACCATGTATAGCATGTCGACAATGGCTTCATTTTCGATTGAAGAAATTGCTAATATATCAAGTGGACCAAAATTATTTCAACTTTATATCCATAAAGATAAATCATTTACTGATGATTTGATTGATAGGTGTAAAAGAGCAAACTTTGACGGTTTATGCTTAACTGTTGATACTTTGGTTGCAGGAAATAGAGAAAGGGATCACAGAACTGGTTTTACAACTCCTCCTAAATTCACATTAGAAAGTATAATGAATTTCGCGATGAGACCAGGATGGTTATTCAGATATTTTACGAATAAGAAATTTGAACTTGCAAATATTAAACACAAAACTGACAAGGGAACTAACATTACAAAATCCGTAATAGATTATGTTAATGAACAGTATGATCCACAAATGAATTGGGAAGATGCAGAATACTGTATAAAAAAGTGGGACGGACCTTTTGCTTTGAAGGGTGTAATGTCTGTAGAGGATGCAAAGAGAGCAGTTGATATTGGTTGTACAGCAATAATAATATCAAATCATGGAGGAAGACAACTTGATGGATCTAGAACTCCTTTTGATCAACTAAAGGCTATTTCAGATGCAGTGGGTGATAAACTTGAGATAATTTTAGATGGAGGTGTTAGACGGGGAACTCATGTTCTCAAGGCTTTAGCTGCAGGTGCTACTGCTTGCAGTTTTGGTAAAGCTTTTTTGTTCAGTTTAGGAGCAGGTGGTCAGCAAGGAGTAGAGAGGCTGCTTCAAAATATGCACGATGAAATTAGAAGAAATATGATCCTTATGGGCTGCAAAAGTGTAAAAGAGTTAGATAGATCAAAGATAATTTACCGAAATTAAATATTTTTTATAAATAATTTTTATTATTATTTTCACTTTAAATAAATAGACATGAAGTTGCTTTTCAGTTAGTTTGTCGACGAAAAATTATGATTGAATTAGCAAAAGCATTAGATCGTTTAGGAACTGAAAGTGCATTTTCTGTTCTAGCAGAAGCAAAAAAATTAGAAGCACAAGGCAAACCTATGATCCATTTAGGTCTAGGACAACCTGACTTTAAAACTCCAAAACATGTTGTCGAAGCTGCAAAAAAAGCTCTAGATGACGGTCATCATGGTTATGTTTTATCAAATGGAATTCCAGAATGTCGAGAAGCTGTCGCAAGATGGGTAAAGAGACTTTACAATGCTGATATTGATCCAAATAGAGTTTTAATAATGCCAGGTGGTAAACCAACAATGTATTATGCAATTACTTGTTATGGTGAACCAGGTGTTGAAATAATTCATCCAACTCCAGCTTTTCCAATTTATGAGTCAATGATTAATTATTCTGGAGCAAAAGCTGTTCCATATGATTTAACTGAGGATAAAGATTTAAAATTTGATCCAGACAAAATTCTGTCTTTAATAACTGACAAAACTAGACTTTTAATTCTAATAAATCCAAACAACCCAACTGGAAGCTTTGTTGAAAAACCTGCAATTGACTACTTAGCAAAAGAATTAGAAAAACATCCGCAGGTCACAATTTTAAGTGATGAAATTTATAGTAGACAAATTTTTGATTATAAAGAAATGCCGACTTTCTTTAATTATCCTAACCTAAGAGATAGATTAATTGTTCTTGAGGGTTGGAGTAAAGCATATTCTATGACTGGATGGAGACTTGGTTGGAGTTACTGGCCAGAGCATTTGGTTGAACATGTAAACAAACTTTTGATTAACAGTGTATCATGTGTAAATGCAGCAGCTCAATATGCTGGTATAGCTGCATTAGATGGTCCAGAAGATTCTATTAAAGATATGTTAGACAAATTTACATTAAGAAGAAATTTAATTCACAAAGGATTAAATGATTTACCAGGAGTTGAGTGTAGTTTGCCGGGAGGAGCTTTCTATGCTTTTCCGAATATAAAAGGGACTGGCATGAATGGATCTGAGTTTTGCAAAAAAGCTATGCATGAAGCTGGAGTTGCGATTGTTCCTGGCACTGCGTTTGGTAAAACTTGTAATGATTACGTTAGATTTAGTTTTGCCGCATCTAGAGATAATATAATGCAAGCCTTAGAAAATATAGGCAAGATGCTTTCTAAATAAACTGTATTTTTAATCAATATTTTTGTATTATTAAAGAATGAACGAAACCGTCCAAGCAGAATTAAAAAAGATATTTAACGGAAGATTTTCTACTTCTGAGTCTACTCGTGCAAATTATGCAAGAGGGGAAGATACCTATAACCCAATATTATCAAAGGCAGTTGTATTTCCAGAAACTAATGAAGAAGTTTCAAAAATTCTAAAAATTTGTAACGAGCATAAAATCCCTGTTGTCCCGTTTGGAACCGGCACATCTCTTGAAGGCCATGTTGTTGGAAATCAAAATGGTATTACGATTTCTTTAGAAAAAATGAATAAAGTTTTAAGTGTAAATGCTGAGGATTTTGACTGCAGAGTGCAAGCAAATGTAACAAGAAAGCAATTAAATGAATATTTAAGAGAAGATGGAGTATTTTTTCCAATAGATCCTGGTGCGGATGCTGCACTCGGTGGGATGGCATCTACTTCAGCATCAGGAACAATGGCAGTGAAATATGGAACAATGAGAACAGTTATTTCTGGCTTAACAGTTGTTTTACCAAATGGAGACATAATTAAAACCGGTGCAAGAACTAAAAAAACTTCCGCGGGATATAACTTAACTAATTTGTTTATTGGATCTGAGGGAACATTAGGAATTATTACAGAAGTTCAATTAAGACTATCACCAATACCTGAAAGCATAATGAGTGCAGTTTGCTATTTTCCAGATTTAGACTCAGCAGTAAAGACAGCGCAAGAAGTTATTCAGTACGGTGTTCCAATTGCAAGAATTGAAATGTTAAACAAAGACCAAATGGAAATTAGCATTAAATATTCAAAGCTAGAAAACATCAAAGCATCACCAACTTTATTCTTTGAATTTCATGGAAGTGAGCTATCTAATAATGAGTCTATTAAAATTGTAGAAGAATTATCAAAAAATAATGGTGGAAGTGATTTTCAATGGGCATCTTCTCCGGAAGAACAAAAAATACTTTGGAAAGCAAGACATGATGTTTATTATTCAGTAAAAGCTTTAGGTCATGATATGAAAGTTTACTCTACAGATGTTTGTGTACCAATTTCAAAGTTAGTAGAGTGTATTTCGTGGGCAGAAAAAGAAGTTAAAAAGTTAGGTCTAACTGCACCGATGGTTGGTCATGTTGGAGATGGAAATTTTCACTCCATAATATTGTATGATCCTGACGATGAAGAAAAACAAAAAAAAATTAGACAATACAGCGATGATCTAATTAATAAAGCTTTAGAGCTAGAGGGAACAATTACAGGAGAACATGGAATTGGTCTTCAAAAAAAACATTACTTATTAAGAGAGCACCCAGATAATTTACCAGTGATGAAAGCTATTAAAAGAAGTATCGATGTAAACAATATCATGAATCCTGGTAAGGTTTTTGATCTAAATTAATCTAAAAATAAAATGAAAAAAATTTTAATCACGAGAAGGCTTTTAAGATCTTGTGAGGATAAAGCTAAAGAATTATTTGATGCTAACTTTAATTTAAATGATGAACTCTACTCTCAAAAGAAGCTAATAGAGATGAGTGCAGGCTGCGATGGTATTTTATCTGCTCTAACAGATAAGCTTGATGCAGAAACAATTAATCAATTACCTGATAGTGTTAAAATTATATCAAATTTTGCTGTAGGTTTTGGAAATATAGATTTAGAGGCTGCAAAGAAAAGAGGCATTGCAGTTACAAATACACCAGATGTTTTAACTGACGCCACTGCAGAAATTGGGGTTTTGTTGATATTAGGTGCATGCAGAAGAGCATCTGAAGGAATTGAAAAAGCTAGAGAAGGCGGCTGGGTTTGGTCAGCAGATATGTTGATTGGTAAACAATTAACAGGCACTAGACTTGGAATACTTGGCATGGGTAGAATTGGTCAAAAAATAGCTAAAATAGCTAAATCTTTAGGTATGATAATTCATTATCACAATCGTTCAAAATTAAGCGAAGAAAAAGAACAAGGCGCAACTTACCACGATAACTTAAATGATTTGATGAAAGTCTCTGATGTCCTTTCGGTATGTTGTCCTGCATCTAAAGAGACAATAAATTTAATCAATAAAGATACACTAGAACTATTACCAAAAGGTGCAGTCGTGACCAATGTTGCAAGAGGAGATATTATTGAAGATGAAGCTTTAATAGATGCTTTGGAAAGAAGAAAAGTTTATGCAGTCGGGCTAGATGTATACAAAAATGAACCAAATTTAAATCCAGGATATCTTAAACACAAAAGTGCTTTTATTCTTCCTCATTTAGGTAGTGCAACTAAAGAAACTAGAACTGCAATGGCCAATCTGGCCATAGATAATATGGATGAGTTTTTCAAAACAGGAGACTGCAAAAACAAAGTAAATTAACAATCTGAAGTTGTAATTGGTAATTAAAATTATTCTAACTTTCTAGACATATTTTTTATTTCAATTTAAAATTTATTTATAAAAAATAAATTTAGAAAGGAAATAATGAAAGCACAGGTTTTACATAAGTATGACCCAGAAATGAAAGCAGATGTTTGGGTCACAGGTGAAGAGTTACCAAATCCTAAAATTGAGAAAGCAAGCGATGTGATTGTTAAAATTGGAGCTGCAGGTGTTTGTAGAACTGATTTGCATATAATTGAAGGAGTTTGGAAGCACATTACAGATCAAAATAACGATCTGTTGCCGATGGTAATGGGACATGAGAACGCTGGATGGATAGAGGAAGTTGGTAAAGATGTTACAGGATTTAAAAAAGGTGATGCAGTTATTTTACACCCTAAAGTTTCTGGCACAGGAGGAACATGCTTAGATTGTAGAAGAGGAAACGATATGCATGCTGAAGATCCAATTTTTGCAGGTTTGAATGTAAAACACGGGGGATATTCAGAATTACTTCAAACTAGCGTAAGAAATCTAATAAAAATTCCAAAAGTTTTAGGTCCAATAGACGTTGCGCCATTTTCAGACGCAGGTTTGACTGCTTACAGAGTTGTAAAAAAAGCTACTAGACACCTTCTGCCAGGTGAAAATTGTGTAATCATAGGTGCTGGTGGATTAGGACATATAGCAATTCAATGTATGAAAGCAATGTGTGCTGCAAATATTATTGTTGTTGAAAAAGCAAAAGCACCTTTAGAACATGCAATGGAACTAGGAGCTGACCATGGGGTTTTAATAGATGGTAATGAAATTGAAAAAGTAAAAGAACTTACAAAAGGAAAAGGTGCAGAGGCTGTTATAGATTTTGTTGGTGAAAAAGGTTCTACGCCAATGGGAATTAAAATGACCAAAGCAACTGGGACTTTCTATATTGTAGGTTACGGAGAAGAAATAAGAGTTTTGGCGATTGATATGATCGATCAAGAAAAAAGTATAGTTGGAAGCTTAGTAGGTACATGGGCTGAATTATATGAATTAATGGAACTAGCAGATAAAGGTTTAGTAAAACTTTCAATGAAAGAATACAAACTTGAAGAAGCTAATAAAGCACTACATGATTTAAATGATGGTAAGATTAAAGGTCGTGCAGTGTTAGTTCCATAATTAACAACAAAGAGAGGAAAAAAGATGAAGACAATAAAAACTTGCGTAACCGCTCTAATATCAGCTTTGTTGGTATTTAGTCCTGTTGCGTATGCTGATAAGTGGAGTGATCAGTTTCCACATATCAAAGCAACTGGGGATATTCCTGGTGATTGTTCTTACGAGTCTATGTCTAAGAAAAACTATAAAGGCAAGACGCTTAAGATTAATACACATGCTGTACCAGTCATGGGAGAGCCAACAGCTCTACATGCTGAGCAGTTCGCTAAACTTACTGGAGCAAAAGTTGATGTTACTCATACACCAGCAGGTGACTTATATGCGAAAGCAATGGTACCATTTCAAGCTGGACAAGCTCCATATGACATCGTTTTTGGATTTTCAAACTTCATTAACGATTGGAGAAGATACTTAGAGCCAGTTCCAAAGAAATATGTTGAGATGAAACAAATGAAAGACGTTACTCCGTCTCACATCGGTGTAGCATCTTGGGATGGTGTTATGTATCAGTTTCCGGTTGATGGAGACAGACATTATCTAAAATATAGAAAAGATGTAATTGATAATCCTGAGTACCAAAAACAATATAAGGAAGCTACTGGTAAAGAACTAAGAGTTCCTCAAACTTGGAAAGAGTATGGAGAAATGGCAGCTTACTTTAATAATTGGGACTGGGATGGAGATGGCGAGAAAGAATACGGATCCGCTGAAGTAATGAAAAAAGACGATCTAATGTATGCTGCTTTCTATTCAAGATCTGCTGCTTACTCAAAAAATCCTAAAACACCTGGTGGTTTTTTCTTTGATTTAGAAACTATGAAACCACTAATTAACAATCCAGGTTTTGTTGAAGCTTTAACTGACTGGGTTGAGGCAACTAAATATGTTCCTCCAGGAGGAATAAATTTTGGTTTAGGTGATGAAATTGGATCATTTGGTGGAGGACAAACTTTGTTTAGTTTTTCATGGGATGATGCATTTGTTGCTGCTATGCAACCAGATAGTCCAATAAACAATAAAGTTGGTGCTGCACAGTTACCAGGAGCAATGAAAGTTTGGAATAGAAAAACTAACTCTTGGGATGAAGGCTTTAACCAAGCTCCTTTCTTCGTATGGGGATGGGCAGTTGGAGTAGCTAAGAAAAGTAAAGAGAAAGAAATGGCTTTCGATTACCTATGTTTCTTTGCTAACGAAGCTAACCACCAAGCAGATATTGGAATTGGTAGATTTGGTGTAAACCCATTTAGAAATGATGACTTTAAAGTTGATGTATGGACACAAATTGGCTGGGATAAAGATATTGCTCAATCATATGTTGATACTCTTGCACAAATGGAACAAAGTAAAAATAGAGTATTTCCATTAAGAGTTCCTGGAACTTTTGAGTTTAATGCTGCATTGGCTACTGCTGCTGCAAAAGCATTAGCTGGTCAATTATCTCCACAAGCTGCTTTAGACGAAGCTGCTAAACAGTGGGAAGATATACTTAACAGAGTAGGAAAAGATAACGTAAGAAAAGCCTATGCTGTTGGTGTAGCAATGGAAGATAATAAGCAATAATTTTGTAAAACTTGTGGCCGTTTTTTAACGGCCACATTTTAAAATAATCCAAAAAAAAATTATGAATTTTAAACACAAGTTTGTTTTTTTATTCCCAGGATTGTTTGTACTTATTGGGATTCTAATCTTTCCAATTATTTTTACTATTAGATTAAGTCTTTCTGGATGGAATAGTTATACCCCAGAAATGAACTTCATAGGTATTACGAATTATATAAGGTTATTTACTGATGACCCGAGGTTTTGGGAGTCCTTTTTTAGGTTAAGTTTTTTATCTGTTACCACAGTTATTCTTCAATATGTTATCGGATTTGCTCTAGCGATGATGGTTTGGAGAGAAATAAAATTTAAAAGATTTTTTAGAGTAATTTTTCTAGTACCCATGATGACAACTCCAGTAATAATGACAGTTATTTGGAGAACATTTTTTCATGAGTCCCTCGGCCCTGTAAATGATTTGTTAGGTGGATTAGGAGTAAAACCTATTTTATGGTTGAGTGATCCAGTTATTGCAAAGTTTACTGTTATAATTGTTGAGGTTTGGCAATGGACACCGTTTATGTTTTTGCTATTACTAGCTGGACTTTTATCACTTCCAAAAGAACCCTTCTTAGCAGCCGCTATAGATGGAGCAAGTCCATTTAGAAAATTTGTTTATGTAACTTTTCCTTTGATGGCTCCAATATCAATTGGAGCAATAATAATAAGACTTATCGAGGCATCAAAAATAATGGATACAGTATTTGTTTTGACTTCAGGAGGGCCAGGTACTGCAACTGAGACGTCAAGTTTTTATATTTATATTAAAGGATTAAGAGAATTTCAGATGGGTTATGCAGCAACCTTATCTTTTACTTATCTTGTCATAATGATTATCAGTTTAACGATAATAGCTAAAGTTTTAACCAAATTAATGATCAAAGAATAACTCTATGAGCAAACTTTACACTTTTCTTAAATATTTCTTTATTACATTTTGGACTGTATTTGTCGTTGCACCATTTCTGTGGGCTGTATCAACATCTTTTAAAGACTTCCAATCTGTAAATAGTAAAGTAACTTATATACCTTGGTTAGATTTCGAACCAACACTGGAGGGTTGGAGAGTTTTAATTAAGTCTCCTGCTAAAGGTGGAGTAGATATTGTTGAGCCTTATTTTAATAGTATTTTTGTAACCTGTACTGCTAGTTTAATAAGTATTGTTCTTGGTACTCTTGCTGCCTATGCACTATCAAGATTTACCTTTAAAGCCGGATTTGTAAGAAACAACGATATTACTTTTTTCTTCATTTCACAAAGAATCATGCCTCCAATTGTATTATCAATTCCTTTCTTTATTTTTCTAAGCACAATAGGATTGCTTGATAGTTTATTAGGTCTAGTGGTCGTATATATCGTTTTATTGATGCCAATTGCTGTTTGGATTATGGTGGATTTTTTTAATAGAGTTCCAAAAGAATTAGATGAGACTGCATTAATTGACGGGTGTAATCCCTATCAAGCTTTCTATAAAGTTGTTTTACCAAATTCAATACCTGGATTAATTGTTGCGGGAATGTTTTGTATTATTTTTGGATGGATAGATTTCTTTTTTGCATTTATTTTGACATTTACTGAAGTACAATTGTTACCTGTAAAAGTTGTTGCACTTAATTCATCAATAACACCATGGTGGAGCCTTTCGGCATCAGCTTTAGTCTCAGTTGCACCATTAATAATCGTTGCATTTATAGTTGAGAGATATCTATCAAAAGGAAATTTATCAGGAGCATTAAAATAATGAATTTAATTGGAGAGAAAATTTCTTATAAACCTGATGAGCAATTTCATTTAAACGATGTCTCGTTTAATTTTAAAAAAGGTAATTTGTATACCATTTTAGGCAGAACTTTATCTGGCAAAACGACTCTTTTAAAAACAATTGCAGGATTATTAAATCCAGATCAAGGATCAATTTCTTTTGAGGAAAAAGACTTTATTAAAATACCAGTTTGGGAAAGAAATGTTGCTATGGTCTATCAACAATTTATTAATTACCCTCATTTAAATGTTTATGAAAACATAACTTTTCCATTAGAACAAAGAAAATTAAGTCCTGAGCAAATAAAAAAAGATGTAGATGAAGCTCTAAAAACTGTTGGATTAGTTGGATTTGAAAATAGAAAAATTCAGGAATTATCTGGCGGACAGCAACAAAGAGTTGCGCTTGCAAGATCGCTTGCAAAAAAAGCAAAAATTTTATTGCTGGACGAACCGTTAGTTAATTTAGATTATAAACTTAGAGAGCAATTAAGAGAAGAATTTAAAAGAATTTTCTCAGAAGGACTTTCCCAAGATACAATTTTAATTTACTCAACAACAGATCCTCAAGAAGTAATGGAACTAAATGGAGAAGTAATTGTTTTAGATGAAGGGAGGGTATTACAAAAAGGGCCTGCCAAAGAGATTTTTGAAAATCCATCTAATTTAAAAGTTGCAGAAATATCAAATGATCCACCAATGAATGTTCTGAAGGGTTCAAAAAATTCAAAAAATCTGAACTTTGAGAATATTTCTCTAGAAATTCCAAATCATTTTAAGAATTTAGAAGATAAAGATTATAATTTTGGAATTAGAGCTTCAGAGATAAAACTTGATGAAAATGGTGAAGAATTCGAAATAGAATTGGCAGAGATTAGTGGTTCAGAAACATTGCTTCACTTAAAAAGAGGAAATTCAAAATTAATTGCTTTAATCGAGGAAGTAATGAATTTTAAAATTCATGAGAAAGTAAAAATAAATTTTAATGCAAATAAGTTTTATGCTTTTGGAGAAGATGAAAAATTAGTTTCGTCGCCATATGGAGGAACAAATGGCTAAAATTGATTTATCAAATATCTCTCATACTTATAATCCTCTAGATCCAAAACCAACATATGCTCTTAATCCGTTTTCAATGACTTGGGAAAATGGCAAGCGGTATGCAATTTTGGGACCTTCTGGGTGTGGAAAAACCACGATGTTAAACATTGTTTCTGGATTAGTGAGGCCATCCAAAGGTGAAATATTATTCGATGAAACACCTGTGACTGATTTAAAAACAGAAGATAGAAATATTGCCCAGGTTTTCCAGTTCCCAGTAATTTACAATACAATGACTGTTTATGATAATTTAGCGTTTCCATTAAGATGCAGGGAATTTACAAAAGAAAAAATTGAAGAAAGAGTAAAAGCAGTTTCAGATACTTTAAATTTATCTTCATTTTTAAACTCACCAGCAAGAAAATTAACGGCTGATCAAAAACAACTTATCTCTTTAGGTAGAGGGTTGGTTCGAGAAGACGTTGCAGCTGTTTTAATGGACGAACCTCTTACGGTTATAGACCCAGATTTAAAATTTAGACTTCGAAGAAACTTAAAAGAAATCAATGAACAATATAAAACAACATTGGTTTATGTAACTCATGATCAAAACGAAGCTATGACTTTTGCAGAAAATATAATTGTTATGGATCAAGGTGAAATCGTACAAGTTGGATTGCCAAAAGATTTATTTGAAAAACCTAAAACAACTTTTGTAGGTTATTTTATTGGCTCCCCTGCAATGAATATCTTTCATTCAACTGTTTCTTCTGATCATGAAGTAAAAATTAATGATACTACAATTAAGACAAATTCAAATTTAGGAAATTTAAAAGATAAAAATGTTAAACTGGGTATTAGATCCGAGTTCATAGAATTGGCTGAAAAAGAAAAAAGTAATACAGTTAAAATTAAACTTACAAGAGTTGAGGACTTTGGTAATTTTAAGCTCCTTACAGGAAAAATGGGTGATTTAGTGATTAAGTCAAAAGTAGAAAGAGAAAAACCCATTCCAGATGGAGAATTAAATTTATATTTTCCACCAGAGAAATGTTGCGTTTATTCTGACGAAAAATTAGTTTAAGAGATAAATGAAACTCCTAAATTTATCAGCACAACAACTTTTAAAAAAACTTAAAAATAAACAATTAACTTCCGTTGAACTTTGTAAAGCATATATCAATCAAAAAAAAAAATATGATAAGAATATTCAAGCTTGGGAATATTTTAATGAAAAAAAACTCCTAAGTGATGCAAAAAAATCTGATAATCAGAGAAAAAAATTAAAATCTTTAGGAGTTTTGCATGGTCTACCAGTAGCACTTAAAGATATTATCTCAACATCTGAAATGCCAACAAAATATGGTGCAAGAATAAATTTAAAAAAAAAGAATAATTCAGATGCTAAAATTGTTGAGCTCTTAAAAAAGGCTGGAGCAATAATTATGGGCAAAACTGTAACTTGTGAATTAGCTTTCTTATCCCCATCAAAAACCAAAAATCCACATGATTATTCAAGAACACCAGGAGGTTCATCTAGTGGTTCTGCAGCTGTTATTGCATCTGATATGGCACCATTATCAATTGGAACTCAAACGGGTGGATCTGTAATCAGGCCAGCCTCTTATTGTGGAGTTGTTGGTTATAAACCTACCTATGGATTAATTTCTAGAAATGGTATTTTGCAAACATCATATAATTTAGATCAAGTCGGAGTATTTGGAAAAACAATTAGTGATGTAGCACTATTATCGAAAGTTTTGTTTGCTAGAGACGATGCAGATGAAACAACAACAAATATTAATTTTCTTAAT
>CABYDS010000013.1 GCA_902517745.1 uncultured Pelagibacteraceae bacterium
CTCTACTTCTTCCAACTGCATCAATCTCATCAATAAATATTATACATGGAGAGTGTTTCTTTCCTTGTTCAAACATATCTCTAACTCTGGAAGCTCCAACACCAACAAACATTTCTACAAAATCTGATCCAGATATTGTGAAAAATGGCACACCAGATGTAAATTTAAGAACTGTGGCAAGAGGAACACCAGGGTTTTCTGGAGCAGATTTAGCTAATCTTGTAAACGAAGCAGCATTGCTGGCAGCAAGAAAAAATAAAAGAATTGTAACTTATCAAGAATTTGAAGAAGCAAAAGATAAAGTAATGATGGGTTCTGAAAGAAGATCAATGGTAATGTCTGAAGAAGAGAAAAGACTCACAGCTTATCACGAAGCTGGACACGCTATTGTAACAATTAATGAAAAAGCAGCTTATCCTATTCACAAAGCAACGATAATACCAAGAGGCAGAGCTTTAGGAATGGTAATGCAATTACCAGAAAGAGATGAAGTTTCCCAAACAAGAGAGCAATTACATGCTCAAATGGCAATAGCTATGGGAGGTAGAGTTGCAGAGGAAATAATTTTTGGAGATGACAAAGTAACAACTGGAGCAGTAAGCGATATTGAACAAGCTACGAAAAGAGCAAGAGCAATGGTTATGAGAGCTGGTTTAAGTAAAGAAATGGGTCCTGTTGCTTATGGAGAAAATGAAGAAGAAGTATTTTTAGGTAGATCAGTTGCCAGACAACAGAATATGTCAGAAGAAACTGCTAAAAAAGTTGATAGTGAAATTAAGAAATTTGTTGAAATGGGCTATGAAAGAGCAAGAAAAGTTTTAACTGAAAAAATCGATGATTTGCACAAATTGGCAAAGGCCTTACTTACTTATGAAACTTTGACAGGAGAAGAAATAGAAGATTTAATAAATAAAAATATATACCCAAAAAATAAAGAGGATCTTAAAGTTGAAGATGATGATCAAAGCTCAGCACTCGGCTCAATGGGCTTAAAACCAAAGATTGTGCACTAAGCACTAATGAATAAATATTACACTAGAGCGTGTAATTTTTATTACGGAAAAACTTCAAAGAAAAAACTAAAAAAAAAAAGTTCAATCCCTATTAATGGAAATAATTTAATTTCTTTTGATAAAATTGAAATTTTAACAAGAAAGGGAAGTAAACTAATTGACATTAAATACATAAACAAACTATCAAATAATTTAAAGCTTAAAATTAGTAAAGATATAAAAAATATAAAAAAAAAGAAAATTTTCAAACAATTAAATTTATCTAATATTCCAATTTTAATGGGTATAGTTAATTTAACCCCAGATAGTTTTTCAGACGGGGGTAAATATAACAAAAGAAAATTAGCCAGAAATCATATTAATAAATTATTATCAAGTGGAGCAAAAATAATTGATGTTGGTGGAGAGTCTACAAGACCAGGAGCAAATGATATTAGCTCTAATAAAGAATGGGATAGAATTAAGACAGTCTTAAAATTTTTAAAAAATAAAAAGTGTATTGTATCATTGGATACAAGAAAAAGTTTTGTAATGGAGAAAGCTTCCAAAATAAGAATAGATCTTATAAATGATGTATCTGGATTAAGTTACGATCCTGAAACTATAAATTATTTAAAAAAAACAAAAAAACCTTTTGTTATTCATCATATGCAAGGGACACCAAAGAATATGCAAATTAAACCCACTTATAAAAATGTGCTACTTGATATCTATGACTTCTTTGAAACAAAATTAAAATATTTGAGAAAAAAAGGTATAAAACATAATAATATCATATTAGATCCTGGAATTGGGTTTGGAAAAAATTTGAAACATAATATTACCCTCCTAAAGAATATTTCTATTTTTCATTCATTAGGACTTCCTGTAATGTTAGGTTTGTCTAGAAAAAGATTTATTAAAGATATTTCAAAAGAAAATGATACCAAAGATAGAATTGGTGGAACTATATCTTCATGCATTCAAGCATATCTTCAAGGTGTTCAAATTTTAAGGGTTCACGATGTTAAAGAAATTAACCAGGCATTTAAAGTTTTTAGAGAATTACAAAATTAAAAATGATTAAAAAATATTTTGGTACAGATGGAATTAGAGGAAAAGTTAATGGATCTAAAATAAATGGGGAAATGTTTTTTAAATTTGGTTTAGCTGCCGGAACATATTTTAAAAATTTAAAAAAAAGTAAACAAACAGCAATTATTGCAAAAGACACTAGGCTATCAGGTTATACGCTTGAACCGGCGTTAGTGTCAGGATTGGCTTCTGCAGGAATGCATATCTTTACTTTGGGACCGCTTCCAACAAATGGTTTAGCAATGTTAACAAAAAAAATGAAAGCTAATATGGGAATAATGATTACTGCTTCACATAATCCATATCACGATAATGGATTAAAGCTATTTGGACCTGATGGACTTAAACTTTCAGATAAAATTGAAAAAAAAATTGAAAAATTAATTGACTCAAATATTACTAAAAATCTTTCGAAACCAATTGAGTTAGGCAGAGTTAAAAGATTAGAAGATGCCAATGAAAGTTATATAAAAATATTAAAACAAAATTTTCCATCCTCTTTTAGTCTAAAAGGAATTAAAATTGCTTTAGATTGTGCTAACGGAGCTGGTTATAAAGCTGGTCCAGATTTATTTAAATCACTAGGTGCTAAAGTATATAAAACTGGTACTTCACCAAATGGTTTAAATATAAATCTTAAATCCGGATCTACTTATCCAATTAAAATTTGTCAAATGACAAAAAAAAATAAAGCCCACATAGGTATTTCATTAGATGGTGACGCAGACAGAATAATTGTCTGCGATGAAAAAGGAAAAATTATTGATGGAGATAAAATTCTTGCAATGTTAGGTGAGAGATGGAAAAGAAAAAAGATTTTAAAAGGAGGTGTTGTTGGTACATTAATGTCAAATTATGGTTTAGAAAATTTCTTTAAAAAGAATGGAATTAAATTTTTAAGATCAGATGTAGGAGATAGATACGTAAAAGAAAAAATGAAAAAAAATAAATTTAATTTAGGTGGAGAACAATCAGGACATATAATTCTTGGTAAGTTTGCAACAACGGGAGATGGATTATTAGTTGCATTAGAAATCCTTTTTTCTTTAAGAAAAAGAAAAAAAGCAAGTGAACTTTTTAATAAATTTAAACCAACTCCTCAAATATTGGAAAATATAGAAGTTAAAGATAAGTCAATCATTAATAGTCCAAAATGTAAAAAAGCAATTAATAAAGCAAATAAAATAATTAAAAATAAAGGTAGAATATTAGTTAGAAAATCTGGTACTGAGTCTAAAATAAGAATTATGAGTGAGTCTGAAGACTCAAGTATAAATAAATTGTGTGTAAATATTATTAAAAAAACTATTCAGTGAATTGAAAATTAAATCTAAAATATTAATTATAGCAGGATCAGATTCATCTGGTGGAGCTGGCATTCAAGCAGATATTAAATCAGTTACTTCTCTTGGTTCTTATGCTATGACAGCAATAACTGCAGTCACAGTCCAGAATACTACAGGTGTTAAGTCCATAATACCAATACCAAGTATAGAAATTTCTAATCAAATCGAGTTTACATCAAAAGATATTAAGCCAGACTCAGTAAAGATTGGAATGCTACATTCTACACAAGTTATAAATTCAGTATTAAGATCAATAAAAAAATCAAAATTAAAAAAAATAATATTAGATCCTGTTATGGTAGCCAAAGGTGGTGCAAAGCTTATTGATAATAAAGCTATTTTAGTTTTGAAAAAAAAGCTAATAAAAAAAGTAGATTTAATAACACCTAATATTCCTGAAGCAGAAATACTAACTAAAATAAAAATAAAATCTATGCTGGATATGAAAAATGCTGCTCAAATATTATTAAATTTGGGTGCTAGGAATGTTTTAATTAAAGGTGGTCATTTAAGTTCCAAAACCTTGAAAGATATTTTTGTAAATAAAAAAGAAACTGCAATATTTACAAGTAAAAAAATTAAAACAAAAAATACTCATGGAACTGGATGTACATTATCTAGTGCAATTGCAACGTATTATGGATGTGGAAAAAGTCTAAAGAAATCTTGTGAGTTGGGTATTAGATATGTAAACAATGCCATTAGGACAAGGCCAAACTTTGGAAAAGGAAGTGGACCAATTAATCACTTAAACAGTTTTATTATAGAAAAAAAATTTAGATGAATAATGTAGTCGTTGTTGGATCGCAGTGGGGAGATGAGGGAAAAGGGAAAATAGTTGATTGGTTATCCAGTGAAGCAGATGTTGTTATAAGATTCCAAGGAGGACATAATGCTGGTCATACTTTAGTCATAGATGGAATTACTTATAAACTAAGACTGTTACCGTCTGGGATTGTTAGAAAAAATAAAATTTCAATTATAGGAAATGGAGTTGTTGTAGATCCTTGGGCGCTTTTAGATGAAATTGAAGAAGCGAAATCCAAAGGAGTAGAAATCAATGAAAATAATCTGATTTTATCTGAGGCTGCCACATTAATTTTACCATTTCATAGAGAGATGGATGAAATAAGGGAAGACTCTGCTGGTAAATCAAAAATTGGAACTACTAGAAGAGGTATTGGCCCAGCCTATGAGGATAAAGTAGGAAGAAGATCTATAAGAGTAATGGATCTTGCATCAAAACAAAATCTTGAAAATCGATTATCATTAGTGCTTGAACATCATAATGCAATCCGAAAAGGATTGGGTAAGCCAATATATGAAAAAGATAAACTGGTTGAGGACTTGTTAAAAATAGCTCCAAATATTTTAAAATATTCAGCACCTGTTTGGAGAAAGATAGACCAATTTAAATTAGAAAATAAAAAAATATTATTTGAGGGAGCTCAAGGAATATTGCTTGATGTAGATCACGGAACATATCCATATGTAACTTCTTCCAATACAGTAGCAGCTTCAGCAGCAACAGGATCTGGATGTGGTCCAAACTCAATAAACTATGTATTAGGAATTACAAAAGCATATACAACAAGGGTAGGCGAAGGACCTTTTCCAACAGAATTAACAGATGATATTGGTAATCATTTAGGTGAAAAGGGACATGAATTTGGAACTGTAACTAGCAGAAAAAGAAGATGCGGCTGGTTTGATGGAGTTCTAGTAAGACAAACAATAAAGATTTCGGGTATTGATGGAATAGCATTAACTAAATTAGATGTATTAGATGAACTTGATGAAATAAATTTTTGTGTAGCTTACGATTTAAATGGCAAAGAAATAGATTATTTCCCTGCTGCCGTTGAAGATCAATTAAATGTCAAACCAGTATATAAAACATTCAAAGGCTGGAAATCTAAAACCCAAGGTATTAAAAAATTTGATGATTTACCTAATAATGCAAAAATTTATGTAAAAGCTATTGAAGAGTTTATTGAGACAAAAATATCCAGTATTTCAACAAGCCCAGAGAGAAAAGATACTATTCTTTTAGTAGATCCGTTTAACTATTAAAAAATAGCAGTATTAATTTGCTGGTAGAAGATTTTTTGATTTAGCAGAGTTAAGCATATGTTTTTGAAGTTTTTCAAATGCTTTATTTTCAATTTGTCTTATTCTTTCTCTACTTATTTTAAATTTTTTACTTAAATCTTCTAGGGTTATTGGATCATCTGTTAATCTTCTTGAGTAAAGAATTTCTTTTTCTCTTTCATTTAAAATTTTAATAGAATCTTGAAGAAGATCTTTTCGTTGCTCCATTTCTTCATTTTGAGCAAATTTAAGTTCTTGATCCATATCATTGTCTACAACCCAATCTTGCCATTCATCACCGTCTTCTCCAATTGGTGCATTTAATGACTGCTCTTTTCCTGAAAGCCTTCTATTCATAGATACAACTTCTTGTTCACTAACATCTAATCTGTTCGCTATATCTTTTACGTGTTCATCACGTAAGTCACCCTCACTTCTAGGTGCAATTTGATTTTTTAACTTCTTCAAGTTGAAAAAAAGCTTCTTCTGAGCTGTTGTAGTTCCAATTTTTACTAAGCTCCATGATCTTAGAATATATTCTTGAATAGAAGCTTTAATCCACCACATTGCATAGGTTGCAAGTCTAAAACCTTTTTCTGGTTCAAATTTTTTAACAGCTTGCATTAAACCTACGTTACCTTCTGATATCATTTCATTAAGAGGCAAACCATAACCTTTGTACCCCATTGCTATTTTAGCAACTAGTCTAAGATGACTTGTAACGAGTTTTTCAGCTGATTTAACATTTCCTGTAGTTTGCCAGTTTTTAGCAAGCATATATTCCTCTTCAGCATCTAGCATAGGGAATTTTTTTATCTGAGCTAGATATGCAGCTAAACCACCTTCATTTGAAAGAGTAGGCAAATTGTATGTATTATTACTCATAGGAAGTATTTATTTAATAGAGAAATTTTTTTTTACAATCGTTTTATTTACTTAATTTTCTTAGTTTTTTTAAGATATCATTTAATTCGTTTGGGATATTTGATGAAAATTCTAATCTTTCCCCTGTCCTTGGATGGTCAAAACCTAGCTGTTTTGCGTGTAAAAATTGTCTATCAAGATTGGAAATTTTATTATTAAGATCCTCATCAATGTTTTTAAATTTTTTAAACTTTTTTTTATATTTTTTATCTCCAAGAATATTGTTACCTTTGTATGACATATGAACTCTTATTTGATGAGTTCTCCCAGTTTCTAATTTACATTGTATAAAACTAAAAGTTGGAACATTATCATTCTCAAAAAGCTCTAATGTTTCATAATGTGTAATTGCCTTTTTACCTTTACTTGATGATACTTCCATCATCTGTCTATTTTTCGAACTTCTGGTTATGAATGTTTCAATTGTTCCTTTTTGAGGTCTTAATTTTCCCCAAATTAAAGTTTGATATACTCTAGTTATAGAATGTTCAGAGAATTGAAGTGATAATTTTTCATGAGTTGAGTTATTTTTTGCTATTACAATTAATCCAGAAGTATCTTTATCAATTCTATGAACTATTCCAGGTCTCAGTTCATCCCCAATATCAGATAAATTTTTGCTATCATAATTCATTAACGCATTAACTATCGTATTATCATAATTACCAGCACCAGGATGCATTGAAATTCCAGATGGTTTGTCAATTACAATTAAATCTTCATCTTCGTGAATTATGTTTAATTTAAAGTTATAAGGTTTTAAGCTTTGTTTCTTAGGTTCAACAATTTCAAGCTCAATTTTGTCATTTAATTTAGTTTTAATTGAAGGGTCTTGTATAATTTTCTCGTTAATTTTTAATTTACTATCTAATATTAAATTTTTTACTCTAGTTCTGCTTAAACTCTTATCATGATTTGCTAATATTGTGTCTACTCTCTTGTTATTATCATCTTCTTTAATAATAAAATTGATGATATTTTTCATAAATTATTATATTAAATTATTATGCGTTCGTAGCTCAACTGGATAGAGCGCCAGATTTCGGCTCTGGAGGTTCAGGGTTCGACTCCTTGCGGGCGCACCATTATTCGCCCATATTAATAAGCGTTCCTTTATTTTTTGCGACATTAAAAGAATAATAGAATAATGCAATTGATAATACAAAGTAAACTCCATTCCACATGAAAGCATAATAGATATTTTCAATATCTACAGTTTGATTAATTAAAATATTTCTTGCTTCCTCAAATATATATACCAATGGTAGTAGATAAGCTATCTTCTGGAACACCTCTGGCAATATTTCAATTGGATAATAAATGCATCCAAATGGAGCTAATAAAAACATTGTAGACCATGCTATATTTTCAAAAGAGGGTCCATATCTTAATAGACCAGCAGATACCAGGATGCCAAGTGTTATTCCAAATAAATATAGGCTTAAAAATAAAAAGAATAGAAATATTCCTAAATCTAAAATAGAAATACCAAACAATGGAGATGTTAAAAGCACTGCTGGTATTAAACCTATAAGAGCTCTAATTAATGCTGTAGCAACTAGTGAAGTTAATATTTCACCGATTTTCATTGGCGCAATAAATAAATTTGTAAAGTTCCTACTCCAAATTTCTTCAAGAAAGAGCATATTAAATCCAATACTGGTTCTGAAAAGAAAATCGTAAAGGATTGCGCATGTTAATATAACTCCTACTGCATTATTATAATATGTTGTGTGTGTAGCAAAAAAATTTGAGATAAATCCCCACAAAGTAATTTGAATAGTTGGCCAATAAACAAGATCTAAAACTCTTGGGAAAGATCTTGTAATTAAATAAAAATGTCTTAAAAAAAGACCATACATTCTAGTTAAGCTCATTTTTACTCCTAGATAATTTTAAAAAAACTTCCTCGAGATTTTTTCTACCATGTTTGTGGATTAATTCTTCAGGATTTCCTTCATCAATAATAATTCCATCCTTCATCATTAGAATTGACTTACAAAGCCTAGTGACTTCATTCATATTATGAGATGCAAGAAGTATAGATAATTTTTTTTCTTTTTTATAATCTTCCAAAAAGGATCTAACAAAATCACCTACTTCTGGATCTAATGATGCAGTTGGTTCATCTAATAGCAATACTTTTGGTTCGTTAATCAATGCTTTTGCTAAACTTACTCTATTTTTTTGCCCAGATGATAATTCACCTGTAATGCTATTAAGCAATCCTTCTAATCTTAATTTTTCTGATAAAAATTCGATCCTCTCATTAATATTATTTATTTTGTATAATTTTCCATAAACAGTTAGATTTTGTTTAACTGTAAGTTTTTTTGGTAATTCAATATATGGAGATATGAAGTTAATCTGTTCCAAGATTTCAATTCTATTCCCCTCTAATTTTTGACCATTAATAAAAATTTCTCCACTAGTTGGTTTTAAAAGTCCCAATAACATGCCTATAGTTGTTGTTTTGCCAGAACCATTTGGACCTAATAGGCCTAAAATTTCGTCCTCTTTTATGTTAAAGCTTATACCTTTTACAGCCTCATTCTTTCCATAATTTTTTTTAATATTTTTTACTTCAACTAAATTTTTCATTTTTTTGATGCTCTAAGAAGTCTATCGTTAATCACTAATCCAAAGTTTCGGTTTGGTATTTTTTGTACAGCTATTTTTCTGTACCCTAACTTCTTAATTTTTCTTAATGTTTTATACAAATTTTTACCACTCTCCATTAGATTATTTGTCTTACTTAAATAGAAATAATTCTTATTATTTTCTTTTTTCTTCTTGATTAGGATAAAAGCCTCATCTTTTTTTATTTTAATTGCGTTTAATCTAATGGGTATACCTGGTGAATAATGAACCCTGCCTCTTCCTGGAGAATTTATATTGTTTTTGCCATGCAATTTAGTTTTTAAATTTGTTTTTAATTTTTTTTTTAATATAGAAATATCTAAACCGCCCAATCTTAGAATTTGGGGTTTTTTTACTAAACTTATTATCGTAGACTCGACTCCAACTTTTGATCTTCCACCTTCTAGAATAAATTTAATTTTTTTTCCAAATTCATCATATACATCATCTTTTGTCACCGGACTTATCCCTTCAGAAATATTTGCGCTTGGTGCCGCTAAAGGATATTTTAAAGATTTTAATAATATTCTAGCGGTTCGGTGACTTGGAAATCTTACACCTAACGTTTTTTTGTTATTAGTAACGTTTTTTGAAATTTTGCTTTTATTTTTTAATTTTAATATAAAGGTAATTGGTCCAGGGCATAATGAATTATAAAGTTTATGAAACAAAGTATTTGTCTCACAATCTTTTTCCAAATCTTTAATATTATAATAATGAACTATTAAGGGGTTATCAGAAGGCCTTCCTTTTAATTTAAATATTTTTCTAGTGCCTTTATCAGAATAGGCATTAGCAGCCAATCCATAGACGGTTTCTGTAGGTATTCCAATACATTCGTTATTATTTAAATATTTTACTGCTTTTTTAATATTTGAATCATTAATTTTCATATAATATTACAAATTATTATATGAATGAAAAAATTTTGCCAGATGATATTGAATTTAAATCTTTGAGTGAACTCACCGATATAGCAGATCGTTTAATTCAAAAATTAGAAAATAAAAAAAATTTGGAAGAATCCACTGAAGATTATCAATATTTAATAAAGTTAAATAATTTAATAGAGAAAAAATTTCAAAAGGTTTCAAAAAATATATCTGAAAGTACTAAGCTAAAAATAGAAGAATTAACCTCAAAAAAAAATGAAAAAAAAATTAGTTAAAACTGTTAATGAAGTAAATAATTTTTTAAAAAATTATTTAGCAAAACAAAAAAAAACAGATCTGATTATACCTATTAAGTATGGTTTATTTCCTGGAGGAAAAAAAATAAGATCTAAGCTTATTTTTGATGTTGGAAAAATTTTTAATATTGAAAAAAAATATCTTTTATATCTAAGTTCAGCCGTTGAATGTATACACGCTTATTCACTGATACATGACGATTTACCTTGTATGGATGATGATGATATTAGAAGAGGTAAACTAACTGCACATAAAAAATTTGGAGAATCAACAGCTGTTCTAGCTGGAAACTCCCTTTTGACATTAGCTTTTGAAATTTTATCTGATCCAAAGTTTAATATAAATAACAATAAAAAAATAAACTTAATAAATCTAATATCTCAATCATCAGGACACCAAGGAATAGCTGGAGGTCAATTTTTGGATTTAAATTATGAAAGAAAAAGAGTCTCTATAAAAAAAGTTATAGATATGGAGATTAAAAAAACTGGAAAATTATTTTCGTTCAGCTGTTTGTCTCCAGTTATTTTGACAAATAAAAAGAATCAAATAAAAAGATTTGCCCTTATTGGTGAAAAAATCGGTTTACTTTTTCAAATTGCAGATGATTTAATTGATTATAGTAGCACATCAAAAACTGCAGGAAAAAAAACAAATAAAGATTCTAAAAGGGGAAAAGCAACATTAATAAGTTTACTAGGATATAAAAATGCTATTAAATATGCATCAAAACTAAAAAAAGAAATATTTAATAGTTTAGTTAGCTATGGAAATAATGCTAGTGATTTAAAAGAGACAATTGAATTTATATTAAGTAGAAATAATTAAATGCAGAATTATAAATATTTAAATAATATTAATTTTCCTTCAGATATAAAAAAACTGAATAATGAAGAATTAAAAGTTCTATCAGACGAAGTAAGAAGCGAAATGATTGATGCTGTTTCAAAAACCGGCGGCCATCTAGGCGCAGGTTTAGGTGTTGTAGAATTAACAGTAGCACTTCATCATGTTTTTGATACTCCAAAGGACAAATTGATATGGGATGTTGGCCATCAATCATATCCTCATAAAATTTTAACAGGAAGAAAGGATAAAATACGAACTTTAAGACAAGGAAGTGGATTATCTGGTTTTACTAAGCGATCAGAAAGTGAATTTGACCCTTTCGGTGCAGCTCATAGTTCTACTTCTATTTCTGCCGGACTTGGCATCGCAACAGCAAATAAATTATCAAATAAATCAGATCAGGTTATAGCAGTTATTGGTGACGGTGCCATGAGTGCAGGAATGGCATATGAAGCTATGAATAATGCTGGAGACTCAAAAACAAAAATGATCGTAATTTTAAATGACAATGATATGTCAATTGCAAAACCAGTTGGTGCAATGAAATCATATCTTGCTAAAATTTTTTCAGGTAAGATTTATTTTAGTTTCAGAGAAACAGTTAAAATGATTATTTCATCCTTTTCAAAAAGATTTAGCAAAAAGGCTGGAAAGGCTGAAGATTTTTTGAGATCAGCTGTCACTGGGGGCACATTATTTAATTCATTAGGTTTTTATTATGTTGGACCAATTGATGGCCATGATTTAGATGTTCTATTGCCTATTTTAAAAAACGCAAAAAAAAGTAATTATACTGGCCCAATACTAATTCATATAAAAACTCAAAAAGGCAAAGGATATAGTTTTGCTGAAAAATCTGAAGATAAATATCACGGAGTTACAAAATTTGATGTTCAAACTGGAGTTCAACAAAAATCAACATCTAAAGCTCCTGCTTTTACAAAAGTTTTTGCAAATACATTAATAGAACATGCAAAGAAAGACAGTAAAATTGTAGGTATAACTGCAGCTATGCCGTCTGGTACAGGAATGGATGCATTTAGTAAAGTTTTCCCTGATAGAACTTTTGATGTTGGAATTGCTGAACAACATGCTGTTACTTTTGCTGCAGGTTTAGCCACAGAAGGTTATAAGCCTTATGCAGCAATTTATTCAACATTTCTACAAAGAGCTTATGACCAGGTAGTTCATGACGTTGCAATTCAAAGTTTACCAGTAAGGTTTGCAATTGACAGAGCTGGTTTAGTTGGAGCCGATGGAGCCACTCATGCAGGTTCTTTTGATATTACATATTTATCAACTTTACCAAATTTTATAGTCATGGCAGCAAGTGATGAAGCAGAATTAGTAAGAATGGTTAACACATCAGTGGATATTAATAATCAACCGTGCGCATTTAGATATCCTAGGGGAAGTGGAGTAGGTTTAGAATTACCCGATATCAACGAAAAAATTAATATTGGAAAAGGAAGAGTTATAAGAGAAGGAAAGAAAGTTGCATTAGTAAGTTTTGGAAACAGATTAAAAGAATGTTTATTGGCTGAAGAAAGTTTAAAAAAAATGGGAATTAATCCAACAATAATAGATGCTAGATTTGCAAAACCTTTGGATGAAAATCTCATGTGGCAAGTTGCAACAAATCATGAAGTGCTAATTACATTGGAAGAAGGTTCTATAGGAGGTTTTGGAGCCCATGTAAATCATTTTTTAAACGAAAAGAATTTATTAGATAATAATTTAAAATTTAGATCAATGATTTTGCCTGATAAATTTTTAGACCAAGATAAACCAGAAGAGATGTATAAAGAGGCTGGTTTGGATGCTAAATCTATTGAAGCGAAGGTTTTAGAAACTTTAAATTCCAAAGTTGTAATTAAAAAAACGAACTAATTTCCACATTGAGCTTTATTCATTAAGTAGTGGTCAAGGATTACGCAATGCATCATTG
Source organism: uncultured Pelagibacteraceae bacterium (assembly GCA_902517745.1). GTDB lineage: Bacteria > Pseudomonadota > Alphaproteobacteria > Pelagibacterales > Pelagibacteraceae > Pelagibacter. Next base: position 13,076 of record CABYDS010000013.1, read on the forward strand.
CTTCACCTATAGGTACCGCTCTAATACCTACGCAAGGATCATGTCTACCTGTGACTGAAATTGAAGTATTTTTTCCAAATTTATTAATTGTTTTTCTTTGAGAAAGAATTGATGAAGTTGGTTTTACCGCAAATGAAACTATTATTTCTTGTCCACTAGAAATTCCTCCCAAAATTCCTCCAGCATTATTTGATTTAAATTTTGTTTTTTCTCCTGTTTGAGACATTTCATCAGAATTTTGTTCACCAGAGAGTTGAGCAGAGTTCATTCCTGATCCTATGTTTACACCTTTTACAGCGTTAATACTCATCATAGCTGATGCCAAATCCATATCTAATTTAGAATAAATTGGAGCTCCCAATCCGACAGGCACCCCTCTTGCTCTTACTTCAATAACAGCCCCACATGATGAGCCAGCTTTCCTTATTCCAAGTAAATATTTTTCCCATAATTTTAAAACTGTTTTATCAGGACAAAATAAAGGATTTTTTGCAATGAATTTATCATTCCATTTTTCTGTATCACATCCTAGTATTCCTAATTGTGTTACTGCTCCAATTACACTGTATTTTTTTCCTATAATTTTTTCCAAAACTTGTTTTGCTACTGCCCCTGCTGCCACTCTTGATGCAGTCTCTCTTGCTGACTGCCTGCCTCCACCTCTATAATCTCTAATTCCATATTTTTTAAAATATGTGTAATCAGCATGACCAGGTCTAAATTTATCTTTAATATTTTTATAATCTTTAGAACGCATATCTTTATTGAAGATAATCATTGAGATAGGTGTACCAGTTGTTTTGCCCTCAAATGTTCCTGATAAAATTTCCACTTTATCATCCTCTTTTCTTTGAGTTGTGAATTTAGACTGACCAGGCTTTCTTTTATTTAATTCCAACTGAATGTCTTTGATATTGAGCTTAATATTTGGAGGACATCCATCAACAACACACCCTATTGCCGGTCCATGAGACTCGCCCCATGTAGTAAATCGAAAAAATTTTCCAAATGTATTAAAAGACATTATATTATTATATAAATTATTTTGGTTAAATTATGAACGAAAAAAATTCTTTAGGATTAGATAAATGCTTTCTTGAACTTGATAATCCAATATTATTATTCACTGAATGGTATAAAGAGGCAAAGAAAACTGAAATTAATGATCCAAATGCATTAGCTCTAGGCACTATTGACAAAAGAGGTTATCCAAATGTAAGAATGGTATTGCTCAAAGACTATGGAGAAGATGGTTTTGTCTTTTACACTAACTTTAATAGCAATAAAGGAAACTCTATAAAGCAGAATCCAAATATTTCAATGTGCTTTCATTGGAAAAGTTTACTCAGACAAATACGTATAGTTGGTACTGCTGAAAAAGTTTCAGATGATGAAGCGGATAGTTATTTTAATTCCAGAAGTTATGGAAGTAGAATTGGTGCTTGGGCCTCAAATCAAAGCTCGGTTTTAAAAGATAGAGAAGAACTAAACCAATCAATAAAAAAATTTAAAGATCTCTATAAAGATGAAAATAATGTTCCAAGACCTGATCATTGGTCTGGCTGGAGGTTAAAACACCACGAAATTGAATTTTGGTTAGATGGTGAAAATAGAATTCACGAAAGATTAAAATATATTAAAAGAGATAATGCTTGGAAAAAAATTCTCTTATCACCTTAAAATTTTCTATTAATACTGAAAGCAGTTAAATTTTTAAGTATAGTTTTTTCTTCACAATCTTGAAATATACTTAATGAGTTTGATGCTAAACTTATATAGTGTTCCGCTTTTTTGTAACACTCGTTAATTATATTATATTTTTTTACTAACTTAAGTACATAGTCAAATTGTTCTTTAGATCTGATATTTTGTTCAAATATTTTTTTTAAAACTAATTTTTCATCTAAAGATAATTTTTGATTTAATAAAATGATTGGGAGAGTTACCTTGCCTTCAAAGAAATCTTTCCCTATCTCTTTACCAAACATTTTTAATTCTGAGTTATAGTCAAGTGTGTCATCTGCAATCTGAAATGTTAATCCAAGGTTCTTTCCATAGAATTCTAGTGCATCTTTAAATTTATTACCTTTATCAGTAATTATCGACCCAACTTTTGAAGATGCTGAAAATAAAGCTGCTGTTTTAGAAGAAATTATATTCAAATATGTTTCTTCTAACATTTCAGTGTCACCTTTATGTTGTAACTGCAAAACTTCTCCTTGAGCAATAGTTGAAGATGTAGAAGATAAAAGTTTTAATACTTCAATACTTCCATCCTCAACCATCATTTCAAAACATCTACTTAATAAATAGTCCCCAACAAGAATTGATGACTGATTTCCCCAAATTTTATTTGTAGTTTTTTTGCCTCTTCTTAAATCTGCGCTGTCAATTACATCATCATGCATAAGAGTTGCTGCGTGTATAAGTTCAACACATGCAGCTAGGTTCACATCTCTACTACCTTTTGTATATCCACATAATTTAGCACACTCCAAAGTAAGCAATGCTCTTAATCTTTTACCTCCACTAGTCATGTGGTAAGCTGTCATTTCTTTAACAAGCTCAACTTTACTATCTAATTTATAAGAAATTTTGTCTTCAACTAAAGTTAGTTTTTCATCAACAGAATTTACTAAATCTGTATATGCATTAGTTATTTGCTTTTTTAATTGAACTACTGAACCCATAAATTCAAAATATTACATTAGGTTTATTAATATACTTATCAATTGACGCACCTATTTCTTCAACTATAAGTAGCTTTATAATTAATTAAAATTTTTATAATCATTTGTATGTTTTCATTTTTTAAAAAAAAAAAAATTGTTAGTCATTTAAGACTTACCGGCGTCATTGGAAATGTTGGAAAATTTAAACAAGGAATAGAATATTCCTCTCAAGAAGAAATGATAAAAAAAGCTTTTTCAGTAAAAAAAGCAGAGGCTGTTGCAATTTCAATTAATTCACCAGGTGGTTCACCCGTTCAATCACATCTAATATATAAATTTATTAGAGAACAATCTAAGAAAAATAAAAAAAAAGTAATAATTTTTGCGGAAGATGTTGCTGCATCTGGAGGCTATCTAATTGCATGCGCAGGTGATGAGATTTATGCTAATGCAAGTTCTATAATCGGATCAATAGGAGTGATTTATTCTTCTTTTGGTTTTAAAGATTTAATTCAAAAAATTGGGGTTCAAAGAAGGGTTTATACAGCCGGAAAAAATAAAAGTACCCTAGATCCTTTTTTAGACGAGAAAGAAGAGGACATTCAAAGATTAAAAAATATTCAACTGGAACTTCACCAAGAATTTATTAATGTTGTAGAGGAAAGTAGATCAACAAAACTAAAAAAAACTGATGTTGAACTTTTTTCTGGAGAATTTTGGTCTGGCAAAACATCCTTAAAACTTGGTTTGATAGATGGAATAGGAAATGCAGAACAGATATTGAGAGAAAAATTTGGTGAAGATGTTGAAATTAAAAAATTTGAAAAGTCTAAAGGATGGCTTGCCAAAAAACTTTCGTCTTCAGAAGACCATGCAGATAAATTGATAAGTGTTTTAGAAGAAAGATCTATTTGGCAAAAATATGGTTTCTAAAAAAAAAATAAAAAATCCAAAATCATTTATCTCTTTTCAGGATACAATTTTAAATCTTCAAAAATTCTGGTCAAAAAAAGGTTGCGTTATTTTACAACCTTATGATTTAGAAGTTGGAGCAGGAACATTTCACCCAGCAACAACTCTAAGATCACTAGGTTCTAAACCATGGAAAACAGCTTATGTTCAACCATCAAGAAGACCAACAGATGGAAGGTATGGAGAAAATCCTAATCGTTTACAACACTACTATCAATTTCAAGTTTTAATAAAACCTTCACCAAAAGATATTAAAAAAATGTATCTTAATAGCCTTTCATCAGTAGGTATTAAATACGAAGAGCACGATATCAGATTTGTAGAGGATGATTGGGAAAGTCCAACCTTAGGTGCTGCCGGTCTTGGATGGGAAGTATGGTGTGACGGTATGGAAGTTACTCAATTTACTTATTTTCAACAAATGGCAGGGATGGAATGCAATCCAATATCTGTTGAAATTACCTATGGTTTAGAGAGATTATGTATGTTTATTCAAGCTAAAAAAAATGTTTTTGATTTAATTTGGAATGATGAAGGAGTTTTATACAAAGATGTTTTTCATCAAGCTGAAAAAGAATTTTCAGCCTATAATTTTGATTATGCAAACACAGATAAATTATTTAAAATTTTTGATATGCTCGAAGAAGAAGCAAAATCATTAATTGAAAAGAAAATTTCTCTTCCAGCATATGATCAATGTTTAAAATCAAGTCATGTGTTCAATATTTTAGATGCTAGAGGAGTTATAAGTGTTGCTCAAAGAGCAGAATATATTGCAAGGATAAGAGATCTAACAAGAGAAATTGGAAAAATTTGGGTAGAAACACAAAATTAAAATGTCTGAATTTTTCCTTGAATTATTTAGTGAAGAAATACCTTCCAGATTACAAATCAATGCTAGAAATGATTTAATACAAATTTTTAAAAAATTTTTTGATGATAATGAAATTATAGTTAAAGGTAAAATTAATACTTATTCAACTCCAAATAGGCTCATTGTTCATATAAATAAGATACCTAAAGATGTAATAAAAAAAGCAGAGGAAATTAGAGGTCCTAATATAAATGCTCCAGAAAAGGCTTTAGAAGGATTTTTAAAATCCAATAAAATAAGTAAAGAAAAAGTTTTCAAAAAAAGTACTGAAAAAGGCATATTCTACTTCTACAAGAAACCATCACAAAAAATAAAAACATACGATTTATTAAAAGAAAATATTGTAAGTTTGCTTTTAAAAATTTCATGGAAAAAATCAATGAAATGGGGCAATCATGATTTATATTGGGGAAGACCGTTAAAATCAATATTAGCTTTATTTGATAAAAAAATAATTGAATTTAAATTAAACCATTTACAGAGTTCAAATAAAACTTTTACAGATAAAGATCTTGAAGATGAAGTAAAAAGTTTTTTTGATTTTAAATCTTATATAAAATTTTTTAAACAAAAAGGAGTAACAATTGACCAAAATAAAAGGAAAGAATTTATAATTAAAGAAATAAATAAGTCAACTAATCAAAAAAAAATTCAAATAAAAGTGAATGAAAAACTTATAGACGAAATAATAAATATTGTTGAAAAACCAAAAATTTTAGTATGTGAGTTTAATAAGAAATTTTTAGAAATTCCAGAAGAAATACTTATCATAACAATGCAACATCACCAGAAATATTTTCCTACATTTGACAGTAAAAACAAAATAACGAATAATTTTATAGTTGTAGCAGATTGTAAGGACAAAAAAGGATTAGTTAAATTAGGAAATCAAAATGTTGTAGATGCAAGGTTGGCAGACGCGGAATTTTTTTGGAACAGAAATAAGTCTCAAAATTTAGTTAAACAGGTATCTAGATTGAAGCAAATTAATTATTTTAAAGGATTGGGAAGTTATTTTGATAAAATACAAAGAGTAAGAAAACTAAGCGGAATAATATCAGATGAACTTTTAATAAGTAAAGAAAAGATAGAAATTGCCTCCTCAATTTGCAAAGTAGATTTGATGTCAGATTTAGTTGGAGAGTTTCCCGAATTACAAGGTGTGATGGGCGGATACTTTGCAAGGGAGCAAGGTTTTGACGAAGAAATAAGTTTAGCTATTTCAGAGCATTACTTACCAAGTGGTATCGATAGTAAAGTTCCAAAAAAACCATACAGCATAGCATTATCGTTAAGTGACAAAATAGACTCCTTAGTTGGATTTTTTGGAATTAATCTCAAACCAAATAGTTCAAAAGATCCTTATGCCTTAAGAAGAATGGCAATTAGTTTATTAAGGTTAATAATTGAAAATCAAAAAAAAATAAAATTAAGAGATCTAATAAATTATTCAATAAATTTATACAAAGATCAAAATTACTCTTTCGACTCAAAATTGATAAATGATGAATTGGGAGATTTTATTTTAGAAAGATTAAAAAATTATTTGAAAGAAAAAAATATTAGGTCGGATATTATTGAGTGCTCCACTAATTCACATGGAATAGATGATTTACTAAAAATTTTTAATAAATCATTAAATTTGAATAAAAATATTAAAAAAGATTTTTGTCTTGATGTTATTGCAATTTATAAAAGATCTGCAAACATTTTAAATAGCGAAAGTAAATCAAAACTAGAAATTGTAGGTTCTGCCGATCCTGGTCTCTTTAAAAATGATTATGAAAAAAATCTTTATAAAAAAATACATATTATAAGAAAGTATTTTTCAAGCATAGGTAGAGACGAGGATTATGATCAAAGTCTTAAAACACTCTCAAGTGCCAAAATAGAGGTTAATGAGTTTTTTGATAATGTAATAGTTAATGATCAAGAAGAAATTATTAAAAAAAACAGACTAGAACTTTTAAAAATGTTGTGTAAAAGCTTCGATAATTATTTTAACTTTTCTAAAATAGAAGCATAAATGCCAAAGTTAGTATTTAATTTTAAATCTAAAGACACAAAAAAAATAAAAAATCCAAAAAATATTTTAGGAGGCAAAGGTGCAAATTTATCAGAAATGGGAAGGATGGGTTTGCCTGTCCCACCTGGATTTACGATTTCTACTGAAGTTTGTGATTTATTTTATAAAAATAAAAAGAAATTAAAGCCTAAAATCATAAATGAAATAAATAAAGAATTAAAAAATATTGAAAAAGATTCTGGTAAAAAATTTGGAGATTTGGAAAATCCATTATTATTATCTGTAAGATCTGGCGCAAGAGTATCCATGCCAGGAATGATGGATACTATTTTAAATCTTGGACTAAATGACAAAACTGTGATTGCTTTAGCAAATAAAACGTCAAATATGAGATTTGCAAAAGATAGTTATAGAAGATTTATACAAATGTATGCAAATGTTGTTATGGGTATTGAAAATTATAATTTTGAAGAACTGATTGAAAATTATAAACTTACAAAAGGTGTATTGTTAGACACTGATTTAGATGAAAATGACTGGGATGGATTGATTAAAGACTTTAAAAATATTGTAAAAGAAAAAACCAAAAAGGATTTTCCTCAAAATATTAATGAACAATTACTAGGTGCAATTAGTGCAGTCTTTTTGTCATGGGAGAGTAATAGAGCAAAGGTTTATAGAAAATTAAATCACATCCCATCAGAATGGGGAACTGCAGTAAATGTACAGTCTATGGTTTTTGGTAATATGGGTGATGATTGTGCGACAGGTGTTGTATTTACACGTAATCCATCAAATGGAATGAAAGAAATCTATGGCGAATATTTAATAAATGCTCAAGGAGAAGATGTTGTAGCGGGAACAAGAACCCCCCAACATATAACTAAGAAGGCTAGAAAAGATGCAAAAGAGAAACTTCTTTCAATGGAAGAGTCTATGCCTAAAGTTTACAAAAATCTAAAAAATATTCTTGTTAAACTAGAGAAACATTACAAAGATATGCAGGATGTAGAGTTCACAGTCGAAAATAATAAGTTGTGGATGTTGCAAACAAGATCTGGAAAAAGAACTGCAAAATCATCAGTAAAAATTGCTGTAGATATGGAAAGAGAAAAACTTATTACAAAAAAAGAGGCAGTGCTCAGAGTACAGCCAAATTCATTAGATAATTTGCTTCATCCAACTTTAGATGAAACAGCAAATCTAGAAGTAATAGCCAAAGGCCTTCCAGCTTCGCCAGGAGCAGCTAGTGGAAAAGTAGTATTTACTTCTGATGAAGCTGAAAGATTAAATGGAATGATGCAAAATACAATCCTAGTAAGAGTAGAAACATCACCTGAAGATATTAATGGAATGCACGCAGCTAAAGGAATCCTTACTGCAAGAGGGGGGATGACCAGCCATGCTGCAGTAGTTGCAAGAGGTATGGGTAGACCTTGTGTATCTGGCTCAAGCGAAATAGAAATAGATTACCAAAATAAAATTTTCAAAACGAAAAATAATGAAATTAAAGAAGGAGATTTAATTACAATTGATGGATCAACTGGTAGAATTATAAAAGGCGAGGTTAAAACTGTTAAACCCGAAATCTCAGGAGATTTTTCTAAACTTATGAGCTGGGCTGATAAATTTAGAAAACTAAAAATTAGAACTAATTCTGAAACACCTTTTGATAGTAAAACTGCTAGAGAATTTGGAGCTGAAGGAATAGGTCTTTGTAGAACAGAACATATGTTTTTTGATGAAGAAAGAATTCTATCTGTAAGAGAGATGATATTATCAAAATCAAAAGAAGATAGGGCTAGTGCTTTAAAGAAACTACTTCCTTTTCAAAAAAAGGATTTTATTGATATCTTTAAAATTATGAATGGTTTACCTGTTACAGTTAGATTATTAGATCCACCACTTCATGAATTTTTACCGAAAAATCAAAAAGAAATTAGCGATGTTGCAAATGCTTTAAACATCAAAAGTTCTGAATTAGAGGGTAGAATAATTGAACTTCATGAACAAAATCCAATGCTCGGTCATAGAGGTTGTAGATTAGGCATATCATTCCCAGAAATATATGAGATGCAGTGCACAGCGATTTTTTATGCTTTAGTTGAATGTAAAAAACTCAAGATAAAATCTATCATTCCGGAGATCATGATACCTTTGGTATCAACTGAAGCAGAAATAAAAATAATGAAAGATTTAGTAATTAGAGTTGCAAAAAAAGTTGAAAACAAAACTAAAACAAAACTAAATTTTTTAGTGGGGACAATGATTGAGCTCCCAAGAGCAGCAATAAAAGCAGATGATATATCTAGACACGCAGAATTCTTTAGTTTTGGAACAAATGATTTAACACAAACAACTTTTGGCATTAGCAGAGATGATAGTGGTAAGTTTTTAAATGATTATATTGATAATAAAATTTTTGATATTGATCCATTTATTTCTATAGACGATGGAGTTGGAGATTTGATAGAAATAGCAACAAAAAAAGGTAGAAAAATTAACAAAAAAATCAAACTTGGTATATGTGGTGAACATGGAGGTGATCCTAAAAGTATCGACTTTTGTGCGCGTGCTGGTTTAGATTATGTATCCTGTTCACCTTATAGAGTACCTATAGCAAGACTGGCTGCTGCTCAAGCTCAATTAAAAAAATAAAATTAAATTTTTAGATTTCCAATTTTAAGTCTAATGCATTAATTGAGTGAGTTAAAGACCCCACAGAAATTCTATCAACACCAGAAGAGGAAACATTTTTAACATTCTTTAATGTAATTCCTCCAGAGGCTTCAGTTTCATAAAATTTCTTAGATATTTTGACTGCTTTTTTTAAATTTTTTGAACTCATGTTATCTAATAGAATTCTATCAAATTTCAGACCCAATATTCTTTTTAACTGAGATAAGTTATCAACCTCAACTGTAATTCTTTTTCTTCCTTTCTTTTTGATTGCTCTTTGAATTAAATTTTCAAAATTTTTTTCAGAACTTATATGATTATCTTTTATTAAGTATTCATCACTTAAGTTGAATCTATGATTTGTTCCGCCACCTAATTTAACACCATATTTTTGGATTACTCTAAGATTTGGGATTGTTTTTCTCGTACAGCATATTTTGGTTTTTTTTCCAGCCTTTTTTACAAACATATTTGTTTTTGTTGCTATTCCAGAAATATGAGAAACAAAGTTTAGCGCTACTCTCTCGCCGGTTAAAATATTTTTTAGATCACCGTCAATAATCGCAATTACCTCACCTTTTTTAATTCGAGATCCGTCTTTTTTTTTATTTTTAAAATTTATTTTATTATCAACTAATTTAAACGTTTCTTTAGCAAATTCTATCCCACCTAAAATTCCATTTTGGTTACATATCATTTTAACTTTTTTTTTTATATTTTTGTTAATTAGTTCTGAAGTAATATCGCCTGATGGATATAAGTCCTCATTCAAAGCTAATTTACATGAGGATTTTATAAAATTTTTACTTAATTGAATTTTAGACACAGATTTTATCTGCCTATTTCTGCCATTCTCTCTACAGATTTTCTTGCTTTTTCGATTGTCTCATTGTCCATTATTAATTCGTTAGTTTCATTTTCTAAACAATCTAATATTTTAGGCAAAGTTATTCTTTTCATATGAGGACACAGATTGCATGGTCTAATAAATTCAACTTTTGGATTATCAATTTGTACATTATCGCTCATCGAGCATTCTGTAACCATCATAACTTTTTCTGGTTGATTATCCCTTACATATTTAATCATTCCACTTGTAGAACCTGCAAAATCAGATGCTTGTATTACATCAGGAGGACATTCAGGATGTGCTATTATTTTTATGCCTGGATTAGCTTTTCTAATATCATTAATTTCTTGATCATTGAATTGTTCATGCACTTCACAAGTTCCTTTCCAAGAAATAATTTCTATATCAGTTTGTGATGCCACATATTTAGCTAAAAAATCATCAGGTAAAAATATTACTTTTTTTACTCCTAATGATTCTACAATTTTTACAGCATTTGCAGATGTACAGCAAACATCAGTTTCAGCTTTAACATCAGCAGATGTATTTACATATGAGACAACTGGAACACCAGGATATTGTTTTTTGAGATTTCTAACATCATCACCTGTTATAGACGAAGAGAGTGAACAGCCTGCTTTCATATCTGGCAATAAAACTTTTTTTTCAGGACTCATTAATTTTGCAGTTTCAGCCATAAAATGAACTCCACACATTACAATTATGTCTGCTTTTGTTTTTGCAGCCTCTACTGCTAATGCTAAAGAATCTGCAGAAAAATCTGAAATGCCGTGATAAATTTCTGGTGTTTGATAATTGTGAGCGAGAATTACTGCATTCTTTTCTTTCTTTAGTTTATTAATTTTATAAATATAAGGGGCATGTGTAGCCCACTCTATCTCCGGAATTTTTTTTGATACTTTGTTATAAATTGAGTTAGTTGCTTTTTTTATTTCACTGGTAAATTCCATAAAAAAAACTTATCAACTTGAAATAGAATTGTCATTCATTTAATCTGCCGCATTACATGCGGTCATGCTGAAACTGGTAGACAGGCACGGTTGAGGGCCGTGTGGGCCTAGCCCATGAGAGTTCGAGTCTCTCTGACCGCACCAAAAATAAATATTTATTAAGGGGCGTTCTGTTGCCAGGTGCCCCAAACCCCGTAACTTAATTAATAAATTAATTAAGCTGCAAGTGCGTAACTTTCGTTAGCATTTATAAATTAGCCCATTGCGGCGGAACAATACCGAACGAAAGAATAACTTTTAGTCATCCGTCGATCCTAATTCACCCCCATAAGTTGAAAATGGTGGAGGTGGTGGGTACTGCCCCCACGTCCGTAATGGTTATTACGAAATTCGTTTATCGTTATAGCTTATAAAGCTTAATGAAGTTATATATGTATTTATTAAAATCAATATATTTTTTACTTTTGTGAAAAAAGCCAAAATAAACCTGAATATCCAAAATTCTTATGGAAAGCATTTCTAAATTTTATAATAAAAATGAAATTTCAGATTTTTCAGAAGATTATTTTTTAGACAAAAATCCTAACTTTCATTACAGTGAAGAAACTATGAATAAAGTTGTAAAAATCATCGTTAGTAAACTTTAAATATTATATAAGAATCATTATAACATTGAGAAATTATGAAACTAACAAAAGAACAGCTAAAAGAAATCAAAGAACAGCAAAGTCAGACAAATAAAACCAAAAGAGTTACGGCCCCAAAATTAGAGGAAATATTATATGAAGCAATACCTATTTTAGATCATGGTTTTATTAGAGTAGTGGATTATATGGGTGATGATACATCAATAGTGCAATCTGCGAGAGTTTCATATGGCAAAGGAACAAAAAAAGTTTCAACAGACGAAGGACTAATAAAATACTTGATGAGACACTGGCACAGTACTCCATTTGAGATGTGTGAAATTAAGTATCATATTAAATTACCAATATTCATAGCTAGACAATGGATAAGACATCGTACTGCAAATGTTAATGAATACTCTGCGAGATATTCTATTTTAGATAAAGAGTTTTATTTGCCAGATCCTAAGCATCTCGCGGCACAATCTCAAAGTAATAGACAAGGAAGAGGAGATATTTTAGATGGGGAAAAAGCAAAAAAAGTTTTAGATTTATTAAAAGGAGATGCTGAACAAACTTATAATAATTATGAAACTATGCTTAACGAAAGATATGATGGAACTGTTATAGATGAAAACTCGGTTGGACTTGCGAGAGAACTTGCTAGAATGAATCTTACATTAAATACATATACTCAATGGTATTGGAAAACAGACTTATTAAATCTTATGAATTTTTTGAGGCTCAGAGCAGATCATCACGCTCAGTACGAAATTAGGGCTTATGCAGATGCTATGCTAGATACTGTTAAAAAATGGGTACCAATAACTTATGATGCTTTTATGGATTATAGAGTTGGAGGAACAGAGGTTTCTGCAAAAGGAAAAATTATAATTCAAAAACTTATTAAAGGTGAAAACGTTGATATGGAAAACTCAGGACTTTCAAAAAGAGAGTGGAACGAGTTAATGATGGCTTTTGACCTTACGCAAAAAATTGTATAGATACTTTGAAATCTATAGATAAAATTTATAATTATATTTCATTTTTTTTTATTTTTATTTTTTTTATATTAATTTCTTACAATCTTCATATTGAAACACCACTTTGGAGTGATGAAAATCTTGCAATAGAATTATCTAAAAATAAGTTATTCTCTCAATTTTTCAAAGAAGTTTATTCAGATGTTCACCCACCATTGTATCATATTATATTAAAACTTTCTTTTGTAACATTTGGAGAAAATGTCTTTGCGGCTAGATTTCCAAGTTATCTATTTACATTTTTGACATGTTTTTTATTGATAAAAAAATTTAAAAATAACTCGCAGTATAAATTTATTTTCTTTTCTTTATTTTTGTCTACTTGGTCTGTTATTTACTATTCTCAAGAAGTAAGGCCTTATACATTAATACTCTTTATATCAACACTAGTTTATTTTAATTTTTATGAAAGAATCTTACTCAAGAAAGAAAACTTTAAAATTTTTTGTATTTTAATAATTTTATCAACTCTTATTCACTATATTTGTTTTTTTTTCATACTAGGTTTTTATTTAGCTGAAGTTATTTATAAAAAGGATTTTAAATTTATCTTTAGAAAGAAGTATATTTATTTGTTTTTAATATGCTTTTTATTTATTTTTTTACACTTACTTTATTTTTATTTATCAAAACAAAATAGAGCAGTAGGAATGTCCCTAGGCTTCTTTGATAGTTATAATGTGTATAACTTCGATATTAACTCAAAGGGATTTTATTACAATAATTTGCATTTATTAAATAAATTTTTACAGTTTATCAAATTAAATTATGTTTTCATTTCTTTTTTAATAATCTCAAATTTTATAACCCTATATTTTTCAAAAAAGAATAATCTAGAAATGATTTATTTTAATAATTTATTTTATTTTACGGGACTAATTTTTGTGCTGTTACTTAATGTTCCTATGATAAATCACTATGTGTATTTATTTTTACTTTTACCTTTTCTTATTTTTTTGACCGAAATTTTAATTTTTATAATTAAAAGAAATACAGTTAATCAAATATTTATAATCATATTAATAAGTTTCTATTTTTTATTAAATTCGTTTTGGAATTTTTCTAAAATGATAGATCATTGGTCAGGATCAA
>CABYDS010000014.1 GCA_902517745.1 uncultured Pelagibacteraceae bacterium
TTTTTTTCCAGGCTATTTAGGCCAAGGTATTTTTGGTAAAGCACTATCAGAGAATAAATGGAAAATAGATACTGTGGATATAAGAGAGTATGCATTTGATAAGCATAAAACTGTTGATGACACTCCTTATGGAGGAGGGGAAGGTATGTTAATGAAAGCAGATGTATTAGCAAAATCAATAGATAAGAATGTTAAAGATGGCGAAAAGATTATTTATCTAAGTCCAAAGGGTAAGTTGTTCAATCATCAATTAGCAAAACAACTATCTCAAGAAAAAACAATAAATATAATTTGTGGACACTTTGAAGGAGTTGATGAAAGATTGTTAAAAACAAGAAATATTGAGGAAGTAAGTATAGGAGACTTTGTTTTATCTGGAGGTGAAGGAGCTTCGTTTGTAATTCTTGATGCAATTTTAAGATTTATTCCTGGTATTCTTGGTAATACAAATTCAGCTAAAGAAGAAAGTTTTGAAAACGGACTTTTAGAGTATCCTCAATTTACAAAACCTCAAATATGGGAGGAAAAAAGTGTTCCAGATGTGCTATTATCAGGCGATCACGCCAAAATTAAAGACTGGCGTTTATCTCAATCTGAGGCTATAACACGCGACCGAAGACCGGATTTGTGGCAATTATATAAAAAGACTAAAGAGAATTAAAATGAAGACAATTGAAGAAATTAATCAATCTAAAGTAAAAAAAATTATTTCTGAGAGAAAGCATCCAGAATTTTTCCCAGGTGATATTGTTAAAGTAGGAGTTAGAATAACTGAAGGAAAAAGAGATCGTATTCAATATTTTGAAGGTGTGTGTATTGCAAAAAAAAATAGAGATATCAATTCTTCTTTTACTGTAAGAAAAATTTCTTTTGGTGAGGGTGTGGAAAGAACATTTGCTTTATATAGTCCGATTGTAGATACAATTAAAGTTGTAAGGTCAGGAAAAGTTAGAAGAGCCAAGTTATATTATTTGAGAGATAGAACAGGTAAATCTGCAAGAATTGCAGAAAAAATTAAAAAGAAAATAGGTATAGATGTCGAAACTAAGATTCACGAAGTAACAGAAGAAAATGTTATGCCTGATACAGAGCAAAAAACAGCAGACAGCCCACAAGATACCAATAAAGATGCTCCAAAAGTAGAAGCAAAAAAACTAGAAGATAAAAAAGAAACTAAAGAAGAAACCCCATCAGTAGAAAAAAAAACTGATGAAAAAAAAGAAAATCCTGAAGTAAAAAAATAATTTTTTACAATGCCTCAAACTATATACGATAAAATATGGAATGATCACCTTGTACATCAACAAGAAGATGGGACTTCACTTCTATTTGTTGATAGACATTTAATTCATGAAGTTACTAGTCCACAGGCATTTGAAGGTTTAAGAAATTCTAATAGAAAAGTTAGACAACCTTCTTTAACTTTAGCAGTAGCAGATCACAATGTTCCAACAACGGATAGATCAGTGCCTATTACTGACAAAGATTCAAAAATACAAATCGAGACACTAGAAAAAAACTGTGCAGAATTCGGAATAAATCTTTTTGGAATGAACGATAAAAGACAAGGAATAGTTCATATTATTGGTCCAGAACAGGGATTTACACAACCAGGAACGATTATCGTTTGTGGTGATAGTCACACTGCTACTCACGGAGCATTTGGTGCATTAGCATTCGGAATTGGAACTTCGGAAGTGGAACATGTCTTGGCAACACAGACTTTAGTTCAAAAAAAATCAAAAAATTTTAGAATAAACGTTAATGGATCTCTTCCTGTTGGAGTAACATCTAAGGATGTAATATTACAAATAATCGGAAAAATTGGTACAGCTGGTGGAACTGGTTATGTAATTGAATATGCTGGAAACTTAATTTCGAATTTAAGTGTCGAACAAAGAATGACGATTTGCAATATGACAATTGAAGGTGGAGCAAGGGCTGGAATAATAGAGCCAGATGAAAAAGTTTTTAATTATTTAAAAGGTAAACCAATGTCTCCAAAGAATTCAAATTGGGACAAAGCATTAGAATATTGGAGTAAATTAAAGTCTGATGGTGATGCAGTATTTGACAAAGAAATCAGTCTTGAGGGCAAAGATATTAAACCAATGGTAACTTGGGGAACTTCGCCTCAGGATGTAGTAGATATTGATGGAATTGTTCCTGATCCTGAAAATGAGCAAAACGAAGACAGAAAAAATTCTATTAACAGGTCATTAAAATATATGGGTTTAAAGCCGAAAACTAAAATAAAAGATATTAGAATTGATAAAGTTTTTATAGGAAGTTGCACAAATGGAAGAATTGAAGATTTAAGAGAAGCTGCAAAAATCTTAAAAGATAAAAAAATTGCTTCTCATGTAAATGCAATGATAGTTCCTGGTTCAGGATTAGTAAAACAACAAGCAGAGCAAGAAGGTTTAGATGTAATATTTAAAAATTCTGGATTTGAATGGCGTGAGCCAGGTTGTTCAATGTGTTTAGCTATGAATGCAGATAAGTTGAAGCCAGAAGAAAGATGTGCGTCAACATCAAATAGAAATTTCGAAGGAAGACAAGGACGAGGTGGAAGAACTCATTTAGTTAGTCCAGCTATGGCTGCTGCAGCTGCTATATCTGGAAATTTAGATGATGTTAGAAAATACAATAGTTAAATGAACAAATTCACAACATTAAAAAGTATTCCTGCATATTTGCCAATTGTAAATATCGATACAGATATGATTATTCCAAAGCAATTTTTAAAAACAATAAAAAGAACAGGACTTGGAAAAAATTTATTTTATGAAATGAGATATGACGAAAAAGGTAAAGTAGTAGATGACTTTATATTAAATAAATCCCCATATGATAATTCTAAGATTTTAATTGCAGGGAACAATTTTGGATGTGGATCATCTAGAGAACATGCGCCATGGGCACTTTTAGACTTTGGTATCACTTGCGTTATAAGTACTAGTTACGCAGATATATTTTATAATAATTGTTTTAAAAATGGAATATTGCCTATTAAACTTAATGATGAACAGATAAAAGAACTTTCTGAATATTCTAAGAGACAAGAAGAAATTGCAATAAATTTACCAGATCAAAAAATAATTTTTGGGAATAAAGAAATCAAATTTGAATTAGACGAATTTAAAAAAAAATGTTTAATTGAGGGACTAGATGATATTGCACTGTCTTTGGAAAAGTCTAACAAAATAATTTCATTTGAAGAAAAATTAAAATCCACAAAGCCTTGGATATTTAATGATTAAAGTCAAAAAAAGAAAATTCTTATTATTACCAGGTGATGGTATTGGTCCTGAGGTTATTAATGAAGTTAAAAAAATTATAACTTGGTTTAATGTAAATAAATCTCTTGATTTTGATATGGAAGAGGCCTTAGTTGGAGGAGCATCTTACGACAAGCACGGAACACCGATTACAGATGAAGTATTTTATAAATCATTAGAATGTGAAGCAGTCATTTTAGGAGCTGTAGGTGGACCAAAATATGATAATTTAGATTTTTCCAAAAGACCTGAGAGAGCTCTTCTTAAGCTAAGAAAAGAATTAAAATTATTTGCAAATTTGAGGCCTGCAATTTGTTTTAAACAATTAGTTGAGGCATCTACGCTAAAACCTGAAATCGTATCAGGTCTAGACATCATGATTGTTAGAGAATTGACAGGTGGTATTTATTTTGGTGAGCCGAGAGGTATCAAGCCAATTGATAATGGTGAACGTAAAGGAATAAACACTCATACTTATACCTCATCAGAAATTAAAAGAGTTGCTAGAGTTGCATTTGATCTAGCAAAGAAGAGAAACAACAAAGTTACTTCCTGTGAAAAATCGAATGTTATGGAAGCAGGTCAATTATGGAAAGAGGAAGTTCAAAATCTTCACGATAAAGAATTTAAAGATGTTGAGTTAAATCATATGCTTGCAGATAATTGTGCAATGCAACTTTTGAGAAATCCAAAGCAATTTGATGTAATTGTGACAGATAATTTGTTTGGTGATATGTTGTCAGATGAAGCATCTATGCTGACGGGATCTTTAGGTTTATTACCTTCAGCTTCTTTGGGTGCAAAAAATAAAGATGGTGAAATGAGAGCAATGTATGAGCCTGTTCATGGATCTGCTCCAGATATTGCTGGAAAAGGAATTGCAAATCCAATTGCAACCATCTTGAGTTTTGCAATGGCCCTGAGGTACTCTCTTGACTTAGATAAAGAGGCTGATGACTTAGAAAAAGCAGTGCAAAATGTACTAGATGATGGGTTAAGAACTAAAGATATTATGTCAAAAGGAACAAAAGAAATTTCAACTTCTGGTATGGGAGATGCGATTATTGCATATTTGCAAAAATAAAAAAATTAACTTAATTTGATACTATTAAATTTATGACTGTTTATTCCGCACCTGTGAAAGATATGATGTTCTTATTTGAACATCTAAAAGATAATAAAAATTATAACGAAATTGAAAAATATAAAGAAGTCACTTCTGATCTAGTAAAAGATATCTTAGAGGAAGCTGCAAAAATTAATGAAGAAATGCTTCTTCCTTTAGCAAAAGCTGGAGACGAAAATCCTTGTGTCTATGAAAATGGAGTAGTTAGAACCCCTCCAGGTTATAAAGAGGCATATTCAAAATTTATAGAAGATGGATGGGTATCTTTAACTTGTGATCCAAAATATGGTGGTCAAGGAATGCCAAAAACTGTAAGTGCTTTTTTTGATGAAATGCTTTCATCATCAAGTTTATCTTTTAAATTATATAGTGAATTAAGTATAGGTGCATATAATTGTATTTTGAGTCATGCAACTGAAGAAATCAAAAACACATATCTTCCTAAAATTGTTGAGGGTAAATGGAGTGGGACAATGTGTTTAACAGAGCCTCAATGTGGAACAGATTTAGGATTAATAAAAACAAAGGCAATTAAAAATGAAAATGGTACTTATAATATAAGTGGACAAAAAATCTTTATTACTTCTGGTGACCACGATTTAACTGAAAATATTATACACCTAGTTTTAGCAAGAACGCAGGACGCACCAAAAGGAACGAAGGGGATAAGTTTATTTTTAGTACCAAAATATGAAATTAATGATGATGGATCAATTGGTCCAAGAAACGGCGTCAATACTGTTTCAATTGAATCAAAAATGGGTATTAAAGGTTCACCCGCATGTGTATTAAGTTTTGATGATGCCAAAGGGTATATGATCGGACCAGAGAACAAAGGCTTAAATTCTATGTTTACAATGATGAACTTAGAAAGAATCGTTGTCGGTATACAAGGATTAGGTCTATCTGAAACAGCTTATCAAACTGCTTTAAGTTATTCTAAAGAGAGAAAACAAGGTAAATCAAATAATAATTCTAATGGAGAAACAGATTTAATTATTAAGCATGCAGATATTCGAAGAAGTTTGTTAAATATGAAGTCTATAATTGAGGGAGAAAGATCCTTATCTTTTTGGATGGCCCAGCAGGTAGATGTAAGCTTAAGTCATAGTTCAGAGGAAGTAAAAAAAGATGCATCGGATATTGTAGGTCTTATGACGCCAGTAATTAAGTCATTTTTTACAGATATGGGTATGGAAATAACCAATGAAGCAATTCAGGTTTTTGGAGGCTATGGTTATACAAAAGACCAAGGGATAGAACAATTATTTAGAGATAATAGAATTACACCTATTTACGAAGGAACTAATTCTGTGCAGGCAATTGATTTTGTATTTAGAAAAATTAGTCAGAAAAAAGTTTTTGAAAATTTTATGAAATATGTAGATACAGAAATTCAAAATTGTTCAAAAGTAGACAATTTAAATGAACATGTAAAAAAAATATCAGAATTAAAAAATATATTGTCAGATTTCACGGACTGGATATCTCCTAATGGCAATACGCCAAAAGACGATATAAGCGCATCATGTAACGATTATTTAAGATTTTTTGGTTATTTTTGTCTTTCATTTATATGGCTAAAAACAATGAGAAAAAGCTATGAAAATTTGGAAAACAATAAAGAGTTTTATGAAGATAAATTAAATACAGGAAATTATTATTTTGACAAAATTTTGCCTAGAGCTGAAAGCCATTATAAATCTGCTATTTCTGGTAGTAAATATACTATGAGCGCAAAATTTAACTGATGAATAAATATAATCAGAACTTAGATAAAAATCCTTCAAATTATGTCCCGTTAACACCGCTTAGCTTTCTAGAAAGAGCAAAAGACATTTATCCAAATTATGAGGCTTTAGTATATGAAACAAAATCTTTCACATGGACTGAAGTATTTAACAGGTGCATCAAATTTGCAAGTGCACTAGAGAAAATTGGTATTGTTGAAGGAGACACAGTTTCAGTTATGACCTTTAATACTCCAGAAATTTTTGAAGCACATTATTCTGTTCCTATGACAGGAGCCGTTTTAAATACAATTAATTCAAGACTTGATGCAAAAACTGTTGCTTATATTTTAGAACACAGTGAAGCAAAAGTATTAATAATAGATAGACAATTGCATGCAGTTGCAGAAAAGGCTTTATCAACTTTAAAAGAAAAACCAATCGTAATTGATGTTCAAGATGATTTTGCTGACCAATCCTTGTTAAAAAAAATTGGAGATAGAGAATATGAGGAATTTTTAAGCACCGGCGATGAAAATTATATTTGGAAAAAACCAAAGGATGAATGGCAAGCAATTTCTTTAAGTTATACGTCTGGAACAACCGGAAATCCAAAAGGTGTTGTTTATCATCATAGAGGCTCTTATTTAATGTCAACAGGTAGTGCTGTTGCTTGGAATATGCCTAATAGATTAAATTTTTTAACAGTTGTACCAATGTTCCACTGTAATGGATGGGGATATCCATGGACAATACCAATGTTAAATGGAAAAACAGTTTGTTTAAGAGCTATTGATGTAAAAAAAATATTTGAATTAATTGAAAAGCATGAAATTACCCATTTTGGAGGTGCGCCTATTGTTCTTAATATGATAACAGGTGCATCACAAAATGATATTAAACAATTGAAAAATAAAGTTTATGTTTTAACTGCTGGAGCACCACCTCCAAGTATTATTTTCAAAAAAATGAAAGCATTAGGATTTGAAGTAATGCATGTCTATGGTTTAACAGAAACATATGGACATGTTTTACAATGTGCTTGGAATGATGAATGGAATGATTTTGAAGAAGATAAAATTAATGAAATTAAAGCAAGGCAAGGCGTGAGGTTTCCAAACACAGAAGGAGTGGTTGTTTTAGATCCAGAAACTATGAAACCTGTGCCTATGGATGGAGAAACCATTGGCGAGATAATGATCAAAGGTAATGTTGTAATGAAAGGATATTTTAAGGACAAAGAGGCTACCGAAAAGGCTATGAAAGATGGATGGTTTCACTCTGGTGATTTGGCAGTTATTTATCCAGATGGATACATCAAGGTTAAAGATAGGTCGAAAGATATTATTATTTCAGGTGGAGAGAATATTTCTTCTATCGAAATCGAAAACACACTTTCTAAGCACCCAGCTGTTTCAATTGTTGCAGTAGTAGCAAAACCAGATGAGAAATGGGGAGAAGTTCCATGTGCATTTATAGAGAAAGTGGCAGATAAAGAGACAAATGAAAAAGAATTAATCGATTTTTGTAGAGAAACTCTAGCAGGGTTCAAAATTCCAAAAAAAATAGACTTCTGTGAACTTCCAAAAACATCAACAGGCAAAATCCAAAAATTTGAATTAAGAAAAAGAGCTAAGGAACTTACTTAGATTTCTTTCAAATAAACAACTTACTTTCTTTACAAATAGATAAAAAGATGACACTAAGCTAAAAATGAAAAATTTTTCTATTGCAAAATCAAGAAGACTTAGAGGTACGCCTTATACATCAAGAATTGAAAAACAAGGTGTTACTGCTTACACAATATATAACCATATGTTGCTTCCCGCTGCATTTGGTTCTTTAGAAGACTCATATCATCATTTAAAAGAACATGTTCAAGTTTGGGATGTGGCTGCTGAGAGACAAGTAGAGATTACTGGAAAAGATGCAGCAAAATTGGTTCAACTTATGACTTGTAGAGATCTTTCAAAATCAAAAGATGGAAGATGTTATTATTGTCCAATTATAGATGATAATGCTGGATTAATTAATGACCCAGTTGTCCTAAGATTTAATGAGAATAAATGGTGGGTTTCTATTGCAGATACAGATGTAATCTTATTTGCTAAAGGATTGGCAATTGGGAATAAATTTGATGTAAATATTATCGAACCTGAAGTTGATATTATGGCCGTGCAAGGGCCTAAATCATTTAAATTAATGGAAAAAGTTTTTGGTGAAAAAATAACAAATTTAAAATTTTTTGGTTTTGAATATTTTGATTTTGCTGGAGCCAAACATTTAATTGCTCAATCAGGATGGTCTAAACAAGGTGGATATGAAATTTATGTAGAGAATAATGATGCGGGTTTAAAACTATACGATCATTTATTTGAAATCGGAGATGAGTTTAATATTAGAGCAGGATGTCCTAATTTAATTGAACGTATCGAAAGTGGATTACTTTCTCAAGGAAACGATATGGACAATGGAGACAACCCATACGAATGTGGCTTTGATAAATATATTAATATTGATAGTGATGTTGAATTTTTAGGAAAAGAGAAATTAAAAAAAATAAAGTCTGAAGGAATTAAAAGAAAACTAATGGGCGTTAAAATTGATACTGATAAAATAAGTGTAACTGGTTCAATGAATTTAACAGATGAAAAAAATAATATAATCGGAGAACTAAGATCAGGTTGTTACAATCCAACTTTTAAACAGGTAATTGGTATAGCTATGATAAAAAAACCATATTTTGAAGCAAAGCAAACATTCAAAATTGATATAAATGGTAATAGTTTTAACGGAACAGTTTGCGATTTACCTTTCATTTAGTATAAGTCTTTAAAATGACTAATATAGCTATCATCGGTGCAACCGGTAATGTTGGGAGAAAGACTTTAGAAGTTATAGAAAAAAAAGATATTAAATTTGATAACCTTTTTTTAGTTGCCTCTTCTAATAGTGCTGGAAAAAAAATAAGTTTTAAAGGCAAAGATTACGAAGTCCATGATCTTGAAAAATATGATTTTTCAAATGCGAATATAACTTTTTTTGCAGCAGGTGGTAAAATTGCAGAACAATATGCAGAAAGTGCAGCAAAATTAACAACTGTAATTGATAATTCTAGTTTTTTTAGAATGGACCCCGATGTTCCACTAATTGTGCCTCAAGTGAATGCAGAAAAAATTAATCAAATGAAAAAAAATATTGTGGCAAATCCTAACTGCTCAACAGCTCAGTTAGTATTAGCTCTTAAACCATTACATGATTTATATAAAATAAAAAGGGTAATAGTTTCTACCTATCAATCTGTTTCTGGAGGTGGAAAAGCACCTATGGATGAATTGATTGAACAAACTAAATCTTATCTTGATGGAAATCCTGTTCAATCTAAAAATTTTACTAAACAAATAGCATTCAATATAATTCCTCACATTGATGTTTTTTCGGATGATGGATACACAAAAGAAGAATTGAAAATGACTAATGAAACAAAAAAAATACTTGATAATAATATAGAGTTAACAGCTACGTGCGTTAGAATTCCTGTTCTAGTATCACATTCAGAGTCAGTAAACATAGAGTTTGAAAATCCTTACTCTCTTGATCAAATCAGAGAGGCATTAAATAATGCTGATGGTTGTAGAGTTATAGATAAAAGAGAAAATGGAGGATATAGCACACCAATAGAAGCAACTGGTAGTGATGAAACATTTATCTCCAGAATTAGAGATGATAAGACAAAAGAGAACTCAATTAATTTGTGGATCGTTTCGGATAACCTATTAAGAGGAGCCGCATTGAATTCTGTTGAAATTGCAGAAACAATAATGAAAGCAAATCAAAATGGAAAATAATCCTTTATCTCCTCACATTCAAATTTATAGATGGCATATTTCATCTTTAGTTTCAATATCTCATAGAATTACTGGAATAATAAATATATTAGCAATAACTTTAATTTGTATTTTTTTTATATTTTTTTCATTTAGTGAAGAAAGTCATGAATTTATAAAGTTATTCCTCCAATCTATTATTGGAAAATTTTTCATATTGGGTATTACATGGTCTTTTAGTTTCCAAATCTTAAGTGAGATAAGACATTTAATCATGGATTTTGGTTATGGATTTGAATTAAAAACTACAAAAATTACAGGGTTGATTGTAATATTTGGATCTTTTGTATTAACCGTTTCAATTTATTTAATAGGACGAAATTTATTGTAATGAGAGCAGTAACAAAAAAATGGGTATTTTTAAAGTTGAGTTCTCTCATATTATTACCTTTGATGTTATGGTTTGCTTTAAATTTGGTTAGTATTTATGATAAAAGTTACTCAGAGATATTAAGTTTTCTAACTTCTCAACCTTCAAAGTTTATATTTAGTCTATTTCTTATTTTTGCGTACTTTTTCTCAGCATTAAGCATAAGTGAGGTTTTTGAAGACTATATTAAAGACGAAAAAATCAAAAATGCCGCAAACAAAGCTTTAAATTTTTTTGCTATAACAATTCCTTTAATTACAATATTTGCGGTATTTAAACTAACTATATGAAATCTTATAATATTATAGATCATGAATACGATGTCGTTGTCCTTGGTGCTGGAGGTTCTGGCCTAAGAGCTGCGGTTGGTTTAAGTGAAGCTGGATTAAAAACTGCATGCATTTCTAAAGTCTTTCCAACCAGAAGTCATACATCAGCTGCCCAAGGTGGAATTTCAGCAGCCCTTGGAAACATGGGAGAAGACGATTGGCGTTGGCATATGTACGATACTGTAAAAGGAGCAGATTGGTTAGGCGATCAAGATAGTATTGAATATTTGTGTAAGGAAGCTCCAAAAGCAGTTTTAGAATTAGAAAAGTATGGTGTTCCTTTTAGTAGAACAGAAGATGGAAAAATTTATCAAAGACCATTTGGAGGAATGACAAAAAATTATGGAAATGGAATTGTACAAAGAACTTGTGCTGCAGCAGACAGAACTGGTCATGCAATTCTCCATACATTGTATGGTCAAGCACTTAAACATAATACAGAATTTTTTATTGAATATTTTGCATTAGACTTAATTATGAAAGATGGACAATGCAAAGGTTTAATTGCCTGGAATTTAAATGATGGAACGATTCATCGTTTTAGATCTCACATAACAATTATAGCCACAGGGGGATATGGGAAGGTGTATTACTCAGCAACATCTGCACATACTTGTACTGGTGATGGTAATGCAATGGTATTAAGAGCTGGATTACCTCTTCAAGATATGGAGTTTGTACAATTTCACCCTACAGGAATATATGGACACGGAACACTTATTTCTGAAGGTGTAAGAGGTGAAGGTGGATATTTGGTAAACTCTAAAGGTGAAAGATTTATGGAGAGATATGCTCCCAACGCAAAAGATCTTGCATCAAGAGATGTAGTTAGCAGATCAATGTCTATTGAAATCAATGAGGGAAGAGGTGTTGGTAAAGATCAAGACCATGTTCATTTATATTTAAGTCATTTAGATAAAAAAGTTATTGAAGATAGATTGCCAGGCATTACTGAGGCAGCAAGATTATTTGCAAATGTAGATGTAACCAAAGAACCGATACCAGTTGTTCCAACAGTTCATTATAATATGGGTGGTATACCAACAAATTATAAAGCTGAAGTTTTAACAGTAAACGGATCTCAAAAAACAGTCCCAGGTTTGATGGCGATTGGTGAGGCCGCGTGCGTATCTGTGCATGGAGCAAATAGATTAGGTTCAAATTCACTTATTGACTTGGTTGTTTTTGGAAGAGCAGCAGCAAAGAGAGCAGCGGAATTGGTAAAACCTGGAACGCCTCACGAAGAAGTTAGTGAAAGCGAAACTGAAAAATGTCTAAATAGATTTGATAAACTAAGGTATGCAGAGGGAGATAATGGAACTGCTGAACTTAGACTGGCGATGCAAAAAACAATGCAGTCTAAATGTGCTGTATTTAGAACTGAAAAGAATCTTAAAGAGGGTGTAGACGAGATCAGAAAAACATATGACGGCATGGAATCGATTTCTGTTAAAGATAAATCGTTGGTATTCAATACTGATTTAGTTGAGACTTTAGAATTTGATAATTTAATTAGACAAGCAATAACAACTGTAGATTCTGCATATCACAGAAAAGAAAGCAGAGGAGCTCATGCTCGTGAAGATTATCCGAAAAGAAATGATGAAAAATTTATGAAACATACATTATCTTGGTGTGATGGAAAAAATACTAAAATTGAATACAGAGATGTACATACTTCAACATTAACAAATGAAGTCCAATATTTTCCTCCACAAGAAAGAGTGTATTAATGGTTCAATTAAATTTACCACAAAACTCAAAAGTTAATAAAGGTAAATATTTTAAAGACAAAACCGGTTCAAAGAATATCAGAAAAGTAAATGTTTATAGATGGGATCCATCCACTGGAGAGAACCCAAGAATAGACACATATGAAGTAGATATGGATAATTGCCCATCTAAAGTTTTAGACATACTAAATAAAATTAAAAACGAAATTGATCCAACACTTGCATATAGAAGATCTTGTGCGCATGGAGTTTGTGGTTCTTGTGCAATGAATATGGGTGGAAAAAATGGTCTTGCATGTACTAAGCCACATGCAGAAATCAAGGGAGATATAGATATATACCCTTTGCCTCACTTAAAAGTAAAAAAAGATTTAATAGGAGACTTAAGTGGACTATATAAACAATACCAATCCATTGAACCTTGGTTAAAAAATAATTCAAAAAGTGAAACAACAGAAATTCATCAATCTCCAGAAGATAGAGCTAAACTTGATGGAGCTTATGAATGTATAATGTGTGCTTGTTGTTCTACTTCATGTCCTAGTTATTGGTGGAACGGTGATAAGTATTTAGGTCCTGCAGTTTTATTACAAGCTTATAGATGGATAATGGATAGCAGAGACGAAGATAGAAAGGAAAGACTTCAAAAGGTTGCAGATGAACTTAAGCTTTATAGATGCCATACGATTTTGAACTGCACAAACGCATGTCCAAAAGGATTAAATCCAGCAAAAGCTATTGCTGAGATAAAGAAAATGCTTGCAACCACATAATTACTTATTTAAATACATCCATGAATTTAATTGAGCATTTTATCGATGGTAAAATTGTTTCAGGTACATCTGATAGAAAAGGAAAAGTATTTAATCCTGCTATAGGCAAACAAGAGTCTGAGGTTAGACTTGGCACAAAACAAGATCTTGATTTAGCAGTACAAAAAGCAAAAAAAGCATTTGAAACATGGTCAAATGTAACTCCAATACAAAGAGCTAGAATTATATTTAAATACAAAGAAATAATTGAAAAAAATTCTGACTTGCTAGCTAAGATGATTGTATCAGAGCATGGAAAAGTTTATGAAGATGCCAAAGGTTCTCTCACAAGAGGTTTAGAGGTAGTTGAATTTGCATGTGGAATTCCACAAATGCTAAAAGGTGACTTTACAGAAAATGTAGGTACAAACATTGATAGCTGGTCAGTGAGACAGCCATTAGGTGTATGTGCAGGTATTACACCATTTAATTTTCCTGCAATGGTTCCAATGTGGATGTTTCCAATGGCAATAGCTTGCGGAAATACATTTGTATTAAAACCTTCTGAAAAAGATCCATCTTGTCCATTAAAACTTGCAGAGCTATTTAGTGAAGCTGGTTTACCAGATGGGGTTTTGAATGTTGTTAATGGAGATAAAGAAGTTGTAGATGCAATTTTGGAACATAAAGATATATCCGCAGTAAGTTTTGTTGGATCAACACCTATTGCTAAATACATTTATGAAAATGCAGCCAAAAATGAAAAACGCGTTCAAGCTCTCGGAGGAGCTAAAAATCATTGTGTTGTAATGCCAGATTGTGATTTAGACCAAGCAGTAAACGGTCTAATGGGTGCAGCATATGGGTCTGCAGGAGAAAGATGTATGGCTCAATCTGTTGCTGTTGCTGTTGGTAATGTAGGTGACAAACTAATCGATGAATTATCTAAAAAAGTGGAAGCTTTAAAAATTGGACCAGGCATGGATAAGAATTCTGAAATGGGTCCTTTAGTAACAAAAGAGCATCTTGAAAGAGTAAGAGGTTATGTTGATTTAGGTATTAAAGAAGGTGCAGACCTTGTGGTTGACGGAAGAGATATCAAACTTCAAGGTTATGAAGACGGTTATTATATTGGCGGTTGCTTATTTGATAATGTTAAAAAAGATATGAGAATTTATAAAGAGGAGATATTTGGACCTGTATTATCTGTTGTCAGAGCTAAAGATTTTAACGAAGCATTAAATTTAATTAATGACCATGAGTTTGGTAATGGAACAAGTATTTATACAAGAGATGGAGATGCAGGAAGAACATTTGCAAATCAAATTAAAGTAGGAATGGTTGGAATTAATATCCCTATCCCTGTGCCAGTTGCTTTTCATAGTTTTGGTGGATGGAAGAGATCATTATTTGGAGATCAACATATGCACGGGCCAGAAGGAGTTAGATTTTATACTAAATTAAAAACAATTACTTCAAGATGGCCTTCAGGTGTTAGATCAGATCCTGAATTTATAATGCCAACAATGAAATAGTAAAATGTCAAAAATATCATTAATAGGAGCTGGACAAATAGGTGGAACTTTAGCACATTTAATTGGACTAAAGGAGCTTGTTGATGAAGTAGTATTATTTGACGTAGCAAGTGGAATTGCTAAAGGTAAAGCATTGGATATTGCACAGTCTTCATCTGTTGATGGATTTAATGTAAAATTTTCAGGAACTGATAATTATGAGGATATAAAAAATTCAGATGTAATCATTATTACGGCTGGTGTTCCAAGAAAACCAGGAATGAGTAGAGATGATTTATTAGGAATAAATTTAAAAATTATAAAACAGGTTGCTGAAGGTATAAAGCAGCATGCACCAAATGCCTTTGTTATATGTATTACAAATCCATTGGATGTAATGGTTATGGCTTTTCAAAAATTTTCTGGACTATCGCCTGACAAAGTTGTTGGAATGGCTGGAATATTGGACACATCAAGATTTAAACTATTTTTATCTTTAGAGTTAAATGTCCCTGTTAAAGAAATTGAGGCAATGGTAATGGGAGGTCATGGAGATACTATGGTTCCTCTACCAAGATTTACAAAAGTTTCAGGCAGACCATTATTAGATTTAGTAAAAGAAGGAAAAATTTCAAAAGATAAATTGGAAAGTATAAATCAAAGAACTAGAGATGGAGGTGCTGAAATTGTTAAATATTTAGAAAAAGGTTCAGCATTTTATGCACCGGCAGCTTCAGGTGTTGAAATGGCAGAAGCATACTTAAAAGATAGCAAAAAAATGCTCCCTTGTGCTGCTCATTTAAATGGACAATACGGAATAAGCAATATTTACGCTGGAGTGCCAGTAATTGTTGGAAAGAACGGTATAGAAAAAATCGAAGAAATTGAGCTAGATGAAAATGAAAAATCTGAGTTTAATAACTCAGTAGATGCTGTAAAAAAATTATGGGAAGCTGCATCCAAAATTGATCCTAGTTTAAATAACTAGTTAATGAATATTCACGAACACCAAGCAAAGAATATACTTAGAAAATATGGAGCTAAAGTTCCGGATGGAATTTATGCTCTAGATGTAAATGAATTATTGGAAAAAGCTAAAAATCTTAAAACTGATAAATATGTGTTGAAAGCACAAATTCATGCTGGAGGCAGAGGTAAAGCTGGTGGAGTTAAAATAGTAAATGATTTAAAAAGTCTTGAAACAGAGGCAAAATCCTTGCTTGGAAAAAAATTAATCACTCATCAGACAGGACCTAGTGGAAGAATTGTTAAAAGATTATATGTCGAAGTTTCATCTAACATTGATAAAGAATTTTATTTGTCTTGCGTTGTAGATCGTGCAAGCTCAAAGATAGCTTTTATCTCAAGTGATCAAGGGGGTATGGATATAGAAGAAGTCGCAATCAAATCTCCTGAGAAAATTTTAACAACAAAAGTAGACTTAGATAACGAAATATCTGATGAAAATTGTACTAAAATAATAAGTATTTTTAATCTAGATGAAGAAACAAAAGAGCAAGGAATTAGTCTAATCAAGTCCATATACAAATTATTTATAGAAACGGATGCTAATTTAATTGAAATTAATCCTTTAATTTTAACAAAAGAAAAAGAGTTGATTTGTTTAGATGCAAAAATGAATTTTGATGGAAATGCTTTATTCAGACATCCAGAACTAATTGAGTTGCGAGACCTTAATGAAGAAGAAGAAACAGAGATAGAAGCTAGCAAGCATGATTTAGCATATATTAAACTTGATGGAACAATTGGATGCATGGTTAATGGAGCTGGACTTGCAATGGCAACTATGGACATAATTAAATTATATGGAAAGGAACCAGCAAATTTTTTAGATGTTGGTGGTGGGGCTTCTAAAGAAAAAGTGGCAGCTGCTTTCAAAATAATTTTATCAGATAAAAATGTTAAAGGAATATTGATTAATATTTTTGGCGGAATAATGAGATGTGATGTTCTTGCCCAAGGTGTTGTGGATGCTGCAAAAGAAATAAAAATGAATGTTCCTTTAGTTGTAAGATTAGCCGGTACAAATTTTGAAGAGGGAAAAAAAATACTTGATAATTCAGGTCTTGAGTTAATTTCTGCGTCTGATTTATCAGATGCTGCCAAAAAAATTGTAGAGGCTATTAAATAAATGTCAGTTTTAGTTAATAAAAACACAAAGTTAATTTGCCAAGGTTTTACGGGTAGTCATGGAACCTTTCATTCGGAGCAAGCAATTAAATATGGAACAAATTTAGTCGGAGGGGTTACACCAAAAAAAGGTGGTCAAACTCATCTAGATAGACCAGTATTTAATACAGTAAAGGAAGCAGTCGATAAAACTGGTGCCAACGCAACTATGATTTATGTTCCTGCGAAATTTGCATCTGCAGCAATCATAGAAGCCATTGAAGCTAACTTAGAATTAATTGTTTGTATCACTGAGGGAATACCAGTTCTTGATATGATTAAGGTCAAAAAAAAGTTACTTAATTCAAAATCAAGATTAATCGGTCCCAATTGTCCAGGGATAATCACTCCCGATGAATGCAAGATCGGGATAATGCCAGGAAATATACACAAAAAGGGTTCTGTTGGTATTGTATCAAGATCCGGAACTTTGACCTACGAGGCTGTCGCACAAACTACAGAAAATGATTTGGGGCAATCAACATGTATAGGTATAGGTGGTGATCCAATCAATGGCACAAATTTTATTGATTGCTTAGATTTATTTTTAAAAGATGAGGAAACTAAATCAATTTTAATGATTGGTGAAATAGGTGGATCAGCTGAAGAAGAAGCAGCTGAATTTGTAAAAAATCATGAAATAAAAAAACCCATGGTAGGTTTTATTGCAGGAGTTACAGCACCACCGGGTAGAAGAATGGGACATGCAGGAGCAATAATATCAGGTGGTAAAGGTGGGGCTAAAGATAAGATCAAAAAAATGGAAGATTGTGGCATAGAAGTAGCCACATCACCTTCAGAAATTGGAAAAACATTGTTAAATAAATTGTCCAATTGAAAACAAAATTTAGTATTATAATAAAATAAAATGAGTTCTCCTAAAAATCTGGAATATAAAAAAACGTCGTTTTTAAATAAGGCCAATAGTGCATTTATTGAAGAAATGTATGTAAAATTTATAAATAAAGATCCATCTCTCTCTGAAAGTTGGATTGAATATTTCTCAAGTGTAGATGAGGATATGAAGATATTAGTCGACGAGATAAATGGACCGTCGTGGAAACCTTTTGCAAAAAAAATTAATATTGAGGATGTCGAGAAAACAGCTAAAGAAAACGAAAAAAACAAAGATAACTCTAGCAAGTTTAATTTCCAAGTAATTGCAAATTCAAATAAAAATTCAATAAGTGCTGTAGCCTTGATAAGAGCTTATCGGCTAAGGGGACATCTATTATCAAAATTAGATCCTTTAGAATTGATGAAGTCAGAATATTTAGACGAATTACATCCTGAGTACTATGGTTTTAAAAAAGAAGATTATGACAAAGAAATTTTTCTTAACGGAATAATAAATAAAAAAAGTGCAAATATTAGAGAAATACTCAAGTTTTTAAAAAAAACTTATTGTGGTCCTATAGGTTATGAATATATGCATATTTCAAATCCAACTGAGAGAATGTGGTTTAGAGATAGGGTTGAAAAAGACGAAAATGCACTCAAGTTTACAAAAAATGGAAAGCAAGCGATTTTAAATAAACTAATACAAGCAGAGGGCTTTGAAAAATTTTTAAATACAAAATATGTTGGTACTAAAAGATTTGGTTTAGATGGCGGAGAAAGTCTAATACCTGCTCTTGAGCAAATTATAAAAATTGGAGGACAATCTAAAATAAAAGAAGTTAAAATAGGAATGTCACATAGAGGAAGACTAAATGTTTTAGCAAACGTTTTACAAAAATCTTATAAAAGAATTTTTAATGAATTTGCTGGTGAAATGGATGGATCAGAAGATGGTGCTGGAGATGTAAAATACCATTTAGGAGCCTCATCTGATAGAGAATTTGATGGAAATCCTGTACACGTAAGTTTAACAGATAATCCTTCACACTTAGAGGCGGTTAATCCTGTTGTTCTTGGCCAAACCAGAGCTAAACAATTTTTCCACAAAGACAAACAAAGAAATAAAGTTATACCAATATTAATTCACGGCGATGCTGCATTTGCAGGACAAGGAATAGTAGCAGAGTGCTTTGCAATGTCTGGACTCCCTGGTCATAACACTGGAGGGACAATCCATATTATTGTTAACAACCAAATTGGATTTACAACAAGTCCTAGATTTGCGCGATCTTCCCCTTATCCTTCTGACGTAGGTAAAATGGTTGATGCTCCAATCATCCATGTTAATGGAGATGACCCTGAAGCTGTAGTTTACGCAACTAGAATAGCAACTGAATTTAGATTAAAATTTAATCGCGATGTTGTAATTGATTTAATATG
This sequence comes from uncultured Pelagibacteraceae bacterium, assembly GCA_902517745.1. Classification (GTDB taxonomy): domain Bacteria; phylum Pseudomonadota; class Alphaproteobacteria; order Pelagibacterales; family Pelagibacteraceae; genus Pelagibacter. The sequence continues at coordinate 19,193 of CABYDS010000014.1, forward strand.
TTACAGAAGATTTGGACATAATGAGGGAGATGAGCCATCTTTCACCCAACCACTTATGTACAAAAAAATTAGATCTCATCCGTCTACGATTAAAATTTATGGTGAAAAGCTTGTAAATGAAGGACTTTTTTCGAAACAAGATTTAGATCAACAAATTGTTGATTTTAAAAATTTATTAGATGATCAATTTAAAAATGCAAAAGATTATAAACCTAAAATTAGATGGTTTGAGGGAACTTGGTCGAGATATAAACCCGAAAGAGGTAAAGATAAAAGAGGTTTAACTGGATCAGATTTGAAAATTTTAAATAATATTTCTGACAGAATACACGTTTTTCCAACTGATAAAAATATTCACAAAACCATAACAAAAATTATGGAAAATAGAAAAAAAACTATTGATGAAGGTTCAGGTATTGATTGGGCAACAGCTGAGTCTTTGGCATTTGGTTCATTATTAGTTGAAGGTTATCCAGTAAGGTTAGTAGGTCAGGATTCTGGTAGAGGCACTTTTAGTCAAAGACACTCAGTTTTAAGAAATCAAATTGATAATTCAAGGTACATACCTTTAAACAATATATCTAGTAACCAAAAAAATTTTGAAATTGTAGATAGTTTTTTATCTGAACTTGCAGTTTTAGGATTTGAATATGGATACAGTTTAGTAGAACCGAATACATTGACAATTTGGGAAGCTCAATTTGGTGATTTTGCAAATGGTGCTCAAGTAATTATTGATCAATTTATATCATCTGGTGAAAGAAAGTGGAAAAGAGCCTCAGGACTGGTTATGTTATTACCCCATGGTTATGAAGGACAAGGCCCAGAGCACTCCTCTGCGAGATTAGAAAGATTTTTACAATTATGTGCAAATGATAATTTACAAGTTATGAATTGCACTACACCTGCAAATTATTTTCATGCTTTAAGAAGACAAATGCACCGTGATTTTAGAAAACCTTTGGTCATAATGACGCCTAAGTCACTTTTAAGAAATAAATATTGTGTATCAAATTTGGAAGATTTTAGTAAACAAAATTCTTTCCATAGAGTGCTATGGGATCATGCTAGAGATATTAAGCAAAAAGGGTTTATTAAGTTAAAAGACGACAAAAAAATCAGAAAAGTGATATTATGCTCTGGAAAAATTTACTTTGATCTTCTTGCGGCAAGAGAGAAACTAAAAACCAATGATGTGATTTTGTATAGAATTGAACAACTATATCCCTTCCCTGCAAAAAGTTTGGTTAAAGAGCTAAAACCATTTGCAAAAAATGCAAAATTTTATTGGTGCCAAGAGGAGCCTAAAAATATGGGTGCTTGGTTTGCTGTTAGAGATTATATACAATGGACATTAGAGACTATTAAGGCTAAAAACAGTGCAATTTCTTACATTGGAAGAAGTCCAGATGCTACACCTGCTACAGGTTATGCAAGAAGACATAATTCTGAACAAAAAGAAATTATAAATAAAGTATTTGAATAAATGAGTGAAAAAATATTAGTTCCAGTTTTGGGAGAAAGTATTACAGAGGCTACGGTCACGAAATGGTTAAAGAAAAAGGGTGATAACGTTGTTGCTGATGAAGCTGTAGTAGAATTGGAAACTGACAAAGTAAACTTAGAAGTTCCTGCACCTGCGAGTGGTGTTATATCAGAGATCAACTCAAAAGATGGTGATACAGTTGAAGTTGGAACTGTATTAGGAATGATTTCAGAAGGTAGTGTTCTTAAAGAAGAAAAGAAAGCTGAGCTGGTTAAAGGAAACGTTGAAAAAAATAATGTAATAAATTTAGAAATCGAAAAGAAAAAAGATACAAAAAAAACTCAGGAACCTTTATTGCTTGATGAAGAACCATTGGTATTAACTGATGAAGTTGAAGAAACCAAGCCTATTAAACAAAATAAAACACTTTCTCCTGCTGTAAGAAAAATGGTTGTTGAAAATAAAATTAATTTAGATGAAGTAAAAGGGACAGGTAAAGATGGAAGAATTTTAAAAGGTGATTTAATAAATTTAATGGGAGCTAACCCTCAACCTAATGAAAGAAAAATTCAATATGGTGAAGAAGAACGAATCAAAATGTCAAGACTAAGACAAACGATTGCTAAACGTTTAAAAGAGGCTCAAAACAATGCTGCTATGCTCACAACATTTAATGAGGTTGATATGTCAAATATAATCTCAATGAGAAAAGATAACCAGGAAGATTTCCAAAATAGTTATGGAATTAAACTTGGCTTCATGTCTTTTTTTGTGAAAGCTTGTATAGTAGGATTAAAATTATTTCCTGCAATAAATGCTGAAGTTGAAAATGATGAAATGGTTTACAAAAATTATTATAATGTGAGCTTTGCAGTTGGAACTGAAAAAGGATTAGTAGTTCCAGTATTAAAAAATGCCGATGAAATGTCTTTTGCGGACATTGAAAAAAACATAAAAGATCTGTCAGACAAAGCAAAAAATGGTAGTCTTACTATAGAGGATCTTCAAGGTGGAACATTTACAATTAGCAATGGAGGTGTGTATGGATCAATGTTATCTACTCCTATTTTAAACCCTCCACAATCAGCAGTTCTTGGAATGCATAATATCGTTGAAAGACCTGTTGTTGTTGATGGTGAGATAAAGGCTAGACCTGTAATGTTTTTAGCATTGTCTTATGATCATAGAATAATTGATGGAAAAGAATCTGTAAGTTTTTTAAAAACTGTTAAAGAAAACTTAGAAGATCCAAGAAGGTTATTTTTAAATTTATAATATGTCAGAAAAATTTGATGTTACAGTAATCGGTGGTGGCCCTGGTGGATATGTTTGTGCAATTAGATTGTCTCAACTTGGACTTAAAACAGCATGCATAGAGTCTAGAGGATCTTTAGGGGGGACATGTTTAAATATTGGATGTATCCCATCAAAAAGTTTGCTTAATTTATCTGAAAAATTTCACAGTGCTAAAAATTTTGAAAAGATTGGAATCGAGACTGGAGAAATAAAACTCAACTTAGATAAAATGATGAAAAATAAAGACAAAGCCGTAACAGTTTTGACTAAAGGAGTTGAATTTTTATTCAAAAAAAACAAAGTCACTTATTTTAAAGGTAAAGGTTCATTTGAGAATGAAAAATCAATAAAAATTGAAGGCTCTGAAGGCACTAAAATAATTCAAACTGATAAAACAATAATCAGTACAGGATCTGAGCCAGTTTCATTGCCCGGAGTAGACTTTGATGAAGAAAGAATTCTTTCTTCAACTGGAGCCCTATCTATTCCCAAACTCCCCAACAAAATGATTGTTGTTGGTGGTGGATATATAGGATTGGAAATGGGATCTGTTTGGTCAAGACTTGGCACTGAAGTCACAGTCGTTGAATTTTTAGATCACATCACGCCTGGAATGGATCGAGATATTTCATATGAATTTATGAAAATATTAAAGAAGCAAGGTATAAAATTTAACCTTAATACCAAAGTTGATAAAATAACTAAAAACTCTAATGGTGTGACAGTTGAGACTTCACAAAATGATGGCCAAAAAGTTAAGCATGATGTTGATGTTGTTTTAATTTCTGTAGGTAGAAGACCTTATACTAAAAACTTAAATTTAGACAAAGTTGGTGTAAAGTTAGATGAAAAAGGGAGAGTTAAAGTAAATAAAAATTTTGAAACAAATGTTAAAAATATTTATGCAATAGGTGATGTTATTGATGGCCCAATGTTAGCTCACAAAGCTGAAGAGGAAGGAATTGCAGTTGCAGAATTAATTGCAGGCCAATCAGGTCATGTTAATTATGATATTATTCCTGGAGTTGTTTATACGTCCCCCGAGGTTGCTTATGTTGGCAAAAGCGAGGAGCAATTAAAAAAAGAAAACATAGGTTATAAAATTGGTAAATTTCCTTTTATGGCAAATTCAAGAGCTAAAGCAATTGATGAGCCAGAGGGTTTTGTAAAAATTTTGGCAGACCAATCAACTGATAAAGTGCTTGGTGTGCATATTATTGGTCCTCATGCAGGAGAAATGATAGCTGAGATGGCTGTCGCAATGGAATTTGGAGCTAGTTCCGAGGATATTGCAAGAACATGTCATGCACACCCAACATTTTCAGAAGCTATAAAAGAAGCAGCATTATCAGTAGATAAAAGACAAATTCACTCTTAATAATTATTTTTCTACATTCAATAAAGCAAATCTTTTAAATTTTTCTTCAAGTTTTATTTTGTTATTATTTGCAAAGTCTTTTATTGCTTTTTCAACACTTTCAATTTTTGTAATACCTGCAAAATCATCACAAACAATTTTAGAATTATTTTTCATGTTGTCATAAAGTTTCTGTATATCACTTAAAACTGTATCGTAACTATGTCCTCCATCTAAAAATACGAAATCAATTTCACTTAAAGGAACTTTTTCTAAAGTCACCCTTGTGTCTCCTTCTATTAGCTCAATATTTTGTGAAAATTTCTTTAAAAAATTTTGAACAGATATCTTTGAATTTAAATTTTCTTTTTTTATGAAATTATAATAGATAGTTTTAAGTGGATTCGAAAACTTTTGATTTTCAACAAATTTAGGTTCGATCTCATCTACACTTGATGTTTTAGTAGATCCAAATAAATCTAATCCGTAATATCTAAAATCACTGCCATAATTTGTCTTTAATATTTCACATATATTTCTTGATGTAACACCACAAAAAACACCAATTTCTAATACATTTCTTGGCTTATATTCCTCAATTAAACTCAAAAAATTATCCCCATAAGGTTTTTTTAAACCTGATTTTCTCCAGTAATAATTATATTTCATTTGATCTATTTATATATTTTTAAGATATAAAAAAACTAAAATTAAATATTTATGAAATATCCAGTTTTGTTGCCAAATATATTTGATTATCCTTTTACATATGAAAGTA
>CABYDS010000015.1 GCA_902517745.1 uncultured Pelagibacteraceae bacterium
AACACAAATATAGATATTACGAATAAAAAAAAAATAATCGAAAGTCTTGGAATGGTTAAAAATTGTAAAGATGTAGAGTTTACTATTTTAGGCATATCTTTATCTGGATTGAATTTTTTAACATCTTTACTAATTGTATTTTTTTCGCTAAGAGCTCTTATTTATGAAAAAGACTAGCAAGAAAAAATTAGAAGAATTTATTAGAGTTGATCACGCAGGTGAAAGAGGTGCAATTAAAATATATGAAGGTCAACTTTTAGCACTCAAAACATTCAAAAAGGACCCTGAACTATTAAAATTAGTCGAAGATATGAGAGAACATGAGCAAGAACATAGTGATTTTTTTGAAAATGAAATCAGAGAAAGAAATATAAAACCAACTAAATTTTTACCACTATGGGATCTATTGGGAGTAGGTTTGGGTTTTGGCTCAACAATATTAGGAAAAAGAGCAGCAATGCTATGCACAGCCTCCGTTGAGGAAGTAATTGATAAACATTACCAAAGTCAAATAGATCAATTACAAGATGATGAGAAACAACTTAGAGAGAAAATTAAAAAATTTAGAGCTGATGAATTAGAACATAAAGATATTGCATATGAGCACGGTGCAACAAAAAAAGGATTATACTCGGTAATGGATAAAATTATTAAAACTGGTTCAAAAATTGCTATAAATATCTCTGAAAAAATTTAACTAGGATCTAATTCCACATCCCAATATAAGTAATCCATCCAACTACTGTGAAGAAAATTAGGAGGAAAATTCTTCCCATTTCTGTGAAGATCTTCTGTTGTTGGTTGAAAAGGCCATTGATTTAACTTCATACCTGAATTTTTTAATAATCTTCCACCTTTTTTTACATTACAAGCTGAACAAGCAGTAACAACGTTTTCCCAATCAGTTTTTCCACCTTTTGATCTTGGGAGAAGATGGTCAAAAGTTAGTTCATCATTACTCCCACAATATTGACAACTAAACTTATCCCTTAAGAAAACATTAAACCTTGTGAAATTTGGATTTGAACGAGGCTTTATAAAAGATTTTAGTGCAATAACACTCGGTAACTGCATAGAGAATGATGGGCTTCTTATCATTCTATCATAATGACTTACAATTGAGACTCTATCTAAAAATACAGATTTAATAGCATCTTGCCATGACCATAATGATAAAGGGTAATAACTTAATGGTCTGTAATCTGCATTAAGAACTAGAGCCGGACATTTTTCGAGTGAAAGGTTTTCATTGATCATCAAAGTCATAATTATTTAATATATTATATATTATTATTAATCAATGTAACAAAAAAGTTAATTCTCTTTAAATATCAAAATTATCTTTGATAAATTTTAATGCATTACTTGAAGCTTCAACTGGTATATGATGGTCGCAGTCTTTGATCATTAAAGTTTCTATACTAATATTATTGCGTGTAAAAAAATCTTTTGCTTCCAATAAATTGTAGGGTGGAACTATTTCATCTTTTTCACCATGAATTAATAAAGTTTTTGTTTTAGATATTAATCTTAAACTCAGATCCTCTTTATCTATAATCTTTCCAGAAAATCCAACAATACAATTAAAGGGATCTTTAGAAGTCAAGCCCAAGTTTATTGACATCATGCACCCCTGACTAAATCCAGATAAACAAATCTTTGAATTTTCCAAATTATATTCTGTTTTAACTTCTTCTATATATTTTCTTAATCTATCTTCAGCTTTTTTTACTTCATTTAAAATATAATTTTTATCATTTGTTTCTAAATCAAACCATTGATAACCAATTGGATTAATTTTACATTGTTCGTGTCCATTCGGACATAAGAATACTGTATTGGTTAAGAACCTTTTCCAATTCAGAGTCAACATGCTTATATCTTTTCCATCTCCACCATATCCATGAAGTAAAATTACTGCATTTTTGATGTCAGACCCATTTTCAGGTTTTATAATTGTTGATTCAAGGCAAAATGTCATAGATAAGTAATTATGTTTTTTTATTTTAAAAAGAAACTAAAATCAAAGTATGATTTCTGAAATATTTGTTAAAATTGCAGCGATTGTTTTGCTTGCAGCTGTAGCTGTAGTCTTAATTCTTGGAATTAGAACTCTTTTTAAAGGAGATGGAGATAAAAAAACATCTAACAAATTAATGCAGCTTAGAGTTTTATTACAATTTGTTGCTATAATTGTGCTTGTAGCATTAGCTTACTTTTATAAAAGTTAATTTAATTCATTTAACCAATTTAAAAATTCATCACTATTAAAATCTATTGAGCCAACAATTCTTGCAAACTCATAACCATCTTTATCTATGAATAGTGTTGTGGGTAGTCCTCTTAATTTTAAATTTTTTGCAATTCCAGCACCATCACCAACAAAAACTTGTAATTCTTCTATGAGCAGGTCATCAAAAAACCTCTTAGATGTACTAATATTTTCTCCACCTACATTTATGGGTATAATCTTTACTTTTTTTTCACCCTTAAGTTTTTGAAGGTTGTTTAATGATGGCATTTCCTCTCTACAAGGAGCACACCATGTTGCCCAAAAATTCAAAATAATTAATTCAGATTTAAAATTTCTCAAATTAACTTTATTTCCAGCCTCATTTAAAAAGTCAAAAAACTTAATTTTTTGTTTTTCCTCATAAATTATTAGATTTTTTATATTCGGCGCTTCTATTGAATATGAAGAGCTAAATGATATGAAGTAAAGAAATATTATTTTAATGGATATAAATATAAATTTCATAAATTTATAATTGAATAACATGAGTAAAAATAAAAACAATAAACCAATTTGGGGGACCAGAATTAAGAAAAATGCCTCAACTTTATTTAAAAAAGTTGGTGGTTCATTGCCAGTAGATAAAAGACTATTTAAAGAAGATATCGAAGGATCAATTGCTCATGTCGAAATGCTACACAAACAGAAAATTATAAATTTCAGAATAAAGAATAAAATAATCTGGGGATTAAAAAGAATTAAAAATGAAATTGTAAAAAAAAAGTTCAATTTTGATTATAATTTAGAAGATATTCATATGAATATAGAAAACAGATTATTTGAACTGATTGGTGATGATGCTGGATATGTTCATACTGCTAGATCTAGAAATGATCAGGTAATTACCGACCTTAAATTATGGTTAAAAGAGGCAACAAAAAAAATAATAGTTTTATTGGATAATACAAATTCAAATATTCTAAATCTTGCACAAAAAAATATCAGAACAATTATGCCAGGATTTACACATTTAAAAAATGCACAACCATTATCTTTAGGACATTATCTACTAGCATATGTTGAAATGTTTAATAGAGATAAGAAAAAATTTAAGAATAATTTAGAGTTTTTAGATGAAAATCCTTTAGGTGTAGGGGCTTTATCTGGTACTTCTTTCAAAATTGACAGAAACTACACCACAAAAAAACTTAAATTTAAAAAACCAACAAACAATTCTGTAGATACTGTATCTGATAGAGATTTTGTATTAGACTTTTTGTATTCTTCTCTGGCTTGCTCTTTACACATTTCTAGAATTGCTGAAGAACTCATAATTTGGAATTCTGATGCTTTCAATATGATAACATTAAATGATAAATTAGTGACCGGTTCTTCGATAATGCCACAAAAAAAGAATCCTGACCCATTGGAATATTTGAGAGGTAAAACTGGAATATTTGTTGGAAATATCAATTCTATGATTTCAATACTAAAAGGTTTGCCTTTATCATATTTTAAAGATTTACAGGATGACAAAGAAATTGTTTTTAAAACAAATGACCAATTAAAAATATCACTATCATTGTTGAATGATGTAGTAAAAAATTTGATAATAAATAAAAAAAGTATGCTATCCCTTGCGGAAAAAGGATTTACTACAGCTACAGATTTATCTGATTACATTGTAAGAGAACTTGGATACCCATTTAGAAAGGCATACATACAAACAGCAAAAATAATTAATTTAGCAGAAAAAAAAAATAAAAAACTTCACGAACTAGAATTAAAAGAAATAAATCAAATTGAGCCAAAACTAACATTAAATGTTTACAAAATACTAAATCTAGATAACTCGATTAACTCAAAAAAATCATATGGCGGAACTTCTTTTGGGAATGTCAAGAAAATGATAAAGAAAGCAAAAGTAAAAAATGTATAAAAAAATTTTAATTATTATTATTTGTTTATATTTTATTGTTGCCTGTGGAAAAAAAAGTGATCCAGAGTATAAAGCGGATTTAAATATAAATATTGAAAATATGTTATGAGATATATAAATAATAAATTTTTTATTGAAGGAAAAAATATTAGGAGTCTAACAAAAAAATTTAATACACCTCTATACTGCTACTCTTATAAAAATTTAAGAGAAAATATAGAGAATTTTAAAAAAGCTTTTAAGGAAATTAGACCTTTAATTTGTTTTTCTGTGAAATCTAATTCTAACATTTCATTATTAAAAGAAATAAAAAAACTTGGCCTTGGAGCAGATGTGGTTTCAAAAGGTGAATTATATGCATCACTTAATGCTGGCATTAATAAAAATAAAATAGTTTTCTCTGGAGTTGGTAAAACAAAAGATGAAATTGAATATGCAATTAAGCAAAAAATATTATTAATAAATTCTGAATCATTGAGTGAAGTTTTAGAAATTGAAAAGGTTGCAAAAAAATTTAATAAAGTCGTTGATATAGGGCTAAGATTAAATCCAGATACTGATGCTGAAACATTGAAACAAATTTCAACTGGCAAAAGTGAAAATAAATTTGGTGTAGATAAAAAGACTTTTGTAAAAATTATTAATTTGATGAAACAATCAAAATTTATAAATATTAAATGCTTAAGTGTTCATATCGGTAGTCAAATCTTAAACAACAAACCCTACGAAAAAATGCTAAATGTTCTTGATAACCTTTTAAGACGTTTAGATTATAAATTTGAGTTTATTGATTTAGGTGGTGGGATGGGGATTAATTATGACAATAAAACAAAAAAACTTGATTATACAAAATATAAAAAATCAATAATTAAATTTAAAAATAAATACAATTGTAAAATAATTTTTGAACCTGGAAGATCTATAATTGGAAATGTTGGTATACTTGCAACTAAAGTAATTTATTTAAAACATAATAAGACAAAAACATTTGTGATATTAGATGCTGCAATGAATGATTTGATAAGACCAGCTTTATATAATGCAAAACATAGAATAGTTCCATCCCTAAGAAATAAGTCGCGATCAAAGAAAATATTAGAATTTGTAGGCCCAGTATGTGAAACAACTGATAAATTTTTAACAGAAAGGAAATTTCAGAATATAAAAGAAAATGATATTATGATTATTTGCGATACAGGCGCATATGGTTATTCATTGTCGTCTAATTATAATCTTAGATTAAGACCTGCTGAAATTTTGATTAAAGGAAATAAAGTAAAGATTATTAGAAAAAGACAAAAAATAACAGATATAATCTAACTTAAAACTTATAATGAGAAATATCCTCTTTAAAAGTATATTTTTTTCTGGATTAATTTTAATATGTATTATTTTTCTCCCATCATTACTACTACCAAAGAAAATTACTCTTTTTGGTGGTAAACTTTTTGGATACTGGTCCTCGTTCTGTTTAAAAATTTTTTACTCAACCAGCATAGTAATTAAAGGTCAAGAAAACATAATTAATAACGAGAACTACTTTATTGCTTGCTCTCATCAATCGATGTTTGAAACCTTTTTTTTACAAACAATTTTTAATTCACCAATTTTTATTCTTAAAAAAGAACTATTAAATATTCCGATATTTGGTTGGTATTTAAGAAAGATAGATTCTATTTCTGTGAATAGAAATAAAGTTTCTAAAGAAAACCTTAATTTTACTGAAAAAATTAAAGAAGCTATGGAGAAAACAAAAAGACCTGTAATAATTTTTCCACAAGCTACTCGAGTTCTACCAGATCAAATTATTCCTTTTAAAAAGGGAGTTGGAAGAATTTACAGAGAATTAAATGTAAAATGTCAACCCGTCGCTATTGACTCTGGAAGAGTATGGCCAAAATCTGGAAAGATGATACCCAATAAAACGATTACTATTTCTATTTTAAAACCAATTAATACAGGTATCGAAGAAACAGAATTTGTAAAATTATTGCAAAAAGAAATTTATTCCGAGCTTGGTCTTGCTAACTAACCTTTCATAGGCATTACAACATAAATACTGTCAAAGTCTGCAGGATCTTTTATTAACGCAGGAGATCCAGTATCTTTCAAATATATTTCAATATTATCACCATTTAGTTGGGATGCTATATCAAGCAAATATCTAGAGTTAAAACTTATATCTAAATCTGTCTCAAATTTTACAGATAGGCTTTCTTTACCATCACCACTGTTAGTGTTATTGACAGATAAATCTAAATTATCTTTAGTCAAATTAAATTTTACACCATCTTTTTTATCTAGAGAAACTGATGCTACTCTGTCGACTGAATTTAGAAAAGATTTTAGATCTATTTCAAGTTTTTTTTGATTCTCTCTAGGGATAACTTGAATATAATTAGGGAATTTTCCATCGATTAACTTTGATATCAAAATACTATTATTAAGTTCAAATTTAATTTTGGATTTAATATTTGAGACTTTAACCTCACCATCATAATCTTCTAGAAGAGAACATAATTGAAATATAGTTTTTTTTGGAAGTATTATTGGTTCAAATTCAATTTTATTTTTTAGTCTTATTTTTGAGATAGACATTCTATGGCTATCTGTTGCGGCTGCAGTTAAAAAATTCTTATCATCTGTTTGGGTCTGATGGAAAAAAATACCACTAAGATAATGCCTTGTTTCATCATTTGAAATCGAAAATTTACATTTGTTTAAAAGTTTTAATAAATCTTTTGAATTTATAGTAAATTCATTCTCATTGAAATTTTCATCTGTAATTGGAAATTCAGAAGCATTTATAGAATTTAAATTGAATAGAGATTTATTTGATTCTAATTGTAATTTACTTTCTCCAGAGTTTTCAAAATTTATCTGACTACCAGAGGGTATTTTTCTTACAATATCAAACATAATTGATGAAGAAGTAGTTGTTTTGCCTTCATCAAAAATTTTAATATTTGAAATTTCATTTACAAATATTAAATCTAAATCTGTTGCTGTAATTTTTAATTTTGAATTTGCTGCTTCTATCAAAATATTTGAGAGAATAGGTAAAGTGCTTCGTTTTTCTATTACACCCTGACAGTAACCTAAAGATTTTTGCAAATCTTGTTGATTAACACTAAATTTCATTTTCTTGTTTGTATAATATTTTATTCTTTAGGCTATCAATGCTTAAATTTAATTCATTATCATCTTTTCTTAATTTTTCTATTGTTTTGACTGAATGAATAACAGTTGTGTGGTCTCTATTGGCAAATGATCGACCTATTTCTGGCAAAGATTTAGATGTCAGCATTTTTGCTAAATAAATAGCAGTTTGTCTTGGTCTTACAAGATATCTTGACCTTCTTGGTGACAACATTTCGTTTTTACTTATTTTAAAATATTTACAGACTATTGTTTGAATATTATCTATATCGACTTTATTTTCAGTTAAATTTAAGAGATCTTTTAATATTACTTTTACCTCTGACATCGAAGGAGTTTTTCCATAAATTCTTGAGAAAGATACTATTCTATTAAATGCTCCTACAAGTTCTCTGATACTAGTATTAACTTCTGTACTGATAAATTTTATGATTTCGTCACTAATTTTAATATTATTTGGATCATGAATTTTGAGATCATCATTTTTAGATTTTATTATATTGTATCTTAATTCAAAATCTGCATTTTGGATATCAACTACTAGTCCTCCTGAGAATCTGGATTTAATTCTTTCTTGTATTCTAGTTAATTTGTTTGGTGGTCTATCTGCTGATACAATAATTTGAGATCCTTTCTCTAGCAAAACATTGAATGTATGAAAAAACTCTTCTTGCATAGCTTCTTTTCCGTTCATAAATTGAATATCATCAATCAAAAATATATCGGTATTTCTAAAGTACTCTTTAAACTTTACCATGTCATTGGATTTTATCGATTTTACAAATTGATACATAAATCTTTCAGCTGAAATAAACATTACTTTATTTTTTTCTTTCAAACTTAAACCAATTGCATTTAATAAATGTGTCTTACCCATTCCAACTCCACCATAAATATACAGAGGGTTATAGTGGGCTATTTGCTCAGAGACTTTTTTTGCGGCTTCAAAAGCTAGTTTATTACTTTTCCCTAGCAAGAAATTCTCAAAGTTTTTATTTGGATCAATTCGATTATATTGAAGATATGAATCTTTAATAAATGAAACCTTTTCATTATCAGATGAATTATCTGGTTTTATTTCATCAGTATTTTTGTTCTTTATATTCTCGTTAATCACAAATTCTATTCTGGAAATATCTTTTTTATATAATTTAATTATTTGTAATATTTGATCTAAATATCTTGAGGTTATCCAGTCTCTAATAAATCTTGTCGAAACGGATAACAAAACATAATTTTTAAACTCATCAACTAAATCAATTTTTTTTAACCAACTATCATAAATCTCAGAACCAAACTTATTTTTCATTTCATTTTGTAATAATTTCCAATCAATCTTATTAATATTGTCTGATTTAATGTTCGTGAGATTATTTTTCATGAGAGTCTGTTAAACTCCTATTCATAATTCAATGCAATAAATTTATTTTTATTCTCAAAAAAAAATAAAATTTACAATTGTATAAATTAATAATTGAATCTCTTTTTAGGGACTTAAAATTAGTAATCTTAAATTTACTTTTTTTATTTTTTTTTTATCTTGGGACTAAAGGATTAAATGATTCTTTTTTTAATTGAAAAAATAATCTCTAGGGTTGTAATTTCTTTAAATAAACTAAAAGTTGTTATAAGGAATTTATTTTTTTTGTTATTCTAGAAATATTTCTTGACGCGTTTTGCTTTTTTATCACCCCTGTCTTTGCTATTTTCATCAATTCAGAGTTTAATTTTGGCAAGAAAGCTAAAGCTTCTTTTTTGTCCTTTTTATCAAGAATTAAATTCATTTTTTTTATTGCAGATCTAAACCTGCTTTTTCTAGACTTATTTACCGTTGTTTGACGTGATATACGTCTTATTCGTTTAATAGCTGATTTAGTGTTTGCCATAAGCGCGATTGTATATAACGAGAAATTTATACGGTCAATATAATAATTTTTTATTTTTGACAAATATTACAAAAAAATGTTGATCTATTAGTGATAAATTTTTTTTTTATTGTCCCTTTGCATCCTGCTGAAAGACAACTCTTATTTTCTCTATTGTATACTTTAAAGTTATCTTGAAAAGATCCATTTTTACCAACTATATTTTTAAAATCTCTAATACTAGACCCTCCTTTTTTTATCGCTAAATTTAAAATTTTTCTTGAATATTTAATAATATTAATACAATCGTTATCACTTAAAGATTTTGCTTTTTTTTTTGGATTTATTTTAGAGCTGAATAAAATTTCACTTGCATAAATATTCCCCAAACCTGAAACAAACTTTTGATCTAAGAGAAAATTTTTTATATTCTTTTTCTTTTTATAAAAATATTTTTTTAAGTAGTTGAGATTAAATTTTGAGGAAAAAGGCTCAGGACCATAATTATTTATAAAATTTTCTAAATTATTCTTATTTTCAAATAATTTGAAATAACCAAATCTTCTGGGATCATTATATATAATTTTTATTTTATCAAATTCCAAAAACACATGGTTATGTTTTTTTGGTAAATAAGGACTGTGATAAAAACTTGCATTTGTTTTTTGATTTAAAATATTTTTTCTTAAGAGATGTATAGTGCCAGACATTCCAAGATGAATTAAGCAAAATTTTTCATCATTTAAAACTAGTATGATATATTTTGAAAACCGCTTAACTTTTTTTATTGATTTTGACTGAAGTCTTGTTTCAAAACCTTTTTTTATTTTGTACCTTAAATTCCTATTCTTTATACTTACTTTTTTTATTTTTTTTCCTGTTATTGTTCTACTTAGTGACTCTTTAACAACTTCTACTTCTGGCAATTCTGGCATTTATTATTATATTAATTAATATTATTTATTTTATGCAACAATATCTTCAAAATAAAAAAGGTCTAGTCCAAGGTGTCTTTGATAAAGTTTATGATAAATACGACATCATGAATGATTTGATGTCACTCGGAGTTCATAGAATCTGGAAAAGAAATTTAATAAATTGGATGAACCCAGGTAAAAATAAAATTCTAGCAGATGTTGCATGTGGCACAGGTGATATAGCAAAACTTTTTATCGATAATAGTTCAAATAAAAATATAGAATTATTTTGTATTGACCCCAATGAAGGAATGATGAAAAAGGGAAAAAATAGACTATCAAATTACAAAAATATCAAGTGGATTAAGGGTTCGGCAGAGAAATTGCCTTTAAAATCTAATTCATGTGATTATTACACAATCAGTTTTGGTTTAAGAAATACAAAAAATATTAATAAATCCTTAAGTGAAGCGTACAGAGTTTTAAAGTCAGGAGGTAGATTTTTTTGTTTAGAATTTTCAAAAATTCAAAATTTAAACTTAGATTTAGTCTATAAAAGATATTCTAAATTAATTCCAGAAATAGGAAAATTTGTGGTTGGTGAAAAAGAACCTTATGAATATCTAATAAAAAGTATCCAAGAATTTGTTAATCAAGAGGAATTAAAGGGTTTAATGGAGAAAAATAATTTTATTAAATGTGAGTATAGAAACTTTTCTGGTGGAATAGTAGCTATTCATTCAGGTTGGAAAATATGATTAAAAAATTATACATACTTTTTAAGCTTGGAAGGAAATTAGCAAAATCTGACGCTTTAAGTATATTCACAAAGTTTCATAGTCCACCGATTGGAATAAAAATTTTATTCTATTTGTTATCTTTATCATTTTCAAAAAAAGATAATTCTTTTGTAAATGAAACCGAAGGTGAAAGATTATCAAACTCCTTGCAATCTATGGGTACAACATTCATTAAATTAGGTCAATTTCTAGCAACTAGACCAGATATAATTGGAGAAAAGTTATCAAAGCAACTAGAGAGTTTACAAGATCGTTTGCCTCCCTTTGAATTATCTAAAGCTAAAGAAATAATCAAAAAGGATCTAGGGGAAGATAATTTTAATTCAATTATAAATCTATCTGAACCAGTGGCAGCAGCATCTATAGCTCAAGTTCATAAAGCGCAAATAAATGATAATGGCACAATTAAAGATGTGGCTATAAAAATTTTACGACCAAATATAAAAAAAATATTCAACGAAGAAATTGATGCTTTGATGCTTTTTGCTTTTTTAACTGAGTCAATTATCAAAAAGACAAAAAGACTTAAGTTAGTTGAGGTTGTTTATTTGCTAAAAGAAATAACCAATTTAGAAATGGATTTAAGATTTGAAGCCGCTGCAGCTAATGAATATTCTGAAAACACAAAGAATGACAGTGGATTTCAAGTTCCTAGAATTTATTGGAATTTTACAAGTGAAAATGTAATGACTTTAGACTGGGTTGAAGGTGTCTCTATAAGAGAAACAGAAGAGTTAGAAAAAAGAAATATAGATACCAAAAAAATTGCATCAGATATTATTCAACATTTTCTAAGACATGCTGTTAGAGATGGTTTTTTTCATGCAGATATGCATCAAGGTAATATTTTTATAAACAATAGCGGTCAAATAGTTCCTATCGATTTTGGTATAATGGGAAGGCTCGATGATTTGAGTAAAAAATTTCTTGCTGAGATTTTATATGGATTTATTAAACGAGATTATAAAAAAGTGGCTGAAGTTCATTTGGCTGCAGGGTTAGTTCCAAAAGAAGTGCCTGTTGATGATCTCGCCCAAGCACTAAGATCAATAGGAGAGCCAATATTTGGTCAGTCAATTAAAGATATATCTGGTGGTAAACTACTCAAACAACTTTTTGATGTTACAGAAAAATTTAATATGCAAACTCAACCACAGTTGCTTATGCTACAGAAAACCATGGTAGTAGTTGAAGGTGTTGCAAGAAGATTAAATCCAGAGACAAACATTTGGGAAACGTCAAGACCTGTTCTTGAAAAATGGCTTAAAGAAACAAAAGATCCTATAACAACATTAAATGAAACTCTAAAAAATTCTGCAGAAGTTATAAAAAGATTACCAGAAATGCCGCAAATAATGGATAAAGCAAACCAAGCATTAACATTTCTTGCAAGTGGACAAATTCCACAAAATACTAATACGTATAATGATCTAAATACAAAAAAAAGTGAAATGGTAGCTTTCAGAAATCAATCAATCATTGGTTTATTATTACTTGTAATTTTAGGATTAGTAGTATTTTAATCTCGACGATGAATTATTTTGAGAATAAAAAAATACTGTTGATTATATGTGGTGGAATTTCTGCTTACAAAAGTCTTGAGTTAATAAGATTATTTAAGAAAAATGGTGCTCGTGTAAAAACTATATTAACAAAAAATGCAAAAGAATTTGTAACTCCACTATCTGTTTCGTCTCTTTCCCAAGAAAAAGTTTATGACAATATATTTAGTGCAGAAAACGAAGCTGAGATGGACCATATATCTTTATCAAGATGGGCTGATGCAGTATTAGTTGCACCAATTACAGCTAATACCATATCGAAAGTAGCTTCAGGAAATGCAGAAGATTTGGCGTCTACTGTTTTATTAGCTTCTAATAAACAAATATTTTTAGCACCGGCAATGAATGTAAGAATGTGGGAGCATCCTTCTACTAAAGAAAACATATTAAAATTAAAAAGTTTTGGATACAAAATTATTGGGCCAGAGATAGGAGATATGGCGTGTGGTGAATACGGTGAAGGAAAAATGACAGAACCAAATGAAATAGTCAATACGCTTAAAAATTATTTTTCTAATTTAGATAAAAATAAAAAATTAAAAGCTTTAGTTACTGCGGGACCAACTAATGAATATATTGATCCTGTAAGATTTATTACAAATAAATCCAGTGGAAAACAAGGATATGAAATAGCCAAATGTCTTAGAGACAATGGATTTGATACGACACTTATTTCTGGAAAGACAAGCATTAAACCTTTGGACGGTGTTAATTTTGTAAGTGTTGAAACGGCTGAAGAGATGTTCAAAGAAAGTTTAAGTAATCTGCCAACAGATGTAGCTATTTTTTCTGCAGCTGTTTCTGATTTCAAAGTGAAAAATTATAAAAGTACAAAGATTAAAAAGAATGAAGAATTTAACTTAGAGCTAGAAAGAAATATTGATATTTTAAATCATATATCTAATCACAATTCATTAAGACCAAAAATAACAATTGGTTTTGCAGCAGAAACAAACAATCTCTCGACAAATGCAAAAGAGAAGTTGAATGAAAAAAATTGTGACTGGGTAATTGCAAATGATGTCTCAGATCAAACTATAGGATTTGGATCAGATTTTAATAAAATTTCTATATTTTACAAAGATAAACCTGAAGAAAATTTTGAAAAGATGAGTAAATCATTGGTAGCTGAGGAAATAGTAAAAAGAATAATTCAACAGATTAATTAACTTAATGGTGAAAGTCTTAATTAAAAAATTAGACAAGAAAGTTAAACTGCCAGAATATAAAACAACAGGATCATCTGGACTAGATTTGACTGCATTCATTGAAAAGAAAATAGTAATTAAACCAGGCGAAAACGCTTTAGTGCCAACAGGTATATCCATTGCAATACCTGAGGATACCGAAGTTCAGATCAGGCCACGATCAGGTTTAGCAGCTAAAAATAATATAAGTGTATTAAATACTCCTGGAACAATTGATAGTGACTATAGAGGAGAAATAAAAGTAATTTTATTTAATCATGGAGATAAAGACTTTGCAGTAAATAACGATGATAGAATTGCTCAAATGATACTAATGCCAATTCTAAAAGTAGATTTTGAAACTGTAGAAACTTTGCCTGAGACAATTAGAGGTTCGGGTGGATTTGGATCAACGGGTAAGTGAAAAATTCATTATCTAAACGAAAACTTGAGAGATACTCTAGACAAATAATACTTAAGGATATTGGTATATTAGGACAAAAGAAAATAATTAATTCAAAAGTTTTAATTGTAGGAATTGGTGGATTAGGTAGTCCAGTTGCAGATTTGTTGGCTAGATGCGGTGTAGGGTATATAGGTGCTATTGATCATGATAAAGTAGATATTTCAAATCTTCAAAGACAAATTTTGTATACTTCAAAAGATGTTGGAAAATTTAAGGTTGATATCTTTAAAAAAAGAATAAAATTAATTAACAGAGATGCAAAAGTCAAAATTTTAAAAGAAAAAGCATCAGAAAAAAATTTAAATAAAATTGTAAAAGATTTCGATATAATTGTAGATGGAACAGATAATTTTAAAACTAAATTTTTAATAAATAAATTTTCATTAAAATATAAAAAAAAATTAATAGTTGGTGCTATTAGCAAATTTGATGGACATATTTTTTCATTCGATTTTAATAATAAATCAAGCCCATGTTTAAAATGTTTTTACCAGTCAGAACCTTCTGATGAAGTTTTAAATTGTGAAAGTGAAGGAATATTAGGAACTACATCAAATATAATTGGGAGTATGCAAGCAAATGAAGTTTTAAAAAACATAATTTCTTCTGATAAAAGTCTTCACTCATCAATTCTGATTGTTAATCTGAAAAAACTTGAATTTAGAAAAATAAAATTTACTAAAAAAAGAGGTTGCTTGTGCAATTAATCTTCAAGATTTTAATCATAATATTTTTTACCTCGAATGCCATTTCGGAGGATAATGAAAAATTTTTAATGCTTAAAAATGATAAGGTAAACGTAAGATATGGACCAAGTTTTGATTATCCAATAAAGTATATTTACAAGAAAATAAACTTGCCAGTAAAAGTGATTGATAAAAAAGAAAATTTTAGAAGAATAATTGATAATAAAAAAAATGGTGGGTGGATACATATATCTCAATTGAAGCAATCAAAATCCTTTATAACTGCGTCAAATAAAATTCTTTTCAAAAAACCAACTAAATTTTCCAAACCATTGGCTAAAATAGAAACTGGAAGATTATTGTTAGTAAAAAAATGTGAGAGAAATTGGTGTTTAGTAGAAACAAAAAGTTTTAAAGGGTGGGTTGATGAAGAAGATCTTTGGGGAAAAATCAAATAACCCTTTAAATTATATATATTAACTAATTATTTTTGTTGGACACATACGTCTTTGATTACTGGAGCATTCGCACAATCAACACATTTAGTCTTTTGAACAATACATCCATCATCAAGGACTTCAACATCAACTATTTTATCACACTTGGAACAAGTTGAAGAAATTGTTAATCCACATTTTTTACAATTATAATTTTCTATTTGCATATTTTAAAAATTAAATATGAAAAAATTATTTTCAACAAATATCCTTGCGAATAATTATTATTTACGCATTTTTTTTGCGAATAATTATTATTACTACAAATTATCCTTATTAAATTTTTCCTAAATACTTATTGATAATGATTATTATTTACTTTTTGATCTACTCGCCCACCACTTATCTAAAATGAAATACCAAATAGAATTGGCAATTGGCTCTACAATTGCATCGGTCAGAGCTATCATAAAAGATACATCGGCAACTAACATCAAAACAGTTATAGCAATTGCAAAATGACCAATCGTATAAACAATTGTTCTTAAAATAGAGCCTCTGTTATTAGTGTAAATCTGTCCCGCAGCTTTAAAAATGCCGTTGGTAACTTCCATTATTCTTTAAACGGGCTTTCAAGAACACAAGCAACTAAGTGAACTCTAGCCTGTTCTCCTCCATTAAAAAAGTTATGATACTTTGTATTGTTAGTAATCCATACATGTCCATCTGCAGGCAAATGTTTTGCAACATTTTCAATGACCATTGAACAACCTGCATTAGTTACTATCGGAATATGCAATCTACACTCTGGATCTTTGTGCCAACTTAGTGTTGATCTTGGCTCTTTTAATAAAAGCCTTACTCTTCCTAGTTTAAATTTTTTACTAAGAATTTCATAAACCTCTTTAAAATAAGTTTTCTCGAACTCTGGTAGCAACTGAGTATATTTCGACTCATCAATATCAATATCTCTTGAAACTTCTTTGCCTGTCTCATCTGCAATAGTCCAATATCTACCTCTGATATTGTTCCCTTCTATAGAGTCTTTGTTATTTGGAATTTGATTTAGAGGAATTGCACCAAAGTGGGTAACACCTGGCGAATTAAATTTCTTTTTCTCTAAAATTAGATTTAAGTCATTTCGCAATCTATTTATATCAAACTTAATTTCAGGAACTTTATAAAAGTCTTCGAACGATAGTGATGTCATTTTTTCGCTTTCCTTAATATTAGTTTAATCTTAAATCAAATCTATCTGCATTCATCACTTTGACCCATGCAGATACAAAGTCTTTAACAAATTTGTCAGATGAGTCTTTGCAGGCATAGACTTCAGCTAATGCTCTTAATTGGGAATTTGAACCAAAAATAAGGTCAACTCTTGAACCTTTCCACTTGGCTTTTTTAGACTTTCTATCTTTACCAACAAAATATTGTTCAGATTTGTCAGTTTCCTTCCAAGTGGTACTCATATCGAGAAGATTTACAAAATAATCTGTTGATAGAGTTCCAGGTTTTTTTGTGAAAACTCCATTTTTAGAACTATCATAGTTTGTATCTAAAACTCTCATTCCTCCCACAAGAACTGTCATCTCTGGTGCCGTTAATCCCATTAATTGCGCCTTATCAATTAATTTTTCTTCAGCAGAAACATTAGATTTACCTTTTTTCATGTAATTTCTAAAACCATCCGCTTGCGGCTCAAGTAATCCAAATGAATTTACATCTGTTTGGTCTTGTCTTGCATCTCCTCTTCCAGGAGTAAATGGAACCTGAATTTTGTGACCAGCCTTTTTAGCTGACATTTCAACTCCTACATTTCCACCTAATACTATAAGATCCGCCATTGAGACTGATTTTTTATTTGTATCAAATCTTTTCTTAATTTTTTGTAGAGCTTTAATAACTTTTGATAGTTTTTTAGGGTTATTAACTTTCCAACTTCTTTGAGGCTCAAGCATAATTCTTGCTCCGTTTGCTCCACCTCTTTTGTCAGAACCTCTATATGTAGAAGCAGAAGCCCAAGCCGTAGAAACTAAATCAGAAACAGAGATTTTTGATTTTGAAAGTTTTGATTTCAAATCTTTTATATCTTTTGATTTAAGTTTATATTTTGGTTTATCTATAGGATCTTGCCAAATTAATTGTTCTTTTGGTACTTCGCTACCCAAATAACATGCTCTTGGTCCCATGTCTCTATGAGTAAGCTTAAACCAAGCTCTTGCAAATGCATCAGCAAATTCATCTGGATTTTGATAAAAATGTTTTGAAATTGGTCCATAACTTTTATCCATTCTCAAAGATAAATCAGTTGTTTGCATCATTGGAGGATGCATTTTACTTTTATCATGAGCATCAGGAACCATTTTAATTCTCTGACCATTCTTTTTTGGAGTCCATTGAAATGCTCCAGCAGGTCCTTTTGTCAATTCCCATTCATGATTAAATAAACAATCAAAGTAACCCATATCCCATTGTGTTGGTGTTTGTGTCCATGCCCCTTCAATACCACTACTTATTGCGTGTACACCTTTTCCTGATTTGTAATTACTATTCCAACCAGTTGCTTGATCTTGAATTCTTGATGCTTCTGGATCAGGTCCTTTATGTGATTCAGGTGCAGCACCATGTGATTTTCCAAAAGTATGACCACCTGCAACTAGTGCAACTGTTTCATAATCATTCATTGCCATTCGTCCAAATGTTTCTCTAATATCATGAGCTGCTTTCAATGGGTCTGGATTAAAATCTGGACCTTGTGGATTTACATAAATTAATCCCATGTGAGAAGCTCCCAATGGTTGTTCAAGATCTCTTTTTCCGCTGTATCTCTTTACACCTAACATTTCTTTTTCTGAACCCCAGTAAATATCATCCTCTGGTTCCCAGATATCAGTTCTTCCCGCTCCAAAACCGAACGTTTTAAAGCCCATTGACTCTAATGCTACATTTCCAACTAGTATAAATAAATCTGCCCAAGAAATTCTTTTTCCATATTTCTGTTTTATTGGCCACAAAAGTAATCTAGCTTTATCTAAATTAACATTATCAGGCCAAGCATTTAACGGTGCAAACCTTTGATTACCTGTTCCAGCTCCCCCTCTACCATCACCTGTTCTGTATGTACCTGCTGCGTGCCATGCTAATCTAATAAATAAAGGACCATAATGACCGTAATCTGCTGGCCACCAATCTTGTGAGTCTGTCATTAATTTATTTAAATCTTTTTTGAGTGCTTTGTAATTCAGTTTTTTAAATTCTTTAGAATAATTAAATTTTTTCTCCATTGGATTTGATAAATTCGAGTGCTGACTTAAAATTTTCAAATTCAAACTATTTGGCCAAAAATCTCTATTTGTTTGTCCTCTTCCAGCACTAAATTTTGCTGGTGTACCTGCACCTGTAAACGGGCACTTACTTAATTCTGTTGATTTAAATGTTTTACTCTTATGAAATTCCGCACTCATTATTATTTATCTCCTTTAATATTATAATTATTCTATTTCCTTGTTTATAATTATTCTAAAGAAGATTGTCAATAAGTCAGAATATTTATGATGTAATTTTGAAATCTTAGTCTTCTAATTTAACTAAAACTTCAACTGATTTAATTTTTTTTCCAGGTATAGATTTTTGAATTTCTATTGGTCCTACATCCTCATTTTTAAGATCAATAAGCTTTTCTTCTTTAACATCGAAGAAGTGGTGATGATCTGTGACATTTGTATCAAAATAAGTTTGATTAGAATTAATAGGTATTTCTTTTAAATATCCTTTTTTATGAAATGCATGAACTGTATTGTAAACAGTTGCTAAAGAAACTTTCTCTCCAGTTTCATCTTTTACCAAATTGAATAAATCGTTTATTGTGAAATGGAAAGTTTTATCTCTATTAAATAAAACCTCGCATATATTTATTCTTTGTTTAGTTGGTCTTAAACTAGAGTTTCTCAGTTTTTCAATAAATTCTTGTTTACTAGTCATTAGCAATTTAAAACTATTCTAAACTATTTGTATATTATAATGTACCTAAATCAAGTAATAAGATTACAAAATTATGAAAAAAAGTTCATTTAATTACGACGAATTAATTGATTGCGCTAATGGTAAGTTATTTGGTCCAGGTAATGCAAAATTACCTTCTCCACCAATGCTAATGTTTGATAGAATTACAGAAATAACTGAGGGTGAGGGTTTTTATAAAAAAGGTTCTATGAAAGCCGAACTTGATATTAAGGATAATTTGTGGTTTTTTGATTGTCATTTTAGAGAAGATCCTGTTATGCCAGGTTGTCTTGGTTTAGATGCTATGTGGCAGCTAGTTGGCTTTTTTCTTGGTTGGCTTGGAAAACCAGGAAGAGGTAGAGCATTGGGTGTTAGCACTGTAAAATTCACTGGGGAAGTTCTTAAAAATGTCAAAATGGCAACATATGAAATAGATATGAAAAGAATTCTTGTTAAAGGAGAAACAACTGTAGGTCTTGCGAATGGAATATTGCTTGCTGATGGAAAAAAGATTTATAGTGCAGAAAATCTTAAGGTAGGATTATTTAAATAATGAAAAGAGTAGTTGTAACAGGACTTGGTGTAGTTTCATGTTTGGGAAATAATCAAGATGAGGTTTATCAATCATTAGTTAATACAAAATCTGGAATAACATTTTCTGAGGAATACAAAGAGCATAATTTAAAAAGCCATGTTCATGGTAAACCTAATATCAAATTGGAAGATTATATAGATAGAAAAGTTATTAGGTTTATGGGTGCTGGATCAGCATATAATTATGTTGCAATGAGTGAAGCAGTTAAAGACTCTGGATTAGAAGAAAATGAGGTTAGTAATATTTCAACAGGTATGGTCATGGGATCGGGAGGACCGTCAATTGAAAATGTGATTTTAGCATCAGATAAAACTAGAGAAAAAAATCCAAAAAAAATGGGTCCATTTATTGTTCCAAGAACTATGGCAAGTACTGCTTCTGCCACTCTAGCGGTTCCATTTAAAATCAAAGGCACTAATTACACAATAAGTTCTGCATGCGCAACAAGTGGTCATTGTATTGGTAACGCAATGGAACTTATTCAATTAGGAAAACAAAATATTATTTTTGCAGGTGGCAGTGATGAGGTTCACTTTGCAATGACTGCAATGTTTGATGCAATGACTGCACTATCCTCGAAATATAACGATACCCCTGAAAAAGCCTCAAGACCGTATGATAAAACAAGAGATGGTTTTGTGATTGCTGGTGGAGGTGGAGTTCTTGTTTTAGAAGAATACGAACATGCCAAAGCAAGAGGTGCTAAAATATACGCAGAGTTAACCGGATATGGAGCAACATCAGATGGCTATGATATGGTTGCACCATCTGGTGAGGGAGCAGTGAGATGTATGAAAATGGCTCTAGCAACCTCAAAAAATAAAATTGACTATATTAATACTCACGGGACATCAACACCTGTGGGAGATATCACAGAATTAAAGGCAGTTGGTGAGGCTTTTCCAGAATATAAACCTAAGATAAGTTCAACTAAATCTTTGTCGGGCCATTCATTAGGCGCAACTTCAGTTCACGAAGCAATTTACAGTTTGATAATGATGAAAAACAATTTTATTTCAGCATCAGCAAATATTTCAGAAATGGATGATGAAGCTAAGAACTATCCAATTGTTACACAAGTTGAAAAAGACGTAAATTTAAATGCAATTATGTCTAACAGCTTTGGTTTTGGTGGAACTAATGCAACATTAGTGTTTGAGAAAGTTTAGATCTATGAGTTTAATGAAGGGAAAAAAAGGTCTTATCATGGGCGTTGCTAATGAGAGGTCAATTGCATGGGGTATATCGCAAAAACTAGCAGAAGCTGGAGCAGAGTTAGCTTTTACATATTTGGGTGATGCTTTAAAAAAAAGAGTTGTTCCACTTGCGGAGAAACTAAATTCAAACTTAACTTTTAGCTGTGATGTAGAAAAAAAAGAAGAAGTTGTAAAACTTTTTAAAGACTTAAAAAGTCAATGGGGAGAAATTGATTTTATTGTACATGCAATTGCATTTTCAGATAAATCCGAGTTATCAGGAGAATATTTAAATACAACTAGAGAAAACTTTTTAAGAAGTATGTTGATATCTTGTTTTTCATTTACTGAAGTTGCTAGAGAGGCATCTAAAATAATGAAGCAAGGTGGCAGTATGATTACTTTGAGTTATGAAGCAAATAAAGCTATACCTAATTATAATGTAATGGGAGTATGTAAAGCTGCACTAGAGTCTAGTGTTAAATATCTTGCGAGGGATCTAGGAGCAAAGAATATTAGAGTTAATGCAATAAGTGCGGGTCCAATCAAAACACTAGCTGCATCTGCCATTGGCGATGCTAAATTTCTTTACAAGTGGAATGCTGATCATTCGTTCTTAAAAAGAAATGTTGATAATCTTGATGTAGGAAATTCAGCATTATATCTTTTAAGTGATATGGCTGGTGGTGTTACTGGTGAAATTCATTATGTAGATGCTGGTTACAATAAAGTTGGAATGCCAGATCCTAAGAATATTAGTTAATTTTCAAAATAATTGAGTAGTTTATGAAAATTGAAATTAATGAATGGTTATTATATTTGCCAGGATATGTAAGTTTTTTTTGGATTTTTATATACAGATGGAGGCACTACAGTTTAGGTAAGTTAAGCAAAAAACAAAAAGCCATTGTGAAAAAAGAAAAGAAAAAATGGAAGTTTTTTTGGGATTGGAAAGATTATGGACTAAAAAAAGAACCAAAACATTTTAAACTAACTAAAACAGATTATGTTATGCGGGGCATATTTTTTGGTTATTTTTTTTATTTTCTCATTTTTGATTTAGATAGACTTATATCCTGATATATTCAATACTTTATTAATTTTAAAAAATAGTAAAATTTAGTTAAATTATGATGCAACAAATTAGTATTTATCTAATGAGTATAATATTAGGAATTATGCTCTTCTTTTCTTTTGTTGTAGCACCTGTAACTTTCACTGCATTAAATGAGGAAAATGCTAGAAAATTTATAAGAAAAATATTTCCTTATTACTACATTGTTAACTTAGCTATCAGTATTTTAGTTTTAATTTTATTTATAATTCTAAAAATTTTTTCCTTAGATTTTTATTTAATTTTAAGTGTTGCAGTATTATTTGCTGTATCAAATTTTGTATTAATGCCAATGATAAATAAGTTCAGAGATGAAAAGCAGGATAAAAAGTTTAAACAATCACACTTTATTTCTGTTGTAATAAATTTTGCACAAATGATTTTGTTAGTAATTATCTTAATTTAAAAAGAATTAGTTATACCTAAGCCAACAGCAATAAAAATACCTAACCAAATTAAACCTTTAATAAAAAAAAATGCAAAACTACCAAGTATTAAATATCTTCCATATTTATTTTTCTGTAGTTCTAACTTAAAGTTTTTTAAAAGCTTCATTCTATTATAATTTATTACAATTATTTTTTACTTGATCTTTTCCCACTCTTTCATACCACCAGTGATATTTTTGACATTTTTAACCCCCATATCCTTCATAGTTTTGGTTGCTAATGTTCCTTGTCCTCCAACACCACAAAAAACTACATATTCTTTATCTGGATTATTTTTAAACATATCATTTTCTAGAGGACTGCCTTCTGCTAAATAAAATTCTAATAAACCTCTATCTAAGTGAATTGCATTACCGATCGTGCCTTTTGAAAAGCTCTCTTTATCCCTAACATCGATAAATTGAACATTTGGGTCATTTAGCTTATCTTTTGCATCACTAGCGCTGATATTTTCAATTTCATTGCTTACGCTCATTAAATCATCAAATTTTTTCATATTTCTCCTATAAATTTATATTGCGGCTTGTTTAATTGATAACTTAACTTTTCCTCTATCAAAGCCTATTACTTTAACTTTAACTTCATCACCTTCTTTTACTACATCAGTTACTTTGCCGACTCTTTTATCAGCAAGCTCTGATATGTGAACAAGGCCATCTTGTTTTCCGAGGAAATTAAC
>CABYDS010000016.1 GCA_902517745.1 uncultured Pelagibacteraceae bacterium
TCAAGGACAATGCAAATTGCTCAAAGACTATATCAAGGAATTGATATTGAAGGTGAAACCGTAGGATTAATTACTTATATGAGAACAGATGGAACTAATATTTCAAAAGATGCGATAACATCTTTCAGAGATTTTATAATGCAGAATTATGGTGAAAAATATTTACCAGAACAACCTCTAAATTATAGTGGCAAAAAAGCAAAGAATGCTCAAGAAGCTCACGAAGCTATACGTCCAACAGAAATTATTCGAAAACCAGATGATATGAAAAAATACTTAAGTACTGATCAATATAAACTTTATAATTTAATATGGTCTAGATCTTTATCATCACAAATGCAGTCAGCAAAATTTGATAGAAAAACTATTACCATCAACTCAGATGATGATAAAAATATATTCAAAGCTAGTGGTTCAACATTAAAATTTGATGGCTTCCTTAAACTATATAAGATCGATGAAAATGATGATGACAATGAAAATATTTTGCCAGATGTTGAAAAAGGTGATGTAATGTTTGAAGATCATATTGATGAACAGCACTATACACAACCACCACCTAGATATTCAGAGGCAAGTCTAGTTAAAAAATTAGAGGAGCTAGGAATTGGAAGACCATCTACTTATGCAAGTATTATTTCAGTAATAGCTAATAGAGGTTATGCTGACATAAATAATAAAAGATTTTTCCCAACTGATAGAGGTAAATTACTTTCTGCTTTTTTAGAAAAATTATTTACCAAATATGTTGATTATGATTTTACTGCAAAATTAGAAGATCAATTAGACGATATAACATCAGGTAAAGAAAATTGGATAAAAGTTTTAGAGAACTTTTGGAAAGACTTTAATTCTAATGTTTCAGGTGTGAAAGAAAAAAGAACAAGAGAAGTATTAGACCTATTAAATGAAAGTCTTGGATCACTTATATTTGAGGTCGATAAAGATGGAAATATTGATAGAAAATGTAAACTTTGTGAAACTGGCCAATTAAGTTTAAAAAATAGTTTTAGAGGCGGTGCTTTTATCGGATGTTCAAATTATCCAGACTGCAAATTTACAAGACCACTATCAAAATCTAAAGCAGCACAACAATTGACACTAGCAGAACCTAAATTCATTGGAAAAAATGATAAAGGTAAAGATATTTTTCTTAAAAATGGAAGATTTGGTCCATATTTGCAATTTGAAAAAGAAATCATAGAGCAAGATGAAAAAACTAAAAAGAAAAAAAGAAAATTAAAGAAAGAAGAAAATAATTTAAAAAATGTATCTATTCCAAAAGGAATTGAGATTGAAAATATTGATTTAGAAAAGGCAAAATACTTATGCTCGTTACCATTAAGTTTAGGTAAAAACCCTGAAAATGATAAAGATATTACTGTGAATGTTGGAAGATTTGGTCCTTACCTTAAATGTGATAATAAATCTGCTAGACTAGAAAATGTGGACGAATTATTCACAATTGGATTAAATAGAGCTGTTACATTAATTGCTGAAGCTAAACCAGGAAGAATTTCATCATCAATGATAAAAGATTTAGGAGAACACCCTGAAGATAAAAAGCCAGTTAGAATCATGAAAGGTCAGTATGGTCCATATATTAAATACAAATCATTAAATGCGACTATACCTGAAGAAAAAGATCCTGTTGAATTAACTATGGAAGAAGCATTAATTTTAATTGAGAAAAGAAAAGAATACGATAGAAATAAAAAGAAAAAGAAAAGCAAATAATGTCGGCAGATGAAAATTTAAAGAATTTAAATATCAAATTACCAAAAGCTAATGATCCTGTTGGATCATATGCTGCTACTAGAATATCTGGAAATTTACTATATATATCTGGTCAAATATCAATTGATGAGAATGGAAATTTAATTAAGGGAAAACTCGGAAAAGATTATAATACTGAACAAGGTTATGAGGCAGCTAAAAGATGTGCATTAAGTATAATATCTCAAGCAAAGAAAGCATGTGGTGATGATTTATCCAAAATTAAATCATGTTTGAAACTCACTGGATATGTCAATTCTACTGATGATTTTACTGAACAACCAAAAGTCATAAATGGCGCGTCAGATCTAATTAAAAGTGTATTTGATGAAGCTGGTTCACATGCAAGAGCTGCTGTAAGTACTAACAGCCTTCCATTAGGTGTCGCAGTTGAAGTTGATGCAATATTTGATCTTAATTAATTATCTACCAATACTAAAATAATTTATTTTATTTTTTTTCATTTCAGAAGTTGAATAAAGATTTCTCATATCAAAAACTTTAAAATTTCTTTTTTTGGTAATTTTTTTAAAGTTGAGTTGTTTAAATTCATTCCATTCTGTATGAATAATTATTAAATCTGCGCTTTTACAAGCATCTTTTATATTTTCAAAAAAATTTATATTTTTAGATTTAAATTCTTTTTTCTTGCCTGTTGGTTCATAGTAATTTATATGTGCACCTTTTCTTGATAAGGCTGGTATCATTTTTAATGAGGCAGATTCTCTCATATCATCAGTTCCTGGTTTAAAAGTAACACCCAAAAACGTAATATTTTTATTTTTAATTTTGTTATTCATTATTTTGCTAATTTTATTTAGTAATAAATTAGATCTTTTATCATTTGAATTAATTACTGATTTTACAACTGAAAGATTTGTTTTAAACATTCGACCAATTGAAACAAGCGCCCTTGTATCCTTTGGAAAACATGATCCACCGTAGGCTGGGCCTGCACGTAGAAATCTGCTTCCAATCCTTTCATCTAAACCCATGCCAATTGCAACTTCTTTAACATCTATGTTTGATTTTTCACATAAATTGGCTATTTCATTAATAAATGTAATTTTAGTTGCTAAAAAAGCGTTTGATGCATATTTAATTAGTTCTGCTGATCGTCTAGAAGTATGAAAATATCTTCCACCTTTCTTAATTAAAGGCAGATATAGTTTTTTCATAATTTTATTTGCTTTATTGCTGCTAGTACCGACAACAACTCTATCTGGGAATTGAAAATCTCTAATAGCTTCACCTTCTCTTAAAAATTCAGGATTTGATACGACATCAAACTTATTTTTATTTTTATTTGATTTTAATATTTTCGTAATTTTATCACCTGTAGTAACTGGGACTGTAGATTTAGTAACTATTATTTTATACTTGTTTAGATTAGATTTTATACTATTGACGACATTAAATACATACTTCAAATCAGCTTTGTTATTTTTGGTAGGAGTTCCAACGCAAATAAAGATGATATCTGACTTTTTTATTGAACTAGAAATATTAGTTGAAAATAAAAGTCTTTTTTTTTTTAAATTTCTTTCAACCAATTCTTGAAGACCAGGCTCATAAATTGGTATTATTCCTCTATTTAATTTTTCTATAATTTCTTTATCAATATCAACACATGTTACTTTATTACCTAAATCAGAAAAACAAGCCCCACTAACTAATCCAACATAACCAGATCCTATGATACAAATTTTCATAACTTAGAAATTTCAATTCCAGATTTAATATAACCTTTTAGGGATCCACAATCTAAATAGTTACCACTAAATTTATGTCCGATGAATAAATATTGATCTAATATCATTCGTCTTATTGCATCTGTAATATGGATTTCACCACCTTTACCTTTTTTTTGATTATTTAGATAATGAAAAATTTTCTTTGATAATATGTATCTACCTATAACTGCATTATTTGATGGAGCATCTTTAGTATTAGGTTTTTCAATTACATCAGCAATTTTAAAATTTAATTTATCAATATTTTTTTTAATTGAGTAAATTCCCCAACGATCTACGTTGTTTTTTTTAACTTTCATGCTGGCCATTACAGATCCTTTTAATTTTTTATGAATTTGTATCATATCTTTTGAACAATTCTTTTTGATAATTAAATCATCAGGTAACAACATTAAAAAATAATTATTTTTTATAAATCTTTTTGTTTTAAGTACGGCGTCACCAGTGCCCATGGGTTTATTTTGATAAACAAATTTAATTTTTTTTCTAAAAAAAAGAATTTTTTTGTACTCTTTAATTATTCTGGGATCTTTCTTTTTTTTTATAATTGATTTGTAAAAATTATCATTATTGAAATATTTCTTTATCATCTCTTTTTTTTTTGAAATAATAAAAATTATTTCACTTACACCAGCTTCAATACATTCATCTAAAATATACTCAATTCCTGGTTTTCCATTTATTGGAAGCAGTTCTTTAGGAAAAACACTTGTCAAAGGTAACAAACGTGTACCCAAACCAGCAAGGGGAATAATAGCTTGTTTAATCATTAAGATGTTTTACTTATAATCATATTTATTAAAAATGAAAATTTTAAAAAATGTTTTTGAACTAAATAAGGCAGTAAAAAATTACAAAAATGTTGGATTTGTACCTACAATGGGGGGGATTCATAAAGGCCACGAATCTTTAATAAAAATTTCACAAAAAAATAACAAAGAGACAATAGTAAGTATTTTTGTCAATCCAACACAATTTAATCAAAAAAAAGATTTTAAGAATTATCCTAGGAATATAAGAAAAGATATTTCGATATTAAAAAAACTCAAAGTCAATTATTTATTTTTACCAGAGGTCAATGAAATATATAAAAATAAAATGAAAAATTTTAAACTTAATAAATCTGATAAAATTTTATGTGCTAAATATAGAAAAGGTCATTTTGAAGGTGTATTAAACGTTATGAATAGATTGTTATCTATTGTTAAATCTAAGCATGTTTATATGGGTGAAAAAGATTTTCAACAATACATGTTAATTAAAAGAATATTAGGTAAAAAATATAAAATAAATATTGTTGGTTGTCCTACCATTCGAGAAAATAATAAAATTGCTTTATCCACAAGAAACAAATTGTTAAATAAATCATCTGTAAAAAAAGCATCAAAAATAGCCATCAAATTAGATAAATTAAAAAAATTATCAAAAATGAATAAATTTTTGGATTTATCAAAATATAAATATGAACTTGAAAACAAATTTAAAATTAAAATTGATTATCTTGAATTTAGAGATGAGAAAAAAATGAAATTAAATAATTTTAAATCTAATTTTAGACTATTTATTGCCTATCATATTAATGGAGTAAGATTGATTGATAATTTTTGATTATAAAAAATAAGCTCCAACACCTAAGAAAGATACAAATCCAATTACATCTGTTATTGTTGTAACAAATACACTTGAAGAAATTGCAGGATCAATTTTCATTTTATTTAATGTTACAGGTACTAGAATACCAAATAGACCAGCAACTATCATAGTTAAAACCATTGAAATAGAAATTATTAAGGAGAGCTGGATATCATTAAACCATAGTTGAACTATCAAAGAACTTATAATTGCAAAAATAACTCCATTTAAAACTCCAATATTGAATTCTTTAATAATATTATTCGTAAAATTATTTTTTGTTAAATCCTGTGTCGCTAAAGATCTTACTGTGACAGCCAATGTTTGCATGCCAGCGTTACCACCCATTGATGCTACAATTGGCATTAAAAAAGCCAATACTACCATTTGCTCTATAGTGGCACCGAATAGACTAATGCAATAAGTTGCTAGAAAAGCAGTAAACAAGTTTAATAACAACCAATTAAATCTTCTCTTAGTTTTTGTTATTACTCCATCAGTTATTTCTTCATCACCTACTCCAGCTAATCTAAGAGCGTCCTCTTCAGCTTCCTCTTTTAATACTGTCAGAACATCATCATAAGCTATCATCCCAACTAATTTGTCAGACTTATCAACTACAGCAGCCGAACTCAAATTATAATTTTCAAATAAATTACCGACTTCCTCTCTATCCATATCAACCGGTATTAGTGTTTGAGATTCAGCCATAATAGACATCATTTTTGTTTCTCTTGGTGTTCTTAATACTCTTGATGAAGGAACTGTACCAATGGGTTTGAAGTCTTGATCAACTATAAAAATTTCTAAAAATTCTTCAGGAAGTTCTTTATTTTCTCTTAAATAGTCTATCGTTTGTCCTACAGACCAATTGCTTGGTATAGCTGTAAATTCACGTTGCATTAATCTAGCAGCAGAGTCTTCTGGATAACTTAAGCTTTCAAGTAATGCAAATCGGTCTTTTGGAGGTAATGAGCTGAGGATTGTATTTTTATCTTTTTCGTCTACATTTTCTAAAATCTTAATTGCATCATCTGACTCTAAATTTTTTAGTATGTTAACTATTGAATCTGATGATAGATAAGCAATCATTTCAGACTGAATTGACTCATTTAATTCAACAAAGACTTCAGGATCAACTTTGAAACTATTTAGTTTTATTAAATTTTCTCTATCATTTTGACTTAAATGTTCAATTATGTCAGCAGCATCTGCTGGATGCATAGCATTGAACGAATTTGTAATAAATTCCGCATCATTTGAGGCAATTTTATCTGTGACAACTTTGATGAATTCTTTATTAAATTCAAAGTTAACTTTTTTATCTTTTAATTTTTTCACTATAGTCATAAAATTTACCTATAATTTAGTTGGCACTATTAATACAAAATAAAAATAATACAAATTTATAATGACAATAGAGATCAAAAAGTCAGTAAAACCAATAAAATATAAATCTGCTATAGACATACTTGAAGATAGATTGGAGCAAATCAAAGTGAATAAAAATAAAGAACTTATTTGGATACTTGAACATGAAGAGATTTATACTGGTGGAACAAGTTTTAGTGAAAATGAGATTTTAGATAAATCTATAAACTTTATTAAAACCAATAGAGGAGGAAAAATAACATATCATGGTCCTGGTCAATTAGTTTTTTATTTTGTGATTGACTTAAACAAAAGAGGTAAGAATATAAAAAAAATTATAACTGCAATTGAAAAAACAATTATAAATACTCTAAAAAATTACGATATAAAGTGTTTTGCTGATAGAAAAAATATTGGAATTTGGTTTGAGCACAAATCTGGTAAAATAGATAAAATTGCAGCGATAGGCATAAAAGTAAAGAAGTGGATTGCTTATCACGGTTTTGCATTAAATATTTCTAATGATCTTAATGTATATAAAAAGATAGTTCCATGTGGAATCAGAGATAGAGGGGTTTCAAATTTAAATAATATAAAAAAACAAAATTATAAAAATATTGAGAATGATTTGATAAAAAATTTTTTATCAAATATTAAAAATTGAGTCTTTTTATTTTTAACATATTTCTAAAATAATCTGGAGGAGTAGCTCTAAAAGTATATTTTTTATCATTTATCTTAAATTTTATTTCATAAGAATGTAACATTAAATTTTTATTACTTATTTTTGAGTTATTTGTTGAATTATATTTTTTATCACCGATAATGGAGGTTCCTAAATTAAATAATTGTTTTCTTAGTTGGTGTTTCCTTCCTGTAATTGGATTTAGCTGAATGAAGGTCGCATTATTATTTTTATCTAAAATTTCATATTTAGTTTCAGCTTTTTCAACAATTTTTTTTTTATTTTCAAATCTTATCAAATCATCTTTTATTACGCCTTTATCGATTAAAATTAATTCACCATTACATATTGCTAAATAGGTTTTATAAACCTTTCTTAATCTAAAAAGTGAAGTGAGTAGTTGGGCTGTTTCCCTATTTTTTGCAATTATAAAAACACCAGAAGTATCCTTATCTAATCTGTGTACAGAATAAGGCTTCTCGTCTCTAAATAAATTACTTTTCGCAAATATATCAATAATATTCTTTTTAGATTTTGTACCACCCTGTACTGAAATTCCTGATTGTTTATTTAAAACAACAAAATTGTCATTATCTTCTATAATTAAATCTTCATTTTCTTTTATAATTTCATTACTTGGATTATATTTTTTTTTGTGTTGCTCAATTTTTTCCTCAAAATTTAAATTATAAATATTAAGTTTGTCACCAGTTTTAACTTTTTGAGAGCTTTTTACTTTTTTTTGATTTAATTTTAATTTTCCATTTCTTAGATTTTTTTCAATAAGTCCTTGTGGAATTTTTCCTAAATGATTTCGAATGAATCTGTCAATACGCATGTCATTAAAAGATTTATCTACGTTAATTGATTTTTTCATTTTTATTTTAATTTATTGCAACTATTGTTTTCCTTGCCTAGCTTAAGGTCTTTGCACTTTTTACCTATAGCTATAGAATCATAATATACAACTGTATCAGCTCTTTTTGGAGGATTGTTTTTATGCATTATATTAAACCTATTAATATTACTTTTATATATTCCAAACTTCATATATGACTGTTTGCTTATATTATTATTAGTCAATCCGGTATAATT
Source organism: uncultured Pelagibacteraceae bacterium (assembly GCA_902517745.1). GTDB lineage: Bacteria > Pseudomonadota > Alphaproteobacteria > Pelagibacterales > Pelagibacteraceae > Pelagibacter. The sequence goes on from CABYDS010000016.1 coordinate 8,314, forward strand.
AACTACAAGTTCGTTATTAGCCCAAATCTTAATAAAACTCTTATTTGGCCAATCAACAAATTCCATATTAATAACAAAATCATTCCATTTACCTTTTACATTATTTGCTTCTAAAATTTTATAAGTGTCAAAACCTCCAAAACTATGATTTACAAAATCTGTCCATTGCAGATCTCCATTTGGAGCAACTCTAAACATAAAATTTACTGGACCTGCTTTAGAATGTATCTGCCATATAGTATTACTTATAGGAATAGTAAATTCACTATTTTCAGGGATATAAATACTAAATTTAAACCATGTATTTTTAGACTTCAATCCAAGCATGCTAACTTCTGATCTTTCTCTAAAGGTATTGCACTCATCTGACTTTCTTTGTTGGCCACAATCACCATCACCATTTTTAAATTTCCAAGCAAATTTGCCAGATCTAACAATTTTATTTTGAATTAATAATCCGTCTTTAGGAAAGTTATATAAGGGTGATAAATGCATTCTACATTTGGTTTTTTTTCCATGACTCCATTGACAGTTAATATTTGATAAGTCTATTAAATCTTTTTCATAATCTAAATTAAACCAAGGCATATTATCGTCACCTAATGTATAAAATTTTAAACCATCAATTTTTGGTGGATTTGCATTTAAAATATTAGTTGTAAAATAAAATATTATAATTATTTGAAAAATTATATTTTTCATTTCATTAATATAAAATATTAGATAATTGTTTTACAACATCAATTAAATAAAATATGAATTAAAGATTAAGCTGTAGCTTGTTTTTTATCTTCTACTTTAGGTGTATCTTTAGTCGGATTCTTTTTCTTTTTATCGACTCTTTTTGCTTCAACGTCCCTATCTACAAACTCAATTACAGCCATTGGCGCATTGTCACCATATCTAAATCCCGCCTTGATAATTCTTGTATATCCACCATTTCTATTTTCATATCTTTTAGAAAGAGTTTTTTTAACTTTATTTGTAGATTTAATATCTTGCAATTTTGAAATTAAGGTTTTTGTATTAGATAAAGTATTATTCTTACCCAATGTTATAATTTTATCAGCTTGAGGTTTTAAAACTTTTGCTTTCGGCAAAGTTGTTGTTATTTGCTCATACTTTATTAGTGAGTTAAGCATATTCTTAATAAGGGCTTTTCTATGTTCTGAAGTTCTGTTAAGCTTTTTATAGCCCATTTTATGTCTCATTAGATAGCTTCCTCTAGTTTTTTAGATAATTCAGCAATATTATCTGGTGGCCAGTTTGGAATTTCCATTCCTAGATATAACGACATCCCTGTTAATACTTCTTTGATCTCATTTAATGATTTTCTACCAAAATTAGGTGTTCTTAACATTTCACCCTCTGATTTTTGTACTAAATCACCGATATAAATTATATTATCATTCTTTAAGCAATTCATAGATCTTACTGAAAGCTCTAGTTCGTCAACTTTTCTTAACAAATTTTTATTAAATTCTGGCTCTGATGGTTGTTCTTTTACAATCACTTCTTGTGGCTCATCAAAGTTAACAAACATTCCTAATTGATCTTGGAATATTCTAGCTGAATATGCAACTGCGTCTTCAGCTGAGATTGAACCATTTGTCTCAACTTCCATTGTTAGTTTATCATAGTCTAGTGCTTTTCCTTCTCTTGCTGTACTAACTGAATATGAAACTTTTTTTACTGGACTAAATAGTGAATCTATTGGAATTAAACCAAGTGGCGGTTCTTCGGGTTTGTTCATATCAGCAGATACATATCCTTTTCCAGTTCCTACTGACATTTCCATGTGAAATTTAGTATTTTCATCCAAATTACAAATAACCAAATCAGGATTTAATATTTCAATATCAGCAACAGGTGTTATATCAGAAGCCTTTATTTCTCCAGGTCCTTTGGCATCAAGTATTAATTTTTTCGGCTCATCAGATGTACTTTTTAAAGCTAAAGATTTTACATTTAATACAATGTCAGTAACATCTTCTCTAACACCTTTAATAGAAGTAAATTCATGTAATACACCATCTATCTGAATAGAGGTTACGGCGGTTCCTCTAATAGAGGATAAAAGTATTCTTCTTAATGAATTACCAAGAGTTAATCCATATCCTTTTTCTAGTGGCTCTGCAGTGATTTTTGCAAATGCTTTATCATCACTCAATTGGACGTCCAGTTTTGCTGGTTTAATTAATGATTTCCAATTTTTTGAATTTACTTCTGTTTGCTCCATTAAACTCTCCTTTTTTTAGGTGGTCTCGTACCATTGTGTGGCATTGGTGTTGTATCTTTAATTGATATAATTTTAAATCCTCTAGCCTGCAAAGCTCGTAACGCAGTTTCTCTTCCAGATCCAGGGCCTTTAACTTCAACCGACAAAATTTTCATACCAACTTCTAAAGCTTTGGCTGCGGCTGCATCAGCTGCAACTTGTGCTGCGTATGGTGTAGATTTCCGTGAGCCTTTAAAGCCTTTCTGACCAGCGGATGCCCAGGAAACTACATTTCCATTGGTATCAGCGATCGAGACTATTGTATTATTAAAAGTGGATTGCACGTAAGCAATTCCATTTAGAATATTTTTTTTTCCTTTTTTCTTTTTAGAATAAGAACTTTTTTTTGTCTTAACCTCAGATTTCTGTTCTTTATTTTCAGTTGCTTCTTTTTTCATTATTTTTTAAGTGGAGTTAATTTCTTACCTGCAATTGCAATTGCTTTTCCTTTTCTAGTTCTAGAATTGCATCTAGTTCTTTGTCCTCTCACAGGAAGTTTTTTTCTATGCCTAGATCCTCTATAGGTTGCAAGATCGATTAGTCTTTTTATACTCAACGATGTTTCTCTTCTTAGATCACCTTCAACAGTAAATTTTTGATCAATATACTCCCTAATTTTTAAAATTTGATCATCAGTTAATTCATTTACTCTCTTTGATTTTGGTATTTCTAATTCATTACATATTTGTTGAGAAAATTTATTTCCAATTCCATAAATATATGTAAGTCCAACATGAACTAATTTATTTTGTGGTATGTTTACACCTGCAATACGAGCCATAATTTTTGTGATAAATTGTGACTTTTATATAAGAAGATTAGTCAAAGTCAACGTCTTAAACATTCAAAAAAGCCTCTATTTTACTAGTTATTTGATCAATTTCCATCGTTCCATCAATCTCATGAATTTTTGAATTTTTTGAATAGTAATCCAATACTGGTCTAGTAGTTTCAATATAAGTATCATATCTCTTTAATATAGTATCTAAATCATCATCAGTTCTTTTTTCTAAAATTTTCCTTTTTTTTATTCTTGCCACAATAGTTTCTTTGTTCACATTTAAAAAAAAAATATAATCTATCTTTTGATTTGATTTATTTAACAATAAATCTAAATTTTTAGCTTGGCTAAGAGATCTAGGATAACCATCAAATATTAATTTTTCTTTTTTGATAGGATCAAAAACATGATTTTTTAATAGGCTATTAACGATCTCATCACTGACAAATTTTCCCTCATTCATATTACTTATTATTTTTTTTCCTATATCTGTGTCTTTTTTAATTTCCTCTCTTAAAATATCACCAGTCGAAATTTGATAACCGTTTAATTTTTTTACAAGATATTTGGCTTGAGTACCTTTTCCAGCACCAGGTGGACCAAATAGTATTATATTCACCTATCTACCAAATTTAGTTTTTTTAATTAGTTGCTCGTATTGAGAACTCATCATTCTTGTTTGAATTTGTGTAACTGTATCAATTGCTACAACAACAACAATCAGAACTGAAGCACCACCCAAATAAAAAGGGATAGGATAGTTAGCAATAAGGAATTCTGGCATTAAACAAACTAGTGCAAGATATAATGCACCTATTGTTGTTAATCTTGTCAATATTGTATCAATATAAAGTGCAGTGCTTTCTCCAGGTCTTATTCCTGGAATAAATCCACCATATTTTCTTAAATTCTCAGCAGTTTCAGTTGGATTAAAAGTTATTGAAGTATAAAAAAAAGTAAAAAAAATTATTCCTGATGCATATAACAACATATACAAAGGTTGCCCTTGTGAAAAGTAAGAAGAAATGTTCAGAAAAGTTTCATTTTGCGAAACATTAAAATTTGAAAAAGTAACTGGCAATAGTAATAAAGCTGAAGCAAAAATAGCAGGTATAACACCTGCTGAGTTAATTTTTAAAGGTAGATGAGAAGAATCTCCTCCATACATTTTATTTCCCATTTGTCTCTTTGGATAATTTATAAGAATTTTTCTTAAAGCTCTTTCCATAAAAACAATAAACATTATAGTTGCTACAAGCAATATAAATATAAAAATTATCATTACAGTTGAAATTGCACCAGTTCTTCCTAATTCAAAAGTTGTTACTAAAGCTCTAGGAATTTCAGCAACAATACCTGAAAAAATAATTAATGAAATACCATTACCAATGCCTCTTTGTGTAATTTGTTCACCAAGCCACATTAAAAATATAGTTCCAGCAACAATAGTTGTAACTGTTGAAATTTTGAAAAATATTCCAGGATTAATAACTAAATCTGCTGATGACTCTAATCCAACTGCCAATCCATATCCTTGTATAGTTGCTAATAAAACTGTTCCATATCTAGTTATTTGAGTAATTTTTTGTCTACCTATTTCACCTTGAGCCTTTAAATTTTTAAAGTATTCTGAAACTCCTGTTAGTAACTGGACAATAATTGAAGATGATATGTATGGCATTATTCCAAGAGCAAATATTGCCATTCTGCTTACAGCACCGCCCGCAAAAACATTAAACATTCCTAACAAACCTTTTTGGTTTCCTTCCATCATTATTTGAAGTTGCTCTGGGTCGATCCCTGGTAGTGGAACAAAAGTACCCAATCGATAAACAGCAAGGATAAAAAGTGTGAATAGTATTCTATTTCTTAAATCGTTAGATTGTGTTGAGGCACTCATTATTTAGATTGGTTTTTAACAGTAATTTGTCCACCAGCTTTTTCAATTTTCTCTTTAGCGGTTTTAGATGAATAATCTGCTTCAATATCAATTTTCGAATTAAAATTACCATTTGATAAAACTTTAAATTTATTAATTGATTTTCTGAATAATTTTGATTTTTTAAATGTATTAATATTTATTTTTTCTTCTACTTTAATTTTTTTACTATCAATAAGGTTTTGTATATCACCTAAGTTTATTACTGCTATATCATTTTTATTTACAGGGTTGAAACCTCTTTTGGGTAATCTTCTATATAATGGCATTTGACCACCCTCAAAACTTTTTATAGCTACTCCAGATCTTGATTTTTGACCTTTTACACCTCTTCCAGAAGTTTTGCCTTTACCAGATCCTATTCCTCTTCCTACTCGAATTTTTTTTGTTTTAATATTATTTAATGTATTTAAAGATGTCATTATCCTCTTTTCTCAATTATCTCGGATATTTTTTTATTTCTTAAATTAGAAATATTTTTTGGTGAATTTTGTTTTGATAAAGCTTTAATACAGGCTCTAATTACATTATGTGGGTTTGCTGTACCTAAAGATTTAGCTACAATATCTTTTATACCAAGTACTTCACAAACAGCTCTAACTGGACCACCTGCTATTATACCTGTTCCCTTAGGTGCAGATCTTAATTTAATTTTTCCAGCACCATCTTTACCATATATATCATGATGGATAGTTCTTCCATCTCTTAAAGGTATTTGAATTAATTTTCTTCTAGCTAATTCGTTTGCTTTTTTAATTGCATCAGGGACTTGTTTTGCTTTTGCATGCGCGATACCAATTTTTCCATTCTGATTACCAACTACAACTAAAGCGGAGAAACCAAATCTTCTTCCTCCTTTTACAACTTTAGTTATTCTGTTAATATGAACTAATTTTTCAACAAATTCTGTGTTTTTTTCCATATTTAAAATTCCATCCCATTTTTTCTTAGTGTTTCAGCAAAAATTTTAACTCTTCCATGGTATTTATAAATACCTCTATCAAAGAAAATTTTTTTAATATTTTTTTCATTTGCTTTCTTTGCCAGAATTTCAGCAACAATAGTTGATAGTTCAGATTTGTTTTTTTTTTGTCCTTTAATTTCCTTATCTATTGATGAAGCAGAAACTAATGTAATATTTTTTACATCATCAATTATTTGTGCACTTATATTTCTTGTAGATCTTGAAACACTTAATCTGTATCGATCTTTCGACACACTTTTAAGTTTTTTTCTTACTCTAAATCTTTTTCTCTCTATAGTGTTTAATCTCATTATTTTTTCTTACCTTCTTTTCTTAAAATATATTGACCTTTTTCTTTTATGCCTTTTCCTTTATAAGGCTCAGGTGGTCTAATACTTTTGATTTGTGAAGCGACCATTCCTACTTGTTGTTTATTTGAGCCACTTATTTTAAGAGTTGTCTGTTTTTCAACAGCAATTTTAATACCTTCTGGAATATTGTAATTTATATCATGACTAAATCCTAATTGCATATTTAGAACATTTCCTTTTAAAGCTGCTCTGAAACCTACACCGGTAAGTTCAAGAATTTTTTCATAACCACTACTTGCGCCAATAATAGCATTATTAAGTAAGCTTCTATTCATGCCCCATAATCTTTTAGATGTATCATTAAGCTTTTTAGGTTTAATTGATACGTCTTTACCTTCAGTGATATTAAGTTCAAACATTTCTAAATCTAATTCAATTGCTTGTTTGCCCAGTGGGCCCTCTACATTCACTGTGTTACCAGATAATAAAACTTTTACTTTATCTGGAATTGGTATGTTTATTTTTCCTATTTTAGACATTAAAATACCTTACAAATAATCTCACCACCAAGTTTTTTCTTTCTTGCATCAACATCTGTCATTACACCTTGTGGTGTTGAGACAATTGCAATACCAAGTCCATTATTAATTTTTGGAAGACTGCTCGCGCTAGAAAAAATTCTCCTACCTGGTTTTGAAATTCTTTCAATAGTATTTATAACTGGATTGCCTGAGTTATATTTTAAGTTAATTTCAATTGAAGGTTTTTTATCATCATTAATTTTGTAGTCTATAATATAGCCTTCAGATTTTAAAACTTCTGCAATTTTAGCTTTAAATTTTGACGATGGTAATGAGACTTTACTGTGATTTCTCACTTGAGCATTTTTAATTCTTGCTAACATATCACCTATTGGATCACTTAAACTCATATTTTCCTTTCTACCAACTCGATTTTACCATTCCAGGAATTTTACCTTCTAAACCAAGTTGTCGAAGGGCTATTCTTGAAATTTTTAATTTTCGGTAAACGCCATGAGGTCTACCAGTAATTTGACACCTATTCATAACTCTAACCTTTGCTGAATTTCGAGGCAATTTTGATAATTTTTGTTGCGCTTTAAATCTTTCTTCTAAGGATAATTTTTTATCCATTATTATTTTTTTTAATTTCATTCTCTTTTTAAAAAGCTTGTCTGATAATTTTATTCTTCTGTTATTCTTATTTATTGCACTCATTTTAGCCATTAATTGCTCCTTTTTTCCCTAAATGGAAAATTTAAATGTTTTAATAGTTCAAAACTATGTTCTATCTTTTGAGATTTTATGACTATTGTAATGTCTAAACCTCTAATTTTGTCAACTTTATCAAAATTTACCTCTGGAAATATAATATGTTCTTTAACACCAAAAGTATAATTACCAAATTTATCAAAACCGTTTGGGCTTAATCCTCTAAAATCTTTTATTCTTGGTAATGCTATATTTGTTAATCTGTCAATAAATTCATACATTTTATTTTTTCTTAACGTAACTTTCAAACCTGAATTAGTATTTTTTCTAGTTTTAAAATTTGCTATAGATTTTTTGAATTTAGTTATTACAGGCATTTGACCAGTGATGTTCGCCAAATCTTCTTGGCACGATTTTAAAATTTTCTGATCATTCCCATCTAGACCTAAACCCATATTTAATACTATTTTTTGTATTCTTGGACCCATGTATAAATTTTTATAGCCAAATTTTTCTTTCAATGTTGGCTCTATTTCTTTGGATATGGTCTGTTTTAATCTAGGTGTCATTATTTTTTAGCCTCACTTTTATTTTTGGTATCAAAGATTGCTAAGTTCGAGAGATGTATAAAGTTTTCTTTTGAAATTATTCCACCTTTCTTTTCTTTTGTAGTTTTCACATGTTTTTTTACCATGTTTATACCTTTAACTTTTGCCCTATTATTTTTTCTATCAATTTCAATGACATCACCGTCTTTGTTTTTATCCTTACCAGTCAATATTTTTACTTTAATACCTTTTTTAATCATTATAATACCTCTGGTGCCAACGAAATTATTTTCATTTGCCCTCTATTTCTTAACTCTCTAGTAACTGGTCCAAAGATTCTGGTACCTATTGGCTCCCCTTTATCATCTGTTAAGACAGCTGCATTGTTATCAAATCTTACTTTAGATCCATCATTCCTATGAATTCCTTTTTTAACTCTAACAACGACAGCTTTATGAACCGCTCCTTTTTTAACCTTGCCCTTCGGAATTGCTTCTTTAACTGCTACAACGATAGTATCACCAATACTTGCATATCTTCTTTTAGATCCTCCTAATACTTTTATGCATTCAATTTTTTTGGCACCAGTATTATCAGCAACAAATAATTCTGTCTGAACTTGTATCATTTAGAAACTCCTATCACTTCAAATTTTTTTGACTTTGAGTAAGGTTTACACTCTTGTATCGATACTTTATCACCGTTTTTATATTTATTCTCTTCGTCATGAACACTATATTTTTTTCTAGCTTTAATTACTTTTTTTAGTACAGGATGTTGATATTTTCTCTCAACTAAAACTGTTATAGTTTTATTTGGCTTATCGCTGACAACTATTCCATTTAATACTTTTTTAGGCATCTTTCCTCACTACCAATGTTTTTAATCTAGCAATATTCTTTTTTGTTTCACTTATTTTCGATGGACTTTTTATCTGACCATTAATTTTTTGAAATCTAAAATTAAAAAGATTTTTTTTTAATTTTTCAATATCTTTCAAAGCTTGTTCTTTGGTCATTTTTTTTATTTCACTTTTTTTCATTTAAATTCTCTTAATAAATTTACATTTAATTGGCAGTTTTGCCGAAGCTTTGTATAAAGCCTCTTTAGCAATTTCTTCTGTTACTCCGTCAACCTCAAATAAAATTCTTCCTGGTTTAACTCTGCATGCCCAAAATTCAGGTGAGCCTTTTCCTTTACCCATTCTTACCTCAGTAGGTTTTTTTGATACAGGTATATTGGGAAACATTCTTGTCCAAACTCTACCTTGTCTTTTCATGTGTCTTGTTAATGCTACTCTAGCTGCCTCTATCTGTCTGGATATAATTCTTTCTGGCTGAATTGCTTTCAATCCAAAAGAACCGTAATTCATAGCATTACATCTAGAGGCATTACCGTGAATTCTACCTTTATGTGCTTTTCTAAACTTTGTTCTAGTTGGTTGTAACATTATTACGTTTTGTTCCTTTCTTGGCTAAATTCTTTTGTAAAGATTTCTCCTTTATATATCCAAACTTTAATTCCAATTATTCCATAGGTGGTCAATGCTTCTGCTTCTGCGTAATCAATATCTGCTCTCAAAGTATGAGATGGAATACTTCCGTCTCTTAACCATTCTGTTCTTGCAATTTCGTTTCCGCCAAGTCTTCCGCTACAAGACACTTTAATTCCTTTAGCTCCTAATCTTAATGCAGATTGCATTGCTCTCTTCATTGCTCTCCTGTAAGAAACACGTTTAACTAACTGTTGAGCTATGTTCTCGGCAACTAAAAATGAATTTGTCTCAGGTTTTTTAACTTCCTTAATATTTAGCACTATTTCATTTTCGCTCAATCTTGATAATTTGCCTTTAATTTTTTCTATATCACTTCCCTTTTTTCCAATTACAAATCCAGGTCTAGAAGTATAAATTGTTACAAAACATTTTTTTGCCGATCTCTCTATCATTACTTTTGAAACACCTGAATTGATAACGTTTTTTTTAATGAATTCTCTAATTTTAAAATCTTCTATTAAATAATTTCCAAAATCTTGTTTTTTTGCGTACCAAACGGAATCCCATCCTCTATTAATACCCAATCTTAAACCTACTGGATTAACCTTTTGTCCCATGTTCCTTCTCTTTTTGTTTCATTTGTTCGCTCAAAACTATTGTTACGTTTGAGTATGGTTTCATAATTTCTGCAGCTCTGCCTTTAGCTCTAGCTCTAAATCTTTTCATTATTACCTGTTTTCCACAGAAGGCTTCCTTAACGAATAAATTGTCAATATCGTATTGAAAATTATTTTCTGCATTAGCAACTGCTGATGAAATTGTTTTTTTAACATCTTTAGAAATTCTTTTTTCTGAGAAAGATAAATCTCTAATTGCAATTTCTACTTTTTTACCAACTATTGATTTAAGTATAGGTTTTAATTTTCTTACACTAGA
>CABYDS010000017.1 GCA_902517745.1 uncultured Pelagibacteraceae bacterium
TCTAATTATTTCTAATCAAAACCTTAATTTAAATAATCAAATAAAAATAGATAAGTTCCCGATAGAATATGGAAAGTTAATAGACATTTTAAATATTGCCTTTTTAAAAAAAAAAATAGAATTTAAAAAAAATATTAAAATAGGAAAATTTGTTATAAATTATAATTCTAGAAAATTGTATAAAGATGACAATTTTGTAAATTTGACTGAAAAAGAGACAACTATTATAAATTTTTTAAAAGATTCAGCTAAGCCGGTTACTATATACGATCTCCAAAAAAAAGTTTGGGGCTATAACTCCGAGTTAGAAACTCATACTGTAGAAACTCATGTTTACAGACTCAGAAAAAAAATATTTGATAATTTTAAAGAAAAAGAATTTATTAAAAGTTACAAGAATGGTTACTTAATTGTTTCTTCATAAAAACTATAAATTCAAAAATTATGAAAAAAAAAAATTATATTGCAAAGGAATTACATTCAAAAAAATATAAACCAAGAGTTGTAAAACCTAAAAAAGGAAAAGGTAGTTTCAAAAGAAAAAAAAAATAATTATCTAAGAATATCAATATTAAAACTGATTACTATTCTATCTTCATCAGATAAATTCATACCAACTGAATGAGGAAGATAAGCTGGAAAAAGTAATAAGTCTCCCTCCACGGGTTTAATTTGAGCAACATTCATATTAAAGTCTGTCTTTTTATCACTCAAGGGTATTCTTTCCCTTGCAATCTGATTTGGATTAGAAACTTTAAATGATCCACAATTCTCTGGAGCTTTAACATAATAAGCTGCACTCAAATAATTGTTAGGATGCGTATGTTCTAAATTAAAATTATTTTTTTTGTTAATTATCGCCCACATCTCGGTTAAGTTAACTTTACCAGGTGTGTAATGCCATCCATAATCTTTAAATACATCAGCAACATATTTTTGTATGTCTGTAAAAAATTTAAATGGAGCTTTATTTTTATCCTTTAAATCAAATGGTTTTGAATGCCAACCACCTTGGTTTGACCTTGCTAATCCTTCTTTGTCATTTTTGTATAATTCATAAATGTACTTTGATAAATTTTGATTGTGTTCTTTATAGTTATCTAATTTGTAATGAAAAATTGGTTGAGGAAAAAATTTAAATATCTTCTTTTCACTCATTATTATAATCTAGCGCCTATTTGTTGAATTACTCTTGATGACATTTCTCGACCTTTATTTAAACTTTCAGATATACTTAAATTATTTAAATTTCCATGTAAGAAACCTGCAGCAAATAAGTCTCCTGCACCAGTAAGATCTTTAACATTTAAGTTCTTTTCAATTCCATTTTCTACAATTTCTTCTCCATTTATTGATATAGCTCCCTTTTCTCCTCGAGTAATAACAAGCAGCTTTTTTAAATTTTTTCCAAAATTAATTACATCTTTAAAATCTTTAGCATCAATTAAAGACATCATTTCTTGTTCGTTAGCAAATGTGATATCTAATTTATTTTTAACTAAATCTAAAAAATGTGACTTGTGTCTATCTACACAGAATTGATCTGATAATGACATTGCAACCTTATTTGCGCTATTAATGGCTTTTTCAAACGCTTTTTTAGGTTCTCCCTCATCCCACAAATAACCTTCCAAAAATATCATTTCAGATTGTCTTACAACTTCGGTATTTACATCATTTTCGTTTATTTTTCCTGCTGTTCCTAGATAAGTGCACATTGTTCTCTCTGAGTCTGGGGTTACTAGAATTAGACAAGTACCAGTTGGTAACTCTTCCTTCTTTTTTGAATAAAAATATTCAACTTTTTCTGATTTTAATCCATCTTCATATTTTTTTCCTAATTCGTCATCACTCACTTTACCAATAAAACCAACTTTATTGCCTAATTGAGATAATCCAACAATTGAATTCGCAACTGAGCCACCAGATATAGTTTTTTCAATTTTTAAACTTGATATCATCTTATTAAATTCTCCATCGTCAAAAATAAGTTTCATTGTTCCTTTTGTTAAACCATTATGATTAATAAAGTTTTCATCAACTTTACAAATCACATCTACAATTGCATTACCTATACCTAGAATTTTCATTTCATGCTTTTTTTGTTTTTATCGGTTTTTTTCTTTTAGGATAACAAGAAGTACAAATTTTACAAGAAATACCGTAGCATTCCCTTGCTTTACAATGTTCTCTTCCATAATAAATTATTTGAAGATGTAGCTTGTTCCAATATTTTTTAGGAAATAATCGCTTTAAATCTTTCTCTGTTTGAACAACATTTTTTCCATTTGTTAATCCCCATCGTTGTGCAAGTCGATGAATATGTGTATCTATTGGGAATGCAGGATAACCATAGCCTTGAGACATAACTACACTTGCTGTTTTATGTCCTACTCCAGGCAATTCTTCTAACTCTTCAAAAGTTTTTGGAACCTTACTCTTATATTTTTCAACTAAAGTTTTTGAAAGATTGTAAACACTTCTAGCTTTAATTCTAAAAATGCCAATACTTCTTATTAATTTCTCTATTTTCTTTCTTCCAAGTTTAACAAAATGTTCTGGTTTGTTATATTTTGGATAAATATTTTTGGTTACATTATTAACATTTACATCAGTGCATTGAGCTGAAAGTAGAACAGATATTAAAAGTGTAAATATATTTCTATGTTTTAATGGTATAGGTGTTTTGGGATATGTTTTGTTAAGTATTTTTAAAACTATTTTAGCTCTTTGAACTTCATTCATTATTTAAAGTTCAGGAGATTTCTCATTGAATAAAGACCTGGCTTTTTATTAATTAGCCATTTCGCAGCTGTAATTGCTCCTTCTGAGTACAAAGCTCTATCGAAAGCCTCATGGTTTAGTTTTATAATTTCTTTACCGCTTGAAAAAGTTACTTCGTGTTCACCTATAATCTCACCTTTTCTAATTGAATTGAAATTAATTTTTTTTCCGTAAGGAAATTTTTTCTTATTTAAGTATTTTTTTCCAATCATTTTATAAAAGTCTTTGTTTTTTCCAACAGCAATTCCCTTTCCAAGCATTAAAGCTGTTCCAGAAGGATGATCTTTCTTGTGTTTGTGATGAACTTCAAAAACTTTACTTAAATAATTACTTCCCAGTGATGCGGACGTGATTTCGGTCAGGTACATAAGCAAATTAATACCAAGACTCATATTTCCAGCTTTTAAAATTGGAATTTTTTTCGAAAACTTCTTTATTAAATCCTCTTCTTTTTTTGTAAAACCTGTTGTTCCAATTACTACTTTTTTCTTTAGTTTTGAGGCTATTTTTAAAACTTCGAATGTACATTTTGGTATTGTAAAATCTATAATTACATTTGCTTTGCCAAGAGCTTTTTCAGTATTTAATTCAGGTCTAATCCCATTAATTTTTTTATTAATGGATCTATTTTCAGTAAGAGCAACCAATTTAGTTGATTTGTCTTTAATAGCAGATTTTATGAGCTGTTGGCCCATTCTTCCCATGCAACCTGTTATGGCTATATTAATTTTACCCATTATAATAATTTAGATTAGCACTATTGATTAGTTTTTCCAGAAACTTTTAGCCTTTTGAAAGAACTGTTTAATACTTGGATTAGATTTTTCATTTTCAATTTCTCTAAATTTTTCTAGTAATTCTTTCTGCTCTTTATTTAGAGATATTGGTACTTCTGTTGTTACTTGAACATAAAGGTCTCCAAAATCATTACCCCTCATGTAAGGCATTCCTTTTCCCCTCAATCTAAATTGTTTTCCGCTTTGAGTTCCTGCTGGAATTTTTATTTTAGCTTTACCACCGTCAATTGTTGGAATTTCAATTGAGGTACCAAGAGCAGCATCTGTGATAGAAACTGGACATTCAAAAAATAAGTTTTCATCAGACCTTTTAAATAAGTCATGCGAGTTAACATTAATGAATAAATACAAATCACCGCTACTGCCACCTCTTGACCCAGCTTCACCTTTACCTGAAAGTCTTATTCTTGTTCCATCATCAACACCTTTTGGAATAGTAACTGATAATCTTTTTGAAGACTGTTTTTTACCCTGTCCATTACAACTAGAGCAAGGATGAGTAATTTCCTCTCCTGCACCAGCACATCGAGGACATGTTTGTTGGACTGTAAAAAAGCCTTGGCTAGATCTTACTTGACCATGACCACCACACATCGAGCATGCTCCAGCTTGATGTCCAGGTTTTGATCCTGAACCACTACAAGTATCACATTTTTCAGATGTAGAAAATTTTATGTCTTGTTTCTTTCCAGAAAAAGCCTCTTCCAAAGATATAGATAAATCATATCTTAAATCTGACCCTCTATTATTTGACCTTCTTGATCTACGGCCTCCACCAAAGCCTTCACCAAAAAAGTCTTCAAAAATATCAGAGAAATGATTAGAAAAGTCAAAATTTCCAAATCCACCTCTTCCACCACCTCCATTTTCAAAGGCAGCATGACCAAAATTATCATAATTTTGTTTTCTCTCTGAATTAGATAGAACGTGGTAAGCTTCTGATGCTTCTTTAAACTTTTCCTCAGCTCCTTTATCACCCTTATTTTTATCAGGATGAAATTTAACTGCGAGTTTCCTGTAAGCTGATTTTATTTGGTCTGCTGAAGCATTTTTATTTACACCTAAAACTTCGTAATAATCTCTTTTTGCCATAACATGTTATAGACAAACAGTTGTTTTGTTAGGCGCTTTTTTCTTTATTCTCGTCTTTTACTTCTTCAAAATCTGCATCAACAACGTTATCGTCTTTCGTATCTTCTTTCTTTGCGTCTTTTGGAGCATCTTCAGGTTTTGCACCTTGTTGTGATTTATAGATTGCTTCACCTAATTTCATAGATGCCTGAACTAAATCTTGTGTTTTTTTCTTAATTTCTTCAACATCAGTTCCTTTAAGTGCATTTCTTAGGTTTGCTGATGCATCTTCAATAGCTTTCTTATCTGCGTCTGAAACTTTACTTCCATGTTCCTTTAAATTTTTTTCAGTAGAGTGTATTAATGTATCTGCTTGATTTCTCGCATCAACAGCTTCTCTTTTCTTTTTATCCTCTTCTTTATTCGACTCTGCATCTTTTACCATTTGACTAATTTCTTCTTCACTTAATCCTCCGGATGCTTGAATTTGAATTTTTTGTTCTTTACCAGTTCCTTTGTCTTTAGCCGAGACATTTACAATACCATTTGCATCTATATCAAATGTCACTTCAATTTGCGGAACTCCTCTTGGAGCTGGAGCTATTCCAACCAACTCAAAGTTTCCTAATACTTTATTATCTGAAGCCATCTCCCTTTCACCTTGAAGAACTCTAATTGATACAGCCGGTTGATTATCCTCTGCAGTAGAAAATACTTGGCTTTTTTTAGTTGGTATTGTTGTATTTTTGTCTATTAATTTTGTAGATACACCGCCTAAAGTTTCTATTCCTAATGATAAAGGAGTCACATCTAGAAGTAATACATCTTTAACATCACCTTGTAATACACCCGCCTGAATTGCTGCTCCCATAGCAACAACCTCATCAGGATTGACAGATTTGTTAGGATCTTTCCCAAAGAAATTTTTAACTTCTTCTATAACTTTTGGCATTCTGGTCATACCACCAACCAGTACAATTTCGTCTACTTCACTTGCTGATAATCCCGCATCTTTTAAAGCTGTTTTACATGGTGGAATTGTTCTTGAAATTAAATCTTCGACTAATGCTTCTAACTTGGCTCTAGTCATTTTCAAGTTGATATGTTTCGGTCCAGTTTTGTCAGCTGTAATAAATGGTAAATTTATTTCTGTTTGGGTAGCTGATGAAAGTTCTATTTTTGCTTTTTCCGCAGCTTCTTTTAATCTTTGTAAAGCTAATTTATCCGATTTTAAATCAATACCATTTTCTTTTTTGAATTCTGAGAGTAAGTAATCAACTATTGCATTGTCAAAATCTTCTCCACCTAAAAATGTATCACCATTAGTTGACTTAACTTCAAATACACCGTCACCTAATTCAAGAATTGAAACATCGAATGTTCCTCCACCTAAATCATATACTGCAATTTTTTTATTTGCTTTTTTGTCTAAACCATAAGCCAGAGATGCTGCTGTAGGTTCATTTATAATTCTTAAAACTTCAAGGCCGGCTATTTTACCCGCATCTTTAGTAGCTTGCCTCTGAGCATCATTAAAATATGCTGGAACAGTAATTACCGCTTGTTTTACCTCAGAACCTAAATATTTTTCTGCTGTCTCTTTCATTTTTTGAAGCGTGAAAGCTGAAATTTGTGATGGTGAATATTTTTGTCCTTTTGCCTCAATCCATGCGTCGCCTTTATCAGAATTAACTATTTTAAAAGGTGCAGTCTCTACATCTTTTTTAACTGTCGGATCATCAAAATTTCTTCCAATTAACCTTTTAACTGCAAAAATTGTATTTTCAGGATTTGTAACAGCTTGTCTTTTAGCTGGTTGACCAATTAATTTTTCACCTTCATCTGTAAATGCAACAACTGATGGTGTCGTTCTTGCTCCTTCAGCATTTTCTAATACTTTTGCTTGTGTTCCCTCCATAACGGCTACACAAGAATTTGTTGTTCCCAAATCTATTCCTATAACTTTACTCATAATTTATCCTATTTGATCCTCATATAAGTGCTAATTTTACAACTACAACCATAATAAATAATTAATTTTTAGCCTCTTTTTCCTCAATTTCCTTGTCTTTTTGGTTATTTTGTTTCTCTTCAACTTTTTTTTTAGATACAGCTACTAACGAAGGTCTTAGCAACCTATCCTTCATCATAAAACCTTTTTGAATTTCTTGAACTATTGTCCCTTGATCTTTTGTATCATCTTCAACTTCCATCATAGCCTGATGCAAATTTGGATCCAGTTTTTCGTTAATTGCTTTAATTGGCTCAATATTGTTTTTTTTGAAAATAGAAATCATATCTTTATTAATAATATTAATATGTTCTATCAATTTATTTAATGTTTGTTTATCTTTTATAGTTTCATCACTTTCCAGTGTTTGTTTTGATCTCTCTAAATTATCTAGAAGATTAAGAGTTTCCCTTGCAAATGAAAATCCACCATATTCAAAAGCTTCATCTTTCTCTTTTTCGAATCGTCTTCTTTGATTTTCCATTTCAGCAAATGTTCTAGCAACTTTATCTTTAAGATTTGCAATTTCATCTTCGGGTGAAAGTTGTTCCTCCTCTTTTTTTTCGGTTTCCTCTGAGGCCTGTTTATCAGTGCTTAGCTCTGAGTTTCCGTCTTTTAAATTTTGATTTCCTTTATTTTGTGATTCTTCTTTTTCCATTAAAGTCTATATGGTAAGAAATTCATGAAATTCTAGATGTTAAAAAAAAAAATTAAAGAAATCGTAGTAGGGTCGAATAATGAAGGAAAAATAAAAGAAATCAAAGATTTACTGCCCAAATACTACACTATTACTTCTCCAAAAGACTATGGTCTAAAAAGCCCTAAAGAAAATGGACATACTTTTCTAAAAAATTCTTTAATTAAAGCAAAGCATTTTTCAAAAAAAACAAAAAAAATTTGTATCGCGGATGATTCTGGGCTTGAAATTGACTTACTAAATAATCAACCAGGTATTTACTCAGCAAGATGGGGTGGGAAAAGGGGAGATTTCAATGTAGCAATATCCAAAGTATATCAAAAGTTATCGAAGGTTGACAAAAACTGGAAGTCAAAAAAGATTAAAGCGAGATTTATTTGTGCATTAACTATTTATGGATTAAAAAAAAAACCGATCCAATCTTTAGGCATTATTAATGGTAGTATTTCCGAAAAAAAAATTGGAAATAAAGGTTTTGGCTATGATCCAATTTTCATTCCTGAAAATAAAAGGTTAACATTTGGTCAAATGAGTCAAAAAAAAAAATTTAAAAATGATCATCGAGCAAAAGCTTTTAAAAAAATTAAAAAATTTCTTTAAAATTTTCCTCTAGTATCTCATAAAAGTTTAATTGATGGGTGATTGTTTTTTTATTTATTTCAAAGATACCTATTTTTCCTTTAAATTTATTTTTCTTAATAAATAAATTTTCATTAGTCTTAAAATCATTACTTATTAACAAGTAATATACAAACCCTATAAGATCATAACTTAAAAAAGAAATTTGATTTGGTGTATTTTTGAAGTTTTGAATATATTCTTTTTGAAATATTTCAAAATTATTTTTATTTATTGATGGAAAATATATTGGATGTAATGAAGTTTCTTTTAAAAGGCTTTCATCAAACCATTGGTTTAATGTAATGTATTTTATTCTTTTTGAAGATACATCGGTATATAATAAAGAAGTAGCAACACTTTTTAAACTTTCACTAAAATCAGCAATTATTACAGAGTCAAAGTTAATAAAACCTAAAGTATCCTTTTTTTTTAATTCATTTATTTTTTTCTTTTTATTAAAAGAATTTGAATTCTCAATTCTTTTAATTTCGTCTTCTAAATTTTGTTTTCTCTGTTGATACCTTGTTAAATCTTCTATTTGCTTTGTTAGCAATGTTGGGTCTTTGCTATAAATAAACTTTTCTTTTAATATTAAATTAGATTTCTCAATAGCTTCTTCAATTTCTCTTTTATATTCTGTTTCTGGGATTAGAAAAATTGTATTTTTTAAATTATTTTCACTTAAATATTTTTTGATTGTATTTATTTGTGATACTGCATTAACTCCTGAAGAAATTACATTTTTTGGATTATTTCTAATTTTGTTTGTAAAAGATAGAAATGTCACTTCATTTAAATCTTCTAAATATTTATTACTTTCATTGAATACAGGTCCAATAATTATTTTTACTCCGTTATTGTATAGCTCGTTTGACACTTTTAATGCATCAATTGGATTTGCCTTAGTATCCTTGGGTATCACTGTTATTCTGTCATCATTAATTTTATTTAACGCCATTCTTGTAGATTTAAGAATTGAATTACCAATATATGAATATTCGCCTGATAAAGGTACAATTAAGCCTATTTTAATTTTCTCATCCGAGATAGCTTTAAGTTGTGAGAAAACGATTATGAGTAAAACTTTTAAAATTATGATATATAATTTTCCCATTGTCATTAAATGTATAATTTTGAAATAAATGATAGTTTAAAACCTGGGCTATATTGTGTTTCTACTCCAATAGGAAATTTAGGTGATATTACTTTTAGGGCTGTATACATACTTAACAAATCAGACTTGATTTTGTCAGAAGACACAAGAGTTTCAAGTAAACTATTATCTAGGTTCAATATAAATACAAAATTATTATCTAATCATAAATTCAATGAAAAAAAAAACATTAAAAATGTGTTAAATTTACTAAAAGAAAATAAAATAATTTCTATCATTTCAGATGCGGGTACTCCAACAATTTCTGATCCAGGTGAAATTTTAATTAATGAATGCATCAAAAATAAAATTAATATATTTCCAGTTCCAGGATCCTCTGCTGTTGCCGCGGCTGTTTCTATAAGTGGCTTTTCAAACAATTTCTTTTTTTGTGGTTTTTTGCCTGATAAAAAATTACAAATTGATCAACTTTTTCAAAAGATTTATAATTTAAATTACTCAATTGTTTTTTTTATTTCACCCAAAAAAATAAAAAAAATAACAGATCAAATCCAAAAATATTTTAATGATAGAGATATTTTAATTACCAGAGAAATGACAAAATTACATGAAGAATATATTAGAGATAAGGTTAAAAACCTTAATAATATTAACATATCGGAAAAGGGTGAGATTACTGTAGTTATATCAGAAAATTCAAATTTAGAAAATAGGTTACAAGTAATTGAAGAATCAGTTAAAAAAAAAATTATTAAACTTTTAAAAAAAATGTCAATTAAAGATATTGCATCAAAAATTAGCACGGAGAATAATATATCAAAAAAAATTGTTTATGATTATTGTTTAAAGAAAAAAAATGAAATTTAGAAATTCAATATTAATTTTAACTTTTATTTTAATTTCAGGATGTGTTGGTTATTCATCAACTGGAGTTTTGGGTACAGGAGTTTCAGTTGCTATGGACCCAAGAACTATAGGAACACAAATTGATGACTCATTAATGCAAAAAAATTTAAGAACAAAATTAATATTGATGAATAAAGGTTACTTACTTAACGTAAAGACAAAAGTCTTGGATGGTAGAATATTTATAACAGGTAAAGTGGACACTGTAGAAGAAAAACTTAAAATCACAAAATTAGGATGGGAAATAAAAGGAGCAAGATCAGTTAAAAATGATTTAAAAATTAAAGAAGAGTTTAACTTCAAACAAACCGCAAAAGATGTATTGATAACTTCTCAATTAAGAACTGCTCTTATAACAAATAAAAAAATTAAGTCTGCAAACTATGATATTGATACTTATAAGAAAATTATTTATATTTATGGGATATCCCAAAATGAGGAAGAAAGAGCTGAGGTTATAAACGAAGCTAAACAAGTGCTAGATGTAGAAGATGTAGTTACAAGTATTTTTTTAGTTGAGGACTTGCGAGTAATAAAAAACTAATTTGGTTTTTTGTAATTAATTACACCTGCCGAATATGCTGCAACAGATGCTAAGTTTAATATGTCAGATGTTGATGATCTTAATGGAGCAATTTCAATTGCCTGACCCAAACCGATTAAAAGTGGCCCGATTACTTTTGCACCACCTAAAGTTTTCATTATTTTATAAGTAATAGCAGCACTATGTTGTCCTGGCATAATTAATATATTTGCATTACCAACAATCTCGGAGAATGGATAAAGGTCTTTATATTCATCACTTAAAGCTACATCAGGCTGCATGTCTCCATCAAACTTAAAGTCAACCTTTTTATTTTTTAAAATTTCTACAGCATCTCTTATATGTTTAGTTCTAGCTGTAATTGGTTGACCAAAGGTTGAGTGTGAAAGAAAAGCAACTTTTGGTTCAAAACCAAATAATTTTGCAACTCTAGATGCAGAAATAGCTATTTCAGAAAGTTGTTCAGATGTTGGATATTCGTGCACACTTGTGTCTGCAATAAAAACCGTTTTGCCCTTATTTACAATCATGTTCAATCCAAACATAATTTCTCCTGGCCTAGCATCTATGACCTTTTTTACTTTATCAAGAGATTGTCCATACCTTCTTGAATTTCCAGTTACCATTGCATCAGCATCTCCACATGCAACCATGCAAGAACCCCATATAACTCTGTCATTTCTAACCATTTTATCACAATCTCTTTCAAGCAACCCCTCTGTTCTTTGAAGTTTTTTAAATAAGTAATTCACATATTTTTTTCGCTTGTCGCTCAAAGTAGAATTCACAATTTGAATATCAAAGTTTTCTCCGTAACCAATCTCTCTCAGTTTTTCTTTAACCACTTTTTCTTTAGCAACAAGAATAGGTGTGCCTAAGCCACTATTTTTAAATGCTATAGCCGCTTTTAAAGTATTTTCATCTTCACCATCAGCAAATACAACTTTTTTGTTCGTTTTCTTAATTTGGTTATTTATTCCCTGCATAATTGTTACAGATGGATCAAGCCTTTGTTTTAGCTGTTCAGAATATTGATCAAAATTTTCTATTTTTTTTCTAGCAACTCCAGATTTAATGGCTGCTTTTGCTACTGCTACTGGTATAACGCTAATTAACCGTGGGTCAAAAGTTGATGGAATGATATATTCTTTTCCATAATTAGGTCTTTCACCACCCATTGCAGCTGCGACCTCATCAGGCACAAATTCTCTTGCAAGTGAGGCGATAGCATTAGCTGCCGCCACTTTCATTTCCTCATTTATTGTTTTTGCCCTAACATCTAATGCTCCCCTAAATATGTAAGGAAACCCAATTAAATTATTTACTTGATTTGGATAATCGGATCTACCCGTTGCTATAATTGCATCATTTCTCACTTCTTCTATATCTTCTGGTTTAATTTCAGGATCTGGATTTGCGCAAGCAAATATAATTGGATTTTTCGCCATTTTTTTTACCATACTCTTTTTAACAACACCTGCTGCGGATAAGCCTAAAAATACATCTGCATTTTTCATCGCATCATCTAAACTTTTATCGTTTGTTTGTACTGCAAATTCTTTTTTCCAAGAATTAATATCTTTTCTATTTTTATTTATTACACCCTTTGTATCCAACATCTTAATATTATTTTTTGGAACACCAGTACTTCTAAATAATTTTGCGCATGCCATAGCTGCAGCACCTGCACCATTAATCACTATTTTGATTTTTTTTAAGTTTTTTTTTGCAATATCAACTGCGTTAATTAGTGCGGCTGTTGTAATGATTGCAGTTCCATGTTGATCATCATGAAACACGGGAATATCTAGAATTTTTTTTAATTCTTCTTCAATTATAAAACAGTTTGGAGCCGCAATGTCTTCAAGATTTATACCACCAAAACTTTTTGCGATATGCTTTATTGAATTAATTATTTCTTTTGTATCTTCTGTGTCTATTTCTAAATCTATAGAGTCTATATCTGCAAATCTTTTAAATAGAACGGCTTTTCCTTCCATCACTGGTTTTGATGCTATCGCACCCAAATTTCCTAGCCCTAATATTGCTGATCCATTACTAATGACTGCAACTAGATTTCCTTTAGTAGTATATTCATATGCTAACTCAGGATTATCGGCTATTGCTTTTACAGGAGCCGCAACACCAGGAGAATAAGCTAAAGCTAGATCTCTTTTTGTTGTAACAGGCTTAGATGAAACGATCTCTATTTTGCCAGATTTGTCATTTGTGTGAAAATCTAAAGCTTCTTTATCAGAATAATGTTCAATTTTGTTTTTTTTCATATTTTGTTTAGATATACAAAAGGATTAAGTTACTAATATGATTTATGAATTTAATTAAGTCAACAGGCACATTTAGTCTGTTTGTTATACTAAGCAGAATTTTAGGATACATTAGAGACTTTTTCATAGCAATTTATCTTGGATCGGGACCAATTGCCGATGCATTTTTCGTAGCATTTAGAATACCAAACACCTTTAGAAGATTGTTTGCAGAAGGTACTTTTAATGCAGCATTTGTTCCCTCTTACACATCAGAACTTTTGTCTAGTAAAAAAAAAGCACAACAGTTTGCAAAATCAATATTTAATTTATTGGTCCTAGCACTTTTAAGTTTAACAATACTTATCGAGATTTTTATGCCAACCTTTATAAAATTGATCGCTCCTGGTTTCTCAGATATAGATGAAAAGTTCAAGTTAGCAGTTGATTTAACAAGAATTACTTTTCCATTCTTACTTTTTATAAGTTTAGCCTCTTTTTTTTCAGCAATTTTAAATTCTCACAACAAATTTGCCGTCGCAGCCGCAGCCCCACTTTTTTTAAATATTATATTAATAATATGCTTCCTAATAATTAAAAACGATACTGATCTAGTTTACTATTTAAGTTATGCAATAACATTTGCGGGAATTATACAATTTATATTTTTAATTATTTTTACTAGAAAATATTTTTATCCAAGTTTTAAATTCAATTTTCAAATAGATAATAAAATAAAATTTTTTTTTAAAAAACTCTTGCCCAGTATATTTTCGTCTGGCGTTACTCAGATTAATATATTAGTTGGTACAATAATTGCCTCTTTCCAAGCAAGTGCTGTTTCATATTTATATTATGCAGATAGGATATACCAGATAAACTTAGCTATAGCAGGGATTGCAATCGGTATAATTATTCTTCCAAACTTAAGTAGATATGTAAAGAGTAAAAACAAAGTAAAATTGGAAATTTTACAAAATAAGTCTTTGGAGTTGAGTTTATTTTTAAGTCTTCCAGCTACCCTAGCATTAATTATTGCTTCTGAAGAAATTGTTTCTGCACTTTTTGGTTATGGATCTTTTAATGAAGAAAGTGTTAAAAATTCAGCTCTTGCATTATTTTATTTTGCATTAGGCCTACCTGCATTCTCAATGATAAAAATATTTTCAACTTTTATATTTGCCAGAAATGATACAAAAACACCCTTTTACTTTTCATTGATTTCTGTAATTTTGAATATTGTTATTAGTGTATC
>CABYDS010000018.1 GCA_902517745.1 uncultured Pelagibacteraceae bacterium
GAAAATATCTATTTTAGAAAAGATAAGGTTTTAAAACCAGTTTCAAAAATAAAATGTTTTGAAATTAAAAGAAATATGAAATGGTGTGATGATATCAGTAGTAAGTATTATAATAAAAAGACCAATAGAAATGGTAAATTCAGATATGAAAAGTTATATAGGAATGACTACAAATATGATTATTTTATTCCAATTAAATACAATTGGAAAAAACCCAAATCTCCAAAGGGAAGTGCAATATTTATTCACTTAACAAAAAATTACCGTCCAACAAATGGCTGCATTGCATTATCAGCCAAAGATTTTTTAATTTTGGCTAAATTAATTAATAAAAATACTAAGATTAAAATACTCTAATTTCTATTTCCAAAAATACTAGAACCAATTCTTAGAAATGATGCATTATATTTTAAAGCATCTAAATAATCAGAAGACATGCCCATACTTAAATCTTTAAAATTAAATTGTTTTTTCAATTCCTGCATTTTTTTAAAATAAATATCAGCATCTCCATCCACTGGAGGAATGCACATCAATCCCACTATATTTAGATTTAAGTCTTTGCAGAAGGTGTAAAATTTAGCAAGCTTTGAAACATGTATTCCAGACTTTTGATTTTCTTCTCCAATATTTACTTGAATAAAAATTTTTAAACTTTTATTTTCAATTTTTTGCAATGAAGAGATTTTATTTGCAAGCTTTTCATTATCTAAAGAGTGTATATAGTCAAATAATTTTACTGCAAATTTAACTTTGTTAGTTTGTAATTTACCAATTAAATGTAATTGTATATTACTTTTTTGTTTTTTTATTTCCGACCATTTTTCAATTGCTTCTTGAACTTTATTTTCGCCATAATGCATGTGACCATGGTCAATTAAATGCATTATATGATCTAAATTAAAAGTTTTAGACACTGCAATTATATTAGGTTCTTCCTTTAAATTGTTTATTTCGAGATTTTGCTTAACTTTTGATTGAATATTAAGTAAATTTTTTACCGTCTGATGCATAATTTTAATTTAAAAAAATACTATTTTATAAACCAGTTTAAAAAAAATAATATTGATAATTTAGACAATAATACAGCTTTAATTTTCAGAAATTACAAAAAAAGAAATAATTTGAAGGAAATAATAAAAATAAAAAATTATTGTAAAAATAAAGGTATAAAATTTTTTTTATCAAACAACATTAAGCTTTCGATAAAATTAAATTTAAATGGTGCTTATATACCTTCATATAATAAAAGTTTTAAACATCTATCATATTTGTTTAAAAAAGAGTTTGAGCTGATTGGATCTGCACATAATCTAAAAGAAATTAGGATTAAGGAACTTCAGCAAGTAAAATCAATATTTTTATCCTCAGTGTTTAAAAAAAATAAAAATTATTTAGGGATAAACAAATTCAAAATTAAAACTAAACTTACCAAGAGAAAAATAATTGCTCTTGGAGGAGTTTCAAAAGAAAATTTAAAAAAACTTAAACTTTTAAAATGCGACGGGTTTAGTGGAATAAGTTATTTCGAATAAAAAAAAGGCCCTATTTCTAGGGCCTTTTTAAAAAAGTATTATCTAAACTTAGAAGTTAAACGATAATCCTAAGCTGTATTTTTCTCTACTGTTTGTAGTTGAGTTCGCAACATGGTCAACATCGTGAACTGTTCCTACTATACCTAAAGATCCCATTGTGTATGAGAAACTTACTGCAGCAGCTTCTTGGTCTGGAGTTCCAGCACCAACAGCTTCGATCTCATGATTACCATAAGATACAGCTAAGTCATCATTTACTTGGTATGAGATACCAATTCCAGTAGTTTCATAGTCAGTTCCAGACTCGCTGTCTTTTTCTGACATCTGTATACCTACAGTGATTCCACCAATTGCATACTTAGCATACATTGTGCTTTCATCACTCTTAGCATTAGTAGTTACCTCAACATCTTGCTGTGCATAACCTACAGTTAAACCTTCCATACCTGTAAATTCAAGACCGTATGAAGTAGATGAAACATCAGTAACTGCATCAGCTGCGTTTACGTATGTTACAGTACCTGTTAAGCCTGACTCATGTGCGTATGAATAAGCAAACATGTTGTTACCACCTGCACCACCGACTACTTCAGCTTCTGCACCAGTAACGATATCCCATGGCTCTTCATTCGCTGTTGGCATTACGTCATCTTTTGCACCAAGAGCTGAGCTTCCACCGTGACCATGGAAAGTTAAAGTTCCAGCATCACCTAAATCAAATGCGATTGACTGGTTATCAAATTCGTTACCAGCTGCAGCTCCGCCGTCACTGTCATCACCATCTAATTCCATAGTTAATGTTACACCGATGTCATTTACATCACCTGAAGCAGAAAATGTAATTGAGTCACCCATTGTCCAACCTTGACCTTGAGTTGCTTTAGAGTCACCACCTGTGTACGACATACCAGCTGAACCAGTTACAGACAATTCTGCTGCAGATACTGAACCAGCAACTAGGGAACCAGCAAGAGCTGTTAACCCTATTTTTTTTATATTGTTCATATTAAGTACTCCTTGTTAATTGTTGTTTAATATTAAACATGGTTTTTTTATCAAAAAACTGAGGAAACACTCATATTTTTGTAATTTAAGGTTAATTTTGTAGTGAAGTGTTGCATATTTACATCATAAAAAATCCAATAAAATATGAGTTTTTTTTAAAAATTAGATATTAATATTAAAATTTTAAAAATGATCTAAAAGTCATATTTTTAAAAATAAAATTATGAACATTCGAATCATATTAATCCTATCAATTTTCTTTCTGTTTAACGCGTGTAATGGAAAAGTTCCTGGGGCAGACGCAAGAAAAATACCACCGAATGCAAAAGATAGAATTAAAAAAAATATTGAGGAAGGTAGAGGATTTACATTGATGGGTTCAGCAAATAAGACAAACTCTGGTAATTTTGATTTTGCAAGTTCAAATGAACTTTGGAGAGCATCGTTAGATACCTTAGAATTTATGCCTTTAGCACTAGCTAATTACAGTGGTGGTATAATTGTAACTGACTGGTATAGTGATGGATCTTCTGAGAATGAGGCAGTAAAAATATCAATAAGGTTTTTGACAAATGAAATTAGGTCTGACGCGTTAGTTGTAAAAGTTTTTTATAAAAATTGCTCGATGCAGAATAATTGTAAAATTTCAGATAGATCAAATGAGTTGTCAAATGAATTAACAAAGAAAATTTTAACTAAGGCAGCAGTTTACGAACAAGACACTCGAGATAAGAAAAAAAATCCAAAATACAAAAACGAAGCTCTGAGAACTGATCAATAATTTCCTTATAATGGAAAGATATAATTTTAAAAAGGTTGAAGAAAAATGGCAAAACTTTTGGTCAAAAAATAATTCCTTTTTAACGACTATAGATAAAAATAAGAAAAAATTTTACTGTTTAGAAATGTTTCCTTACCCATCAGGAAAAATTCACATGGGTCATGTTAGAAATTATACAATTGGTGATGTGCTATCTAGATACAAAGCATTAAAAGGTTTCAATGTTCTGCACCCTATGGGTTGGGATGCTTTTGGGATGCCTGCTGAAAATGCAGCTCGGGATAATAACTTAGATCCAAAAGAATGGACAAACAGAAATATCGAAACAATGAAGAATCAACTTAAAAAACTTGGTCTTTCAATTGATTGGAGTAGAGAAATATCTACTTGTTCAGAGGAGTATTATAAACATCAGCAAAACTTTTTTTTAGAATTACTAGAAAAAAAACTTGTTTACCGAAAGGAAAATTATGTGAACTGGGATCCTGTTGATGAAACTGTCCTTGCTAATGAACAAGTTATTGATGGAAAGGGATGGAGATCAGGTGCAGCTGTTGAAAGAAAAAAGTTAAGCCAATGGTTTTTCAATATATCCAAATTTTCACAAGACCTATTAGATGGCCTTGAAAGTTTAGAGACTTGGCCAAATAAGGTTAAGACAATGCAAAAAAATTGGATTGGGAAATCCTTTGGATGTGAAATTGAATTTAAAATCGAGGGGGATTTGCCAGTGGAGAAAATTCGATGCTTTACAACTAGACCTGATACCTTATTTGGTTTTTCTTTCTTAGCACTTTCAGTAGATCATGAAGTATCTAAATATTTTATTAACAATAAAGATTTCCAAAAATTTAAAAATGAATGTTCTAAAACAGGAACAACAGAAGAGGCGATAGCAGTTGGTGAAAAAATTGGCTTTAAGACAAATTTAGAGGCAATAAATCCTTTGGACCCATCACAAAAAGTGCCTGTTTATTTTGCGAATTTTGTACTAATGGACTATGGTTTTGGAGCAGTATTTGGTTGCCCAGGTCATGATCAAAGAGATTTTGATTTTGCAAAAAAATATGGCTTAAATATCAAAACAGTTGTTAAGCCTTTTGACAAAGATGAAAATTTTGAGGTCAAAGAAGAAGCCTATGCAGGTCCAGGTATATTAATAAATTCTGACTTTTTAAATGGCTTAGAGGCTCCACAAAATTCTGTCTTAGAAACAATTAAAATATTAGAAAAAAAAAATTTAGGCAAAAAACAAACTAACTATCGATTAAAAGATTGGGGTGTATCACGTCAAAGATATTGGGGGTGTCCCATACCAGTAGCTTATGACGAGAATGGTAAGGTTCACCCAATACCTAAATCAATGTTACCAGTGAAACTTCCTGAAAATATAGATCTTAAGGTAAAAGGAAATCCATTAGATAGTCAAAAAAAATGGAAAGAGATAATTATAGAAGGAAAAAAAATGACAAGAGAAACTGATACTTTAGATACTTTTGTATGCTCTTCTTGGTATTATTTAAGGTTTTGTTCTCCTAATGAAAAACATTATGGTTTTAATAAGGAGGAAATAGATTACTGGATGCCTGTAGATCAATACATAGGAGGGGTCGAGCACGCAATTTTACATTTATTATATTCACGTTTTTTTATGAGGGCAATAGATTATAGAAATGAAAATTTTCAAATAAAGGAACCATTTCAAAGTTTATTTACACAAGGTATGGTTTGTCATGAAACTTACAAAGATGAAGATAATAATTGGTTAAGCCCAGATGAAGTTGAAAAAGTAAATGGCAAAATTGTAAAGAAAATTGATGAAAACAAAATAGTCAAAGTTGGTCCATCTGAGTCAATGTCAAAATCAAAAAAAAATGTGGTTGATCCAGAATTTATAATTAAAAATTATGGAGCTGATGCCGTAAGGTTATTTATTTTATCTGATAGCCCACCAGAGAAAGATATTCAATGGTCTGAGCAAGGAATGGTATCTTCTTATAAATTTGTACAAAAACTTTGGATTTTGCACAATGAGATCAAGAATATAATATTTAAAAACAAATATGAAAAGGATGACAAAAAAATTGAAAAATTTGTAAACCAGATGATTTCAAAAATAACATTAAATCTCGAAAAATTTAACTACAATGTAATAATTGCGAACATGTATGAAACATATAATTTTTTAATTAATTATTTAAAGGAAGAGAAAAGTTTAAAAAACTTAAAAGACAACTACTATAAGATTCTTATCTGTTTTTTACCTATTATTCCTCACTTCGCTAGTGAATGCTTAGAAGATATTGGTTTTCAAAATGAATATAATTGGCCAAAGCATGATGAAAAGGCCTTAGAAGAAGGAAAAGTGAGCATCGTTGTTCAAATAAACGGCAAAAAAAGGTCTATTTTAAACACAAAAAAAGGTTTAGGTGAAGCAGAAATATTAGATTACTCCAAAAAAGATAAAAATATTTTTAAATATTTAGATAATAAAAAAATTGTTAAGATTATATTTATTAAAGATAAATTAATTAATATTTTGTTGAATGAATAGTATTTTTAAATTCTTAGCAGTAATCTTTTTACTTCAATCTTGTGCTTATGAATCAGTTTATTTGAACAAAAATTATAATTTTAAATTTGTAGAAATAACTTCTGAAGGTGATGTAAAAATTAATAATTCAATTAAAAATTTTTTAAAAAATAATACAAATGGATATGAAAATTATAATTTATATTTTAAAAGTCTTAAAAGAAAAGAAATAGTAACATCTGATACCAAAGGTGATCCAAAAATCTACAAACTTATTATAAATTTAGAATATCAAGTAGAACATAATGGAGAAAAAATTTTAGATGATCAAATTAGTAAACAAATAACTTATAATAGTATTAAAGATAAATATAAACTTTCGCAGTATGAGGACAATTTAATAAAAAGTTTAAGTAACAGTATTTCTCAAGATATACTTTTTGCGCTCAAAATTTCAAATAAATGATTATTAAATCTTATGAGGCAAATAAAACCAATTTAAAAGGACGTAGTATAATTCTTCTATATGGAAAAAATGAAGGTTTGCAAAATGAGACATTAGAAAAAAATTTTCTAATTAATTTCATAGGATCAATAAATAAATACGATGAAAATGAATTTATAAATAGTTATGAAACAATATCTTCAGAAATAATAACAAAATCACTATTTGACGAAGAAAAAATATTAATAATCTCCAGAGTGGGAGAAAAAATACTAAAATATATTGAAGAATTATCAGATAGAAATATCAAGGACATTGTAATTATATTAAAAGCTGGATCACTTGAAAAAAGATCAAAATTAAGAAATTTTTTTGAGAAAAGTAAAAAACTTGCAATTATTCCTTTTTATGAGGATGACGCTAGAACCTTGAGCACACTAGCTTATGAGTATTTAAATAAAAATAATATAAAACTATCCAGAGAATCTATTAACCTTCTAGTAGGAAGATCAAGTGGGGATAGAGAAAATTTAAAAAAAGAATTGAGTAAAATCTTTAATTACTCACAATCTAATAAAGAAATTACTTTTGAAACGGTAAAAAAACTATCTAATTTAGCAGAAAATTTCGGTGTGAATGAGTTGGCTGATAATTATCTTAGTAAAAATAAGAAAAATATAATTAAGATTCTAAATGAAAATAACTATTCAGATGATGATTGTATTTTGATTTTAAGAACAATTTTAAATAAATCTAAAAGATTACTAAATATTTTGGAAAATTATAAAAAAAATGAAAATCTTGATGATGTTATTTCAAAAACAAAACCTCCAATTTTTTGGAAAGATAAAGAAGTTGTAAAAAAACAAGTAAATACATGGAAATTGATAGATTTGAAGACTAAAATGTATCAAATAAATGAAGTAGAAACATTGGTAAAAAGTAATTCTAAAAATTCTTTAAACTTAGTTTCTGATTTTATAGTTAATTACTAATAATTTTTTTTTATAACGTCAATTAGCCTATCAAGCTGATCAATTCCTTTATACTCAAATGATAACGTTCCAGAATTATTTTTTTTGTTATTTAGGATAACTCTCATGCCTATTTTCTCAGATAAATCGTTTTCCGTTGAGATTATATTTGAGTCCTTTGACTTGAAAGATTTGTTAGATCCATTTTTAAAAAGTCTAACTAAACTTTCTAATTGCCTCACAGACAGTTTTTTTTTAATTATTTTATCTGTTAATAAAAGTGCATTTTCTAGACCAACTAAAACTTTAGCGTGACCTTGAGAGATTTTATTATTTCTTATCAAATCCAATATCTTTTCTGGAAGAGACAGTAAACGGATAGAGTTTGAGATATGTGATCTGCTTTTTCCAATAAACTGGGAAACTTTTTCATGATCATATCCAAAATTTTGAATGAGATTATTGTAACTTTCAGCCTCCTCTACAGGATTTAGATCTTTTCTCTGGACGTTTTCTATAATTGCTAATTCTAAAGATTTTAGATTATCTGCCTCAATAATAACTACAGGCACTTCATGAAGACCAGCTGATTGAGCAGCTTGCCATCTTCTCTCGCCTGCTATTAACTCAAATTTATCATCTTGATCATCTGATTTTCTTACAATTAATGGTTGGATTATACCTCTTTCTTTAATAGAATTTTTTAACTCTTCTAAAGCCTCTTTTTCAAATAATTTTCTAGGTTGATTTTTATTTGGGACTATAGAACTTATAGAAATTTTATCTTTAGATGTTTTTATATCGCTATCACCAATCAGTGATGACAAGCCTCTTCCTAAGCCCTTCTTACTTTTAAAAGGATTTATCATGCGGCACTCTCCACTTGTTTATCTTGTTCTAAAAATTCATCAGTAAATTCAAAGTAAGCCTTACTTCCAGGACATATTTTGTCATATATTAGGACAGGTATGCCGTGAGATGGTGCCTCAGACAATCTAACATTTCTTGGCACTGCAGTTGAGTAAACTTTTTCCTTAAAATAGTTCCTTGCCTCTATCTCCACTTGACCCGAAAGTTTATTTCGCTTGTCAAACATTGTAAGCAGTATACCTCTAATTTCTAATGATGGATTTAAATTAGATTTTATCCTTTCTATAGTCTTCATAAGTTGAGTAAGTCCCTCTAATGCAAAAAATTCTGTCTGCAGCGGAACCACTAAGGAGTCAGAAGCCACCAATGCCATAATTGTAAGTAAACTTAGGGATGGAGGACAGTCAATTATTATGTAATCATACAGTGCTCTAGAATCGTTTAAAATCAGGCCTAATTCGTCTTTTAATTTAAAGGCCCTTCGACTATCCCCAGCCGTTTCGACCTCAAGACCTGATAAATCAACATTTGAAGTTATTACATTTAGATTTTCAAAGCTTGATGGTTGTATAACCTCTGAAATTTTCTTATTTCCATTCAGAACACTGTAAATAGTATTCTCTGAATTAGTTGTGTTGGATAATCCAAGACCAGTTGAAGCATTACCTTGTGGATCTAAGTCTATTACTAAAACTTTTTTTGCTTTCATTGATAGTCCTGCCGCTAGATTAATTACTGTTGTGGTTTTGCCAACTCCTCCCTTTTGATTTATTACTGAAATTATTTTTTTATCCATTATTTTTATATATATTTTTCATTTTTATAATTTTTCTAAGTCCCTCTTTAATTGTTGCGTCTCATTAAAAATTTTTTTAAAGAAAATATCTTTATTAAACATTTTTTTTTTTTAAATTAGAAATTTTTACTATTAAAGATTGATTACTTGTTAAACTTTTTTTTTTTTCATAATCAAAATTCCAATTCTCACGCGCATTATCAATAACTGTCTTTCCAGTCTTACCTAAAAATAAAATAATATACTTAAATTTTTTAAAATTATTTTTTGCTATTTGAAAAATTATTGGCAAAGGTTTGAATGCTCTTGAAATTATAACATCCGTCGTTAAATTTTTTTCCCCAAAAATATTTTTTCGATGAATTTCTGAATTTAGACTAAATTTATCTGCCATTTCTCTTAAGAAAAGACTTTTGTGATAGCTCTTTTCATAGAAAATTAGCTTAAATAAAGGTTTTTTTGGTTTCATCAAAATACCTAAAACTATACCAGGTAAACCAGCACCAGACCCTAGATCGGTACAAATTTTTATATCATTTTTATCAACAAAATCAATAATTTGCGCACTATCTTCTATATGCCTTTGTTTTATGGAATATTCAGTGCTTTTACTGATCAAATTTATTGTTTTATTTCTTGAAATTATTGCACTTGAATAGTCTTGTAACTCCTTTAATGTTTCACGTGAAACATTTGTGGATTTAGCATTATATAATTTTAAAATATTCGAATCAATCAAGCTATATGCTTAATAGACTTTCTTTTAAGATGAGACAACAAAATATATACAGCAGCAGGAGTAATTCCGTCTATTCTTAATGCTTGTCCCATTGTTTTAGGTCTTATTTTTTTAAATTTTGATTTTACTTCGTTTGAAAGCCCAGAAAAACTATCATAATTCAGGTTTTCTGGAATTAATAAATTTTCATCTCTTTTAAATGCTAAAATATCTGCTTTTTGCTTCTTTAAATAACCTTTATAATGTGAATTTATCTCTAATTGTTCATCAATTTCACGTGAAAAATATGGTATATCTGGCCATATTTCTCTTATTTTACTCATATTAACAGATTTTTGTCCCAATAACTGATTTGCTGATCGGCTCACACCATCTTTTGCAATATTTATTGCAAATTTACAGGCTTTTGATGGTGAAATCATCAATTTATCCATTTTAGACTGAATTATTGATAAATTGCTAAATTTATCTTTATAAAACTTCTTTCTTTGATCTAACACTAGTCCTATATCAATTCCTTTTTTTGTAAGTCTAACATCTGCGTTGTCAGATCTTAATGACAGTCTATATTCGGCCCTTGATGTAAACATTCTATATGGCTCTGCAACACCTTTTGTTACAAGATCATCTATCATAACTCCTATATAAGCTTCAGACCTATCTAAAATAAACGGCTCTTCTTCTTTAAAGGCTAGTGCAGCATTAGTTCCAGCGATAAGGCCTTGGGCTGCGGCTTCTTCATATCCAGTAGTTCCATTTATCTGGCCGGCTAGATAAAAGTTTTTAATTTTCTTAGTCTCCAAAGTTAAAAAAAGCTCTCTTGGATCTATAAAATCATACTCTATGGCATATCCAGGTCTTAAAATTTTAACGTTCTCTAAACCATTGATTTTACTACATATTTCTTGCTGTATGTCAGCAGGTAAAGATGTCGATATCCCATTTGGATAAATTGTATTATCATTTAAACCTTCTGGCTCTAAAAAAATTTGATGTCTTTGTTTATCTGCAAATTTTTTAATTTTATCCTCTATAGAAGGGCAATATCTTGGACCTACTCCTTTTATGGTTCCAGAGTACATGGCGCTTCGTTTTATATTTTTAGAAATAATTTTATGAACTGCTCGATTGGTATACGTCATTCTACATGAAATCTGTTTATTGTATTTTTTTCTTGTAAGAAAAGAAAAAAAGTATGGTTCATCATCAGCTTGCTGCTCTTCTAGATTTTCAAAATTTATTGTTCGAGAATCAAGTCTAGGCGGAGTTCCAGTTTTTAGTCTTCCTATTTTAAAATTATACTTTTCTAACTGTTCACTTAAACCTGTTGAAGGTTTCTCATTAAACCGACCAGCTGGTATTTTATCTTCACCAATATGTATCAAACCATTTAAAAAAGTGCCGGTTGTTAAAATTATCTTAGATGATTTAATTTCTTTACCTGATTGTGTATCAAAACCAATTATACTGTTATTTTTAAAATTAAACCTAATTACAGGATCGCTAAATATGCTTAAATTACAATAGTTTACAAGTTTTTCTTGCATAAATTTTTTATATAATGATCTATCACTTTGAGTTCTAGGTCCTCTAACTGCAGGCCCCCTGCTTCTATTTAGCAATCTAAATTGGATACCTGATTTATCTGCTACTTCTCCCATCACGCCATCTAATGCATCTATTTCTCTGACTAGATGTCCTTTTCCTAATCCACCAATTGCTGGATTACAAGACATCTCTCCTATTGTATTAAATTTGTGTGTAAACAAGGCGGTGTTAACACCCAACCTGGCAGAAGCAGCTGCTGCTTCACACCCAGCATGACCCCCTCCTATTACCACTACATCAAATGTTATATCGTTTTTCATATTTGTAATTTATTATTGATCCTAGAATTTACAAGAAAACACTTGTATTTGTTTAAAAAGTGAGTAATTCCAACGTTTATTTA
Organism: uncultured Pelagibacteraceae bacterium; assembly: GCA_902517745.1. Lineage (GTDB taxonomy): Bacteria > Pseudomonadota > Alphaproteobacteria > Pelagibacterales > Pelagibacteraceae > Pelagibacter. The sequence goes on from CABYDS010000018.1 coordinate 11,630, forward strand.
CCAATGCAAAAATCATTAAAAATTGATCCCAATATCTCCTCAACATCAACCTTTCCCACGATAGTTCCAAGATATCTGGTTGCCAATCTTAAGTCTTCCGCTGCTTTATCAAAATCTTCTAAGGATTTTTTTTCTTCAAAATTTGTTAAATGCTCGACACATTTTTCAAGATTAGTCCTGTGTCGTTGTCTTGTAATATATATGTCATCTTGAAGAATAAATTTATTTTTTAAATTTTCTTTGATCAAATTTATAAGTTTATCTAAATTTTTCTCCTTTTTTATTGAAATTAAAACTGTCTCATAATTTTTTATTTCTTCTGTAATATTATCAGTCCCTAATTCCATTTTATTAATTACTAAAATAGAATTTTTTGGTCGAAATTTCTTTAAAAAGCGAGAAAAATCAACACTTTTAGGCTCTATAACTATTAAATTTAAATCAGCCTTTTCTGCTCTTTCTAAAGCTAATTTAATACCCTTCTTTTCAATTTCGTCTTTTGAATCTCTTATCCCGGCTGTATCAGAAATTACAACAGGATAACCATTTAGATTAAGGTGTGCCTCAATAACATCTCTTGTCGTTCCTGCAATTTCAGAAACAATTGCAATATCCCTTTTTGATAGATAATTTAACAAAGAAGATTTTCCAGCATTTGTGGGACCAATAATTGCAATTTTAAAACCTTCTCTTATTCTTTCTCCGACTTTTTGATCATTCAGTATTTTATCTATCTCATTTTTGATACTTTTAGTTTCTGAATGAATATTTTTTAAAATATTATCTGGCAAATCTTCATCAGGAAAATCGATTTTGGCTTCAATGTTTGACAATATTTTTAATAATCTTTCTCTAAGTGAATTAAATTTATCTGAGCTTTTGCCAGACATGATTTTTATAGCTTGTTTTCTTTGGATTTCAGTTTCCGATGAAATTAAGTCAGAGATACTTTCAGCTTTAAGTAAATTTATTTTTCCATTTTGAAATGCAATTTTGGTAAATTCACCCGGCTCGGCTAGTCTACAACCTTCAATTTTTGATAAAGACAAATTTATAGCTTCAATTACAGCTTTGCTTCCGTGGACATGAAATTCAGCCATATCTTCACCTGTGTAACTCTCAGGTCCTGGAAACCATAATAAAATTCCCTGATCTATCAAATCCTTTGTTTCAGGATTTATAAACTTTCTTACTACTGCAACTTTGGGGCTCGGAATCGCTGAAATAGTCATATTTTTCAACACTTTTTTTGTATTTGGACCTGAAACTCTAATTACGGCAATACCAGACAATCCTGGCCCTGATGAAAGTGCGAAAATAGTCATTTTGTTATAGCTACAATATGAATTTAATATAGAAATAATTCAATGATTATTTGGCTAGCATCTTATCCAAAAAGTGGAAACACATGGGTTAGGGCATTCTTGTCAGCATATTACTATTCTAATGATGGAAAATTTACTTTTGAATTGCTAAAAAAAATTAAACAGTTTCCTAGCAAAGAATTTTTTGACCAGAAATTGTTAAGTGTTGATGAAGCATCTGAAAATTGGTTGGTTGCTCAAAAAAAAATTAAAAATAAAAAAGAATTATGCTTTCTTAAAACTCATAATGTAAATGGTGCATTCAAAGGAAATAGTTTTACAACAACTGAATTTACAGCTGGAGCAATTTATATTACTAGAGATCCAAGAAATGTCTTAACCTCCATGATGAATCATTATTCTTTAAATGAAAGTGATGCATTAAAAATGATAAATAGTATTTACCGTAATTTAAAAGATGAAAATGATGAAAATAATTACGCAAATTATTCTTTTATAAGTTCTTGGTCTAA
>CABYDS010000019.1 GCA_902517745.1 uncultured Pelagibacteraceae bacterium
TACATTGAATGAAGTTAAAGATTTTCCTGCTAGTTTAGTAGGAAAATTTAATGCTATTGCTGGTTGGGTTAAAGAAATTACTATTGATGATAAAATATAAAGAGTGAACATGGTTGCACCAGCTTTGTCTCCCATTATGACTATTAAAAATAAAATTATATAACTTACAGGAAGTGTAAATTTTACAATTCTCATACTGTCAATTCCCTTGGAAGATAGTTTTGGCAAAAAATATCCCCATATTAAAAAAGAAAAAAGCATAGTTACATTTATCCAAAATAAACCTGTCGCACTTTGTATTGCATCATAACCTGTTACATTTAGCATCCATGGTCCAGCCCACAATGTTTGTATTGCTTGAACGCCTCCATAATTAAAAAATGCAAGCGGTACTAAGCTAATAAAGAATTTATTTTTCCATATGTGGGAAAGATTTTGAAGATTATTATTTTGGTCTTCATCCCTCTTAGTTTCCCACGAAGGTATTAAAATTGATATTAATATTATGCTTATCAAAATTAAAGAGGCTATAATTAAAAAAATAGATCGCCAACCAATTATTGGTAATAAAATTTGAACTGGTAGAGTTGATGCAACAAATCCAAAATTTGCAACCATCAACATCCATGAATTTGCACGTTGTTGATATTTTTCTTCAAACCATACTCTATAACCAGTTAAAGGACCCATTAAACAAGCAGCAACACCTACACCAATGAAAATTCTAGAAATTAATAAACCTGCAAAACTTTTAGCAAAAGCAAATGAAATAGTTCCAATAAGAGCAATGATTAATAAATATCCGATAACTTTTTTTGGACCAAATCTATCTAATAACATACCGGTAGGAATTTGCATGAGCGAAAACCCTAGAAAATATCCTCCAGCTAAAAGTCCAAGATTTGCGGCACTTAAATTGAATTCAGTTGAAAGAGCAGGTGTTAATGTTGCGGTAATTGATCTCAGTAAATTTGATATAAAAAAGCCAAAGGCAAATACAGAAAAAATTAGAATACTTTTATTTATTTTATTGATCATTTATATTTTTTATGAAATTACAGTTCTATTATGAATAATCATTCAACAAAAGATAAAGATGCCATTTCTTCAAATGGTATGGCCGCAACATCACATCCATTAGCTACAGAAGAAGCTCTTAGAATATTACAAAAAGGTGGAAATGCAGTTGATGCAGCTATTGCAGCTTCTGTTGTTCTGTCTGTTGCAGAGCCTAATGCCACAAGTATAGGTGGAGATTGTTTTGCAATAATAAAAATGAATGGAAAAGGCCCTGTTTCATATAATGGATCAGGTATTGCTCCAGCAAAAGCGAATTTTGATTATTTCAAGGAAAAGAATATAGATAAAATTGGATTAACAAGTCCTCACGCAGTAACTATTCCTGGTGCATTAGATGCTTGGAATTCAATTCATAATGATTTTGGAAAACTCGATTTTGAGGAGTTGTTTCACAAAGGTATAGATATTGCAAAGAATGGTTTTAAAGTGACTAAAGTTGTTGCTAACGCCTGGAGCAACGTATTTAATAAATTAAACGATAACCCATATTCTAGAAAACATATGCTAAATAATGGTAAAAGTTATCAATTTAATGAGGTAAATAAAAATCCTGCACTTGGAGAGACTCTCGAAAAAATTTCAAAAAATGGAGTTAAAGAATTTTATGAAGGATCAATTGCTGAAGATTTAGTTAAAACTTTAAAAGAGTTTGGAGGCTTACATACAATTGAAGATTTCCATAAGCAAAAAACTATTAAATCAGACACTTTATCAGATAGATATAGAGATATTATCATACATCAATGTCCTCCGAGCGGACCTGGAATAACAGTTTTAATAATGATGAAGTTATTAGAAAAGTTAGGTATTGAAAAATATGATGTGAATTCATTTGAAAGATTTCATCTTGAAGCAGAAGTTACAAAGCAGGCATATAAACTTAAAGAGGAAAATATTGGTGATCCAGAATTTGTAGATTTAGATTTGAAAAAAATATTAAGTGAACAAAATATAGATAATATTTCAAAAAATATATCTATTAATGGCTGCGCAGATGTAGGAGATCTAAATATTCCAAACCATCCTGAAACAGTTTATTTAAGCGTGGTAGACAGAGATTTAAATGTAGTTTCAATAATAAATTCTGTTTGCTATGCTTTTGGATCTGGAATAACAGGTGATAAATCTGGAGTGGTTCTTCACAATAGAGGAACTAATTTTAGAGTTGAGGAAGGTCATCCTAATTGTATTCAGGGATTAAAAAGACCACTACATACCATAATTCCTGGAATAGTTATGAACAACAAAGGAGAATGTGAATTATCTTATGGAGTAATGGGGGGACAATATCAACCTGTTGGACAAGTTCATGTTTTAAATAGCATTATTGATTATAACTTAACTCCTCAACAAGCCATTTCATTTCCTAGAGCTTTCCATTTCAATAACATTTATAAATTAGAGAAAAGTATTGATGAAAAAATTTTTAATAATTTAAAAGAAGTCGGTCATAATGTTGAGTATATAGATGGTACTCATGGAGGTGGACAAGCAATTCAAATAGATAGAGAAAAAGGAAATTTAGTTGGCGGTTCAGATCCAAGAAAAGATGGATACGCAAAAGGTTATTAATTTAAATGAACTCTAGAATTGTTAGAAATATTATAGAAACACAAAATGATAATCGAATTGCAATAACATCTGAAAGTAGTTCTCCACTAAAATTTGTTGATTTAAAATCATTAATAGAAAGAATTTCAAAACAATTATCAGGTAATGGTATTAATAATAAAGATCGTGCAGCAATAGTTTTGCCAAACGGTCCTTACATGGCAACTAGTTTTTTGGCGATTTCAAGCTACATGTCTGCTGCACCTTTAAACCCTAACTATAAATCTGAAGAATTCGAATTTTACCTAGAGGATTTAAAACCAAAGATAGTGATTGTAGAGAAAAATTCTAAAAATCCAGTAGTAGAAGTCGCAAATAAATTAAAAATTCCTGTTTGCGAAATAAAATCAGACGGAAATACTTTAAGCGGAGATTTCAATCTTTTTGAAAAAAGCAGTGATTATGTTTTGCCAGGCGAAGATCATGAAGCTCTTGTGCTGCATACTTCGGGCACTACATCAAGACCTAAGATTGTTCCATTAACAAATAAAAATATTTTTTCTTCAGCAGATAATATCTCCAAAAGTCTTAATTTAACTGATAAAGATCATTGTCTAAATATTATGCCATTATTTCATATACATGGCTTAATTGCAGTTCTTGCAGCCTCTATGAAGGTAGGGGCATCTGTATGTGCAAGTAGTGGATTTAATGCATTAAAATTTTTAGATAATGCAAAAAGAGAGAAAATAACTTGGTATTCTGGAGTACCAACAATGCATCAAGCAATATTGATGAGAGCAGATAAAAATCTAGAAACTGCTAAACAATTAAATCTTAGATTTTTAAGATCATCATCAGCATCTCTACCTCCAGCTGTATTTGAAAAACTAAATGAGGTATTTAATTGTCCAGTAATAGAAGCATATGGGATGACGGAAGCTACTCATCAAATGACCTCAAATCCTTTACCGCCTAAGTCCCAAAAACCTGGCTTTGTAGGAATTCCTGCTGGGCCAGAAGTTTGTATTATGGATACTAATAACAAGATTTTAAATCAAGGAGAAGAGGGAGAAGTTTGCATTAGGGGTGAAAATGTTACTTCCGGATATGAAAATAATCCAGATGCAAATAAAAATAGCTTTTCAAATGGTTGGTTTAGAACAGGAGATCAGGGATATTTTGATAAAGATGGTTATCTAAAAATCTCAGGAAGATTGAAGGAAATAATTAATAAAGGTGGTGAAAAGATTTCACCTTTAGAAGTCGATAACATTCTTATGGATCATCCAAATATTGAGCAAGCTGTTTGCTTTGGATATGAAGATAAAATGCTTGGGGAAGATATAGCTACCGCAATAATCATAAAAGAGGGCATGAAGTGTACTGAAGATGATATAAAAATGTATGCAAATGAAAAACTTGCAAAATTTAAAATTCCAAAGAAAATATTTTTTGTAAATGAAATTCCTAAAGGTGCAACAGGTAAACTACAAAGAAATACTTTAGCTAAAAAGTTTGGATTAGTGAACTAATGACTAAAATTTGTATATTTGGAGCTGGGTCTATTGGTGGATTTATTGCTACAAGTTTAAAAAAAACAAACGCACAAGTCTCTTTAATTGCAAGAGGAGAACATAAAAAAGCAATAGAGCAAAATGGATTAACTTTTATAAGAGATGATAATAAAGTTAATTTTAAATTTGATGTAACAGACAATCCTAAAGATTTGGATGAACAAGATTTCATAATTATTTCTGTAAAAGCTAACGCTATTAGTAAAATTTCAGAAAGCTTAAAACCAATTATGGGTAAAAAAACTTCAATTATATGCGCCATTAATGGATTGCCTTGGTGGTACTTTCATAAAGCTAATACGGGTACCAAATTAGACAATCAAATAGTTGAAAGTGTGGATCCAGGTGGAAAAATATGGCAAACTCTAGGACCTGAAAGAGCAATTGGTTGTGTAGTTTATCCAGCTTGTCAGATATTAGAGCCAGGTGTTATTAAACATAATGGTAATGGTGAACGATTTTCTTTAGGTGAACCAGATGGAACCAGATCAGAAAGACTAAAAATAATTTCAAGTTTATTCATAGAAGGCGGTTTAAAAGCTCCTCAGAAGAAAAATTTAAGAGACGAAATTTGGGTGAAACTATGGGGGAATTGTTCATTCAACCCAGTAAGTGCTCTAACAAATAAAACTATGGATGAAATGGGTAATGATCCTGAAACTTACAATTTAATAAAAGTTTTAATGCAGGAGTGCCAACAAGTTGGAGAAAAAATCGGAGTTAAATTCAATATATCAATTGAGGATCGAATTAAGGGTGGAGTCTCAATTATAGGACATAGACCTTCGACCGCTCAAGATTTAAATGCTGGCAAACCACTAGAAATAGATCCAATAATTGGTTCAATTATAGAAATTGCAAATAAGCTTGATTTAAATGTTCCAAAATTAAAAGAGATTAATGAAAAATTAAAGTCCAAGGCAGAAGACTTGGGTCTTTATACAAGATCAGAATTAATTGATAAATTAACAGTTTAAAAATTTAGTGAAATATCTCTATGTATTGAATTACATTTAGATACATAGATAGCTTGCTCTTTTGTTAGTTTAGACTGCAACCTTAGTCCAATTGTTTCTTTGATTGCATTATTATATTCCTCAAGTTTTGGCATTAAGTTTTCTTTAGCATTTGCTCTCCAGCTAACTTCTTTATTGAATAACTCAACAACTTCTTTTGATTTTGTTCTAATCGCCATTGGATCAAGTTCGTCTGAGTCAACCATTGATAATAAATCATCTACACTATTTAAAAATTCATCCATTCCAGAGATCTCACTCAACTTGTCAAACAATCCATCCATAATTGTAACTGATCTTTCATATACTTTTGTATTGCTTTCCATAGCTATAAAATAATCTAACTGTTTAATATCTTTTGATACTTCTTGAAGTTTTACTCCATCGTTTATGAACATTGCGAACTGATCAAGTAGATCGTAGGCTTCATCTACATTCTTTCTATATCTTTTTGTTGTTGTATTTTTAGCTTTATTTATTTTGTCGAATTCTGAATTCTTAGCTTGCCAAGTATCTGGAATTGAGTTTTGAATTTCCTCAATTTCAAGTTTTACATCCTCAATTCTTAATTCTATTTTGTTTTTCTCATCTAATTCGTCATCATCTAAATTTCTAATCTCTGCTTTATATTTTTCTATTTTTTTATTTAATTTAAGTATTTTCTTTTGCTTCTTTCTAACAGTGAAATGCAGATCCCTATAATCAACAGCATATGCATTGTATTCGACCTCAACTTTTTTTAATTTATCGACTAGAGCAAAAGTTCCTAGTGCACTATCAAAATGATCTTCTAAAATTTCCATTTTATCATCTGGCAGATTAGTTGGAGCCTCAGATTGGAATTTTAATATTGCATTTTTAATTGTCTCACCGTTTGAATCAAATCTTGCAAATTTGTACTCTTGCAAACAGTACTGTAATTTAGGATTCATTGGTGGAGGAGCAACATTCGAAGTTAAATATACTCTATTTGGTAGATAATTTACTAAGCTAGGATATGCACCGACTATTCCCAATCCTATAAGCTGAAGAATTATAAAAGGCACAACACCTTTCCAAATATCAAGTGTTTTAACAATTTTAGGAGCTACACCTTTCAAATAAAAGAGTGCAAATCCAAATGGCGGCGTTAAGAAGGAAGTCTGCAAGTTAACACCAATCATAACTCCCAACCAAACGGCTGTGACGTTAGCCCCTGTTTCAGCTAATAATATTGGTGCAATTATTGGAACAACAACAACTGCAATTTCAATAAAGTCTAAGAAAAATCCTAGCAAGAAAATTACAATCATCACAACAACAAATTGTGTCCAAAAACCACCCGGTAAATCTTGTAAAAAGTCTCTTACTAATTCTTCTCCCCCAAAAGCTCTAAATCCTGAAGTAAGCATTGCTGCTCCTAAAAGGATAATAAATACCATTGAAGTAGTCACACAAGTTTCTGTTACAACTTCTTTTAAAACATTTTCTGTTTTAAAAGTTCTCCAAAAACTCCAACCTATTCCGTATACAAGTATGACCACAAAGAAAGCGGTTATAAAGATTGCACTTAAATCTCTTTCCTCCAAATTTTTTACATTTAATTCATAATTTGATGCAAAGAATGTAATTGGAATTAGAGATCCAATAATTAAAATTAAAGGATAGAAAGCACTTTTCTTTCCTTCATATAATCTATAACCAGCCATCAAAGTGGCACCAATTGCTCCAATTGAACCTGCTTGGTTTACAGTAGCAATACCCATTAAAATTGAACCTAATACAGCGAATATTAATGCAAGTGGTGGTATGATAATTACAACTACTCTTAACCAAAATTTTAAATCAAAATTTCCTTTAAATGGAACTGGTGGTGCAACACCTTTCTTTATTCTAGCAAAAATAAACACATAGATCATATAAAGAGCAACTAAAACAAGACCTGGTAAAAGTGCTCCTAAGAACATATCACCTGCACTTGATGAACCTACTCTAAATTCACCTGGCATATTAAATTCACCAGTTAAGGCTTTATAATCATTTTGTCTTAAGTTGTTTGCAACATCAGATGCACTTGCCAACTGGTCAGCAATAATAATTAAAACAATTGATGGAGGAATAATTTGACCTAATGTTCCTGATGAACAAACTATTCCACTAGCAAGTTGTCTGTCATACTTGTTATTTAACATTGTTGGTAACGAAATTAGTCCCATCGCAATTACAGTTGCTCCAACGATACCAGTCGTTGCTGCTAATAGAGCTCCAACAAATATAACTGAAATTCCTAAACCACCAGGAATTGGTCCAAATAATTGGCCCATTGTTATTAATAAGTCTTCAGCAATTTTTGATTTTTGAAGCATAATTCCCATGAATATAAATAAAGGAATTGCTATCAAAGTATCTGTCTCTACATCCCAGTAATTACTCCTAAAATTTGTAATACCAGCAACGAGCCATTCTATGGGTCCATCTACAGCAAAAAAGGCACTGGAGTCTCCCTCGAAGATGTAGCCAAAAAATGCAGCTAAACCAATTGCAATTATAGCTGAACCAGGAAGTGCAAAAGCAACCGGGTAACCCGATGCAAGAGCAACAATCATTATCACAACTAGAACAGCTAAAAAGAATGTTTCCATAATTTAATTTTTGACACCTTTTAAAATTTTGTGACTACTTTCCATAAAATAACTAGTAAATTGAATTAGCATCGTAACAGCAAAAACAGCTAGATAAACAGCCATCAAATATAAAAGATAAAGACCATTAGATCCTTGTTGCGTAACTTCAAAAGCTACAACAGGACCATTTATTATGCTGGCTTTTCCGTTAAGACCTAAAAATATAACTATTAATGTAAGTGGTACTCCTAGAACTGCCGATCCAACCATATTTGTCCATGCCTTCTTTTTTTCACTAAAAGAAGAATAGAGTACATCAACTCTTACGTGCCCTTCATGAATTAAGGCGTATGCACTAGCAAACAAATAAAGTGCAGCATACCAAAATCTAACTAGATCCCCTTGAAATGCTTGTTCGTATGAAAATATAAATCTTGATAATACGATTACGAATTCACTTACTACAACCAATACTGCTAGCCAAATAAAGCCAACTGATTTCGTAAAATATCCAATCACGAAAGAAATTAATATTATTGGAAAGTGAATATAAGTAATTCTGACTGGGGCTTTAACCATCAATGCTTTTACTTCAGGACTGAAGATTGCTTCCCATAATCTTTCAACAACCATAAAAGATATAACAAAGTCAGCTACGCCAACTAAAAATACTGCCCAAAATGATGATCTAACAAGATATGCTGAAAATCTTGATAAAATTTTTGAATCTTGCTCCAAAGTTTGGCTATATGTTTTAAAAACATAAAAAACGACTGCAGCAATACAAATCAAATACAATCCAATTTGCATATAACCATAATTTAAATCAGATCCCTCTAGAGCTTTTTTCTTATATCCAAACATCTCATGATGCGAAAAAATTTTTTTTATTCCTGGCCAATCACTCCAAACTGTTAAAACATTATTAATAAGAAATGCTAAAGTAAAAGCTAAAACTGAATAACTGATTATTCTAAGATATAGAGAAAGATTTGAATTTTTTGTCACCATAGTATTTTAAAATACCTAAGTAATACTCGTTTTTGTTTAAAAAAAAAGGGCCCAATTAAGGGCCCTTTAATAACTAAATTTAGTTAGATTACATTCCTAATGCTCTGTTTCTTTGAGAAATGTAAGGTGAGTCAGACAAGTTGGTCCAAGAACCAATGTCTTTTCTAGCCTGTAAGAAACTAGAGTGGATTCTCTCAGCGAGACCACTGCTTGCTCTTGTTTCCTCAAATACTTCATTAGCAGCTTTAGCAAAACCATCATAAACTTTGTCGCTAAACTTCTCTAGTTTAACACCATGATCGTTTATTAATCTTGCAAGCGCAGCACCATTTTTAGCGTTGTACTCTGACATCATAACGTCATTTTCCATCGCAGCTGCAGCTTCAATTAATAGCTGATCTGATTTTGATAAGCTTGTAAACCAAGATTTGTTAGTACCACATGCTAACATAGATCCTGGCTCGTGCATTCCAGGATAGTAGTAGTATTTAGCAGCTTCTTGGAATTTCATAGCTTCATCATTCCATGGACCTACCCACTCTGTTGCATCAATTGCACCAGAAACAAGGTTTTCGTAAATTTGTCCACCAGGAAGTGAAACTGGAGATCCTCCAAGTTTACCGATAACTTGTCCACCTAATCCAGGCATACGCATTTTAAGACCTTTGAAGTCATTAGGGCTTCTAATTTTCTTGTTAAACCATCCACCCATTTGAACTCCTGTGCTTCCACACATAAAGTTTTTTAGACCGAATTTGTCTGATAGTTCATCCCATAATTGTTGACCACCAGCAAATCTAATCCATGCGTTCATTTCAGTGTAAGTGAAACCGAAAGGTACAGCTGTAAAGTAACCCCAAGCTGGATCTTTTTTAACCCAGTAGTAGTCAGCAGCGTGATACATTTGCGAGTTACCTGAAGCAACTTCATCAAATGAGTCAAACGCTTTAACCCTCTCGTTTGCTGCATAGTAAGTGACTTGAATTCTTCCATCACTCATGTCTGTAATTCTTTGAGCAAATCTTTGCGCACCAGTTCCTAAACCTGGGAAATCTCTTCCCCATGTAGCTACCATAGAAGCTTCAATTCTTTCTTTGGCAACGGCTGGAGCAGCTAAAGATGATGCAGCTACAGCAGCAACACCAGTCGCAGCAGCAGCCTTAAAGAATTTACGTCTTGAAGGAGTTTTACCCTTCAATAGTTTTTTTTCTTTAATCATTATTTCTCCTCTTTAAGTTAATTAACTGACGCATTTAAAGCACATATGTTTCTTAGAGTCATTTTAAAAAAGTGAGGATTTTTCACTTAATTACAATCTATGATTGTAAATGTTTATGAATTATCTTTAATTATTGAATATTTTGGCATGGTTTAACATGCTTAGATCTTCAAATTGTTTGCCTATAATTTGAACTCCTAAAGGCAAATTTTTTTCGCCTTTTAAAATTGGCAGTGAAATGCAGGGCACATGTGCAAGAGACCAAATCTTATTAAATTCTGGACTCCCAGTTGTCTTAAATCCTTTGTCAGCAATTCCACAACTACTTGGCGTTATAATTGCATCAAACCTTTCAAATATACTATCTAAGTTTTTTGAGTATGTTCTCATCGCATCTAAAGCTAAAGCATAATCTTTTGCCGAATG
>CABYDS010000020.1 GCA_902517745.1 uncultured Pelagibacteraceae bacterium
CATACACTTGAATTTTTTTTTTATATTTACTTAATTTGATAGTATCATTTAAAAAAAGTGAAACTGCACCTGGATAATTAGGGGTAAAATTTTCTTTGTAAGGAAGTAGAATTGAGATTTTCATTTATAAAAAATTTGATTTTATTTTATTTCTAAGTTTATAGTTTTTTTTTAACTTGTATTCTTCACTCATAGCTTTGGATTTTGAATCATAACTCATACTATAGGCTAATATCCATTTTCTACCTCTAGTAAATTTTGCTCCTTTCGAAGTATTATGTTTGGCTAATCTTTCCTTTAAATTATTAGTATATCCAACGTAGCTAAGGTGTTTTTGCTTATTTTTAGATATGATTAAATAAACAAAAAATTTCATTATGGCGGTCCCTAGGGGAATCGAACCCCTTTTCTGTGATCATGAACGTTGTTTTTACTATCTTTTTTTATCATAAAAACTTAAAAATACTTTTCAATTGTGCCCACATTGTGCCCACAATATAATACCTACAATGAGAAAAATTATAGTTACAAAAAAACTTATTGCGGGTAGCTGGTTTTGTTTGGGTTACACTTAAACCATGAATAATGATCCTGATATAATTAGATGGTCACAGTTAAAAAGATTCTTAATACATACAGTTGGTTGGATGGCTGTATATGCTTTTTTTGCTTGGATTGGTGATTTTACACGATACAGTGAAGCCTCCACAACTACACATATTGTAATTTTAATTGGTTTATCTGTATTCATGGCCTATTTCACGACACGAAAAGATTAACTAATTCCATTCTCTGACATTAAATATTAACAAAATTACCATTCTTATGCCTCAAAAAAATCTAAAGATTAATCACAATTATTAAATGAAAAAAATTTTAACTATTATATTTATAATTTACCCTTCAATTGTTATTGCCGACCAAGGAATAAATTTTACATGTATTAACATGCTTTCCAATTTGGGTAAAATATATAAACCAATTAATTACAGACTTGATGTAATGTCATTTGAATATTTCGATGAAAATCAAAATAAAATTATTAGTATCCCAACAAAAAATTTAGATTTTGGAGATGACTATTTCGTTGTAAAATTAAGTGATTATGAGTTAGGGTTTCAAAAGATAATATTTGATGGTGATGATGAACCCACAATTACAATGTCTAAGTATGACTTTATTAATAGTAAATTCATTGACCATTATAAGTGTGATATAAATAAATCATAATCGTGTTAAATCTTAAAAATTGTAGAAAAAATGACAGACGAAGAATTATTACATAGTGTTGAATTTATTAAATTTTCTAATGCATTAACTACACCATTAACGTTGCAAGTTGGTGACATGAATGAGTTGTATAATAAAAAAAATAAAGATCTTCGTTCAGAATTAAAAAAAGATTGGGTAATAGGATATATTTTTGGATGGACAAATTTTCTCTACCAACAATCAAATTTTAGTGAGATCAGCAAGACAGGTTTCTGGTACATATTATATGGGATTTATAGTAAGTGGAAAATTTCAGGTTTAGATGAATTTAGTGAACATCGCCCTTTTTTTAAAAATATAGAGAAAAAGATTGATAAAAAAAATAATGAATTATTTAAGGGATTTGAAAAGGGTCATGAGGATGCTGTGTTTAATTTTAAAAACCGTGGAAAAGGTGTAGGACATAAAATTTCATTAAAAAGATATTTACAAGAGCAAGTTTCAAATGAAAAATAAAATATCTAAAAAAATAATAGTAGTTTATTTATTATTTTTTGTATTACTTGGATCAAACTCTTTTGCAAAGGATTATGAATGTCACTATGGTCCTTTTAAAGATAAGAACGGTATGATGAGAACAGATCTGTTTCCATTTTCAAAGGTGGAAATAAACCACTTCTTTAAAAAAATAACCTTCTATCAAAGGAAACCTTTTCCTTCATTAAAACATGATGGAATTAAGATAGACACATTAAAATTTTATAAAAAAAATAAAAGCAATTACAAAACGGAAAAATTTAAACAAAGAAAAATGACTAATGATGAAAAAAAAATGCTTCAAAATCCAACAGAATATTATTGGGAAGAGGTAAAAGATTATTATTTGGAAATTTGGTTTCCGATAGATTATCGTGACAGAAATCCTTTTAAGATAGACATAGTTACTAGCATAAGACCAAATAAATGGTTTAAGACTTACACTTGCTACATACCTAGAAATTAAGTCCAATACACTCTGAGTCGTATTTGAACTTAGATGTTACTTTAAAATAAAAATTGTTATCTAGTGTGCCCACAGTGTGCCCAGCGTTAGTGATAATTAAATTTAGTTTGAATAACTATACTTAGTATGGCGGTCCCTAGGGGAATCGAACCCCTCTTTCATGGATGAAAACCATGTGTCCTAACCGATAGACGAAGGGACCAGAGATGAAGTTTCTATTGCAATTATTAAAAATAATCAAGCTATAGGTTCCTCACTTTTTATAATTTCTATTGTAGATTCTTTATGTGTGACAAGAGTTTCAGTAATAAATTTTTTATTTTCTTTTTTTACAGCCGCAACCATTTCTGTACTGGTAATACCTGTCGCACAAAAAATACTATCTCCTTTAACTATTTCATTTAATTCATATTTTTTATTTAGGTCTGATATTCCCATTTTTTTTGCTCTAGCCTTATCTTGATCAGTTGCAAATAAAAATTTACCCTGAAATTTACATCCATAAGCATCCAAAGCTGCTGCTGATATTACTCCCTCAGGACCACCTCCAATACCTAAAAATAAGTCAACATTATACTTATTATCAGTAACTAAAAGAGAACCACAAATATCACCGTCTGAAATTAATTTTAAATTTACTTTTAATACTTTTAATTCTTCAATAATATCTCTATGTCTTGGTCTATCGAGAATACATACTGTAAGTTCATCAATATTTTTGTTTTTGGAATCTGCAATATTGGAAATATTTCTTTTTATAGGATAATCTAAATCTGTCGCATCAAATGGAACATCTTTACCCACTGCAATTTTATTCATATAAGTTTCTGGAGCATTAAATAAATTTCCTTTTTCTGAAATTGCCAATACAGATATGGCACCCGGAATATTTTTTGCAGCAAAGTTTGTGCCTTCAAGTGGGTCTACGGCTATATCTAGATATGGACCATTACCCTTACCAAGTTTTTCACCTATATATAACATTGGTGCTTCATCGAGTTCACCCTCACCTATCACCACTTCTCCGTTAATTTCTAGATTATTTAAATCTTTTCTCATAGAATCTGTTGCAGCTTTATCAGCAATTTTTTTATTTTCTTTGCCAAGAAACTGATAACAATTAATTGCAGCTCTAGAAGTAACTTTTACAAGTTGATTAATTAGATCTTTATCTAAAGACATTAAATATTTTCAACAGTAGATTCTTCTAAATTATATTTCAATCTAGCTTCAAATTCACTTAATCTTTTCCAAACTGAAATTAATTCTACTATTGTAGACCAGCTTCTAACTAAATATTGTAATGAATTTTCAACTCTCCCAAATGCTCTGGTTATTTGTTGAACAAAACCCAATGTAATAGCACCTGATACAATAGTTGGTGCTAAAGCCAAATATGGAACAATCACCATACCTTGAAAATAACTCCATTTCACTGCATTAAAATATAAGTAGTGAAAATATGATTTATAGTGAATACCTCTTACTCTATCATATAATTGACCTATAGTTGGTGGAGCGGCCCTTATAGGGTCATCTTCTCCATGAACTAATTCTTTTCTATAACCAGCTTCTTCTTTTTGAATATCGTATTCAATACCTGGCAATTTAATACCTACAGCCGCTAATAAAACTGTTCCACCAAGTGCAGAAATTATTGCAACCCAAACTAAAGCATGATCAACTTCACCAATCCATGGAAGCACATCGACTTGTTTAGATAATCCCCATAATATTGGTAGGAAGGCTACTAAAGTCATTATACTATCTAGAAGTCCAACACCAAGTCCCTCCATTATTCTTGCAAATTTTAAAGTGTCTTCTTGAACTCTCTGCGAAGCCCCTTCTGTTAAACGTGCTTTCAGCCATTGAGAATGATAATATTCAGCCATTGAAGTTCTCCATCTAAACACCCAATGAGATACAAAAAATCCTGTTATAATTGCAATTATAATCCAAAGACCTGCAACTTTTGCAAATGTAAACAAATATCCAATAAATTCGGTTTCTGTTACTGAACCAGGTTCTGTTAGAGCTTTTTGAAGAGTATCGTAAAATTCACCAAACCATTCATTAATTTTTACATCTAATTGTACCTGATACCATGTTGAAACTAATATGAATATTGATCCAAATATACTCCAACCGTACCATCTTCTTTCTGTAAAAAATTTAAACATTATTTTGTAAAATTATCAGCGTAGGATTTTAAAGTAATTTTTCTTTTATTAGGTTCAATTACTTCAAAATCAATATTATTTTTTTTTGCATATTCAATTGCCAATTCTTTTGAGGAAAATTCTAATTTTAATTCACTATAAGTATCTGTAGAACTTTCCCAACCCATCAAAGGATTGGTACCTGGATCATCAGTGATGTATTCAATAATCCATTTATCAAATTTCTTCAATCCTGACTGCATAGCAGTTTTAGATGGCTTATAAATTTTTACTTTTTTCATAAAATGGTCGGGGTGGTAGGATTCGAACCTACGGCCCCTTGGTCCCAAACCAAGTGCGCTACCAGGCTGCGCTACACCCCGAATTGAGTACTAATACAGTAGATAAAAAAAATTTCAAAGTATATTAATCACTATTTAAAAGGAAATTTTACAAAATTTGTTATATATAAGTATTTATGATCATTGAATGTCCGGCTTGTTCTAAGAAGTTCAATATTGATGAAAAATTAATTTCAGATGAAGGTAGACTTTTAAAGTGCGGCAATTGCGATCATACATGGTTTTATAAAAAGGAAGAAAATTTAAAATTAGAAACTGAAACCATAAAAATAAATAAAATTAATGAAAATAAATCAGAGATTAATATAGAGTCAGTTGATGTACCTATAAAACAAACGAAAAAAATAAGAAAAAAAGTTACAAAAAAATCTTCAACAAAAGAGAGTACATCAAAAGAATTAGTGTCTATTGATAAAAGTTCAGTTTCAAGAGAAAACAATATTATTAAAAAAATATTTTTAATAATTATATCAATTATAGCATTTATATTACTTTTAGACACATTTAAAAATCAGATATCTGTTATATTTCCTGGCATATTGAAAATGTCAGATAGTTTGTATCTAGTAATAAATGACTTGAAATTATTTATTAAAGATTTAGTCAGGTAAAAATGATTCAGATAATTACAAAGCCATTTAGATGGTTTTTCAAACTTGAAGCGGCAAGTGGTCTTGTTTTACTTTTTGCAGCGATAATAGCTTTAATTGTAAGTAACTCTAATTTGTCTGAATTATATTTTTCTACATTAAATAAATATTTATTTTTAGGAATAAATAATTTTGGTTTAAAATTGTCTGTTTTACATTGGATAAATGATGCTTTGATGGCAATATTTTTTTTCTTTGTAACATTGGAAATTAAAAGAGAATTTTTACAAGGAGAGCTGTCAAATATAAAACAAGCCCTTCTTCCAATTATCGCAGCAGTTGGGGGAATGTTAGTACCTGCATTATTTTATGTTTTTATCAATTTTGGAGATAGTGAAACTATGAATGGTTGGGCTATTCCATCTGCAACTGATATTGCATTTTCTTTAGGTGTGCTATCATTATTAGGAAAAAGAGTTCCGTTATCATTAAAAGTTTTTTTAACAGCTTTAGCTATTATAGATGATTTGGGAGCAATAGTAATTATTGCATTATTCTATTCAGGTGATCTGAGTATTAAATATTTAAGCTTAATGCTTTTAGCATTTATTGTTCTTCTAGTAATAAACAAATTCAACATAAAGAAATTTTTACCTTATTTAATTGTTGGAATATTTCTTTGGGACTTTACTCACAATTCTGGAATTCATGCAACAATTGCTGGGGTTTTGCTAGCAATGACCATACCTCACCGAAAAAAAGATAAAGATTTTTCACTGCTAATTAAAATTGAACACGCGATAAGCCCATATGTTGCATTTGGTATAATGCCGTTATTTGCTTTTGCAAATGCTGGTGTTTCATTAGAAGGTTTATCTTTTGCATCTTTACTTGATAAAGTCCCATTAGGAATTTTATTAGGATTGTTTGTTGGTAAACAATTAGGAGTATTTGTATTTTCTTATGTCTCAATAAAAATGAAAATAGCCCAGATGCCCAATAATTCTAACTGGTTTAATTTTTACGGCGTTGGGGTTTTAACAGGTATTGGATTTACAATGAGCTTATTTGTTGGAAACTTGGCATTTGTAGAAAACATGCAATACATGGATGGAGTTAAAATTGGAGTTTTAACTGGGTCATTATTATCCACTTTATTTGGGTACTTCTTAATACTACTTACACCAAATAAGTAAGTAGTTTATGAAAAAATTAACAATAATAAGTATTACTATAATTATGTTTTTTTTTAAAAGTTCGGCAACGTCAAATAATCAGAAAAGTTTTTATGATCTAGAAATTGAGAGTATTAATGGAGAAATCATTAAATTAAAAGATTATCGAGATAAAGTTATACTTATAGTTAACACTGCCAGCTATTGTGGTTTCACAAAACAATATGAGGATCTGCAAGAATTATGGGATAAATATAAATCTAAGGGTCTTATTGTCCTTGGAGTGCCCTCAGACTCTTTTAATCAAGAAAAAAAAACCAATAGTGAAGTAAAAGAATTTTGTGAAGTCAATTTTGAAATAAATTTTCCATTAACAACTATTACAGAGGTAAAAGGAAGGGATGCTCATGAGATTTTTAAGTGGGCAGAAAATAATTTCGGCAAATCTGCTGTTCCTAAGTGGAATTTTCATAAAATATTAATCAATAAACGGGGAAATGTAGAGGAAACATATGCTTCTTTTACAAAACCTACATCGAATAAAATTACAAATAAAATTGAAGAAATACTATAGTTCTATAGTTAAACCATCATGTGCTGGTATAACATTTTTTGGTATAACTTTCTTTAACTGGTTATAGTCTAAGACTGGTGATAGATTTGAAAGAATAGCCTTTTTGGGTTTAAATTTTTTGATGAAGTATAAAGATTTTTCTAAATTGAAGTGTGATGGATGAAAATTGTACCAAAGACAATCAATTATTAAATACTTAAGATTTTTAAAACAAAAATAATCTTTTTTGTAAATATCACTTACATCAGTAATGTATGCAAGTTTTTTGTCAATTATAAAACAATTAGATTTGACTGAACCATGCTGGACAACAATCGATTTAAATTTTAAATCTTTATTTTTATGTTTAATAAACGAATTTTTTTTTAATTTATTTAGTTTTAAAGTAGCCGGGTATTCTTTAGAGAAACTTTTAAAACAATATGAAAAACTTTGTTTTAAAAGTTTAGATGTTGCATTATCAGCATAAACATTAACTTGTTTTCTACTATTAATAAAAAAAGATCTTAAATCATTTATTCCATGAGTTTGATCAGCATGCATATGTGAATAGAATACTTTATCAATTTTCTTGATTTTATGACGCAATAACTGTTGTCTTAGGTCAGGAGATGTATCAATTAAAATATTTTCATCAGTTGTTTTAATCAGTGCAGAACATCTTGTTCTATAATTTTTCTTATTTTTTGGATCACAATTTCCAAAAAATCCATCGGGTCTTGGCACACCCATGGAGCTACCACAACCTAATATTATAAATTTTATGCTCATTATTGAAAAAATAATCTTTCAAAATTATTATTTGTAATAGTTTCTAATTCATCAAAAGTTATTGATTTTAATTCTGAAAGTTTTTTTAATGTATATTTAATATATGAAGGCTCGTTTTTTTTACCTCTCATTGGTATAGGTGCTAAAAAAGGACTATCTGTTTCAATTAAAATTTTATCATTTTCAATCATTTTAAATGTTTCTTGAAGGTCATTACTATTTTTAAAAGTTATTATACCGCTAGCAGAAAAATACGCATTCAATGTCATCATTTTTTTAGCAAACTCTTTTGAACCTGTAAAACAATGCATAAGTATTTTAATATCTCTATTTTTATACCTATTTAAAATGTCAAAAGTTTCTCTTTCGGCACTTCTAGAATGAACTATTAAAGGATAATTTAATTCAATAGAGGCTTCTATATGTCTCTCAAAACTTTTAATCTGATCATCTTTATTACTATTTTCATAGTAGAAATCTAATCCAGTCTCTCCTACTCCTATTATTTTTTTTAATTTATGAGCATTTTCAACAATAAATTCTTTATCCATATTATCACTACTAGATTCATGAGGATGAATTCCAATACTTCCATAGATTATTTCGTCAAGATTTATAATCTTTTTAATATTTTCAAAACTTTTTGAATTGGTTGAAATAGTTAAAATTTTCTTTAATCCATTCTCTTTAGATCGTTTAATAACATCAATAATATTAGAATAAAGAGGTTCGTGATCAAGATGACAATGTGAGTCTATCATTTTTCAATTTTTTTAAACAAAATATCTAATTTATTTATTTTTAAATCTTTTTTTAAAATTTCATTATTATTAATTGATGTTAAATCAATAGAATTTTCAGTTTCATTAAAAACATTTAGAACTTTTAGTGATGTTTGTGGCATTACTGGATAAAGCAAAATAGTTATTTTTCTAATTAATTCTAATGCAGTATAAACTATCGTATTTAGCCTTAATCTATCATCCTTCTTCTTCCAAGGTTCCTGATCATTAAAATATTTGTTTGCTGCAAACAATCTATCAACAATAAAATTCATATATTGGTTTATGTCTTGATTATCTATAAATAATCTAATTTTATCTAGATTATTTAATGGTTTTAAAATTTCTAAATCTTCATCAGTAAATTTATGATCAGGTATTAAAGATGAACAATTTTTTTCAGCAAAAGAAAGTACTCTTTGACAGAGATTTCCAAAATTATTTGCCAAATCACTATTAATACAATTTTCTAATTTTTCTTCGGAAATATTTCCATCATTACCAAAAGATACTTCTTTAAGTAAATAATATCTTAATGGATCCAGACCATAAGCATTTATGATTTCTAACGGATCTAAAATATTTCCTTTTGATTTTGACATTTTTTCGTCACCTGAGAGTATCCATCCATGTCCGTATACCCTCTTTGGCGGTTCTATTTTTGCAGCCAATAAGAATGCTGGCCAATAAATAGCATGAAATCTTAAAATATCTTTACCAATAATATGTAAATCTGCTGGCCAAAAATTCTTATATAACTCATTATTTTCATCGGGATATTTTAAAGAACTTAAATAATTTGTTAATGCATCTAACCATACATAAACAACATGATTTTCATCACTCGGTACTTTTACACCCCAGGAAAATGTTTTTCTACTAACAGATAAATCTTTTAAGCCACTTTTGACAAAGCTAATTACCTCATTTCTTCTGCTTTCAGGTAAAATAAAATTTTTATTATTTTCATAAAAATCTAATAATGGTTTTTCCCATTCTGAAAGTTTAAAAAAAAAAGATTCTTCTTCAACCCACTCAACACCTGAACCAGATGATTTAGCAACTTTTAAACCATCTTTTTCCTCAACTTCATCTTCATTGTAAAAAGCTTCATCTGATACAGAATACCAACCGGAATATTTAGACAAAAAAATTTGCTTATTTTTTTCAAGTATATTCCATAAATTTTGTACAGATACTTTATGTCTATCTTCTGTAGTTCTTATAAAATCAGTATTTGATAAGTTTAATGTTTTAGTTAAATCCTCGAATGTTTTACTTATTTCATCACAAAAAGATTTTGGATCTTTATTTAACTTTTCTGCAGATCTTTGTATTTTTAAACCATGCTCATCTGTGCCTGTTAAAAAATAAACATTAAAACCATCAATTTTTTTGAAACGTGCAAAAAAATCCGCAATTATACTCGAATATGCATGTCCCATATGAGGTTTTGCAGAAGGATAGTAAATTGGTGTTGTTATGTAATAATTTTTATTCACTTAGTAATTTATCCTTAAATTCTAAAAAAAAAGTTTCATAATCAAGATTAAATTTTTTTACATTAGATAGT
Source organism: uncultured Pelagibacteraceae bacterium (assembly GCA_902517745.1). GTDB lineage: Bacteria > Pseudomonadota > Alphaproteobacteria > Pelagibacterales > Pelagibacteraceae > Pelagibacter. Next base: position 10,202 of record CABYDS010000020.1, read on the forward strand.
TTTGAATAATAATATTCTTTAGCTTTATATGACAATTTTTTTGTTGAATTTATATGTTTATAAAAAAATAATTCAATAATCATATTTAAATTATCCCTTATAAACTCTTGTTTACTATAGTGTTTATTATTGATTAAATTAACTAATAAATCATCAACTGTGGTTTTGGA
>CABYDS010000021.1 GCA_902517745.1 uncultured Pelagibacteraceae bacterium
TCTATTAAAATATACTCTATCAAGCGAAAAAGAAAGTTATCAACTTTCTGAAGAGCAAGATAAGGCCTATAAAGAGTTATCTAAAAATCATAGCAGTTTTAGAGTTCATTTACTTCAAGGTACAACCGGTTCAGGAAAAACAATAGTTTATTTTAAAGCTATTGAAAAAATTATAAATATAGGATTGCAAGCTCTAATTTTATTACCAGAAATAGGACTAACAAATGAATTTGAAAAAAAATTTAAATCTTATTTTGGATTTGAAGCTGCAGTTTGGCATTCAAAAGTCAGCCCAAAAAAAAGAAAAATTATATGGAATGGATTATCAGCAGGAAAAATTAAAGTAGTAATCGGAGCAAGATCATCCTTATTTCTGCCATTCAAAAAATTAGGTTTGATAACTGTGGATGAAGAGCACGATCAATCTTATAAACAAGATGAAGGAATTATCTATAATGCTAGAGATATGGCAATATCAAGAGCTAAACACGAAAATATTCCAATAAATTTAGTAACTGCAGTTCCATCAATCGAAACATATGAAAATATTAAAATTAAAAAATATAATTACTCAAGATTGCTTAATCGATATAAAGGTGCAAATTTACCCAAACACCATGTTATCGATCTTTATCAAAATCAACTAGTGACCAAAAGTTCTATATCTCTTAAAACTCTTGAAAAAGTAAAAGAACATTTAAATAAAAAAGATCAAGTTCTCTTTTTCATAAATAGAAGAGGTTTTGCACCTTATGTTTTATGTAAAAAATGTTTAAATGTTTTTACATGCCCAAGGTGTTCTATAAATTTAGTATTTCACAAAAATAAAAAAATTCTTTTGTGTCATTACTGTGGATATAATTCAAAATTAAATAGAGATTGTAAAAAAGGAAATGTTTGTGAGTTTGTATTTAGTGGACCTGGTGTAGAAAAAATTGCAGAGGAAGTTAAAAACCTCTTTCCTAATAAAAAAACAATAATTTTTTCTAGCGACACAATGAATAAAGCATCTGGCAAAGATAAATTGAATAAAATTATATCTGGTGAAATAGATATTCTTGTAGGCACTCAATTAATATCAAAAGGATTTCACTTTCCAAAATTGAATTGTATTGTTGTATTAGACATTGATTTAACTTCTCAAGGACACGATCTTAGGAGCACTGAAAAAAATTTACAACTTTACCATCAGTTATCGGGAAGAGCAGGTAGAACCGGAAAACCAGCTAATATTTATTTCCAAACATACAACTTAAAACCAGAAGTTATAAATCAAATTACAAATGAAGATCCTTTTAAATTTTTAGAAAATGAATTAAATTTAAGAAAGAGGAATAATTTACCACCCTACGAAAGATTTATTGCTTTAATTTTATCTTCATCAAATGAAAAAAAACTTGATATAGATGCTGTAAAACTAAAAAATATTTTATCAAAATCTATAGATGCAAAAATTTTAGGACCAGTAAACGCTCCAATATATAGAATTAATCAAAAATTCAGAAATAGACTATTAATAAGGGCAAAAAAAACATCCAGTGTTCAGAAAAAATTGAAAGATGTATTGAAAGATTTTCAACTCTCCAAAGGAATGAAACTTTCAGTTGATGTTGACCCTATCAGCTTCAATTAGCCCATTAAATCTTACCATTTTTCACAATCTGAGCCTTGAAGACTGATAATTCGTATGTTATCTAAGCGAAATTTTAAAAATCTTCACAATTGAGAGTATAAATTGAGCGAAAATAAAATATCAATAACTTCTAATAACAGTTATGCTCAAGCATTATTTGAGCTGGCTAACGAAGATAAATCTCTGGCAAAAATAGAGGAACAAGTCGTTGCAATAAGTAAGCTCATAAATGAAAGTGAAGAATTTAGATATTTAATCAAAAACCCAACGACAAGCATTGAGGATTTAACTAGAGTTATTGAAACAATTTCTGAAAAAAACAATTTTGATAATCTTTTAAAAAGATTTCTAGTTTTTTTAATTCAAAAAAGAAGATTTTTTTATTTAGAAAAAGTTTTAAGTGACTTTATAGAGGTATGTTCGAAAGCTAGAGGTGAAATAAAAGCTGAGCTTTTTTCAGCTAAAGAACTTAATGAATCAGATATTTCTAAAATTAAAGAAGAGCTATCTCAAAACTTTGGAGCAAAGATACAGTTAAACTATAAATTTGACCCAAGTTTAATTGGTGGCTTAGTATTAAAAGTGGGAAGTACAATGATAGATAATTCTATTAAAAATAAACTGCAACAAATTCAAAAACAAATGATAGAGGCATAAATGGAAATAAATCCTTCAGAAGTAACAAAAATATTAAAAGAGCAGATAAAAAAACTTGGCGATAGAGCTGAAGTTTCAGAGGTCGGGCAAGTATTGTCTGTTGGAGATGGAATTGCAAGAATTTATGGCCTGGATAATGTTCAAGCAGGAGAAATGGTTGAGTTTTCTGATGGCTCTAAAGGAATGGCATTAAACTTAGAGAGTGACAACGTTGGCGTTGTTATATTTGGCGATGATAGAGAAATTAAAGAGGGGGATACTGTAAAAAGAACTGGTGCGATTGTTGATGTACCAGTTGGAAAACAACTTTTAGGAAGAGTTGTTGATGGATTAGGAAATCCAATTGATGGAAAAGGAGCTTTAGATAAAAGTTTAGAAAGAAAAAGAGTTGAAGTTAAAGCTCCAGGTATTATTCCACGACAATCAGTTGGCGAACCAATGCAAACAGGTTTAAAAGCAATTGATAGTTTAATTCCTGTTGGAAGAGGGCAAAGAGAACTTATAATCGGAGATCGTCAAACTGGTAAAACTGCAGTAGCTATCGATACAATTATCAATCAAAAGAAAATTAATGAGTCAGACGACGAAAGTAAAAAACTTTATTGTATATATGTTGCAATTGGACAAAAAAGATCAACAGTTGCTCAGATTGTAAAAACTTTAGAGGACGCTGGTGCAATGGAATATACGACTATAGTTTCCGCAACAGCCTCTGACTCTGCGCCTCTTCAGTTTCTAGCTCCTTACACAGGATGTACTATGGGAGAATATTTTAGAGATAATGGAATGCATGCTTTAATTATTTACGATGATTTATCTAAGCAAGCAGTTGCATATAGACAAATGTCATTATTGTTAAGAAGACCACCGGGGCGTGAAGCATACCCTGGGGATGTGTTCTATTTACATAGTAGGTTATTAGAGAGAGCCGCTAAATTAAGTGATGAAAATGGCGGAGGTTCTTTAACTGCGCTACCAATTATTGAAACACAAGCAGGTGATGTTTCTGCATATATTCCAACAAATGTAATATCTATTACAGATGGGCAAATATTTTTAGAAACTGAACTATTCAATCAAGGAATAAGACCAGCAGTAAACGTTGGATTATCCGTATCTAGAGTAGGATCAGCTGCACAAACTAAAGCTATGAAATCTGTAGCTGGATCAATTAAATTAGAGTTAGCTCAATACAGAGAAATGGCAGCTTTTGCTCAATTTGGATCTGATTTAGATGCATCTACACAAAAACTTTTAAATAGAGGTTCGAAGTTAACTGAACTTTTAAAACAAGGACAATATTCTCCCATGACAGTTGCAGAACAGGTAATATCAATTTTCTGTGGTGTAAAAGGTTATTTGGATGATATTGAACTTAAAGATGTAGCCGACTTTGAAAATAAAGTTCTACAAAAGTGTAAATCTGATAAGCCTGAGATTATGGAGTCTATTGCCAAAACTGGGAAGATTGAGGAAGACATTGAAAAACAATTAGTAGAATTAATTAAAGGAATTAAATAATTATAAATGCCAAGTTTAGACGATCTCAGAAAAAGAATTACGAGTGTTAAATCAACTCAGAAAATAACAAAAGCTATGAAAATGGTGGCTGCAGCTAAGTTGAGAAAAGCACAAGAGAATGCTGAAAAAGGCAGACCTTATTCAGAAAAAATGAACAATGTAATTTTAAATCTTTCAAAAAGTATAACAGATAAAGAAAATGCTCCCAAGTTACTGGTTGGGACAGGTGAAGAGAAAGTTCATTTATGTATTGTTCTTACTGCTGATAGAGGTTTATGCGGAGGTTTTAATACTAACATTATTAAAAAAGCAAAAAGTTATTTCGAAAAAATCATATCTGAAAATAAAACTTTAAAAATTATTACTGTTGGATCTAAAGGATATGATCAACTTAAAAGACAGTATAAAAGTTATATTGTAGAGAACATCTCTTTCAAAGAGTCAAAAAATATAAATTACTTTGATGCAGATAAAGTAGGAAAAATTATAATTGAAAAATTTGAAAAAAATGAATTTGATGTTTGCGCAATATTTTACAATAAATTTAAAAATGTAATTACACAAATTCCACAAGAACAACAATTAGTTCCACTTAATGAAGATAAAGATGATAAAGATGTTTCTGGTAATGATAATGACTATGAGTTTGAACCAGATGAAGATGAAATTTTAAGTAATTTATTGCCGAAAAATATTTCAACGCAAATATTTAAAGCAATGTTAGAGAATTCTGCCAGTGAGCAAGGTTCGAGGATGACAGCAATGGATAATGCAACCAGAAACGCAGGCGAATTGGTTGATAGGCTTACAATTGAGTATAATAGAAGCCGTCAAGCAGCAATAACAAAAGAGTTAATTGAAATTATATCAGGAGCAGAAAGTTTATAATTATGAGCAAAAAAGGAAACATAACACAAGTAATTGGTGCAGTCGTTGACGTAAAATTTGATGGAGAACTGCCAGAAATATTAACAGCCTTAGAGTGTGATAATGGAGGTAATAGATTAGTTTTAGAAGTTGCGCAGCACCTTGGAGAGTCAAGTGTTAGAACCATTGCTATGGATAGTACAGAGGGACTCAAAAGGGGTGATGAAGTAAAAGATACAGGCGCTCCAATTCAAGTTCCAGTAGGTCCAGAAACGTTAGGACGAATTGTAAACGTTATAGGTGAACCAATCGATGAGAAAGGACAAATTTCTACTAAAGAAAATTGGCCTATACACCGACAAGCTCCTTCTTTTAATGATCAGTCTACAGAAACAGAAATTCTAGTAACTGGAATAAAGGTAATCGACTTATTAGCACCTTATGCCAAAGGTGGAAAAATTGGATTGTTCGGTGGAGCAGGAGTTGGAAAAACTGTAATTATAATGGAACTTATAAATAATATAGCTAAGGCCCACGGTGGATTTTCAGTATTCGCTGGAGTGGGAGAGAGAACTAGAGAAGGGAACGATTTATATCACGAAATGATCGAGTCAGGAGTGATCAAGCCAGAGGGAAGTGGATCTAAAGCAGCGTTAGTTTATGGACAAATGAATGAGCCTCCTGGAGCTAGAGCTAGAGTAGCTTTAACTGGTCTTACTGTGGCAGAGTATTTCAGGGATCAAGAGGGTCAAGATGTTTTATTCTTTGTTGATAACATTTTTAGATTTACTCAGGCAGGTTCAGAAGTATCAGCTCTTCTAGGAAGAATTCCTTCAGCGGTTGGTTATCAGCCTACTCTTGCAACAGATATGGGAAACCTGCAAGAAAGAATTACAACAACTAATAAAGGATCAATTACATCTGTTCAGGCAATTTATGTACCTGCAGATGATTTAACAGATCCAGCTCCAGCAACTTCTTTTTCACACTTAGACGCAACGACTGTACTCTCAAGACAAATTGCTGAATTAGGTATTTACCCAGCTGTTGACCCTTTGGATTCTACTTCTAGAATTTTAGATCCAAGAGTTGTTGGTGATGAACACTATCGAGTAGCAAGATCTGTTCAGAAAATTTTACAAACTTACAAATCTTTGCAAGATATTATTGCAATTCTAGGAATGGATGAGCTATCAGAGGATGATAAACTAACCGTTGCTAGAGCTAGAAAAATTCAAAGATTTTTATCACAACCTTTCTTTGTGGCTGAAGTATTTACAGGATCTCCAGGTAAACTTGTAGATTTAGAGTCAACAATTAAAGGGTTTGACGCAATTTGCAAAGGAGAATATGACCATCTTCCTGAAGCTGCTTTTTATATGGTTGGCACAATAGAAGAAGCAATAGAAAAAGCTGAAAAAATGGCAAAAGATGCAGCTGCTTAATGAATAATCTCTTTAATATAGATATTGTTAATCCAGAACAATCTTTTCTTTCTAAAGATAATGTATTTGAGGTTGTAATACCTGCTGTAGAAGGAGAGATTGGTATTCTTAAAGACCATATTCCAATTATCTCTTTTTTAAAACCAGGTATAATTAGAGTATTCTCTGAGTCTGAGGAACAAAGTTTCTATGTTGAAGATGGTATTGTCGAATTTAAAGACAATACATTATCTGTATTAACTAGTTCAATTTTTGATTTAAAAGATGCTGATAAAAATTTTGTATCTGAGTCGATAAGCGGTGCTGAAGCAGAATTATCAAAAGATAATATTGATGATCAAAAAAGATTTCTTTTAAACCACAAAGTCGAAGTTCTAAAATCTATAAGTATTAATTAACTACTTTTTCTAGTTCTTTTTGAATTTCTTGATAAACATGAAGTTTGAAATCTACAACTTTAGTTGTTAAATCTTTAATATCTATCCATTTCCAATCTAAAAATTCAGGATGTTTAGTTTTAATGTTAATCTCATTTTCCTCTCCATTAAACTTTACAATAAACCACTTTTGCTTTTGGCCTTTATATTTTCCTTTCCAAATAATTCCTAAAAGGCGATCAGGAAGATCGTAAGTTGTGTATTTGCTTATTTCTTTAACTAGTTCTACTGACTTTATGCTTGTTTCTTCTTTAAGTTCCCTCAACGCTGCATCAAAATAATTTTCACCTTCATCAATACCGCCCTGAGGCATCTGCCAAAAATCAGCAGGATTATCAATTCTTTTTGCAACAAATATCTTATTTTCTTTATTTAGGACTGCGATACCAACACCATTTCTTAATGGAAGTTTTTGAAATTTTTCTTTCATTCTTAACCATTTAATAATTTAAGAGCAAATTCCAACTGGTTATCAGTATCTGTATTTATTCTAAATTCATCTGAACCTTCAGCAATAACTATATCTGGATTTACACCTACTCTTGAAATCGATTTACCCGATGGGAGATAGTATTTAGAAACAGTAAGTCTTATGGCACCTTCATTTTCTAAAGGAATAATTGATTGGACTGACCCTTTTCCATATGTACTCTCTCCTACTAATATCGCTCTTTTGTGATCTTGTAGTGCTCCTGCAACAATTTCAGATGCTGATGCAGACCCATAATTAATCAAAATAACCATCGTTTCTCCATCAATAATGTCTCCTTTTTTTGCAAACCATTTTCTATTTTCATACTTCCTTTTACTTTTTGTAGAAACAATTTCTCCATTTTCTAAAAAATAATCTGAAATTTTTATTGCTTGAGATAACAATCCACCAGGATTATTTCTTAAATCTAATATGTAATTTTTAATTTTCTTATTTTTCTTAAATTCTTTGATTTTATTTTTTATTTGTTTACTACTATTCTCATTGAATGATGTTAATCTTATATAAGCTGTTTGATCATCTTTAATTTCTGACTTTACAGATGCAACTTGTATAATTTCTCTTGTAATTGTAAATATAAGTGCTTTTCTTTCTCCCCTTCTTCTAACAGTAATCTCTATATCAGATCCAACTGGACCTCTCATTAATTCTACAGCTTCAGAAAGAGTTTTTCCTTGAACTTGAACATCATCAATTTTAACGATGTAATCTCCGGCTTTGACACCAACCTCCTCAGCTGGCGAGTTATCAATTGGAGAAATTACTTTTACGACACCAGCCTCCATACTGACTTCAATGCCCAATCCTCCAAATTCTCCGCTAGTCTCAGTTTGCATATTTTTAAACGAGTCCGGAGACATATATGCTGAATAAGGATCCAAAGATTGTAAAACGCCGTTTATAGCAGCATCCATTGCTTCACTCTGGTTTACTTCATCAACATATTCTTTATTAATTTTATCTAAGACTTCGCTGAATAAATCAATTTTTTTGTAAATATCGTTTTCATTACTCAAAATTGGATTTGTAAATATGAAAAAAAATAATGAAGCTATAAAGTATACTTTTTTCATATGATCAGTTTTTCTTTAGGAATTAATTCTGACCACATTTTTTCTAATTCGTAAAATTTTCTTTTTTCAGGATTAAAAATATGAACTATTAAGTCTATTCCATCTACAAGCTTCCAGTCATTGCTATCCTTTCCTTCAATTTTACAATTATTCACACCATTAATTTTTAATTTTTCAAAAACTTGTTCAGATAAAGCTTGAATATGTCTTGATGATGTACCACTAGCTATAATCATGAAGTCCGCAACTGATGACTTTCCTTCGAGATTTATTGAAACTATGTCTAAGGCTTTATTAATATCAAGCGTTT
>CABYDS010000022.1 GCA_902517745.1 uncultured Pelagibacteraceae bacterium
AGAGATATACAAAGATAATTTGAAAAAACAGAATCATAAAAATATTTTAGAAATAAGACAAGTTATTAAAAATTTTAGTTCGACTAGCAAAATTCATTTGGGTGGTATTCCTATGATTGCAGATGACATGATGACTTTTATTAAAAGTGATATCATTGTTTTTGGACTTGGAGTTTTTATCTTTATTATTGCAACTCTATGGTATGTTTTTAAAAGATTGATATGGGTAATTGTTCCTATAAGTAGTTGTTTTTTTTCAGTAGTCATAATGACTGGTCTTTTGGGTCTCTTGGGATGGAAGGTTACAGTTATTTCATCAAATTTTATAGCCCTAATGTTGATATTAACTATGGCCATGAATATTCATATTAGCACAAGATATCTTCAGCTTTCAAAACAATTTCCAAGATTAAACAAATCTAAAATTATTTCTTTGACAACAAGTAAGATGTTCTGGCCTATTTTGTATACAGCCTTGACAACTATTTTTGCTTTTTTGTCTTTAATATTCAGTGATATAAAGCCAATAATTGACTTTGGTTTCATGATGACTTTTGGTCTGATTATTTCCTTTCTTATTACCTTTAGTTTGTTGCCAACATTAATTAATTTACTAAAGTTTAATAAAATTTCACTTAAGGAAGAAAAGGGCTCTGTTATAACTAATTTTTTTGGTAAAATTTCAGTTTCAAATCAAAATACTATATTTGGAACAACAATAATAATTATATTTCTAAGTATTTTTGGAATTTCAAAGCTTGAAGTAGAAAATAGTTTTATAAATTATTTTGATAAAAATACAGAAATTTACAAAGGTATGAAGCTTATTGATGAAAAGCTGGGAGGTACAACTCCACTTGAAGTTATTTTAAAATTTCCAAAAAAAGATGAAATTGAACAAAAATCAGACGATGAAGAGGATGATTGGGGTGATGAAGATGAAAATGATGAAAAATATTGGTTTACTAAAGATAAAATTAATAAAATAAAAAAAGTTCATAATTATTTAGATTCCTTGGAGCCAGTTGGAAAAGTTCTCTCTTTTTCTTCAATAATTGATGTTGCTACACAATTAAATAATAATAAAGAACTTGGATCTTTAGAAATGGGCGTCTTATATACTAAGATTCCTGATAACATAAAAAAAGAAATTGTCGATCCATACATATCTATAAAAGACTCTGAGGCTAGAATAAGCTTAAGGATAAAAGACTCATTGGATGATCTAAGGAGAAATGATTTACTTATTAAAATACATTCAGATCTTGAAAATAAATTAAATTTAAAAAAAGATGAATATAAATTAGGTGGAGTATTAATTCTATTTAATAATCTTTTACAAAGTTTATTTAAATCTCAAATTTTGACCCTTGGATTCGTTATGCTTGGAATTATAATAATGTTTATTATTCTTTTCAAAAATTTAAAATTAGCTTTAATAGGTGTTGTGCCAAATTTTATAGCAGCTTTTTTTATATTAGGTTTAATTGGATTATTGGGAATTCCTCTTGATATGATGACAATTACAATAGCAGCAATAACTATAGGTATAGCTGTAGATAATAGCATTCATTATATTTATAGATTTAAAGAGGAGTATGCAAAATTAAAAAGTTATAATAAGACACTTAAATTGTGCCATTCAACTGTCGGTAAAGCTATTTTAAATACTTCAATTACAATAATTTTTGGATTTTCAATTTTAGTAATGTCAAATTTTATACCAACAATTTACTTTGGTGTATTCACGGGGATTGCTATGTTGCTTGCAATGATTTCAGTTCTAACACTTTTACCTTCTTTATTGCTTAAAATTAAACCATTCAATTAATGATTGAAGCTATTCAGGATTTTTTAATACAAGTAACATTATTTGATTATATTTTTTTTGTATTAACCATTTATTTTTTATTTCAAGGATCTAGAAAAGGTTTTGTTTTAAGTTTATTGTCAGCTGCCAAATGGGTTTTGGCATATATTTTAACAATTTATTTATTTCCAAAAGTAAAGCCTTACTTTGATGGTATTTTAGACAGTGAATATGTTCTTGATATAACTGTTGGTGTAATATTATTTATCTTAATAATATTTCTTATTCTTTTAGGAAATAAAGCAATAAGTAAAGTTGTTACTTACACTGGATTAGGTTCAATCGATAAAGTTTTTGGTTTTTTCTTTGGAATCGCTAAGAGCTATGTACTAATTGTTTGTTTGTTCACTGCTATTGATGTCGTCTACGATAGCAAAAAATGGCCGTTAAATTTAAAAGATTCGTTAACATTTCCTTGGGTTGAAAAAGGTAGTATCTATCTTATAAAGGTATTTCCAAATCAAAAACAATATGAAGACGCTAAAGAAAAAGTTCAAGATGTATAACCCTAAATTAAAAGAGGAGTGTGCTGTCTTTGGTATAAGTAATACACCAGAAGCATCGACCTTAACGGCTTTAGGACTTCATGCATTACAACATAGAGGGCAAGAAGGTTGTGGAATTGTATCATTTGATGGCGAAAAATATCACTCTGAAAAAAGATTTGGTTTAGTTGGTGACAACTTTAATGATGAAAAAGTTTTAAAAAACTTACCAGGAAATTATGCAATAGGTCACAATAGATATTCTACAACTGGCGGAACTGCTTTAAGAAATGTACAACCATTCTTTGCTGATACTAATTCAGGTGGAATTGGTGTTGCACATAATGGAAATCTAACGAATGCAATTACACTTAGAAATAAAATGGTTGAAGAAGGCTCAATCTTTTACACAACATCAGATACAGAAACCATAGTAAAACTTATAGCAAAATCAAAAAGACCAAAGACAATTGACAAAGTTATTGATGCTCTATTTCAAATTCAAGGGGGATATGCATTAGTTATGATGACACAAAATACTCTTATTGGTGTTAGAGATCCTTATGGAATTAGACCTCTGGTCATAGGAAAATTAAAAAACTCTTATGTTTTTGCATCTGAGACATGTGCTTTTGATATTATCGGTGCAAAATTTGTTAGAGAAGTTGAAAATGGTGAAATTGTTTATGTAGAAAATGATGAATTAAAAAGTATTAAGCCTTTTCCTCAAAAAAAAGTGAGACCGTGTGTTTTTGAATATATTTATTTTTCAAGACCAGATAGTATTTTGAATGGCAAAACAGCCTATGAATATCGAAAAAGATTTGGAGCTGAATTAGCAAAAGAGGACGATTTAGATGCTGACTTGGTTGTGCCTGTACCAGATTCTGGAAATGCAGCTGCATTAGGTTACGCGGAAGAAAAAAAAATAAATTTTGATTTAGGTCTGATAAGAAATCATTATGTTGGTCGAACTTTTATAGAACCGTCACAGCAGATTAGAAGTTTAGGAGTTAAATTAAAATTAAATGCAAATATTTCAGTTATAAAAAATAAAAAAATTATTTTGGTTGATGACTCTCTAGTTAGAGGAACTACTTCTTCAAAGATTGTAAAGATGTTATATGATAATGGTGCTAAAGAGATACATGTTAGGATAGCTAGTCCAGAAATAAAATACCCAGATTTTTATGGAGTTGATACACCTACAAAAAAAGAACTATTAGCAGCAAATAAATCAGTAGATGAAATAAAAGAGTTTATAAAAGCAAAATCACTTAAATTTTTAACTTTAGATGGTTTATATCGAGGAATGGGTTTTGAAAAGAGAAATGATGCTTATCCTCAATTAACCGATCATCATTTTACTGGTGATTATCCTGTAAAAATAATTGATGAACTTGGAGAAGATAAAGTTACACAATTATCACTATTAAGTACTGGTTCGAGTAATTAATGAAAAAAGTAAATTTTACTGAAATGAAAAATGGTTCTAGAGAAGATTATGAATTATTAGAAAAGTATGAAAAGAATTTTGAACGTAAAACAGCTGATAGATTGCTTAAATATCTTGCAAGTCAAACTACAACTCTTGAGGGCTATCAAATAACTAGATTAGAACATTCCTTACAGGCAGCCACAAGAGCTTACAAGAATGGAGAAAGTGATGAGATGGTTGTTGCAACTTTACTTCATGATATAGGAGATGACTTGGCGCCTATGAATCATTCTCAATATGCTGCTTCAATAATCAGACCTTATGTTTCAGAAAAAACATATTGGATAATACTTCACCATGGACTTTTTCAAACTTATTACAGTGCTCATCATTTAGGAGGAGATAGAAACGCTAGGGATAAATTCAAAGATCACAAATATTATCAAGATACAGTTGATTTTTGTGAAAAATATGACCAGTCTTCTTTTGATCCTAATTACAAATCTATGTCTTTAGAAGAGTTTGAACCAATGGTGAAAAAAATATTTGATAGAAAACCTTTTTATCATCACTAATTTTTAAAAAAAACATGACTAACAAACTTAAGGAAGAGAAAAGTCCGTATTTAAAGCAGCATAAAGACAATCCTGTAAATTGGTTTGCTTGGAACAAAGAAAGTTTAGAACAGGCAAAAAAAGAAAAAAAACCAATATTTCTCAGTGTTGGATATGCGAGCTGTCATTGGTGTCATGTGATGGCTCATGAAAGTTTTGAAGATGATCAAACTGCTAAAATAATGAATGAAAAATTTATAAACATTAAAGTTGATAGAGAAGAAAGACCTGATTTAGATTATGTTTTTCAAAGAAGTTTATCTATTTTAACAGGAACCCAAGGAGGTTGGCCTTTATCGATGTTTCTTGATGAAAATGGAGTTCCTTTTACTGGTGGAACTTATTTCCCACCAAAAGAAATGCATGGAAGACCAGATTTTCAAAAAGTTCTAAATAATGTTTCTGACGTATATAATAAGAATAGAGAAAAAATTCTCGATCAAGCGCCCCAAATGCAAGAAATATTTGGTAAAATTAATCAAAGATCAGCGGTATTAAATCAACCATTAGAGCCATTTTTAGAAAAAATTATACAGCACCTTGATAAAGATAATGGGAGTTTCAAGGGAGCTCCTAAGTTTCCCCAATTTTATTTATTTGATGCAATGTTTTATTTTTATTTAAAAACAGGAAAAGGAGAATACTTTAAACCTGTTGAAACTTTACTATACAATATTTCGTCAAAAGGAATGTATGATCATCTTGCTGGAGGTATAGCAAGATACACTGTTGATGAAAATTGGATCATCCCTCACTTCGAAAAAATGCTTTATGATAATATTCAATATATAGGATTGTTAAATAAGTTCTTTCAAAAAACTAATGATATTTATTATAAGAAAAAGTTAGAGCAGACTATAGATTTTATTAATTCAGAATTTAAAAATGATTTTGATCTTTATGGGTCTGCATATGATGCCGATAGCGATGGTGTTGAAGGAAAATATTATGTATGGAATTATGCAGAACTAAAAAATACTCTGGGTTCTAAATTTAATTTATTTGCAAAAAAATATAATTTAACTGAAGAGGGAAATTTTGAAGGTAATAATATTTTAATAGAAACTCATAATAAACTTTCCGACGATGAGATTAAAGAAATCTCAAACACAGAAAAAACGTTATTAGATCAAAGAAATAAACGTACTAAACCATTATTTGATGATAAATCTCAAACTGATCAAAATTGTTTTTTATTAGAAACACTTCTTCTTTCATCGCTAGTAACTGATAATGAAGAATTAAAACAAAATACTCTTGTTAGTATAAAGATATTGGAAAAATATTTGTCAGACAAAATTTTCCATTGCTATCAAGACACAGAGATTGACGCTTTTTTGGAAGATTACGTATACTATGCTAGTCTTTTGATAACTATTTATGAGTTAGATGGTGATGTTAAATACATCGAAAAAGCAAAATATATTTTAATAAAAACCTGGGAATACTTCTTTGATAAAAAATCAGGCTTAATGCAGAAAAATAAAATATTAGACAATGATCTATTTGTACAACCAGTAGATCTAAATGATAATAATATACCAAATGGAAATAGCGTATATTTAAACTTATGTAATAAAATATATATTATAACTAGCGATAAAATATGGTTTGAAAAAATTGATATTTTAAAAAAGAGTTTCCACCAAGTTTTAAACTCAAACTTTGCACAAATGTTTAGTTTTGTAAAATCATTGGATATTTGTAATGAAAGTATATCTTTTACAATTCATGGAAAGCAAAATTTAGATCCTAATATAAAAAAGTATTTGCAAAAAAAATTTTTTACTAGAGCTACATTTAAATATCTAGATAATGAAGTAAAAGAGGCAAAAATTGTTATATGTAAAAATCAAACTTGCTCTAACAAATTAAGTAATATAAAGGAAATTGAAGATTATCTAAAAAGAAACAATATAAGCTAATGATAGAAACAAAGGAACAAATAATAGAACATTTTAAGTCAGGCTCAAAGGATAAATCTAATTTGAAGATTGGAGTTGAGCATGAAAAATTTATTTTTGATAAAAAGACAAATACGAGAATTGATTATTCCAAAATCAAGAAAATGTTTGAAAATTTATATGAGTTTGGCTGGAAACCTATTTTTGAGGAAAAAAGTCCAATAGCGTTAACTAAGAATGGTAAAAGTATTACTTTAGAGCCTGGTAATCAAATAGAGCTATCTGGAGCAAAATTAAATAATATTCACGAAGCTTGTGCTGAATCTCATGAATATTTATTTGAGTTAAATCAGGTAATTGAAAAATTAGATTTTAAAATAGTAAGCGCTGGATATGATCCTATATCTAAACTTGAGGATATACCTAATAATCCAAAAAAAAGGTATGAGGTTATGACCAAAGATATGCCTGTTGAAGGAAAACTAAGTTTGGATATGATGTATAAAACTGCAGGTACGCAATTAAATTTAGATTATACCACAGAAGAAGATTTTATAAAAAAATTTAAGTTGGCAAATAATTTAGTTCCAATATCTATCGGACTTTTTGCAAATTCCTCTATTGTTGAAAAAAGTAATAGTGGATACTTATCTTACAGATCTAAAGTTTGGCAAGAAACATCTAGAGGTGGATTGCCTGAGTTTTTTTTAAAAGATGTAAATTTTGAAAAATATGCAGATTATATTATGAATTATCCAATCTTATTTTTACAAAGTGAAGGTAATTATATATCTGGAAAAAAATATTTATTTAAAAACTTTATGAATGGAGAAATTAAAGAAATTGGAAATAAAATTCCTAGTACTAACGATCTTGATACACATTTAGGAACAATATTTACAGAGAACAGATTAAAACAATATATCGAATTAAGATCAATGGATGCGTGTGGATGGGAGTGTTTATGTGCTGGTCCTGCCCTATTCACTGGATTACTTTATGGAAATCTTGAAGAAGCATTAGATTTAATTAAAAATTGGGAAGCTAATGAAGTGCTTTCAGCTTATAAAAATGCCCCTAAAAACGGCTTGAAAACTAATTTGATGGGCAAGGATATTTCGTATTGGGCAGAGAGACTACTAGACATATCAAAATCAGGATTAAAAAAGAGAGACTTTTTAAATAGAAAAAAATTAAGTGAAGTAAAGTTTTTAGATCACTTAGAA
>CABYDS010000023.1 GCA_902517745.1 uncultured Pelagibacteraceae bacterium
ATAATTAATGAAGTTTTAAAGGAATTACCAAATTTAGATGAGTGGCTAAATGATGATATAAAGAAAAAATTTAATAATATTAAGTGGAAAGATGCAATCTTAAAAATTCACAGTCTTGATACTAAAGAAATTTTAAAATCTAAGTATTATAAACGTTTAGTTTTTGACGAATTGTTTGCTCATTTTTTATTATCCTCAAAGATAAGAACGAAAATAAAAAAAATAAAGAAATCACAAAAAATTTTTAAAGATTGTAAGGAAAAATTGATACAGGATTTAAATTTTAAATTAACAAATGATCAAGAAGCAGCAATAAAAATTATAAACGAAGATCTTAAATCAAAAAGTAGGATGTTTAGACTTTTACAAGGAGATGTTGGATCTGGTAAAACAATTGTATCAATGATAGCAGCGGTAAATTGTATAAATGCTGGATATCAAACAAGCTTTATGGTACCGACTGAAATTTTAGCTAAGCAACATTTTTCTTTTGCTAAAAAATATCTACCCAAACATATAAAAATTGAAATGTTAACTGGTAAATCAAAATATGCTGATAGAAAGAAAATTTTAGAAAATCTTAAACTTGGTAAGATAGACTTTCTGATAGGAACACATGCGTTATTCCAAAAAAAAGTTGAATATAATAAACTGGGTTTAATAATTATTGATGAACAACATAAGTTTGGTGTTCGTCAGCGTAAAGAGTTATCAGAAAAAGGAGGAAATAACTGCGATGTTCTAGTCATGTCTGCAACTCCAATACCAAGAACAATGATGATGACGGTTTATGGTGATATGGATTTAACCTTAATTAAAGAAAAACCAAAAAATAGAAAAAAAATAGTCACATACAGTAAGTTAGAAGATAAAATATCTGAAATAATTAGATTTGTTAAAAAAGAAATTTCTAATAAAAATCAAATTTTCTGGGTTTGTCCTTTGATAGAAGAGTCGAAAAAAGTTGAACAACAATCTGTTGTAAATAAATTTAAGTATTTAGAAAAATATTTTAAGAATAGAATTGGATTAATTCATGGTTCACTTGATAAGGATGAAAGGAACAAAATTTTAAATAATTTCTTAGATAGAAAGTTGGATATATTGGTTTCAACCACTGTTATTGAGGTTGGAATAGATTTTCCTAATGCTAACGTAATTGTTATTGAAAATGCTGATAAGTATGGTTTATCCCAATTACATCAGTTACGAGGTCGTGTCGGACGTGGTAGTAAACAATCTTACTGTATATTGATGTTTAAATCCTCACTAAGCGAAAATGCAAAAAAAAGAATTAACATTCTAAAAAGTTCAGATGACGGTTTTGTAATTTCTGAGGAAGATATGAAATTACGTGGATATGGGGATTTATTAGGATTTAAGCAAAGTGGAATTAAAAATTTTAGATTAGCTGATCCCATATTAAATGAAGATTTATTCTTACTTGCTGAGGCAGAAGTAAAAAAATTAGAGATGAAAGGTGATAATTTCAGTAAATATAATAAATTATTAAAATTATACGATCGAGCCTCAATAATTAACGAAATTTCTTAAATTTTTTTTGGATCTGAAGTACCGGCTGAAACAATAAATTTAGAAGCTTCTTCAAAAGTCATATCTAAATAAATAACTTCATCTTTGGGAAACATTAATAAAAATCCACTTGTTGGATTTGGTGTTGTTGGAACAAATACATTAATAAGATTAGTATTTGTTTTTTTTGATATTTCACCATCGTTTTCTCTGGTCGCAAACCCTACTGCCCAACTACCTTTTCTCGGATACTCAACTAAGACTACACTTTTCTTTGATCCTTTTTTTGGTGCTAATGTTTCAGTCATTTGACCAATTGCTGAATAAATTGTTCTAAGAATTGGTATTCTTTTTAATATATCATTAAATATTTTAAGTATTTTTTTTCCAATAAATGAAAGAGATAAACTTCCAATTATTGTAATAAAAATTATAGCTAATAATATTTCCAAACCTGGTATTGCAAAAGGCAAGTAACTATTTGGATTTAATTCGTTTGGTATTAATTTTGACGATATAGATATAAAAAATCTAGTTAAATATAATGTGATACCTATTGGAACAAGAACAACTATTCCTGCTATAAAATAGTTTCTAAGTCTTCCAAGGATTGAAATGCCTCTTCTCTTTAATTTTGCCATAAATTAACTGTAACTTGCATATAAAACAAATACGACTGCCAGTACAAATAGTACTATTAAAATTTTGTTATTAAGTATCATATAAATTATTATAAAAAAGGTGTAATATATTAAGTAAAAAAAGTGAATAGAAGAAATTTCATACATTTAT
This sequence comes from uncultured Pelagibacteraceae bacterium, assembly GCA_902517745.1. Classification (GTDB taxonomy): domain Bacteria; phylum Pseudomonadota; class Alphaproteobacteria; order Pelagibacterales; family Pelagibacteraceae; genus Pelagibacter. The sequence continues at coordinate 2,326 of CABYDS010000023.1, forward strand.
TTGGTTGTAGTTGCTTATCTTTTGGCCTATCTGCATGTGGTAGTGCACCGATAACAGATCGAAAACAACTAAAATTAATTCCCGAATCTAACCTCAATGCGAAAGCTGCTCAATTATATGAAAAGGTAAAAGAGAAAGAAACTTTAAGTGATGATACCAATACATTAAATCAAATAAAAGAAATTGGATCCAAAATTGAATATTCAATATCAGAATACTTTGACCGCAATAATATACCTGACCCAACTATAAATTTTGATTGGGAATATATACTTATTGATAAAAAAAAAGTTAAAAATGCTTGGTGTATGCCTGGAGGTAAAATAGCTGTTTATACAGGTCTATTAGATATAACTAAAAATGAAGATGGATTGGCAGCTGTGATGGGTCATGAAATTGCGCATGCTGTTGCAAAACATTCAGTAGAAAGAGCAAGTAGAGGTGTTTTGTTAAATACTGGTACAGCTATTTTAGATATAGCCACTAAAGGTAAAGTATCTCAGATAAATAGAACCACAGGGATGAATGCTGTTGGTTTATTATCACAAATAGGAATTATGAATCCCTTCAATAGAAAACAAGAAAGTGAAGCTGATTATCTTGGTCTGATATTTGCATCACTGTCTGGTTATGACATTAGGGAAACAATAAAAGTTTGGGAAAGAATGAAGGAAGCTAAAAAAGGGAAAGAACCGCCAGAATTTATGTCTACTCACCCATCATCAACAAATAGAATTAATAATATTACAAATTGGATAAACGAAATTATTATTAAATATCCGCCAATTGCATAAGTGGTGAGCCCTGATGGACTCGAACCATCGACCCATTCCTTAAAAGGGAATTGCTCTACCAACTGAGCTAAGGGCCCCCAAGAAGCGTTTTTATATTGATTTTTTTTTATTAATCAATGTTAAAAATTTACAATTTATTGATGTACTTATCGTGAAATTCATCAAAAGTACCTTGTTTTATATTATCTCTAATATTTTTCATTAAATCTTGATAAAAGTTGATGTTATTAAGGGTCAGAATCATTGAGGCCAACATTTCATTAGTGTTAAATAAATGATTTAAATAATTCTTAGAATATTTATTTAAATTGAACTTTGTGACATTTTTGTCCAAAGGAGTATTATCATTTTTATATTTTGAATTTCTAATTTGAATTTGTCCATCCCATGTAAAAGCTAAACCAGTTCTGCCAGATCTTGTGGGCATTACACAGTCAAACATATCAACACCCCTCTTAACTGCTCCGAGTATATCAGATGGAGTACCAACGCCCATTAAATATCTTGGATTATCTTTAGGCATATGATCTTTTATTCCATCAAGAACATCAAACATTTCATCTTGTGTTTCCCCTACTGCCAATCCTCCTAGAGCATATCCATTAAATCCAATGTCAATAAGGTTATTTAAGGATTTTATTCTTAGATCGTTAAATAATCCACCTTGCACTATTCCAAATAAACCTTTGTGATCATTTATTCCAAATGCATCTTTTGATCTTTTTGCCCACTCAGATGATAATTCCATTGATTTTTTAATTTTATCATAGTCTTTAGTATTTTTAGGGCATTCATCCATAACCATCACTATGTCTGAGTTCAAACCTTTTTGAATTCTTATACTTTCTTCAGGACTTAAAATAAAAGTTTTACCATCTATATGTGATTGAAAAATTGCACCCTTGTCTTTATCAATTTTATTTAATTTCGACAGAGACATTACTTGAAAACCACCTGAATCAGTTAAAATTGGTAGATCACAATTCATGAATTCATGAAGTCCTCCAATACTTTCAATTCTTTCTACACCAGGTCTTATCATTAGATGGTACGTATTTGATAAGATGATCTCACTACCTGTTTTTTTTATATCTTCTAAAAAAACACCTTTAACAGTTGCTTGTGTACCAACTGGCATAAATGCAGGAGTGTTTATATTGCCTCTATGGGTCTCTATAACTCCTACTCTTGCATAATTTTGAGTGTGATGAACATTAAAATTGAAATCTTTTAATGACATTCATTATTAATTATTGAGATTTAAAACTAATAATTTTATCTGGATTTGAAACTGCTCCGTTATCGCCATCACCTTTTGTAATCATATCAACGAATTCCATTCCTTCTATTACTTTTCCAAAAACAGTATATTGTCTATCCAGGAAAGGTGCTGGTTTAAAACAAATGAAAAATTGACTATTGGCACTATTAGGATCTGATGATCTTGCCATAGAAACGGTTCCTCTATCATGAGGAAGGTCATTAAATTCTTGATTTAAATCTGGTAAATCAGATCCACCAATACCCGCTCTTCTTAAATCAAAATCTTTTGAAGATGAATTTCCAAATTTTACATCACCTGTTTGTGCCATAAAACCATCAATTACTCTGTGAAAAACAACATTATCGTATTGTCCTGAATTTGCTAACTCTTGAATTCTTTTAACATGATTTGGTGCAACATCAGGATACATTTCAATTTTTACATCACCATCTTTTAATTTTAAAATCATTATATTCTCCTTTGCTATTAAATTTGTTGATAAAAAAATAAAAAAAATAATTAAAATATTTAAAAATTTATTCATAAACCTCTTTCAATGATTTAATTGTACTTTTAGTTGTAAATTTTTTTAAATCACCATTGTGTTGAGCGATTTCTTTAACAAATCTAGATGATATTATTTGATTTTCAACATCTGACATTAAAAAAATTGTCTCAACTTGATTATTAAGTTTTCTATTCATTCCAGCTAATTGAAATTCATACTCAAAATCAGAAACTGCCCTTAGGCCTCTTAAAATGATATTTGATTTATATTTTTTGCAAAGGTCTGTTGTCAAAGTATTAAATTTTATAACATCAACCTTATTTTTTTTAAATTTCAGATCTTTATAAAGAGCTCTTTTTACAATTTCTATTCTTTCGTCTAATGAAAATAGGAAGTTTTTCTGATTTCCATCTGAAATACCTACAATTACTTTATCTACTATCTTAAGTGATTTCTTAATGACATCTATATGGCCAAACGTAATTGGATCAAAAGTTCCTGGATAGATAGCTATATTTTTCATTAGATGAGATTATCATCTAATTTAATAGCAGAAACTACTTTTTCATCACCAGTCAGTTTAATTATTCTAACACCTTGTGTATTACGACCAGCTATTCTTATTTCTTTAACAGCTGTTCTTATCACTCTACCTTTGTTTGTTGAAATTAATATTTGATCCCCTTCAAAAACTGGAAATGATGAAGAAACATTCCCGTTTCTTTGTGAATTGACAATACCAATAATTCCCTTTCCACCTCTATTTGTAACTCTATAATCATAATGAGATGTTCTCTTACCATAACCATTCTCTGTAATAGACAAAATGAACTTTTCTTTAGCTTTAATTTCTGATTTTTGGTCTTTAGTTTTTGCTTTCTTATTTGTGTCGTGATCAATAATAGACAGAGATACAATCGTATCATTTTCTGCTAAATTAATACCTCTTATACCTTTTGATGATCTGCCTTTGAAAACTCTAAGTTTTTTAGACTCAAACCTTATACATTTTCCTAATTTAGTACTTAAAATTATATCCTGATCGTCTCTACAAATTTTAACACCAATAATTTTATCATTACCGTCAAGTTTCATTGCAATTTTACCTGAAGCATTAATTGAGGTAAAATCTTCTAAATTATTCTTTCTAATTTTTCCTTCACTTGTTGCAAAAATGATATGCATGTCTTTTGTATCAACATCACTATCTGGAAATGGCATAATTGAACTAATTGATTGATGATTTTTTAAAGGAAGAATATTAAATAAAGACTTACCTTTAGATGCAGCTGATCCTTCCGGAATTTTCCAAGCTTTAACTTTGTATGCTAATCCTTCAGTAGAGTAAAATAGAACAGATGTGTGTGTATTTACTGATAATGTTTGTACTACAGAATCTTCGTCTCTTGTCTTAATCCCTGTTTTACCCTTTCCACCCCTTTTCTGTTGTTTAACATTACTTAAGGCACCTCTTTTAATGTATCCTTGCAAGGTAATTGTAATTATTACAGACTCTTTTTGAATAGTTTCTTCAATATTATAGTTTAAAACTGCATCTATAATCTGCGTTCTTCTCGGAGATGAAAATTTCTCTTTAATTAGAGATAACTCATTACTAATTACTTTTAATAGTTCACTTTTAGAATTTATTATTTTTTTATACTTTGTAATCAATTCAGATAATTTTTTTATTTCTTCTTCAATTTCATTGATTCCA
>CABYDS010000024.1 GCA_902517745.1 uncultured Pelagibacteraceae bacterium
CATCCTCCTTTAAGTGGATTTGGAAAAATGATGCTAGGCGATGCTTTGTTATCAAAAAATAAAGAGACAGCTATAAATTTAATAAAAGAAGGGTTTATTACAGCTGATTTAAGTAAAAATGATCTTATTTTTTTTAGAAAGAAATTTAAAAAATATTTGAACAGTAGTGATTATATTAAAAGAGCTGATTATTTAGCTTGGGAGAATAAATATTGGGGCCTCAAAAGAATGTTAAGATATCTACCTAAAGATTATCAACTTTTATATACAGCAAGGCAACTGTTAATGAGCAGATCTTATGGTGTTGATAGTGCTATATCGAATGTACCTGCAAGTTTAAAAAAGGATGCAGGTTTAAATTATGATAGACTCAAATGGAGAAGGAAAAGAGGAAGAGTTGATAGTTCTTTAGAAATTTTACTAAGTATCAAAAATAATAAAGACTATATGGTTCGCCCAGATAAATGGTGGATTGAAAGATCGATTATTGCGAGATCACTTATTTATAAGAAAAGATATGAACAAGCTTATAAAATTACAAGTAAACATGGTCTATCAGAGGGTGCTGAATTAGCTGAAGCTGAATGGATGAGTGGATGGATTGCTTTAAGTTTCTTAAAAGACCCAATATTAGCAAAAAGTCATTTTACTAAATTTTATAATAATGTTGGATATCCAATTAGTTTATCAAGAGGCGCTTATTGGCTTGGAAAAGTGAATTTAGCACTAAATAATAAGGAGGAAGCAGATAAATGGTTTAAAGAAGGTTCAAAATATCTAACAACCTATTATGGTCAATTATCTCATATGAAAATATATCCAAATAAAACTTTTGAACTTAAAGAAAGTACTCAAGTTGATAAAAATTATGCTGAAAGTTTTTACAAAAATAAATTAGTCGCAATAGTACATTTATTAGATGAAGTAAAAAAAGATAAATATACGAAACATATTTTAAGATTTCTAGCAAATGACAATGTTTCAGCAGGAAGTGAAATATTGGCAGCAAAACTAGCAACTGACATCTCTAGATTTGATTTTGCTATTCAGGTTTCTAAAATAGCATCTTATCAAAAAAGGTTTCATAACAAATATAATTATCCAGTAATAAGCACACCGAATAAAGTTGGATCAAGAAAAATACCAGAACAAGCTTTAATTTTATCTATTATAAGACAAGAAAGTGAGTTTGATATATCTGCAAGAAGTAGAGTTGGAGCACAAGGTTTAATGCAGTTGATGCCTTATACTGCAAAGACAGTTGCTAAGCAGGCAAAAGTTGCTTATTCAAAATCTCGTTTAACAACAAGTCCTGAGTATAATATAAATTTGGGATCTTTTTATATTGCAGGTTTAATTCTTGATTATGATGGATCCTACCCTTTCGCTGTAGCAGCATATAATGCAGGACCAAAAAGAGTGAAGTATTGGAAAAAAATAAATAAAGATCCTCAAAAGAAACAAATCGAATACGTTGATTGGGTAGAACTTATTAAGTTTAAAGAGACCAGAAACTATGTTCAGAGGGTTATGGAGAATTACAATGTTTATAGATACATTTTGTCTCAAAAACCAATATTTTTAAAAGATTTTTTTAGAAATAATCCGCTCTATTAGTGGCGGAAGGAGAGGGATTCGAACCCTCGGTACACCTTTTCAAGCGTACGGCGGTTTAGCAAACCGCTGGTTTAAACCAGCTCACCCATCCTTCCACGATAATATGTGTAACTTGAAATCATTGAATATTCAATCATATTCAAGTAATTTCTCCAAAATATGAAAAACAAATATTCAGTATTCTCTCTAATAAAAAATGCTTTATCACAGCATGAGAATTGGCAACAAGCTTGGGGAAATCCAGAGCCAAAAAAAGAATACGAAGCTATTATTGTGGGTGGTGGTGGACACGGTTTAGCTACTGCTTATTATTTAGCAAAGAAACATAATTTAAAAAATATTGCAGTCTTAGAAAAAGGTTGGATTGGTGGTGGAAATACAGGGCGTAACACTACAATCATTAGATCAAATTATTTATGGGATGCTAGTGCTGGTTTATATGATCATGCGCTTAAACTATGGGAAAATTTATCTCAAGAGCTAAACTACAATGTGATGTTCAGTCAAAGAGGTGTAATGAATTTAGCTCACAATCTTCAAGATGTAAGAGATTTAAAAAGAAGAACACATGCAAATAGACTAAACGGAATTGATGCTGTTTGGTTAAATACTGAGGAAGTTAAAAAATTTTGCCCAATTATAAATACATCACCTGATATCAGATACCCTGTTTTGGGTGGAACGTTACAAAGAAGAGCGGGAACTGCAAGACATGATGCTGTTGCCTGGGGTTATGCAAGAGGCGCAAGCGAAATGGGTGTTGATATAATTCAAAACTGTGAAGTTAAAGGAATAAAGAGAAATGGAGATAGAGTTGAAGGATTAGAAACCACTAAAGGATTTATAAAAACTAATAAAATTGGAGTTGTTGCAGCAGGCCACTCAAGTGTAATTGCAAATATGGCTGGATTAAAACTTCCTCTTGAGAGTAAACCATTACAAGCGTTAGTTTCAGAGCCAGTAAAACCAATTATTGATACTGTTGTAATGTCAAATGCTGTTCATGCTTATGTAAGTCAATCTGATAAAGGCGAATTAGTTATAGGTGCGGGAACAGATTCATATGTTTCATATACACAAAGAGGTAGTCATAATATTGTAGAAGAAACTTTAAAGGCTATTCTAGAGCTCTACCCTATTTTTAGTAGAATGAAAATGTTAAGACAATGGGGAGGAATTGTTGATATATGTCCAGATGCAAGTCCTATTATAAGTAAAACTAATATAAAAGGTTTATATTTTAATTGTGGTTGGGGTACCGGTGGTTTTAAAGCTACTCCAGGATCGGGAGATTTGTTTGCGCACACAATCGCAAATGATGAGCCACATAAATTAAATGCAGCATTTAATTTAAATAGATTTGTAAGCGGTGATCTTGTTGATGAACATGGTGCTGCAGCAGTTGCGCATTAGTAATGTTTTTAATTAATTGTCCATTTTGTGGAGAGAGAGATCAAAGTGAATTTTCTTCAGGTGGCGAAGCTCATATAGTTAGACCAAAACAACCAACTGAACTTAGCGATGATGAATGGGCGGAATATCTATTTATGAGAAAAAATATTAAAGGTATTCAATTTGAAAGATGGAATCATGTTCACGGATGCAGAAAATGGTTCAACGTCGTTAGAGACACATCGAATGATAAAATATTATCTGTTTATAAAATGGGTGAAAAACCTCCTGTTAATTATAAGTAATGCCCAATTATAGAATTCATAAAACCGAATATATTGATGAAACTAAGAGAGTTTCATTTAAATATGATGGCAAGACTTACTTTGGATATGAGGGTGATACCTTGGCATCTGCACTTTTGGCAAATGGTATTCATTTAGTCGGTAGAAGTTTTAAATATCACAGACCAAGGGGTATAGTTTCTTGTGGAGCAGAAGAGCCTAATGCAATTTGTCAAATTGGTAGTAAAAAAGACCTAACAGAACCAAATGTAAGAGCTACCGAGTTAGAATTGTATGAAGGATTAGAAGCAAGTTCTCAAAATTGCTGGCCTAACGTAAAATTTGACATTGGAGGTATTAATAATTTTATATCACCGTTAATTCCTGCAGGCTTTTATTATAAAACATTTATGTGGCCAAAGAGTTTTTGGAAAAAAGTATATGAACCATTAATACGATTATCGGCGGGTTTGGGAAAATCTCCTACAGAACCAGATCCTGATATCTATGATCACAAATATGTTCACTACGATGTATTGGTAATCGGTGGTGGAGTTTCAGGTATTATTGCTGCAAAAATGGCTGCAAAAAATAATTTAAAAACTTTATTAGTAGATGACAAAAAAATACTAGGTGGTTCTACAATTTATCAAAACAATGAGTCTATTAAGATTGATGATAAATTATCAAGTGAATGGTTAAAAAATGAAATTCAAGAAATTAAAAAATTAAGTAATTTAACAATTAAGACAAGAACAAGTATTGCAGCTTATCATGGATACAATTTTCTTTTAGCTAAAGAAAATTTAACAGATCATTTACCAGAGGAAAAAAAGAAAAATAAGATTAGACAACGATTATGGAAAATAAGAGCAAAAAAAGTTGTAATTGCAACTGGATCAATTGAAAGACCACTTGTATTCAATAATAATGATAGACCAGGAATATTATTATCTAATTCTATAAACAAATATTTAGATTATTACGGCGTTACCTGTGGAGAAAATATAATATTATTTACAAATAATGATAGTGCATATGAAACTTCAATTTCACTTCATAAAAAAGGTATAAAGAATATAATTGTTGATTTAAGAAAATCTGCTAGCTCTGAATTAATCAAACAAGCAGAAAGTCTAGGAATAAAAATCTACTTCAATCATGTTGTAACAAATACTTTTGGATACAGAAAAATAAATTCATTAGAAATCATGAAACTATCGGAAGATGGAAATACAACTGTAGGCAATAAAATTAGATTAAGTTGTGACTGTTTAGGAATGAGTGGTGGATGGACACCTATGGTGCATATGCATACTCAATCTGGAGGTAAATTAGATTTTAGAGACGAAGACCAAGTATTCTTACCAAAAGAAAATAGTGAAGATCAAATTTCTGTTGGTTCATGCAATGGAGATTTTGATTTAGAAAATATTATAGATAAAACAGTCAATAAAATTAATAAATTCTTAGATATAGATAATCAAGATTACCAGAAAACAAATATAATTTGCTCTAAAGAAAATGATAAAAGAAATATATGGCTTTTACCAAATAAAATACCTTTAGGTAAAACAAAATGCTTTATAGATTTTCAAAATGACTCAACTGCAAAAGATATTAAATTAGCCTTAAAAGAAGGTTTTAGATCAATTGAACATGTAAAAAGATATACAACGACTGGTATGGCAACAGATCAGGGAAAGTTATCTAATATGCACGCACTTGGGATTATAGCTGATACAGCTGGTGTAAAAATGGGTACATTGGGAACAACTACATTTAGGCCTCCATTCACACCATTAACTTTCGGAACACTAGTTGGGAGAAATGTTGGAAAATTTTTTGAAGTAGTAAGAAAAACATCCATGCATGAATGGCATGTGGAAAATAATGCAGAATTTGAAAATGTTGGTCAGTGGAAAAGACCCTGGTACTATCCAAAAAACAGTGAAAATATGCATGATGCTGTTCAAAGAGAAAGTAAAGCGGCACGTGACAGTGCGGGAATCTTAGATGCATCAACTCTAGGAAAAATTGATATCCAAGGAACAGATGCATCAGAATTTTTAAATCGAGTTTACACAAATGCTTGGTCAAAACTTGCAATCGGAAAATGTAGATACGGACTTATGTTAAACGAGGATGGTATGGTTTATGACGACGGTGTTACTACAAGAATATCTGAAAATCATTATCTAATGACAACCACCACTGGGGGGGCCGCAAATGTATTAAGCAAACTTGAGGATTATTTACAAACGGAGTGGCCAGAGTTAGATGTTTATTTAACATCAGTGACAGATCATTATTCTACAGCAAGTATTTGTGGTCCAAATTCAAAAAAAATCCTTAACAAACTTTTTCCAAATTTAGATTTAAGTGATGAAAACTTCCCTCATATGTCATTTAAAGAAGATAAACTTGAAAATATAAATTGTAGAATAATGAGAATAAGTTTTACAGGTGAACTAAGCTATGAAATTAACATAGAGTCGAAATATGGACATTCATTGTGGAAAATGTGTATAGAAGCTGGGAAAGAGTTTAATTTGACACCTTATGGTACCGAAACAATGCACCTACTCAGAGCTGAAAAAGGTTTCATTATTGTTGGACAAGATACAGACGGCACAATGACTCCTTCAGACTTACAGATGGATTGGATTGTAAGTAAAAAGAAATATGACTTCATTGGTAAAAGATCTTTATATAGAAGTGATACTATTAGAGAAGATAGAAAGCAATTGGTAGGGCTACTTACAGATGATCCAAAAGAAATTTTGGAAGAAGGTGCTCAAATTGTTTCAGACGTTAAATCAAAGCCTATAGATATGCTAGGACATGTAACTTCCAGCTATTTTAGTCCAAACCTAAATAAATCAATTGCTTTAGCTGTAGTTAGGAGTGGAAAAACAATGAAAGGTCAAAAATTAATTATTCCAATGGAAAACAAAAATATTAATGTGACCGTTTCTGACACAATTTTTTTAGATAAGGAGAATAAAAGACTAAATGCTTGACATTTTACATCCAAATATTTCGAATATTAATAAAAACAATATCGATATTAATTTATCTGAAGAAAAAATTAAAATTAATATCAGGGGAAAAAATAAAGAATTTTTTACCAAAGTGGGTAAAATTCTATCTATTATTTTACCTTCTGAGTCAAATACCAGTTCATCAAATGAAAACTATGATGTTTTGTGGCTAAGTCCGGATGAATGGATG
>CABYDS010000025.1 GCA_902517745.1 uncultured Pelagibacteraceae bacterium
TTTTTTTCTATCTTTTTTAGGAATTGCTTTTTGAGGATTGTTTCCTTTTTCAGGCATTGGCATTATATCGTTTTCTCCCAATAACCTTGCAACTCTTGTTGTTGGCTGAGCTCCTTGACCTAACCAATATTTAATTCGTTCGGAATCTAAGCCAATTCTTTCCTTTTTATCCTTCGGTAATAACGGATTATAAAAACCTAATTTTTCTATAAACCTTCCGTCTCTTGGAAATCTACTATCAGCCACAACAATTTTATATACTGGCCTTTTTTTAGTACCTCCCATTGATAGTCTCATTTTTAACATTACTTATATCTCCTTTATTTTAATTGATTAAATAGTTCAGGCGGGATCCCTTTATCCGCCATTCCTTTCATGTTTCCTTTAGACATTTTTTTCATCATTTCTGACATCATCTTAAATTGTTTTAACAACTTATTGATAGTGGCAATGTCTGTACCTGAGCCATTAGCAATTCTTTTTTTTCTTGATCCATTTATAATTTTAGGATTTTCTCTTTCTTGCTTTGTCATTGATAAAATAACTGCTTCATTTTGAGTTATAATTTTTTCATCTATTCCTGATTGGTCCATTTGTGATTTAATTTTTGAAACTCCAGGGAGAAATGACATTATGCCTTCTATTCCACCCATCTTTTTCATTTGACGTAATTGAGAAAGATAATCTTCCATCGAGAATTGACCTTTTTTAAGTTTCTCTTCTGTTTTCTTTAAATTTTCTTGATCTAAATCTTCTGAAGCTTTTTCAACTAAGGAAACGATATCTCCCATTCCCAAAATTCTATTTGCAATTCGATCAGGATGGAAAACTTCAAAATTCTCAATTTTTTCTCCAACACCAAGAAACTTTATGGGTACTTCAGCAACATATTTCATACTCAATGCTGCTCCACCTCTTCCATCTCCATCTGCTCTTGTAAGTATAATGCCGCTCAAATTTACTGTATTTTTAAATTCCTTGGCTACATTAGCAGCAACTTGACCTGTTAGAGAGTCTGCTACTAGTATAGTTTCTGCAGGATTAATAATAGTTTCAATTTGTTTGATTTCATTCATCATTTGAAAATCTATTTGTGTTCTTCCAGCGGTATCAAATAAAACTACTTCACAACCATTTAAATTTGCAGCACTTAAAGCTCTTCTACAAATATCAGCTGGAAGCTGGCCCTCTATAATTGGCAAAGTTTCAATATTATTTTGTTCACCCAAAAGTCTCAATTGCTCTTGCGCGGCAGGTCTGTAAACGTCTAAACTAGCCATCATTACTTTTTTCTTATTATTTTTTTCTAAAAATTTTGCTAATTTTGAGGTTGTTGTGGTTTTTCCTGAACCTTGCAATCCAACTAACATGATTGGAACTGGAGGGACAGCATTAAGGGAGATTTCAGAATTCTTATCACCTAAAAAAGATACTATTTCGTCATAAACGATTTTTACAACCATATCCCCGGGAGAAGTTGATCTTATAATTTCCTGACCTAGCGCTTTGGGCTTAACTCTACTAATAAACTCCTTAACTACGTCTAATGAAACATCGGCTTCTAACAAAGCCAACCTTATACCTTTTAAACCCTCGTCAACTTGCTTTTCATCAAGAGAAGGAGCTTTTTTTAATGAAGAAAAAATTTCTTCAAATTTATTAGTTAAATTTTCAAACATAATTTCGCACAGCAAGTATCGCACCAGTGGGCGAACCCTCGCTGACTGGTGTCGATCTCTTTGTTTCCAAAGACACCGCAAATTGCTGTATTTTGCGGAAGTGCGCGTAAATTATATTAGAGGTTCAAAAAGTCAATAAATAAGTTAAGTATTATTTATATGGAATTTGAAGCATTTAAAATGGATGGATTAGGTAACGACTTTGTTATTATTGATCAGAGGATAAATAGTTTAAACTTATCAAATGACCAAATCTTAAAAATTTGTGACAGAGATTTCATAGGGTGCGATCAGTTGATCTACATAAACAAAAGTCAAAAAGCTGATGCTGATGTTGCTTTTTTTAACTCGGATGGAAGCCGCTCAGATGCATGTGGAAATGGAACTAGATGTGTTGCTTATTTACTAAGTATTGAAAAAAATAAAAAAGAAATTGAAATTTTGGTATCCTCAAAAATATTAAAATCTAAAGTTCTTAATAATAAAGATGTTGAAACGATAATTGGAACTCCAAATTTAGAGTGGAACAAAATTCCTTTAAGTAAAAATCTTGATACTAAAAATCTATCACTTGGTATGATTGATATTGACGGAAATAAAATTAATGGTGGTATTGCAGTGAATGTTGGTAACCCTCATGTAGTATATTTTTGTGAGGATATAGAAAAAATAAATTTAAAAAAATATGGACCATTAATAGAAAATCATGAAGTTTTCCCTGAAAAATGTAATGTCACAATAGCTCAAAAAATTAGTGAACAACATTACAAAATTAAAGTTTGGGAGAGGGGTGCAGGTTTAACAAAAGCTTGCGGGACTGCAGCATGTGCAACAGCAGTCGCAGCTAATTTAAATCAACTACAAAACAGTAATTCAAAAATAGAATTTTCAACAGGAATTTTAAATATTCAAATTGATAATGAATTAAATATAAAAATGAGAGGTCCTGTATCTGAAATTGAAAAGATTAATATCAAAATATAATGGGTATTTTTGAAAAATTTAAAATCGGATTTAAAAGAAGTGCAAGCAATATAGCATCAGGCCTTAAAGAAATAATAGTTAAGAAAGAAATTGACGATGCAACTCTTGATAAAATAGAAGAATTCTTGATCGGCTCAGATGTGGGCATAGATGCAGCATCAGAGATAAAATCTATAATTGCTCAAAAAAAGATTGATCCTAAAAATGATCCAATCAAGGAAGTTTTCGAAATACTAAATAATTATATTTTAGAACTAATGACACCCCTAGAAAAAAAAGATTTTTTTTTAAAAAAGGAAAAGACAAATATAATACTAGTTTCAGGTGTTAATGGAGTTGGTAAGACAACTACTATTGGAAAATTAGGAAAAATATTTATACAAAATAATAATAAAGTTCTTTTTTCAGCATGCGATACATTTAGAGCAGCTGCTATTGATCAATTAGAAGAATGGGCTAACAGGGTTGATGCTAAAATTGTAAAATCAGATCCTGGTTCTGATCCGGCTTCAGTTGCTTTTAAAGCAATGGAAATAGCTCAAAGTCAAAACATAAATCAAGTAATAGTAGACACGGCAGGAAGATTACAAAATAAAAAGAATTTAATGGATGAATTAAAAAAAATAGGGAATGTAATTAAAAAAAGTGATGAAACAGCACCTCACGAGGTTATCTTAGTTTTAGATGCAACATCGGGACAAAATATAATTAATCAACTCGAAGAATTTAATAAATTACTTCCAATCACAGGCATCATAATGACAAAACTTGATGGAACTGCAAAAGGTGGAATATTAATTGCGATTTCAAAGAAATATAAAGTACCTATTGTTGGTCTCGGGCTTGGAGAAAAAGAGGATGACTTACAAATATTTGAAGCTGAGAAGTTTGCAAGTGCATTTACCCAAGTTAATTAAGCAAATTTTTAGAAATTAAAGGTTTATAAATGTTGCACTCAAAATTATTTTTTAGAGATTTATAACCACAGTTTTCAGCATAAGAAGAGATTATAAAATTTAATTTGCCAGAGGTATTAGCAATTTCTAGCTTATTATTTTTTATGTCATATTTTAAATTTTCATAAAAATTTTTTTTTGCACTTATCAAAATTAAAGTGTTGTTGTCATTTAATAAATAGTAAGCAAAATCCTCTGGGAAAAGTGGGTAATTATATTTTTTTGAAATTTTTTTTACTTTTTTTGGAAACCAGTCATATGAAATCAAAGGGTAATCTTTATTTAAATTTTTATCATATAAGTATAAGTCCTGTGGAAAATCATTGATATAATTAGAAAATTCTCCCTTTGCTAAAATAGCTTTCTTCCGTGTTTTAAAATATAGAGTGAACTCGCTATTGTAAGAGTTCATTTTTCCAATATGGAAATAATTGTTATCATAGTACTCATTATTTATTTCTGAACTAAGTTTTGTTGGCAATATTAATAAAAAAAGTAATAAAAGAAATTTAAACATATCTAAAATTATAATTTAAAAGTGATGTGGATTTGTTTAAATTATGTCTTAATTTAAACTTTTTATAAAATTATCGATTGATTGAATTAAACCTTTATTAAATTCCATCATATGATCATCGTTGTCATTAAAATAATTTGACTTAACTCCACCATATTTATTAAATATTTCTTCACCCATATAAAATGGCACAATATTATCCTTTTTTCCGTGCATCACATGCATGGGAAACTTTATTTTGTTAATTTTTTCAATGGATTTGTATTTATCTTTTAAAATAATTTTTGCAGGAAGATATGGGTAATATTTTTGTGCCAAAATCTCCATGGATGTAAATGGGGACTCTAATATTATACCTGCAAATAAATTCTTACTTGCGGTCTCTATTGCTACAGCAGTGCCAAGAGACTCTCCATAGAGAACAATATCTTTATCTTCTATATTGTTTTGATTAAGCCATTCCTTGGCTTTAATTGCATCTTTGTAAAGTCCAATTTCTGTTGGTTTGCCTTTGTTTCCACTAAAGCCTCTATATGCAAAAATTAAATAGTTTAAATCTAAATCTGCAAACTCATTTAGTTTATAAATTCTATTATCTAATTTTCCAGCATTTCCGTGAAAAAAAAGCAAAGTTTTAGAGTTATTATTTTTTTTGTAATACCATCCAACTAGATCATTATCAGATTGAATAGTTACTTTTTCGATTTTGTGAGATAGAGGTCCCTCATCTAAATAATTATTTTCTCCAGGATGGTATAATAATTTTCTTTGATAAAAATAAACTATTAGAGAAACTACAAAGTAAATAATAAAAATATAAAACAGAATTTTTGCAAATAACATTTTAGGCTTTAATTTCATTTTTACTTTTTCTTCTTACCAAATAAATACCAAAAAACACAAATATGGTACCTATTAAATGATAATTTTCCAAAATCTCTGAAAAAAATATTATTCCATAAAAAGCTCCATAAATTGTATAGAGGTATAGCGTGAAACCAGTTGTTGATGGTCCTAAATATTTAATAGTTAATGTGTATAGTGAGAAAGCGATTATACCTGGAGAAATTGCTGCAAACAAAATCCAATAATAAAATTCTTCATTAAATAAAGTTTTTTCAAAATAAAAATGCTCTATAAAATAAAAAGGCAAAATAGATAAAAAACCAAAGAAAGATATAATTGTTAGTCTTGGAAAAAATTTAAGTTCTGAATTCCATTGAAAAAGCATAACTGTATAAATTGCCCAGCCTAATGCTGCTCCTAACATCCAAAAATCTCCAGAAGCAAATTTTAATTCAAGAAGTAAATTGATATCGCCCTTTAAAATTACAGCAAACACTCCAACTAGACAAAAAAGTAAGCCAATAAATTGGAAAATATTTATCTTATCTTTAAAAAGAAAATATGAGATTAAAATTATAAATATTGGTGAAGAAGTATAAAGAATTCCCATATTAACAATGGTTGTAGATGAACCAGCCATATATGGAAATATTCCACAAACACCACATCCCATCAAACCTAGAAAAAAACTTCTTTTACTCTCTTTTTTAATAGTCTGAAAATTATCAACTAAATACTTATAATTTAGGACGAATAAAATAATGAAAAAAATAAACCATCTCCAAAAAGATAAAGATATGGGAG
>CABYDS010000026.1 GCA_902517745.1 uncultured Pelagibacteraceae bacterium
TATAACTTCCTTTGAATTAGAAAAATTAATTCCACCATCAACTTCTATATCAAAGTTTAATTTATTATCTTTTTTTATTTGATGAAGCTTTTTAATTTTTTCAATTACTTCCGGCATAAATTTTTGGCCACCAAATCCTGGGTGTACACTCATGATTAAAACTAAATCAATATCTTTTAAAATTTTTTCTACGATATTTATTTCCGTATTTGGATTTAAAGATATTCCTACTTTTTTCTTTAATTGCTTTATAAGTTGAATTGACTCAATTAAATTATTAGTTGCTTCAGGATGAATTGTTATTATATCAGATCCTGCCTCAGCAAAATTTTTAATATATTTATGAACCGGCGAGATCATCAAATGTACATCAAAGGGTAATTTTGTATAACTTCTTAAAGTTTTTATCACCGGGGGACCTATTGTGATGTTCGGAACAAAATGTCCATCCATCACATCAACATGAATAAAATCTGCACCACCATCCTCTAGTCGTTTAATCTCATTACCTAATTGGCTAAAATCCGCTGAGAGTATTGAAGGTGAAATTTGTATATTTTTCATTAATAAATAAAAACTAGTACTATCAATTTTTAAATATATTTGAATTATTATTTACCAAATACTTTGTAAATTTCTGCAGCTATTTCACTTTCTAATGGAAACGATAACATTCCCATAACAGAATAACCCATTAAATAAGGCATTAAATAAAATCTAAACATATAAAAAAACCATGCAACATAAAGTGGCACTAGCGGTCCTATAATGAAGCTAGGGGTTATGAATTTAAAAATTTTAATTATTGGATTTGTATATTTTACAAAGACCTTCATGAAAAAAAATTCAGAGTCTTCTTTTTGAAAAATGTTCATTGCGGATCTACCAATTAAAGTCCACATGATTATACCCAAAATGTAGTCTATTACTAAAATATATATTGGCATTTTTTGAAAAGATGGGGGCGAATATCGCCCCCAATAAAGTTTAATTTAGTGTTGCTTGCCAAGTATTGTTTTACCTGATGGAACACGAACTTCGTCTACCATTTGCTGAGTAGCTTTATCTGGTTCTTCAGTCATTAAACTTACTACAACCATTACAACTAAGCAGACTGACGCTCCGATTATACCGAAACGTAAATGGTCAATACCTAACCAAGGTGTATTACCCATAAACTTAGGATACACATAAATTAGATAAGCCGTTCCAGATGCAAGACCTGCTATCATACCTGCTATTGCTCCTTGTCTTGTTGCTCTCTTCCACCATACACCAAGTATTAATGGGAAGAACAATCCTGACATTGCAAAGTCAAATGCCCATGCAACTGCACCAAGGATACTAGTGATCCTCATTGATGCAATGTATGCTCCAGCGGCACCAATAACTATTAAAAGTGCTCTAGCAACTAACAATCTTTTTCTTACATCCGCTTTTGGATCAATGATTTTGTAATAGATATCATGTGATAAAGCGTTTGCGATAGCAAGAATTAGACCATCAGCAGTTGACATCGCAGCAGCCATTCCTCCTGCAGCAACTAGTCCAGAGATTACGTATGGTAATCCAGCAACTTCAGGAGTTGCTAGTACAACTACGTCACCTCTCATAAACCATTCATTTAACTGAAGAATACCATCTCCGTTAAAGTCTGCTATGAAGGCTTGTTTTACATTAATCCAAGCATTTACCCACTCAATTTGCATAATTTCAGCAATTGGTTTTCCAATAATACCTGTTGGTAAGTTTGGATCTATTAGTGAGATTTTGGATAATGTTGCAAGCATTGGCGCTGAAGTATAAAGCAATGCAATAAAGAATAGTGACCATGCCACTGATTTTCTTGCAGCTTTAACACTTGGAGTAGTGAAGTATCTCATTAAAATGTGCGGTAAAGAAGCTGTTCCTACCATCATACATAGTGCTAATGAAATAAACTTCCATGCAGCCATTCCACCCTCTGGCACACCTGCGTGTGATACAGCGATAGATTTTAGACCACCTGGTACACCTGCAGCTTTGATGTCTGCTGCAGCATTTTTGACTAATCCAAATTGAGCCTCAAGATCACCTAATCTAGCCACTTCCTCACCTAACATAAAGTGTGGAAAGAAACCAAATCCAGATTTGTTACTTATCCAGAATACTGGAATTAGATAAGCAATAATCAATACTATGTATTGTGCAACCTGTGTCCAAGTTACTGCTCTCATTCCGCCTAGCATTGAACAAAGTAAAATACTTACTAGTCCAACCCAAACTCCTAACTCAAATGGAATACTTAGTGCTCTTGATGCAATTGTTCCTGTTGCGTTAATTTGAGCTGTTACATATGTGAAAGAAGCCAAAGTTAAAACAACTACGGCACAGAACCTTGCAAAGTTTCCACCGTATCTAGTTCCAATGAAATCTGGCACAGTATAACATCCAAATTTTCTTAAGTATGGTGCTAAAAGTGATGATACTAAAACGTATCCCCCAGTCCATCCGACTAAGAAAGCCATATATGTATAACCACCAAAGTAAATACCACCAGCCATTGCAACGAATGATGCACCTGACATCCAGTCAGCTGCAGTTGCCATTCCGTTAAATACTGTTGGCACCTGTCTTCCAGCAACATAATAAGCATCGACCTGAACAGTTCTAGATAAATACCCAATCAAGGCATATATACAAACTGTAAAGGCGACAAACAAAATACCAATTGTTTTAGCGGTCATACCTGCTTGCTCTGCTATCGCCATCAATATGATGAATACAATGAAGCCCCCAGTATATGTTCCGTAAATTTTTGGTAGGTTGTCAATAAAATTGCCTTTAAACATTAATCATCCTCCTTTTCGGTAAAACCAAACTCTTCATCGATTTTTTCCTGTCTATTTGCAAACCAAAAAATTAGGACCACAAATGCAATGATGGAACCTTGCGCACACATGTAATACGCTAATGGATATCCCATAAAACTTGAAGTGTTTAGGTCAGAACCAAACATGAAGATCAGATAACCGAAAACAAACCAAATAATTAATGTAATTATCATTAATCCTTTGGTTTTTTCCCAGTGCTTTTCTTTGTTTGACATTATTTTAATCCTCCCTATAGGTTAAAGATATAATTCATACTCATTTAATGTGATAATTAAAGGGTAAAAAATGGCATATATTTATAGTAAAAGTAGTAATATCGGTTCTAAATGGGCATTAAATACAAATTAAAGCTCAAAGATTTGAAATTTGAGTATTTAAAGGAATATTTCATTCCATTCTTAAAATATTTCAAAAAAACAAAAAAAATCGAAAATTATTCAGACTTAAAAGAATTCATTCAAAAAAAATCTGCATGGGTAAGCCAAGTTACTCTATATGGATATCTTAAAACAAGAATGGGAGCAAAATATGTATTGATGTTTGAAGATGAGATATTTTTAGGATCTATTAACAAAGCTAAATGGAACATCTACTCAGTTGCTTTACAAGATCTTACATTTTATACGATTTCTTTTTTAAAAAATATTAGAAATCAACATGACACTGAAAAAGCAAATGAAATATATTTTGAAATTCTAGATAATGAACTTAAAAAAAATGAAATGCCAAATGAAATATATGAAAATGCAAAAAAAAAATTTCTTGAGAGATATCAAAACATTAATTGGAATGAGTACCATGAGTCATTACCTTTTAATACTAGTGCTTTATCTTTATATGAATGGTCACCAATAGCTGAAGAGTTAAAATCTTTAGACAAAAAAATAGTTTTAAATTCTATGATCCTGAAATGGGATAATGTTAAAAAGGAATTTATTGAATTAATAAATTTTTAAGTATTTTTTCTATTTTCAACTAAGCTTTTTACTACACTTGGATCTGCCAAAGTTGTTGTGTCACCTAATTGGTCATGTTCATTTGCTGCAATTTTTCTGAGAATTCTTCTCATAATTTTGCCTGATCTAGTTTTTGGAAGTCCAGGCGAAAATTGAATTAGATCTGGTGTAGCTATTGGACCAATTTGTTTTCTTACCCATAGCTTTAAATCTCTCTCTAAATCTAAAGTTGACTTTTCTCCCACATTTAAAGTAACGTAACAATATAAACCATTACCTTTAATATCATGTGGATATCCGACCACGGCTGCTTCTGCTACTTTTGGATGAGCAACAAACGCACTTTCTATTTCGGCAGTTCCAAGATTGTGACCTGAAACAATAATTACATCATCAACTCTTCCTGTGATCCAGTAATATCCATCTTTATCTCTTCTGCATCCATCTCCTGTAAAATATTTACCATCAAATTGAGAGAAATAAGTATCAATAAATCTTTGATGATCGCCGTAAACTGTCCGCATTTGACCAGGCCAAGATTGTGCAATACACAAACGACCTTCTGCCTCTCCTTTTAAAACTTTTCCATCTTTATTAACTATTACGGGTTTAATTCCGTAAAATGGTTTTGTTGCTGAACCTGGTTTTAAATTTATAGCACCTGTCTGTGGACTAATTAATATTCCACCAGTTTCAGTTTGCCACCAAGTATCAACAATCGGACAATTAGAATCTCCAACAGTTTTATAATACCACTCCCATGCTTCTGGATTGATTGGCTCACCTACGGTTCCTAATAATTTTAATGATTTTCTTGATGTTTTCTTAACAGGTTTATCACCTTCTCTCATTAAAGCTCTTATTGCTGTTGGTGCAGTATAAAAAATATTCACTTTATACTTATCAACGATTTGCCACCATCTTGAACTATCAGGATAAGTTGGAATCCCTTCAAACATTATTGTTGTTGCGCCATTTGATAATGGTCCATAAATAATATAGCTATGACCAGTTACCCAACCAATGTCAGCTGTACACCAATAAATATCTTTAGGTTTATAATTGAATATATATTGATGGGTCATTGAAGCATAAACCATGTAACCACCCGTCGTGTGCATTACACCTTTTGGTTTACCAGTTGATCCTGATGTATATAAAATAAATAAGGGATCTTCTGCATTCATTTCTTCAGGTTCACATTTATTTGAAACTTTTTTTGTTAACTCGTGGTACCAAACATCTCTTCGTTCATCCCAATTTATTCTATTGCCCGTTCTTTTAACAACTACACATTTTTTTACATTTGGGCAATTTACTAAAGCTTCATCAGCAATTGATTTTAATGGAATTATTTTTCCACCTCTTACTCCTTCATCAGCTGTAATTAAATAATCAGACTCACAATCATTTATTCTTCCAGAAATACTATCAGGGGAAAAGCCTCCAAAAATTATTGAATGCACCGCTCCTATCCTCGCACAGGCTAACATACTGTATGCTAATTCAGGTATCATGGTAAGGTAAATTGTAACTCGATCTCCTTTTTTAACTCCCAATTCTTTAAGTCCATTTGCGGCTTTTGAAACTTCTTTGTGCAATTCCTTATAAGAAATTTTCTTTTGAACCTTTGGATCATCTCCAACCCATATAATTGCAGTTTTGTCTTTATTTTTTTTTAAGTGTCTATCAATACAATTTGCTGATGCATTAAGAGTACCATCGTAAAACCATTTTATCTTAACATCTGATTTACTATATTTGACATCTTTAATTTTTGTATATGGTTTTACCCAATTAATTCTTTTTCCTTCTTTTTTCCAGAAGCCA
>CABYDS010000027.1 GCA_902517745.1 uncultured Pelagibacteraceae bacterium
AGAAATTGGGAAAAATTATTAATTATCCTTTTTAAGCCACTTGCTGAATTTTCCGGAAATCTAAGTTTTACTTTTTGGTCATCTTTAAAAATATCTTTGATCTTACTTTCTATTTTTTCTGGATCATCACTTGGATTAAATTTTACTTTATATTCATAATTTAAAAAACTACCTATTCCATTTAGTTTTAGTATCTCCAAAGTTTGTTTTCCTGCTAATGCCCAATCTCCAAAAGCTACAAACCCACTGACATCAGGTACAGATTTTATAATTCCAACAACTATGAAACTTTGATCTTGTACCTTAACTTTGTCATTTATTTTTATCTTTAAAGTTTTTGATAAACTTTCATTAATCAAAATTGTCTTTGGTTCCTTTTGCATTCTTTCATAAGCATCTTCTGGCTCATAAACAACTTCACCGTAAAGTGGATATTTTTCATCAACTGTTTTAATCCTTGTAAATAATGATTTATTTTTTTCTCTGCCTGTCGTAGAAAGCATTGTACTGAACTCTATCATTTGTGAGACAGTTGAAAATTCCTTTACTTTATTGACTAAATTAAGATCCCCCTGATTACGGTTATAATCGATTTCGAGATCTCCACCCAAAAGAACTTTTGCATTATCATTAAGCTCTTTTTTTAAACTATCTTCGATTGTAAAGATGGCACTTAAAATAAAAAGACTGATAAACAGCGTTACAATAATGCTTGAAATTTTTTTATAATTTCTGCTTAAATCCTTTAAAGCATACTTGAATATTAAACTTAACTCCGAAGAATTATTTAATTTTTCCATCTTTGATTTTAATTTTTCGTTTTGCTTTGTCTGCTAATTTTGGATCATGTGTGACCATTATTAAAGAAGACCCTTCTTCTTTGACGTATTTAAATAAAATTTCAGAGATCATTATTGAGTTTTCGGTATCTAGATTACCAGTTGGTTCATCAGCTAAAATCAAATCTGGTTTCATTGCAATAGCTCTTGCAATCGCCACACGTTGTTGCTCTCCGCCAGATAATTGACTTGGAAGATTATTGAATCTATGTTTTAGACCAAATCGATCTAATAAACTTTTTGCTTCTTTCTCTGGATTTTTAAATTCATTAAGTTCAAGTGTTAAAGCTACATTTTCAACAGCTGTATAATTTGGAATTAAATAGAAAGATTGAAATATAATTCCTATATTTTGCTTTCTAATTTCAGATACTTCGTCTTCATTAAGATTTGTTATTTCCCTGTCTTGAAATATAATTTTCCCTGAGGTTGGACGTTCTAGTCCACCAATAAGCATAATCAAGCTTGTTTTTCCTGACCCACTTTCTCCAACCACAGATACAGTTTCTTTTTTTTTTATAGTTAAATCAATATTTTTTAAAACATTGATATTGTCCTTCCCAGTTTGGTATTTGAGATTTATTTTTTTTAATTTAAGAAGTGTGTTCATGAATAAAAGTTTATTTATAAAAATATTGTTATTCTTTCTAGTGCACATAAATGCAAGTGCAATAGAAAAGGTTATATTATTCGGCGATAGTTTAATGGCGGGTTATGGTCTACCTAAAGAGCAACACTTATCTTTGGTTTTAGAAAGTAATCTCGTTAGGAGTGGTTTAAATATTAAGGTAATAAATGGAAGTGTGTCAGGTAGTACTTCTTCTGGTGGATTGAATAGAGCAGAATGGAGTTTATCAGAACCCGGTATTGATCTAATCATCCTTGGTCTTGGAGCAAATGATATGCTTAGAGGAATTCAACCAGACGAAACCGAGAGAAATTTAGAAGAAATAATTAAAATCGCTAAAAGTAAAAAAATAAAAATTATAATAGCTGGGATGGTTGCGCCAACAACTCATGGAACTAAATATAAAAAAAATTTTGATGCTATTTATCCTAAATTGTCAAAAAAATATAATTTACCTTTAATTCCATTTTTGCTAGAGGGTGTTGCTCTTGATCCAAATCTAAATCAACAAGATGGTATACATCCTAACAAAGCTGGAACAATAGTTATAAGTAATACAATTCAAGCTATTATTTCAAAAAATTATTAATCGGATATGAAGAAAAAATATCATCATTTAGCAAATGGCACATTTCGAAATCCTGAAGGATCAAAGGTGATTGATATGAATTTCAATTGGTCGTTTAAGGTCTTTAACAAAGAAAAAAAAAAATTAGATATGACTTTTCCTGAGAGTAATATTATTAAAAGAGAAAAAGTTTTGTTGGATTTAAATAATTTTCAAAAAGAAGATTATGTAGCATGGATAGGTCATGCAACATTTTTAATAAAATTAGGGGAAATAACAATAATAACGGATCCAGTTTTTTCAAAAAATGCAGGACCTTTATTTTTTGGGCCAAAGAGATTTACCGAACCAGCATTAAAACTTAATGAGATACCAAGAACAGATATTTTTCTACTAACCCACAATCACTACGATCATCAAGATATGAAAACAATAATGAGATTTCCTTATAAAGAATCTAAAGTCCTGGTACCTATAGGACTAAAAAAATATTTTAAAATTAATAGATTTAAAGATGTAAATGAAATGGATTGGTATGATCAAATAAGAATAAATCAGAATTTAAATATTACTTTTTTGCCATCAGTCCACTGGTCAAAAAGGAGTTTAACGGATACTAACAAAACTTTATGGGGCAGCTATTTGATTGAATACAAAGGAAAAAAAATATTATTTTCATGTGATACTGGTGTTGGAAAAATATATAAAGAATTGGGAGATAAGTATGGTCCAATTGATTTAACATTTATTAACATTGGCGCATATAATTTTTATCCTATGGCTTCAATTAAAGATTCTTCTGCTTACCACACTAACCCTGAAGAAGCCCTTGGACTTGCTAAAGATTTAAAAAGTAAAAAAGTAATTGGAATGCATTGGGGAACTTTTGTCTTATCACTTGAACCAATATTAGAGCCCCCTTTAAGGTTTAAGCAAAATGCAGAAAAATTTGGATTTAAAAAAGATGATGCAATTATTTTTAAAATTGGTGAATTTAAATTATTTAAAGAGCTTTTTGATACTAACTAGAATTTTCCATCAACCACAATCCATCTTGATTTAAAAAATATAGTTTACCATTTATAGGATGAATTTGTATGTCTCTGATTCTTCCAATTTTATCTTTAAATATTATTTCCTCTTTTACGTTTGATAAATCATTAAACTCTAATTTTCTTAAAGACTTATCTTTAAGAGAAGTAATTAATGCATGACCATTCCATTCTTTAAATTCATTACCTTTATAAATTGTGATTGCACTTGTGGCTATAGATGGAACCCAATATTGAATGGCTTTTGTAAAACCAGGTTTCCATTTTGGCCCTATTGGTATACCCGAATAATTTGTGCCACCCCATCCAAGAATTTTCCAACCATAATTTTCACCTTTCTTCGCTTCACCAAACCAATCGCCTCCTTTTGCACCATGATTGCTCATATAAATTTTTCCATCAAAAGGTGATAAAGTTAAACCTTGAGGATTTCTTACACCAATTTGATATATTTCAGGTAGCCAGTCTGATTTCCCCTCAAAACGAGGATTGTCTTTTGGAATACTACCATCTAGATAAATTCTAATTATACTTCCTGGATGTTTATTTCCATCTTGAGCAATCATTCCCCCACCTCTTTCACCTGCAGAAGCAAATAAATAATTGTCTTTAATTACTAGTCTTGAACCAAAATGATAAGGTGAGTCAATTGGTGGATTGGCTTGAAAAATATTTTTAAAATTTAATTTATTTTTATTAAATTTTGCACGTGCAATTGAAGTACTAGTCTTCCAATTATTTCTATTTTCTGTGTATGAGATGTAAATGTAATCTTTATGATACAGAATATCCAGTAATCCTCCCTGTCCATATTCTACAAAATTTAAGTTATGACCAATTTCATTTATCTCTCTTGTAGAAATATTAACAAATTTTATTTTGCCACCTTTCTCGGTAACAATTATTTCATTATCATTAACGAATGACGAACCCCAAGGTGCTTCTAATTCAATAATTTTATTAAAATTAAAATTTTTACTAAATGAATTAGTTGAGAATAATATTAAGAATAAAAGAAATAATAATTTCTTCACTCTATGAAAGTTTTGATCTACCACCATCGACTGCAATAATTTGTCCTGTAACCCAAGAACTGTCTTCAGTTATTAAAAATTTTGCAAGCGAAGCTGAGTCTTTACCTTCTCCAAGTCTTTTTAATGGATGGGCTTTTGCTATACCATCAGCTAAAACTTTATTTTTAAGCATTGGCTCTGCAATTTTTGAATTAGTTAAACTTGGAGCGATGCAATTTACTCTTATATTGGGAGCAAATTCTGCTGCTAAAGAAACAGTTAATCCTTCAACAGCTGCTTTAGTTGAAGCTATAATTGCATGATTTGTAAAACCCCTTTGAGCAGCAACAGTTGAAAACAAAACAATCGATCCTTTATTTTTTTTTAAACTTTCTTGATAACCTTTAATTAAATCTACTGCGGAATATAAATTTAGTTTCATACATTTTGTAAAATCTTGTTCTGAAACCATTCTCAAAGGTTTTAAATCAATTGAACCAACACAATAAGCTACACCTTTGATATCATCTATTTCGGACTTAATTTTTTCAACAAATCCATTTTCTAAAACATCAGAGACTGTATATTTACAATTTAGTTTTTCAGACAAAGATTTTGTTCTTTCTTCATCCCTACCGATTAAATGTACTTCTTTACCGGCTGCATGTAACTGTTCGGCCAAATTAGATCCGATAGATCCTGTCGCACCTACTACTAAATATTTTTCTGACATAAATTTTTAAAGGGTTATATATAGTTAATGAAATTATTTTTTCTACTTGGAAATCAGCTTTTCTCAGAAAAATATCTTGAAAAGTACAGAAAAGACCACATTTTCTTTATGGCTGAAGATTATCAGCTTTGTACATACGAAAAGCATCATAAACAAAAGATATTATTGTTCTTATCTTGCATGCGATCTCACGCAGATAGACTAAAAAAAAATAGATT
>CABYDS010000028.1 GCA_902517745.1 uncultured Pelagibacteraceae bacterium
TTTAATAAGTAAAAATAATATAAAATTTGATGATTTAGAGCCAAACTCAATTATTGGTACATCATCATATAGACGAGAATATCAACTTAAGAAAAAAAGACCCAACTTAAAATATAAACTTATCAGAGGAAATGTTGATACTAGAGTTCAAAAGTTAGAAAAAGGCGAATATGATGCAATAATTCTCTCAAAAGCAGGAGTAGATGCTTTAAATTTACAACATAAAATTTCACAAGAATTCAGTGTTGATGAACTTATACCTTGTGCAGGCCAAGGGATTATAGCAATTCAATGCAGAGAAGATGATAATGAAATTAAAAAATTACTTGAAAAAATTAATGATCAAGAAACAAGAACTGTCGCAAAAGCAGAAAGAGAGATCTTAAAAGTTCTTGAAGGAGATTGTAATACTGCAGTTGGTGTATTTGCAAAATCAAATGGCAAAAAAGTAGACTTATTGACCGAATTGTTTTCTGTTGATGGAAAAAATAGATATTTCATAAAAAAAAGTCTTCAAAAAGATAATATTGAAGCAACTAGTAGAATGGTGGGAGAAGAGCTTAAATCAAAATCAAAAGGTTCTTATAAAAATTAAAATGCATATTTTACTAACTAGACCATTGGATGATAGCAAAGAATTAATTTTAAAATTTACTTCGATGAAACATAAAGTTTCTCATTTACCTTTGTTACAAATAAAAAAAATAGAAACACAAGAAACAGATTTTAGTCAATTCAAAGGTTTCATTTTCACGAGCGCTAATTCTTTAAAAAATCTAAATATTTCAAAAATAGATAAAAAAATAATTTGTTTTTGTGTTGGTCTTGCAACAGAAAGAAAGGCAAAAGAATTAGGATTTCAAAATATTTTCTGCGCTGAAGGTAATGTAAATAATCTTAAAGAATTAATTTTACAAAATTTTGACCCAAAGATTGGACCAATGGCCTATATTAGTGGTGAAATTGTCTCTTATAATCTTGATCAAGACTTAATTTCAGAAAACTATGTCATCAAGAGAATTATAAATTATACTGCAATACCCAATGAAAATTTAAGTGACGATTTTTTAAGAGATATTAAAACTTCTGTGCCAGAAATTGTTTACATATATTCTGAAAATAGTGCGAAAACTTTTTTTACGTTAATAAAAAAATATAATTTAGATAATATTTGGATGGAAACTAACCTAATGTGTATAGGCGAAAAAGCATCATCAGCATTGAATGACATAAAATGGAAAAAAATTTTTCTTTTTAACCCTGGTGAAGAGGAGTTTTTGCTATATAAAATTTAAAAATGGACGTTTTAAATAAACTAAATGAGTTATTTTTATCTGTTTGGAAGCAGGGAATTCTTGGGGTAGATTTCTTTCAGATAATAGTAGGTCTTGGAATATTTGTATTATTTTTAATATTTAGAGGTCTAATCAGTAAACTCGTAATAAAAAAATTGGAACTAATTTCAAAAAGAACAACTAATAAATTAGATGATACTTTTGTAAAATCTATGGAAGGTCCTGCAAGGTTTCTTCCAATTGTTCTTGGTGTCTTTTTTGCCAGTTACTATATGTCATTTGATAATGAGACTAGAGGCTTCATAGATAACGTGAACAGAACTCTAATAACAATTTTAATATTTTGGATAATACATCAAATAATTGAGCCAATATCATATATTTTAAGTGGATTAGATAAAGTACTGACAAAAGAATTAATAGGCTGGATTATAAAATCTCTTAAAATTTTAATTTTTATTTTAGGAGCAGCCGCTGTTCTTGAGTTATGGGGAATTAAAATTGGACCAATAATTGCTGGATTAGGTTTATTTGGAGTAGCAGTAGCATTAGGCGCTCAGGATTTATTTAAAAATTTAATATCTGGAATTTTAGTATTAGTTGAAAAAAGATTTAGAATTGGTGATTGGATTAAAGTTGAGGGAGTTATTGAAGGAGTTGTTGAGAATATTGGATTTAGATCAACCGTTATAAGAAAATTTGATAAGTCACTAGCAATTATTCCCAATTTTCAATTTGCAGAAAATGCAGTGATTAATAACACAAGGAAGACTAACTGGGCTATTAGTTGGATAATAACTCTTCAATATGACACTACAATTGATCAATTAAAAACCATAAGAGATGAGATTGAAGATCACATAAATAAAGGTGATGATTATGATCAATCTGTTGGAGTTGCTGTAAGAATAGATAAGTTTTCAGATAGCTCAATTGATATGTATGTAAGATGTTTTACAAAAACAAATAGTTGGACTAATTATTTACAAGTAAAAGAAAATTTGGCACTTGAAATAAAAAAAATTGTTGAAGGTAAGGGAGCTGCATTTGCATTCCCAAGTCAGTCTATTTATGTTGAAAAAAAATGATTGCTATATTTTATTTAGCTCTTCAAATTTTAAAACTTTATTCATATGTTGTAATTGCCAATGTAGTTATAAGTTGGTTGGTTGCTTTTAATGTACTAAATACAAGCAATCGGTTTGTATATTTAATATTAGATTTCACTTATAAAATGACAGAACCGATTTTAATGAGAATAAGAAGATTTTTACCTAACCTTGGTGCTTTTGATATTTCTCCTATCGTACTTCTTTTGTTGATATGGTTCATAGAAATGTGTATGAAACTCTACATTGCACCACTAATATTTTAATAAATGATTTTAATTGATGGAAAAAAAGCTGCTGCTGATTTAAGAGAAGAACTCAAGAAAGAAGTCTTATCTTTAAAAGATAAGCATAATAAAGTACCAGGTTTAACAGTCATATTGATTGGTGATTTAGCACCTAGTCAAATTTATGTTAGAAATAAAGAGAAATCTGCCAATGAAGTGGGCCTTAAATCAGAGGTGATTAGATACCCTGACAATGTTGAAGAAAGTGAAGTTTTAAAAAAAATCAATGAACTTAATAATGACGATTCTGTTTCAGGAATTTTAGTTCAGCTCCCACTTCCTAAACATATTGATAAACAAAAAGTTATAGAGGCAATTATGCCAGAGAAGGATGTAGATGGATTTCATCCCATGAATGTTGGTAATCTGTCGTCAGGTTATGAAAGTTCTATTCCGTGCACTCCTTTAGGTTGTTATTTATTAATAAAAAAAATTGAACCAAACCTTAATGGAAAAAAGGCTGTAATTGTTGGAAGATCAAATTTAAATGGTAAGCCAATGACACAGTTGTTGTTGAAAGAAAATTGTACAGTTACAATTACTCATTCAAAAACAAATGATCTTAAAGGAGAATGTTTAAAAGGAGACATTATAGTCGCTGCTGTTGGGATCCCCGAGCTTGTAAAAGGTGATTGGGTAAAAAAAGATGCAATTGTGATTGACGTTGGTATTAATAAAACTGAAAACGGCCTAGTTGGCGATGTGGCATTTGATGAAGTATCAAAAGTTGCAAAAGCTTTAACTCCAGTTCCAGGTGGAGTCGGACCTATGACTATTGCATGTTTACTTAAAAATACAATTGAGTGTTTTAAGAGAGCAAATAAATAAAATTTATTACTGATTTCTAATTAAAGGATAAACTTTAGGACTTAAGTATTTAAGATTAGTTAGCATAATTAAAATCAAGGTCACAGTTCCTATAGAGGCGCCAAGGTAAATTAAAACTTTAAAATCAAATTGCCAAACTAATTCAAAAATATTCTCCATAATAAACTTTGATCCAATTACTGCAAAAAAAATTGCAATTAATATTACCGACATAAAAATAATTATAAATTCTATCAAAGATGAAAATATAATTTCTTTTTTTGAAAAACCTAAAATTTTAAATACAAGATTTTGGTACTCTTTTACTTTTCCTTGGACCATTATAGCACTTGAGATAACAATCAATCCAATGACAATTGTTACACCAGAAATTAGGGTTACAGCTATGAAGACTTTATTTAAAACTGATGTTACTTTATTTAAGTAATCAGCAATTTTTATCATAGACAAACTCGGTAATACTTCTAACATTTTGGTTTCATCAAAATTATCTGGATTTTTAAATTTAGCAGTTGCCAAATATTCATGAGGAATTTTTTTTGCAAATTGTGGATTAAATAACATGGCAAAATTAATACTTAGATCACGATAATCAACTTCTCTAAAATTAACTATTTCTCCATCAATTTCTCGACCATAAATGTTTAAAGTAAAAATATCTCCCAACTCAATATTAAAATCTTTAGCCACTTTTGCATCAAGTGATATCTGAAGTTGGTTAGGTTTAGATAAATCCCACCATTCTCCTTTCAAAATTGGGTTATCTTTAGGAATATTTTCAACCCAAGAAGATCTTCTTTCACTTCCAATTACCCAATAACTATCATTATCTGGTTTAATATAGCTATTTGGATTCACACCATTAATTTTTACTATTCCGGAAGAAACCATAGGTACTATTTCAATGCCCGCATCAGGGTCCATTTTGTAAACACCTTGTTCAAATTTTTTCTTTTCACCCTTTTGAATTCCAACAAAAAAATAATCAGGTGCAATATCTGGAATAGATCTTGCAATTTCTCTCTTAAAATTTGTTCCAACCAAAGCTAAAGTTAATAATAAAGTTACACCTAAGCCTAAAGACATGATTGTGATAGGAGTGATACTTTTTGTTTGAGTTATATTTTTAATCGATACTTTTAAAGAGATATTTGAAATAAAATTAAACTTTTTTAGTAAATAAATTATAATCTTTGAAAGTAAAAAAAATACAATTAGACATATAAAAAAAGCCAGAAAATAACCCAAGCTATAAGAAGGTCTTTCAGATCCTAGTGTAAACAATAAAACTAAAAATGATAACAAGATAAAACTTAAAATAACTGACTTTTTTGAGTAATAAAATTGTAGGTTTTGGAATACATTTCTAAATAGGTTTGATGCTTTAACTTGATCAATTGAACTTATTGTTGGTATTGAAAAAATTATAAGAACTAACAAACCTACAATAAATATTTTTATAAAATTAATTAAAGAGAATTTTGGATAAA
>CABYDS010000029.1 GCA_902517745.1 uncultured Pelagibacteraceae bacterium
ATAATAATGGATGGAAATGGCAGATGGGGGATTAAAAAAAAAAAATCGAGAAATTATGGGCATAAAAAGGGTCTTGATGCTGTCGGTAACATTATTAATGAAGCCATAAAAAATAAAATTAATTATTTAACATTATTTATTTTTTCAACCGAAAACTGGAAAAGACCTTTAAAAGAAGTAAAATTTTTATTTAATCTTTTAGAAAGTTATATTGATAAAGAAATTAATAATTTAATTAAAAAAAAAATAAAAATCAAAGTAATTGGAAATATTAAACCTTTTCCCAAAGTATTAAAACTTAAAATAAGAAAGGTAGAAAAATTAACATCAAATAATAAAAATATCCAGATAAACATGGCTTTGAATTATGGATCAAGAGAAGAAATAATAAATACCATAAAGATTTTAAAAAATAAAAATTTAAAAATTAATGAAAAAAATTTTGAAAATTTTTTATATACATCAGGTATTCCTGATCCTGATATATTAATTAGAACTGGTAATACCAATAGAATAAGTAATTTTTTAATGTGGCAACTAATATACACTGAAATTTTCTTTTTAAATAAGATGTGGCCCGATTTTACAAAAAAAGATTTTAATAAAATTATAAATAAATTTAAAAAAATAAATAGGAACTTTGGTGGATTAAATGACTGAATTAATTAAAAGAACAATTACATCTATCTTATTATTAACACTATTGATTATAGCTGTTAATAATATTTATGTATTATTTTTATTATTAGTTTTATGTTTATATGAAATGTTTTTTGAATTTTTTTTATTGTTAAAAAAAATACTTAGAAAATATAATAAATTTTATATATACATTTTATCTTTTCATATATTGATATATTTTACATTTTTGGTCTTAAAAATATTCAATATCTTTTTTTATAATATACAAGAACAAATAATATTTTTTTATTTGATTGTCACGATTTGTGTTTCAACTGATATTGGTGGTTATGTTTTTGGTAAAATTTTAAAGGGTAAAAAACTTACTAAAATTAGTCCAAACAAAACATATTCAGGTTTAATTGGATCATATTTGTTCTCATTAATAGTGTCTGTGTCTTTATTCTATAATAATTTTAAAATCGGTGAGATAATAATTTTCACCTTCATAATTTCAACTATCTCACAGTTGGGTGATTTATTTATTTCCTTTTTGAAAAGGAAAGCCAAATTGAAAGATACAGGCATTTCTTTCCCTGGTCATGGGGGGCTTCTTGATAGATTTGATGGATTAATATTTGCTATACCATTGGGACTTGCTATTTTATAGTTTTATGAAGCAAAAAGTTGTAATTTTAGGATCAACTGGCTCAATAGGATCGTCAACCTTATCAATTTTAAAAAATAGAAATTTCAGCATTGAATTACTAACTACTAAAAAAAATGCTGATAAAGTTTTCAATCAAGCGTTATTGCATAATGTAAGGAATGTAATTATTGAAGATAAATATAAATATTTAAGATATAAAAAAAAATTTAAAGATAATCGTATTCAAATTTATCATGGACTAAAAAATATAAAAAAAATAATTAAAAAAAAAATTACATATTGTATAAATGCAATATCTGGTATTGATGGTCTTGAGCCAACACTTGATATTATCCCAAAAACAAAAAAAATATTAATCGCAAATAAAGAATCTATAATATGTGGATGGGATTTGATTGAAAAAAAATTAATAAAATACAATACGCAATTTATACCTATCGACTCTGAGCATTATTCAATATGGAGCTTATTGAATAATGCTAATTCTAAAAATATTAGCAAGGTTGTTCTAACAGCATCAGGTGGTCCTTTTTTAAAGAAATCAAATAACAGTATAGCTAATATAAAACCAAAATTTGCTTTAAAACATCCTAATTGGAAAATGGGAAAAAAAATTTCTATAGACTCCTCCACATTAATGAATAAAATTTTTGAATTTATTGAAGCAAAAAAAATATTTAATTTAAAAAAAGAAAATATATCAATTTTCATTCATCCAATATCATATGTGCATGCACTAATATTTTATAAGGATGGACTTATAAAATTTGTAGCCCATAAACCGGAAATGAAAATTCCAATATCAAGTGCAATGAATATAAATAACAATTATCAAGATAAACAAATTAATAAAAATATTAAGAGTCTAAATAATTTAAAATTTGAGTTACCGAAAAAAAAAAAATTTCCTTTGCTATCCATTATTCCATTAATACCTGAGAAATCTTCTTACTTTGAAACAATCTTGATTACTTTAAATGATTCTTTAGTAGAAAAATATCTTAATAATGAAATTAATTATGTATCAATAAATAAAAATCTTTTAAATTTTATTAAAAATAAACGATTTCTAAAGTATTATAAATTAAAACCAAAAAATATTTATGATATAAAAAACATGATAATGTTAACAAAAAATTATCTTAATATAAATATAAAAAAATATGATAAATAATTTTTTTATACTAAAAAAATCTCTATTAATAATTTTTCTCAGTTTTTTGATTATTTCAACTTCACATTCTGAAACGATTAAAAAAATTAATATAAAGGGCAATAAACGAATTTCTAATGAAACTATAATAATGTTTTCTAGATTAAATATAGGTGATGAAATTAAGTCTAAAAATTTAAATAAAGCGCTTAAGGATATATACTATACAGATTATTTTAAAAATGTATCCATAAATAATGAGAATGGAGTAGTATTAATCACAGTTGATGAAAATCCTATAATACAATCAGTTATACTTAATGGATTAGATAGTAAAAGAATTGAGGAGAAATTAAGAGAAGTTACTATTAAAATTGAAAAATATCCTTTTGTTGAAAATAAAATCAATGATCAAATATCATTAA
Organism: uncultured Pelagibacteraceae bacterium; assembly: GCA_902517745.1. Classification (GTDB taxonomy): domain Bacteria; phylum Pseudomonadota; class Alphaproteobacteria; order Pelagibacterales; family Pelagibacteraceae; genus Pelagibacter. The sequence goes on from CABYDS010000029.1 coordinate 2,870, forward strand.
TAAAAAATATTTTAAAATCTAATGGTTATTATTTTGTAAAATTAAAAACATCAATAAAAAAATATGACAATAATACAATAGATCTAATTTATGATATTGATCAAGGTAAAATTGCAAAAATAAAAAAAATAAGCTTTATTGGTAATAAAATCTTCAGAGACAATTCATTAAGAAATGTAATTATTTCAGAGGAAAGTAAATTTTGGAAGTTTATTACTTCTAATAAATTTTTAGACTCAGAAAGAATTAAAACTGATGTTCTAAGATTAAATAATTATTACAAAAACAGGGGTTTTTTTAATGTTAAAATAAAGTCAACTACTGCAATTATTAATGAAGAAAATCAATTTGAATTAATTTTTAATATAGATGCTGGAAAGAAATTTACGTTTAATGAGATTAAAATTATAAATGATAATATTTTACTTGATGAAAATATCAATTTTTTCCAAAAAAAATTTGATAAATTAAAAGGTAAAAAATATTCATCTAAAATTATACAAAATCACATTAACGAGCTTAATGAATTTATTTTACTGAACGATTTTGTTTTTATTAATGCGAAATATGAAAATATTATACAACCTGATAATAAAATAGATATTTTAATTAATTTTGATGATTTAGATAAGGTATATGTTGAAAGGATAAATATATTCGGAAATTTTATTACTGATGAGAAAGTAATTAGAAATAATTTAATTATAGACGAAGGAGATGCATATAATGATTTATTATTTCAAAGATCCATTCAAAAAGTAAAATCTTTAAACATTTTTAAATCAGTAAATTATAGTTCATTTAGTGATAATAATTTAAGCAAGACAATAGATATAACGGTAGAAGAAAAACCTACGGGAGAAATATTTGCAGGAGCTGGTACCGGAACTACTGGCTCAACATTATCAGCCGGAATAAAAGAAAATAATTACTTGGGATTAGGCGTTAAACTTGATACTAATTTAACACTTAGTGACGACTCAATTTTGGGTGCATTTACAGTTATAAATCCAAATTTTAGAAACTCAGACAAATCTATTAGCACAACTTTAGAAAGTTCTGTAAACGATTTTATGTCAACCAGTGGTTATAAAACAAAACGTACAGGTTTCACTATTGGCACTGGTTTTGAGCAAATGAATAACTTATTTGTAGATTTAAAGTTATCGAATTATTATGAGGATTTAGAAACATCATCTACAGCAAATACTATTGTGAGAAAACAAGAAGGAAATTATTTTGAAAATCTTATAACTTACTCTATAAAATATAACAGACTTGATCAAGATTATCAGCCGACTGATGGATTTATTAATAATTTTTCTCAAACTCTACCATTGTACTCAGACGATTTATCATTTGAAAATTCATTTACAAGCTCAATATATCATTCATTGAATGATAATTTAATCCTATCAGCTAATTTTTTTTTAAAAACTATAAATTCATTAGAAGATAATGTTAGAGTATCTAAAAGAGCATATGTTCCTAGTAGACGTTTAAGAGGTTTTGAGTCTGGAAAAATTGGCCCAAAAGATGGAAATCAATACATAGGTGGAAATTATGCAAGTGCACTCAATCTAAATTCAACTTTGCCAAGTGTAATTTTTGAAAATGATAATATTGATTTAAATTTTTTTATAGATTTTGCGAATGTTTGGGAAGTTGATTATAATAGTAGTTTAGATTCAAACAAAATAAGATCCTCTACTGGTATAGCTGTAAACTGGTTTAGCACAATTGGTCCACTTACCTTTTCCTACGCAATTCCCTTAAGTGAAGAAGAAACAGATATAACTGAAAAATTTAGATTTCAAATTGGAACCTCATTTTAATGAAATATCTAATTATTTTTTTTTTTTTAATTCAAACAAAATTTGTTTATTCAAATATAAATATTGTTTACTTAGATGTTCAATCTATCATTGATAATTCAGACCTTGGTCTATTTTATAAAAAAAAAGTTTCAAAAATTCATGAGGAATTAAAGATAGAACTTTCTATTAAAGAAAAAAAAATTAAAGAAAAGGAAACTGATCTAAATAATAAAAAAAATATTTTAAAAAATGAAGAAATAGAAAAATCTTTGAAAGAATTGAATAATTTAATTAATGACTATCAAATAACAAAAAATAAGTC
>CABYDS010000030.1 GCA_902517745.1 uncultured Pelagibacteraceae bacterium
TTAGAGGTGTTGAATTATGTGGTTTAGGTCCAACGGGTATGGTTTTTTATATAACTCCAACTTTGCAATTCTTGTTGGGTTATTTCTTATATAATGAGGAATTAGATATACATAAATTAATCAGCTTTATTTTGATATGGATTGCTGTATCGATATACCTAAAAGATTTGTATGAAAAAAATTAAATTATTAATTATATCGCTATTTATTATCTTTAGCTCTTCAACTCTAATTGCTGATGACTTCAATGATTGGAAAATTAAATTTAAAAAAAGAGCAATTAATGAAGGTATTAGTAAATCAACAGTTAATAATTTAATAGATAACTCCAAGTTCTTACCCGATGTAATAAAGTATGACAGATACCAACCCGAATTCTATGAAGACACAAAGACATATATTTCAAAAAGAACCTCTTCAAAAAAAGTAAAACTAGGAAAAATTATTTTAAATAAAGAAAACAATATTATTAATAAAGTATCTTCTGAATACAAAGTAGATAAAAATTTGCTATTGGCACTTATGGGTATTGAAACTAATTTTGGAAACTACTTAGGTAAAATGGATATAGTTTCTTCACTTGCAACATTAAGCTACGATCAAAGAAGAAGTGAATTTTTTACTAAAGAATTAATCACCCTTTTAAAATTAGTAGATGCAAAAATTATAGATCCAAGCACATTATTTGGATCTTGGGCAGGTGCATTTGGAAATTTTCAATTTATGCCATCCACAATTAAAAATCATGCAATTGACTATAATAAAGATGGATCAATTGATCTAAAAAATATTGAGGACTCTTTTGCATCAGCAGCAAACTATTTAAGTAATCTTGGATGGAATGATAATACTCCGTGTTTTTATAGAATTAATCTAATTGAAAATATTCCTGATAAATATTTAAATACATCAGCAAAAAAAATTAAACATGAAAGAAAAGTAAAATATTTAAAAAATTATATAAAAAATTCGTCTTTTTTGGACAAATATGACAATTTGACAGCAGCAATTGTTACTCCTGATGCTGAAATAGTAGAAAATGCAAATAAACTTAAACCAGCATATATTATTTTTAATAATTATAAGTTAATCTTAAAGTGGAACAGGTCATTAAGATTTAGTTTGGCTGTATGCACATTAAAAAATAGTTTTGAAAATGAAACTTAAGATAATAATTTTTTTAGCAATAATTTTAACATCTTGTGAAACAACTAATAAAAAGGTAACTACCAATAAAGATTTCAAAAATTATTCAAATGATGGCTTTGCTCTTATATTTAATAATGATATTTTTAAAAAACGAATAGTTTCAAAAAAAATTAATCAAAGATCATTAATTATTTTCAATAATAAACTTAAAAAAGATACAGATATTAAAATAACAAATTTGTTAAATGAAAAATACTTGATTGCTAAAGTAGGAAAAAATTCGAAATATCCAATTTTTTATAATTCAGTAATTTCTGAAAGGATTGCCACTGAACTTGATATAGACCCTGATCAGCCATATGTACGTGTAGAAACAATAAATTCTAATAATACTTTTGTTGCAAATAAAGCAAAAACATTTGATGAGGAAAAAAAAGTAGCTAATAAAGCTCCAGTGGATAGTATTTCAATCCAAAATATATCTATTGAAAAAGATAATAAAAATAAAGTCAAAAAGGTAAAAAATACTAAATTTGAATTTATAATTAAATTTGCTGATTTATTTTTTGAAGAATCCGCAATTACATTGAAAAAAAGACTTGAGGATGAATACAATTTAAAAGACATAAATATCAAAAAAATGTCTAAAAATTTATATAGGGTTTATAAAGGTCCTTTTTATAATTTAGGATCAATTAAAAATGTATATAATGAAATATCTAATATAAATTTTGAAAATATTGAATTAATAAAATTATGAAAATAAAAGCACTATTAAGTTTTGTCCTATCATATTTAATTATAACTAATATTTCTTATGCAAAATTTAACATAAATGCACGAACTGCAATTTTACAAGACTATTTATCAGGTGAAATTTTATATGAAAAAAATCCTGATGAGAGAATATTTCCTGCTTCTATGACAAAAATAATGACTTCTATCGTTGCTTTTGATTTATTGAAAAGCGGCGAAATCACTTTAGATGAAAAATTTATTGTTTCTGAAAATGCTTGGAGACTATCCTCATCTGGTTATTCATCTATGTTTATAATGGTTGGAGATGAAGTTTCGGTCGAAGATTTATTATTAGGTATAATTGTTGCTTCAGGTAATGATGCTTGTGTAGCTTTAGCAGAGGGTATTGCAGGAACAGAGGATGAGTTTGCTTTGCTAATGACTGAGAAAGCACAGGAAATTGGAATGGAAAATACGAATTTTTCAAATTCATCAGGGATTAATGATGATAATAATTATTCAACCGTCCGAGATATTTTAATTATGTCTAATTATTTAATTAAGGAACACCCTAAATATTATGAGTATTTTAAAATTAAAGAATTTACTTGGAGTAGGACAGGTGGGGATCCAATTACACAAGGAAATAGAAATCCATTATTATATAAAAATATGGGTGTAGATGGAATTAAAACAGGCTACCTTGGTTCAGAAAAATATTCACTTGCATCCTCTATATTAAGAAAAGAAAGAAGATTAATCGCTGTTGCTAGTGGTTTTGAGACAAAAAATTCAAGATCAAAGCAATCGCAAAAGTTGCTAACGTGGGGAATTACAAATTTTGATACAATAAAAATAACTAATGATAAGGAATATCTTTATGAACTAGATGTATGGCAAGGTTATAAGAATAAAGTAAAAGTTAATACTAAAGACATAATTTATAAGACTATTCCAAAAGCTAAAAAAAAATATATGAAAGTGAAGATTGTTTATGAAGGACCTATACAAGCGCCGATAAAAAAGGGTGAAAAATTAGCAGAAATAAAAGTATTATATAAAGATGAAGTTATATCTAATCATGACTTATTTTCTACAGAAAATATCAAACAGCAAAATGCAATATCAAGGTTGATAACTTCTATCAATTTTTTGATATGGGGCGATGTCTAAATATCCAATTATTATATTTGAAGGCATTGAGGCCTCGGGAAAAACTACAAATTTTAAAATTGCTGCAAATTATTTAAAAAAGAGAAGAAAAAGTTTTATAAAATTAAGAGAGCCTGGTGGTTCAATTTTTTCAGAAAAAATAAGAAAATTGATTTTAAATAAGAAACTAAATTTAAATAATAAAACCGATCTATTACTATTTTATGCTGGAAGATCAGAAAATTTTGAGAAAATTATTAAAAAAAATTATAAAAAAAAAATAATACTAATTGATCGTTTTACAGATTCTACTATTGCGTATCAACATTATGGAATGAAAATTGATTTAAAGATAATCAAAATACTGAATAAGTTTATAATTGGAAATTTTAATCCTAATATAGTTTTTTTAAGTACTGTAAATTCAAAAAATTTACAAAAAAGGCTTAGAAATAGATCTAACTTAAATAGATATGAT
>CABYDS010000031.1 GCA_902517745.1 uncultured Pelagibacteraceae bacterium
ATTAAGTGCTGGAAAAAGTAAGAGATTTAAATCTAAACATAATAAGCAATTTATAACGTATAAAAATAAGCCACTATTTGAGCATTCATTAAAAGTTGCTCAAGACTCAAGGTTATTTAAAAGAATTTTAGTAGTCACAAATAAAAAAATTAAAAAAACAAAATACAAAAGTGTAGATGTAATAAAAGGAGGAATAGAAAGACATAATTCTACTCAACACGCTCTACATTTCTTAAAGAATAAAAAAATTAAAAATGTATATATTCATGATGCTGCCAGACCTAATTTATCAATAAATTTATTAAGGAAATTAAAAAATAATTTAAAAAAAAATAGTGCTGTAGTTCCTTATTTGAATTCAGAGAATTCAGTAAAATATAAAAATAAAAATAAAATTAACAATTTAAATCGTGATAAAGTCTTATTAACTCAAACTCCCCAATGTTTTAATTTTAACGAACTTTTTAATTTATATAAAAATAATAAAGAAAAGATTACAGATGAAGCTAGTCTTTACTTAAATAATAATAAGAAAATTAAATTTATTCTTGGAGATAAGAATAATTTTAAAATAACAACACTAGAAGATTTAAAATATTTAAAATCAGAAACCTATTATGGAATTGGTTTCGACATACACAGGTTAATTAAAAATAAAAAACTTTTTCTTGGAGGGGTGAAAATTCCATTTCACTCAGGACTTAAAGGACATTCTGACGGAGATGTAATACTTCACGCTATAATTGATGGTTTGCTAGGAGCTATGAGAAAAAGTGATATTGGAACTCTTTTCCCAAGTAATTCTATAAAATTTAAAAATATCAGATCTAAAAATATGCTTTTGCCTGTTGTCAAATTAATAAAGGATAATAATTTTGACATAAATAATATTGATATAAACCTAATTTGTGAAAACCCCAAAGTCTCAAAAATCAGAAACAAAGTTATAAAATCAATATCTAATTTATTATCAATAAACAAAAGTTTGATAAATTTAAAAGGGAAAACAGTTGAAAAATTAGGTATAATTGGAAAAGAACAAGCTATAGCATGTGAAGTGATTTGTTCATTATCGAGATGAAAAAAATTAACATATTAATTTCAACTTTTTTTGGAAATGGATATATTTCTAAAATACCTGGAACTTTTACATCACTAAGTACATTAATAATACTTTATACACTTTTTGAAGTGCTTAATTTTAAGAATCTAAATTATATTTTAATATTATATTCAATTATATTTTTTTATTCTTTTTATGCGGTTATGGACTCTGAAACAGAGTTTGAAAATAAAGATCCTAGACAAATTGTAATTGATGAGGTTTTGGGACAAGCAATGCCTTTAATACTGATTGTTTACCTTTCTTCACTTAATTTAATAAGTATCCCTGTTGAAATATATTATTTGCTATCTTTTATTTTTTTTAGATTTTTTGATATTGTAAAACCTTTTCCAGTTAATTATTTCGATAAAGAACATAAAAACTTTTTTGGGATAATAATGGATGACATTATGGCAGGGTTATACACCATGGTATTAATTTACTTAATAAGTCTAAAATTTTAATGAATATCGAGAAGTTACATAAGAAATTAATTAAAAAGAATATTACATTATCTGTAGCCGAGTCATGCACAGGAGGCTTATTATCAAGCAAATTTACCAAATTGAGCGGTTCATCAAAATACTTCCAGATGGGTTTGGTAACTTATTCAAACAAAGCAAAAATTAAAATATTAAAAGTTGATAAAAAAATTATAGATAAATATGGTTCTGTTAGCTCTGAATGTTGCAGATCTATGATGTATGGATTATCAAAAATATCAAAAAGTAAAATTAATATATCTATTACTGGGATCGCTGGTCCAAATGGTGGTACAAAAGATAAGCCTATAGGTCTTGTATACATAGGTATAAAAAAAGGTAAAAAATTATTAGTAACAAAATGTTTATTTGGTAAAAAACAAAGGAATTTTATTCAAAATTCCACAGTTAAAAAAACTTTAAGATTAATAAATAGTTTAGTCTGAACATTTCTTTTTTAGATCCTAAATATTGCTTTTTTGTTTTTAAAATATTTAGAAATTAAAATACCATTTTATAAGGTCTCTGCTCTTTTTTGAAAAGCATCAGCTATTTTATTGAGACCAAATTGAAATGATTTTGCCATAATAATATTCAGGAATTTGTTTTTTATCTCAAAATCAACATCAAAATGAACTTCTGTAAAATTGTCTTTTTCAATAAATTTCCAGTTATTTTCAAGGTAATTAAGTGGTCCATCAATATTCGTGACATGGATATGATCATTTATTTTATCAAGCCTAACATCGCTTTTATAAGTATCCGTAAAAGGTCTTTTACCAATAGTCAAATCTGCAATTATATTTATAGAATCTTTTTCTTCTTTTTTTTTGTATACTTTTGAATCAATGCAGAAGGGAATAAATTCTGGATATTTTTCAATATCTAAAACAAAATCTATAAGAGTTTTTTTATCGCGTTCTATAAGTCGCTTTACAGATGCTTTTGGCATGAAATTAATTAAGTCTGTTTTGTTTTAACTTAGCAAAATCTTCATCTGCATGATAAGATGATCTTGTTAAAGGAGATGAAGAAACCAATAAAAATCCTTTTGACTTAGCTATAACTTCTAGTTCTTTAAATTCGTCTGGATGGTAGTATCTCTCTAATGGATGATGTTTAGCTGAAGGCTGTAAATATTGACCAATTGTTAAAAAATCCACATCAGCTGATCTTAGATCGTCCATCACTTGAATTATTTCATCTCTTTCTTCACCCAAACCAACCATTATTCCAGATTTAGTAAATACATTTTTATTATTTAATTTTGCATTTTTTAGAAGTTCTAAGGATGCAAAGTATCTAGCACCTGGTCTCACTTTTACATACAGTCTTGGCACTGTTTCAATATTATGATTAAAAACATCAGGGTTTGAATCTAAAATTATTTTATAAGAATCACCTTTTCTTAAAAAATCTGGCGTTAAAACCTCAATTGTAGTATTTGGATTTTTTTTTCTAGTCATCAAAACCACTTCTTTAAAATGATTTGACCCTCCATCTGGTAAATCGTCCCTATCAACTGATGTTATAACGACATGTTTTAAATTTAGTTTATTTACTGCATTTGCAATTTTAACATGTTCAAATGGATCCAGTTTTTCTGGTTTTCCTGTTTTAACATCACAAAAAGCACAAGCTCTTGTACAAGTATCTCCCATAATCATAAAGGTTGCATGACGTTTACTCCAACATTCTGTTATGTTTGGGCAGTTTGCTTCCTGACAAACTGTTACAAGATTATTTTGATTAACTACTGTTTTAGTATGAAAAAATTCTTTACTATCTGGAAGCTTAGACCTAATCCATTCTGGTTTCTTTTTAATTGGATTTATTGGTTTCTTTACTTTTTCTGGATGTCTTGGTTTAATTTTTTCCATTGTA
>CABYDS010000032.1 GCA_902517745.1 uncultured Pelagibacteraceae bacterium
AGGCCTTTAAAATATCTGATATTAAATTAAACTATTAAATTATGTCAAAAAAAATTTTTTCAGGAGTTCAGCCAACGGGAAATTTACATCTTGGTAATTATATAGGTGCTATAAAAAATTTTGTAGATTTACAAAATAATAAAGATAACAGCTGCATTTTTTGTGTTGTAGATCTTCATGCCATTACAGTTATGCAAGATCCAACAGAGTTAAAGAATAATATTAGAGAAACAGCAGCAGCATTTATCGCAAGCGGTATTGATCCAAAAAATAGTATAATATTCAATCAATCTTTAGTCCCTGCACATTCTGAGGGTTCGTGGATCTTAGGATGTGTTGCCAGAATGGGTTGGCTAAATAGAATGACACAATTCAAGGAGAAAGCTGGGAAAGATAAGGAAAAAGCCAGTGTTGGTTTATATATTTATCCAATTCTAATGGCCTCTGATATTCTTTTATATGATGCTACTCATGTGCCAGTTGGAGATGATCAAAAACAGCATCTAGAACTCTGTAGAGATATAGCTCAAAAATTTAATAACGAATATAAATGTCCAGATTTTTTTAGACCTCCTGAACCTCTCATACAAAAAAATTTTTCAAGAATAATGAGTTTGAAAGATGGCACAAAAAAAATGAGTAAGTCGGATATTTCTGAAGGAAGTAGGATCAATTTAACAGATACAGAGGATCAAATTATCAACAAAATAAAAAAAGCAAAAACAGATAATGATACTTTACCTGGTAATGAAAATGGACTTAAGGGAAGACCCGAAGCAGAAAATTTGATGGGTATTTACTCTAGCTTGAGTAATCAAAATATTACTGAATCATTAAACGAATTTGAGGGAAAAAATTTTTCTGATTTAAAAAATAAACTATCAGAAATAATTGTGACTAAACTGTCTCCTATATCAAAAGAAATACAAAAATTGTTGTCAGATAAAAATTATATAGATCAAATTTTAGAGGATGGTGCAGCAAAAGCGCATGATATTTCCTCTAAAAAAGTTAAAAAGATAAAAGAAATAGTTGGTTTTTAACCATTTAATAATTTGAAATAAACATTATATAAAACCTATGTTTATACAAACCGAAAATACACCTAATCCAAATTCATTAAAGTTTCTTCCTGGTAGGAAGGTATCTATGAATGGTCCATTAGAAGTTTTAAATCAAGAAGAAACAAATAATTTATTGATAAAGAACTTATTACAGATAAATGGAGTAACTGGAGTATTTTTAGGAGAAGATTTTTTTTCGATAAATAAAGAAGAGAATAAAAAATGGGAAGATATTCAGCATATTGTTATATCTTACGTAAACGAGCATTATGCGAATGGTAATACTTGCATCATTGATAAAACAAGTGAAGAAGAGCAGAACAAAAATTATTCAGAGATTGAAAAAAAAATAATAAGTATTTTAAACTCCAAAATAAGACCTGCTGTTGCAAGAGATGGAGGAGATATAAAGTTCCAAGAATTCAAGGATGGAAAAGTAAAAGTTTTATTAAAAGGCAGTTGTTCAGGCTGTCCATCTTCAACTCTTACTTTAAAAAAAGGTGTAGAAAACTTGCTTTGTCATTATATTCCTGAAGTTAAAGAAGTTTTAGCTGTATAAATAATAAATAATAATTATATTGAATCTAATGGTGAGACGTACAAAAAATCAAAATATTAAACAGCACCGAAAGAAAAATAATATATTTAGATTTTCAGCAATCAGTCTTTTAGTGATTTTCTCATTTTTTACATTACCTTCTATAAATATTTTTTTAGATAAAAATTTTAATTTCAAAAAATCTGTAATCTCAAATGCTGGTGTAAATTTTGACCAAGAACTAGAAAAAAGAAAAAAAATCCTTGATGGGGAGAAAGAAACTAAAACAAATAAACTTAATCTGAAAAATATTTTTGCTGATATTGATTTTTTCAGTACAGATGATGAGGGCCAAAATTCAATAAGATTTGATGCAAGAACAATTGAGCAATTGTTTAAAGATACAAATTATAATCTTGAAAGAGTTAGAGAGACTAAGTTAGTGAATATAGGTAATAAAATTGATCATCTTCCAAAAGAGATTAAAAGCATTGAAAACTCAAAAAAAAGAAAAAAACTATTTATCCAAATAGTTTTGCCATTAATCGTAGAAGAAAATGCTAAAATTCGACTTGATAGAAAGGAATTATTTAGAATATTGGGCAAAAATATTAATACGCAAAAAGAAAAGAATTGGTTAAAAGAAAAATTTAAACAATATGGTTTAAGAGATGGAGATTTTTATTCTTTGAAAGTTAGAATGGATGAAATACCTGTGTCCCTAGCACTTGCTCAAGCCGCTAAAGAAACCGGATGGGGTACATCGAGATTTGCACAAGAGGGGAATGCATTATTTGGACAATGGACATGGAATGGTGAAGGAATTAGACCAGCAGGTGTGGATAAAGATGCAAAACACAAAGTTGCGAAATTTGCAGTCCTTAAAGCATCAGTTAGAGCATATCAGCGAAATTTAAATACTCATAGCAGTTATATCGAATTTAGAAAAGAAAGAGCAATTCAAAGGGACAACGATGAAAAATTAGACAGTTTAAAGCTGGTAAATTATTTAGATAAATACGCAGAGACAGGGCAACAATACATTGACGTGTTAAAACAAATTATAAAGCAAAATTCTCTTACGGATTTTGATGATGTAAATGTAATGCCTACAAGTAACAAGACTAAAAAATTAATTTAATTTTGAACAAATTGGAAACCTGAAAATCTCCACCCATTTTCGTCTTTTAAAGAACAGTTAATTCTCCCTCTTCTTTCAATAAATTTTTCTGAAAAAATAATATTTAATATATTGTCGTTCAAGATAATTTTTGTTTTTCTCCATTTTGAGCCTTCATTTGAAAAGCAATTAATATTTTCTAAATTTTTTTGATCTTCGAAAAATTCTATCATCATTTTAGGTGGGTTTTCTCTGTCATTCATAAATTTGTTTTCAGGTTTAATAATTTTATACTGAAGTGGCAAATAAGATATTACTTCTTTAAATCTTTTTATTTCTCCATATTTTTCGTTTATAGGGAATCTTGGTAGCTCATATCTATCTTTATTTAAATCAATAACTCCTGAATGTTGGCCAAATGCAAATTCAAAATTGTTTGCAATATAATTTTTCTGCTCTAAATTATATTCACCAAAGGGATAAGAAAAATAAATTGGATTATATCCCAATTTATTTTTAAAAATTTTAATTGATTCCTCAATATCTTCTACAAACTTTTGAAAAGAAAATTTAGTTAAATAATCGTGAGAATGTGAATGATTACCAATGTATGCAA
>CABYDS010000033.1 GCA_902517745.1 uncultured Pelagibacteraceae bacterium
TATTAAAATTGACTTTGAAGCAGTTAATAGTCCTTCAAAAGGAAATTTTGATATATTTATGAAAACTATAAAATAAACTTTGAAAGATCAGTATCTTTTACTAATTCACCAATATTATCTTTTATATATTTACCGTCCACGGTAATTTTTTCTCCAGATCTATCTGTTGCTGTAAAACTAATTTCATCTAAAACTCTCTCGATAATCGTATGAAGTCTTCTTGCACCTATGTTTTCAACAGAGGAATTGACTTCACTAGCTATATGAGCAATAGTATTTATTCCATCTTCTGTAAATTCCAAGTCTACATTTTCTGTTTTTAAAAGTGCTTTATATTGTTTTATTAAGCTATTATCTGGCTCTTTTAATATTCTTATAAAATCTTCACTGTTTAGTGCGTCTAGTTCAACTCTTATTGGTAGTCTACCTTGCAACTCAGGTAAAAGATCCGATGGTTTTGCTAATTGAAAAGCCCCTGAAGCAATAAACAAAATATGATCAGTCTTAACAGGTCCATATTTTGTACTAACCGTTGTTCCTTCTATTAGTGGTAATAAATCTCTTTGAACACCCTCTCTTGAAACATCACCACCAACTCTATCTGTTCTTGCAGAAATTTTATCAATTTCATCTAAAAAAACGATACCATTATTTTCAGTTGAGTCTTTTGCTGATTTTATAATTTTGTCTTGTTCGATAAGTTTATCTGATTCTTCATTTATTAAAATTTCGTGAGATTCTTTGACTGACATTTTCTTTTTCTTAGGTTTTTGCCCAATAGATTTTCCAAGCATGTCAGATATATTTATCATCCCAACATTTGCACCAGGCATTCCAGGTATTTCAAAAGATGGCATTTGATTAGAATCACTTACTGCTATTTCTATTTCATTGTCATCTAGGTCTCCATCTCTTAGTCTTTTTCTAAAACTCTCTCTTGTTGCAACACTTGCTTTATTTCCAACTAAGGCATCTAAAACCCTGTCCTCAGCCAATTTTTGTGCTTGAGCGTGAACTTCTTTTCTTTTCTTAACCTTTTCCATTGCAATTGCGATTTCTAATAAATCCCTTACAATTTGTTCTACATCACGTCCCACATATCCTACTTCAGTAAATCTTGTAGCTTCAACTTTTACAAATGGTGCTTCCGCTAATTTTGAAAGTCTTCTTGAGATTTCAGTTTTTCCAACACCTGTTGGTCCGATCATTAAAATATTTTTTGGAAGAACTTCGTCTTTCATATCATCTTCTAATGCTTGTCTTCTCCATCTATTTCTTAAGGCGATAGCAACAGCTCTTTTAGCTTTATTTTGCCCAACAACAAATCTATCTAATTCTGAAACAATTTCCCTAGGTGATAATGAATTTGCAATTGTTGTCTTTTCTTTTTCTACTTTACCTTTGGGAAACGTTTTTACGTTTGAGTTTTCCATTATATTTTCTCCATGCTCAAATTGTCGTTAGTAAATACACAAATATCAGAAGCAACTTTAATAGATTTTTTTGCAATTTCCTCTGCAGACATATCAGTATCCATTAATACCTTTGCAGCTGCTAAAGCATAATTTCCACCTGAACCAATCCCTATTACATCACCTTCTGGCTCTAAAACATCCCCAGTTCCTGAAATTATAAAACTTTTTTCTTTATCACCTATTGCCATCAAGGCTTCTAATCTTCTTAAATATTTATCAGTACGCCAATCTTTTGCTAATTCTACAGCAGCTCTTGTCAGATTACCCGCATGTTTTTCAAGCTTTGACTCTAATCTTTCAAACAATGTTAAGGCATCTGCTGTTGATCCTGCAAAACCTGCGATCACATTTCTTTTCTCAATTTTACGAACTTTGTTAGCAGTTTTCTTAATTACAGTATTACCCATGCTAACTTGACCATCACTGGCCACAACTACGTCATTATTTTTTCTTACAAGCACTATTGTTGTCATAGACTATAAATGGATATGAATTTAAATAGTTCAAGCCCAGGTTTAGTATTATTGATATAATCAAAAATACCTATATACCTAATTTAAATTATGAAAAGAAAAGCAAAAATAGCTAGAAAAACAAAAGAAACCAATATCAGTGTTGACCTTAATATTGATGGCAAAGGTAAGTACAAAGTTGACACAGGAATAGGTTTTTTAGATCACATGCTCGAGCAGTTATCTAAACACTCATCTATGGACTTAACTGTTAAAGCTAAAGGTGACACACACATTGATCTTCACCATACAACGGAAGACACTGGAATTGCTATCGGGGAATGTTTAAAGAAAGCTTCAAAAAAATTTGTAGGTATTAAAAGATATGCTCACATTTTATTACCGATGGATGAAACACTAACAAGAGTTGCAATAGATGTTTCAAACAGACCTTATTTGATATGGAACGTAAAATTAAAAGTTGAAAAACTTGGTGAGATGGATACAGAATTATTTAAAGAATGGTTCCAAGCATTCTCACAAGCTGCAGGAATTACTTTGCACGTTGAAAATATTTACGGTGATAATAGTCATCACATAATAGAGTCTTGTTATAAAGGACTAGCTAGAACTTTAAGAGCTGCATTAGAACTCGATCCAAGGAATAAAAGTACTATACCTTCGACAAAAGGCTCTTTATAAAATTAATGGACGTCACAATTGTTGACTATAAATCGGGTAATATTAGCTCTGTAATTAACTCCTTTAAGGAAGTTGCTAAAAATAAAGTTAATATCGAAGTAACTTCAGATTTAAATAAAATTAAATCCAGTGATAAGGTAGTATTGCCAGGGCAGGGATCATTTAAGAGCTGCATTGATGGTTTAAATAGCATAAATGGTTTGATTAACACTTTAAGTGAATTCGCTTTAAATAATAAAAAACCTCTTTTAGGAATTTGCGTAGGTCTTCAAATGTTTGCAGATGTTGGTTATGAAGAAGTTGAAACAAAAGGTTTAGGATGGATCTCTGGTAAAGTACGTAAAATTAATAATAAAAATGGAGAATATAAACTACCCCACATTGGCTGGAATCAGATTAATATTGTAAAAGAAAGTAAAATTTTTAAAGATATAGAAAATAACTCACATATGTATTTTGTTCACAGTTATGAATTTATTCCAAATGATAATTCAGTTACTGCTGCTATTACCGATTATTCGTCAAAGATCGTCTGCGCAGTTGAAAAAGACAATATATTTGGAACTCAGTTTCATCCTGAAAAAAGTGATAAAACAGGACTAAAAATAATTGATAATTTTATAAATTTATAAAATGAAAAATATAATTAATATATTTTTATTATTAATTGTAATCACTGCAAATTCTAATGCAAAAAT
>CABYDS010000034.1 GCA_902517745.1 uncultured Pelagibacteraceae bacterium
TTTTGTACCAAAAATGAAAAAAATAAAGAAGGGAGTAATTTTAAATGTTGCTTCAACAGCTGGGTTATCCCCAAGACCAAAATTAAATTGGTATAATGCAAGCAAGGGTTGGATGATTACAGCAACAAAAGCTATGGCTATTGAATTGGCTCCATATAATGTCAGAGTTAATGCTATTGCCCCAGTTGCTGGAAAAACTCCTTTATTAAAATCTTTTATGGGAGGTAATTCAAGAAAGAAAAAACAAAAGTATCTAGAAATATTCAAAGACCATCCTTATGTATTTAATTTAGGACATGGCATCTTACCTGAAACAAAAGTTGAAATGGTTTATGAATTAATAGAAATAGTAAGAGGTTATAAATGAATCAAGAACACCCACCTGTCAAATTTGGAAAAACAGGTATATTGCTAATTAATTTAGGCACACCCGACTCCACAAGCTGGATTGATATTAGAAAATATTTAAAAGAGTTTCTATCTGATAAGAGAGTTATCGAAGTTAATCCTATTATATGGCAAATAATTCTAAATCTTTTTATTCTTACTTTTAGACCCTCTAAGACGGCAAAGGCTTACAAAGAGATTTGGATGAAGAAGGAAAATATGTCACCACTACTCTACTACACTATAAAACAAACAGAAAAAGTATCTGCTTCCTTAAGTAGCGAAAACTTGGTTATAGATTTTGCAATGAGATATGGAAACCCAAGCATTAAAAGTAAAATTAGCAAGTTACACAATGAGGGATGCGAAAATTTAGTAATTTTACCACTATATCCTCAATATGCTGCTGCTACTACAGCTACAGTTTGTGATGAAGTTTATAGATCTTTAATGAATATGAGGTGGCAGCCATCTTTACAGATAATACCTCATTATGAATCAAATCCATTGTATATCGATGCATTGGTTAATTCTATCAATAAAAAAATAAGTGAAATAAATTGGAAACCAGATTTAATACTAGCATCTTATCATGGTATTCCAAAAAAATATTTTGATAAAGGGGATCCATATCACTGTTATTGTCATAAAACTACTAGGCTAATATCAGAAAAATTTAATTCAATTAAGATTAAAACTACCTTTCAATCAAGGTTTGGTCCCCAAGAATGGCTCCAACCATATACTGATAGAACTTTAGAAAACTTACCCAAAGAAGGTGTAAAAAATGTTCTTGCAATTTGCCCGGGTTTTTCTTCGGACTGTGTAGAAACTTTAGAAGAAATATTAATCCAAGGCAAAGAAAGCTTCATTGACTCTGGAGGTGAAAATTTTGATATGATCCCATGCTTAAATGATAGTGATGATCATATCAATTTATTAAATAATCTGATTAAACGAAGTATTTGATTAATGAACTATTATTTACTTTTTAAATCACTACATCTAATATCGGTTATCTCTTGGATGGCTGGATTGTTATATCTCCCAAGAATTTTTGTTTATCACTCTCAAAATATAAATGAGATTAAAACTTCAGAAATCTTTAAAGTTATGGAAAGAAAACTATATTTTTACATAATGACACCAGCCATGTCTCTATCATGGTTATTTGGCTTACTCTTAATTCACTCAGTAGGGTTTGAACAATTGGGCCAAACTTGGATGGTGCTTAAAATTGTATTTGTATTATTACTTACTCTTTACCATTTTTACTTAGGCAAAATTCTTAATCAGTTTAATATTAACCAAAATAAGAGATCTCATAAATTTTATAGGTATATCAATGAAATACCTACAATATTGCTTATTTTGATTGTATTTGTTGTAATATTTAAGCCTTTATAGGGTTGAAATCTTATGAACACACAACTATATTAGTTTTATCACAAATTAAACCCCCCAAATCTTATGAATATTCAAGAACTAAAAGAAAAAAGCTCTGAAAAGCTGATCACAGAAGCTGAAAACCTAGGGATAGAAAATGCTAGCACCCTAAGAAGACAAGAAATCTACTTTGCAATATTAAAGAAATTAGCAGAAAAAGGAGAAGAAATTACAGGTGGTGGTGTTCTTCAATTATTACAGGATGGTTTTGGTTTTCTTAGAGCAATAGAATCAAATTATTTACCTGGTGCAGATGATATTTATGTTAGCCCAAATCAAATAAGAAGATTTGGACTAAGAACAGGAGATACTGTCGAAGGACCAATTAGAGCACCAAAAGAAGGAGAAAGATATTTTGCACTATTACAAGTCAGTAAAATTAATTTTGAAGAAACTGACAAATTCAAACACAAAATTGCTTTTGATAACTTGACACCTCTTTATCCAAACAAACAATTAGTTATGGAAGTAGAAACCAATAAAGTTGAAAAAAAAATAGATCTAACTCCAAGATTAATAGATTTGGTAAGTCCTATTGGAAAAGGCCAAAGATCTTTAATTATTTCACCTCCAAAAGCAGGCAAAACTATGATTCTACAAAGTATAGCAAATTCAATTACAGCAAATCACCCTGAGTGTTATCTTATGGTGCTACTTATTGATGAGAGACCAGAAGAAGTAACTGACATGCAAAGAACAGTAAAGGGAGAAGTAATTAGTTCAACTTTTGATGAACCTGCACAAAGACATGTAGCAGTTGCCGAAATGGTAATTGAAAAAGCAAAACGTTTAACAGAACATAAAAAAGATGTTGTAATTCTCCTTGATTCAATAACAAGGCTTGGTAGAGCTTATAATGCAGTTGTGCCTAGTTCTGGCAAGGTATTAACGGGAGGTGTTGACGCAAATGCTCTTCAAAGACCAAAAAGATTTTTTGGAGCTGCAAGAAATATTGAAGAAGGTGGATCATTAACTATAATTGCTACAGCATTAATAGACACTGGTAGTAGAATGGATGAGGTTATATTTGAAGAATTTAAAGGAACTGGAAATAGTGAAACAATATTAGATAGAAAAATTTCAGAAAAGAGAATATTTCCTGCAATCGACATAACAAAATCAGGTACTAGAAGAGAAGAACTAATCTTTGAAAAAAATGATCTTCAAAAAATGAATGTTTTAAGAAGAATTATTGCCCCAATGGGATCAATGGATGCAATTGAATTTATTAATTCTAAGCTTAAAGACACAAAGAATAACTCTGAATTCTTTAATTCTATGAATAAACCTGCATAGTTTAAAGGTAACCCAATTCTTTCATCTCCTTTTTAAACAAACCTTCTATGACTTTTGAAGTCTCAGGTTTGAGAAGATTTTTGTAATTATTTTTTTTTCCTAAATTAAAAAA
>CABYDS010000035.1 GCA_902517745.1 uncultured Pelagibacteraceae bacterium
AGGTGGACATATTTATAGTAGGATATCAAATCCGACAGTTGCCGTTTTGGAAGAGAGAGTTGCTTCATTAGAAGGTGGAACAGCTGCACTTGCTACATCGTCTGGTATGAGTGCAATATTTCTTGCAGTAATGACTCTTTGTGAAGCGGGAGATCATTTAGTTGTATCATCCCAACTTTATGGAGGAACTGTAAATTTATTTAGATTAACACTTCCAAAATTTGGAATTAAAACAACTTTTGTAAAACCAAGAGACACAGAAGGGTTTAAAAAAGCAATTCAAAAAAATACAAAAGGTATTTTTGGAGAACTTGTAGGTAATCCAGGAAATGAAATAATGAATATGCCTGAGATTGCTAAAATAGCTCATGACGCAGGTATTCCTTTAATGGTAGATGCAACTTATCAAACACCTTATTTATGCAAACCTATAGAGCACGGTGCTGATATTGTAGTTCATTCACTTACTAAATGGATGGCAGGTCATGGATCTTCAATGGCAGGTATAATTGTTGAAGGTGGTAAGTTTGACTGGATGCAAAATGATAAATTTCCAACAATGACTCAACCTTATGAAGGTTATCATGGATTATCTTTTGCTGAAGAATTTGGACCAACAGCTTTTACAATGAAAGCAAGAGCAGAAGGTATGAGAGATTTTGGTCCTTGTCTAAGTCCTCAAAATGCATGGAATGTATTACAAGGTATAGAGACACTTTCTGTCAGAATGAAAAAACATTGCGAGAATGCTGAAAAAATGGTCGAGTATTTATTAGGTCACGAAAGTGTTGCTTGGGTTTCACATCCGAGTGTACCAGATCATCCTGATCATGATTTAGCAAGCAAATTATTACCAAATGGCAAAGGATCAATGATAGCATTTGGAATTAAAGGAGGAAAAGCTGCAGGTGAAGCATTTATTAATAACGTTAAACTTGCTTCTCATTTAGCAAATGTTGGGGATACACGAACATTGGTAATTCATCCAGCATCAGCAACACATTCTCAAATGGATGAAGCTACATTAAAATTTGCGGGTTTATCTCATGATATGATCAGATTATCAGTAGGTATTGAAGATATTGATGATATTAAAAATGACTTTGAAAATGGATTTAGAGCTGCTAGGAAACCTAGACTCGTATCCAATCAATGAAGTTTCAGGTAAATAATAACGAGGTTTATGCTTCTACGGGAGGTAGACCTTTCGATAAGAATAAGCCATTAATAATATTTGTGCATGGTAGTGGACTAACTCATATGACATGGGTTTTGCAAACAAGATATTTTGCATTTCATGGTTATAGCGTTTTAGCTTTAGATATGCCAGGTCATGGTTTATCTGGAGGTGAAAGTTTAAAATCAATTGAGGATATGGCTAATTGGGTTGGTGATGTTATAGATGCAGTTGGATATAAGGAAGCTTCTTTAGTTGGTCATTCTCAAGGTTGTTTAGTTACTGTTGAGTGTACAGCAAGAAATCCTGATAAAATAAAAACTTTAAGTTTAATGGGTGGGGCTGGTGCAATTCCAATGAATCCTGAATTATTATCCTTAGCAGAAAATAATGACCCTAAGGCCGTTGAACTAATGATGGACTGGGCACATGGGCCAGCTGGCCATTTTGGTGGTCATCCTGTACCTGGATTATATCATATTAATACTGGTTCAATGTTAGCTAAAACTAGAACAATTAAAAATACCCTCGGTGTAGATTTTAGAGCATGTGATAATTACAAGAATGGTTTTGAGGCTGCAAAACAAATTAAGATACCTACCCTTTCAATTCTTGCTACTGACGATAAAATGTGTCCAGTAAAAGAAGGTAAAAAACTAGCTAATTTAATTGAAGGAAGTCAAATAGATATAATAGATAATTGCGGACATATGATGTTATTAGAGGAAGCAGATCGAGTACTAAATGTTTTGAAAAAATTCATAACAACAAATTATCCAGCAAATAAATAATTACATATTAGTACTTATGAAAAAAAATTTTAGATTTTTTGATAATAGACAAAAATATTTACTTTTCGTTACAACAACTAACGAAAAGAACAAAATTGCTGATGCGTTAAAACCTATTGTTCAAAAATTAAAACCAAAATTTCCGGCATTAAAAATATTTGATGCAGGTATGGGTGATGGATCATTATTGATGAGTGTAATGAGGCAATGTCATCAGAAAATGCCCCATATTCCTCTTTTGGTTAGCACAAAAGAGATAAGTATGGAAGATGTTAGATTAGGACTTGAAAAGCTTCCAGATCGATTTATCGAGCATAAAAACACAGTATTTGTTATCTCAAATCTAAATTATGTTGAATCTACTGCACTTAAATCAAATGACAAAAAAAAACAAAAAAGAATGAATTGGAAAATAGTTAAGTTAAAAGGTAATTCTTCATTAGATTTTTCAAATCAATTGAGAAAACTTAATCAAGAATTTCTTAGTAAAAAATGGCAAATTGAGAGAAATCCTAGAAATGGAAATCCCACTTACAAAGAGCCATCTGTGATTGTAATTTATAGAAAAGATCAGGAATTTTCATTAAAAAATGTTATTCCAAAAAAAAATAATGGGAAAAATAGTTACGACTTAATCATTGCATCTCAACCTTATAGATCAAGAATATCTGCAGAGAAAAAAGTAAAGTATGTGATTGATCCAATGATAAAATCGTTAGATAAGAGAGGTAAATTGGTGGTAGTTCATGCATGTGGTAATGATCCTGGAAACAAGATAATTAAGAAAATATGGCCAAAAGAAAATCCATTCCCTTCACTGCATACCTCAATAATAAAATATATAAAAAATAATACTGACAATGAAATTTTGAGAAAATTAAAATTTAGCAAAAAACAAACAATTAAATATGTTTTGAGAGCGTTACCAAATGAAATTAGTGGTGGTATTGCTACATCATTAATATTTTCAGCATGGAATGCCGCAGTATATGTTAATCAAATATCAGATGAGCAAATAATGAGTGCTGAAAGGAAAAAATATTATCAAAAAGTTGTAAAAGATATAGTCAATAAAAACAAAGGATTATATTTTAATAATGAGTTATTTGTAATTGAAAAAAAATAATCAACTAAACCTATTTTTGTATAAAAAATATAATGACGATGTTATTAATAATATTGAACTAAACTGATGCAGAGAAGCTGTTAAAATACTGGCACCCGACAAAACAGTAAGAATTCCCAA
>CABYDS010000036.1 GCA_902517745.1 uncultured Pelagibacteraceae bacterium
ACCATCGCAACTCCCAATCCACCTGGCCAGTGACCAACAAGAGTTGTTGTAAATTTGACTAATCTAGAGGCAGCCCCACCTTTTAGCATAGCCATTCCAGTAAAAATAAATAATGGAACAGCTATTAGAACATGTTTTGTTAATGCACCAAATGAAACTTGAATCAAAACTGACCAAGGTAAATTCAACCCTGCAATAGCTGCTAAAGAACTCCCTAAGCCGAAAACTAAAAAAATTGGAACTGAGATAACTAATGTAATAAGAGAAATAATAAAAGCTAGTCCAAACATTTATTTTTTCCCTAAAAGTTTTTTTAAATTATCTAAAATAAGTTCTAACGATGTTAATGCTAAAATCAAAAAACCAACTGGAAACGCTAAAAACATCCACCAGATAGGAATGTTAATTTCTAATTCCATCATCTGTCCTAAATTGTAATACATTGTTGTTGCATCAACTCCTGCTTTAAAGAAGACACACGCAGAAATTAGAGCTATTAAATTTACAATTGTTCCAATAATATTTTTTGATTTTTCAGATAAATAATGACTTAAAAAATCTACTTTAATATGTTGTCCTTGCTTTAATAAAGGACCAAGTAATGGAAATACTAACCAACTCACCATTACGGGTGGTAATTCAATAAACCAAGCAAATCCTGTGCCTGTGATAAATCTTGTTGTGGCGCTTAATGCTAAAGCTGCCACCATTAAAAAGACGATGAACATTGCGAGTGAAATTGCAGCTTTTGCTAGCAAATTATTAATAGCTCGCAATGCCCTCATAATCTTTTTAGAAAAAGATTAACTTCTTCTAATTACTCTTAGCATATGCTTGTGCAGCCTCTAAGGCGTCAGCATCAATCATTTTAGCCATTGCTGGCATTACTTCGTCTTTCATAAGCTTATCAAACTTAGCCTTTTCAGCTCCTGAAAGTGTAGTAACAACTCCACCTCTTTCTTGGAATTTTTTAAGTGTGCTTTCTCCAGTATCCATAATTAAGTCAGTTGATTTTTTTCCAACTTCTTTACCAACATCCATTATGATTTTTTGTAAGTCTGGAGACAGACTATTAAACCAAGTTGAGTTTGCCATAATATATGCATCAGCATAATATTGATAAGGTTTTTGAGCGTATTTTAAAAACTCCCACCAACTATATGCTTCAATACTTCCTGGAGGACTATTTATTGTGTCAATCATGCCAGTTTGTAAAGAAGTGTAAACTTCACCGGTAGGTAAAGATACTCTATTTGCTCCTAAAGCATCCCACATTGGCTCTTCACTTTTTAAAAGTCTTCTAGCTTTTAGACCTTTCATAGCATCAATACCTGTTAATTCTTTAGCACTTGAAAAAGTCATTACAGGTCCAACTGGGTTATACATTACTAATGTTGAATTAGTTTTTTTTGTTAACTCACCCCAAATTTCTTTTCCTTTTGGTGAGTTTTGGAAAAAGCCTCTTTGTTGTTCCCATGAATTGAATAGCCCTGGAAATGAAGCAACATTAAAGTTTTTATTGATTGGAGGAAAACTTACTACTCCAACAATTCCCCCAAGTTCAACTGCACCAGAAGTTACTGCACCCATTACCTCTCTAATTCCAAATAATTGTTTAGATGGATAAACTTCAATTTTTAATTTTCCTTTTGCTCTTTTATTAACTTCATCTGCGAAAATTTGTGCATGTTTAGCACTATGGTGTTTCGGGCTCCAGTGAACAGATAAACGTCCAACTATTTCCGAAAAAGCAGCTGTTGAAGTAAGAACAAATGAAAAAATAAATGTTAAACTAATTATAGCTTTATAAATTGATTTATATTTATTCATTTTTCCTCTCTTTTTTTAAAAATTGATCTTATTAGTTGCATGTATTTTAACAATGCAAAATTTTAAAAAATTTAATAGGATACAATCTTAAAATGATGCGTAATGGTTTCACGTTGATAGAACTATTAGTTGTAGTAGCAATAATTGGTATCTTAGCAGCAGTTGGTGTTGTTGCTTATAGTGGATACACCTCTGGTGCAAAGAAATCTGCAGCAAAGTCTAATCATAATGCAATTGTTAAATACATTATGAGCGAATCCATGAAATGTTCATTGGGTGAATCCACTGCAATGAGTGGTGAATTGGATTGTTCAAAACAAAGTCAAGCTGATTGGAAAGATGTTGTTGCAAAAGCAACCGAAAAGGCTTTAGTGGATTTCAAAAACCCATACGATAGTTCAAAAACTTCTGTAACTCATGGAGGAGGTGTTTCAAATGATACTGATGTCGGATTTAACAGGATGAGGTCACCTGGAACCACTATTAAAGTTATGACTTGTATTACAACTCCTTGTACAGGAACTATGTGTACTGTTCCAAATCATCTTTGTAGTAAAGATATAACAATTAAATAATGAAACAAAAAGGTTTCACCTTAATTGAATTACTTGTTGTAGTAGCAATTATTGGTATTTTAGCTGCAGTAGGTGTTGTTGCATATAGTGGATATACTAAATCTGCAAAAAAAAAAGTTTGTGAAGATAACCACAATAAAATTGTTAAAATAATAAAAGAAAAAGATGCTTTTTGTGAGTTTGAAAATTCAATAAAGCTTAGAACCTGGTATAGTGGTCATAAACAAGGAGCCGAGTATGATTTTAATTGTTCTAATAATTTTGAAACATTAGCTCAAAATGTAGGAATTCATATGACTAATTTTTTAAAAAATATCTATAGTCCAAATGATCACTGGGGTTATTCATGGATAGGCAATAGCAGCACTCCTACGACAGAAGGTCAGTCTTTTTACTATACAAATTCTAATAAAATAAGGATAAGAACTTTGTGTGATGGAAATGTTATTGAAACAACAATTAATGGAAGTTAAATATTTGATAAATGTTGAAGCTATCTTTAATTATTGCTGCAATAATATTTAGTATACTTACT
>CABYDS010000037.1 GCA_902517745.1 uncultured Pelagibacteraceae bacterium
TTAATATAATTATTTAGTATTTGTTCCATTTTTTCTTTTCTTATATTTATATCAAGACTTTCTAATAATATCTGTTTTTCTTCCAATGAGAATGGTGATGCCATTGATAAATCATTAAGAGTTTGGCTAAGATCTTTCTTTTCTAAATCTTTTAAGTTCACAATATATCCTTGTTTTTTGAAAAATGTTCTCATGTTCTTCATAATTAGGCTTAAGTCTGAAAAGTTAACTTCGTTACTTTTTTGTATTA
Source organism: uncultured Pelagibacteraceae bacterium (assembly GCA_902517745.1). Taxonomy (GTDB): domain Bacteria; phylum Pseudomonadota; class Alphaproteobacteria; order Pelagibacterales; family Pelagibacteraceae; genus Pelagibacter. The sequence continues at coordinate 251 of CABYDS010000037.1, forward strand.
TATCTTTTGAAAAATGTTCATATTGAACATTACATTCACGGTACATTTTGTCAGTATCTAACTCTGAGTTAATTTTGTATCTACAAATCCCGTTTAAAATTATAAGTATTCTACCGTCTTCTGTTTCATTGAAACTTGTGATTTTTCCAATACATCCTATTTCGTATAAATCAGGTCTTTTTAAAGACCCTGTTTTTTTTGGCTGTATCATTCCAATCATTCTATGCTTTTTCATACTATCATTTACCATTTGTAAATATCGAGGCTCAAAAATGTTCAGCGGAACAGTTGTGCCAGGAAACATTATAAAATTTGATAAAGGGAAAATTGGTATAGTTTTAGGTAATTCTTCGAGTTTCATAACTTTATTATAATAATTCTTTTCAAGGTTACAACTATACATAAATGTTTCGTAGTCGCATTTAACTATTTAATCACTTGCTAAATTCAAAAAAAGCTTTTAGTTTTGTTCTGTAAGAATAAGCGGGCATAGCTCAGTGGTAGAGCGTCTCGTTGCCAACGAGAAGGTCGTGGGTTCAAGTCCCATTGCCCGCTCCATAAAGGAATTATATTATGAGTGATTTAGCAAGTAAAAAATGTATCCCGTGCGAAGGTAACATCCCACCATTTAACACAGAAGAAATTCATAAATATTTAAAGCAAGTTGATGGATGGGAAGTTGTAGAGGATAAAATCGATGGATTTCATTTAATAAAAAATTTTAAATTTGATGATTTCTTACAAAGTCAAGAATTTGTGAATAAAGTTGGAGAAATTGCTGAAACAGAGGGACATCACCCTGATCTGTGGTTTGGATGGGGCTATGCAAGAATTAAAATATTTACTCACGCAATTAAAGGTCTTGCTGAGAGTGATTTTATTTTAGCTGCTAAAATAGATAAGATAAATTGATTAGTGATTAAAATGTCTTGTTTTGGAAAATACCAAAATAGTATTTGTTTGGTTAGCAAATTTAATAACTTCTTTATCATTTTTTGAACCTGACGGTTGAATAACTGCTGAAATTCCTGCTTGTACCAATTTTTCTATACCATCCACAAACGGGAAAAACGCATCAGATGCTGCTAAGATTTCATCACTATCGCTTATTTTCTGAAACTTTTTCATTTTATCAATTGCTATTTTGCAACTATCTAACCTACTTGGTTGACCAGAACCTATGCCTATTGTCTTGTAGTCTTTTGTAATGACTATCGCATTCGATTTTACACTTCTGCATATATTAAATGCAAAAATAAGTTTGTTTAAAGTTTTATTTGTAGGTTTTAATTTTGATACAATTTTAAAATCATTCCTAGAAAAATTTTGATTATCTGGATCTTGAACTAAAATAGAATTAAATTTATTTATAAAATTAAATTCAAAATTTTTTTCTATTTTACTGGAATCAATTAGCCTTAGATTTTTTTTCTTTTTTAAAAGTTTGACTGATTTTTTATCAAATCCATTTGCAATTATTGCTTCAAAAAATATTTTATTAATCTCTTTAGCTAAACTAATATTTAATTTAAAGTTACATGATACAATACCACCATAGGCACTAATTGGGTCGCTTTCTAAAGCCTCTTTAAAAGATTTGATTTTGTTTGTATTAATGGAAACACCACAGGGATTAGCGTGCTTAATTATTACTACACCTTTATTTCTTGGCAAAGTTTTGGATATACTTAGAGCTGAATAAATATCGTTATAATTGTTGTAACTTAGTTGTTTTCCACTGATTTGAATAATTTCCTTTTTGTTATTTTGTGAATATATTGCTGCTTTTTGATGAGGGTTTTCTCCATACCTCGTTTTCTCAACTAACTTTCCAGAAAAAATGTTCTTAATTGGGAAAAGGTTTTTAGACTGTTGATTGAAATAATTAAAAATTTTTGACTCATAATATGCAGTTTCCATAAATGCTTCCTCGGCCATTTTTTCCCTAAATTTTAAATTCGTAGACCCTCTATTTTTATCTAATTCAATAGTTAAATTTTCATACTGCTTCGTGTTACTTAGGATGACTACATCATTATAATTTTTTGCAGCTGCTCTAACCATTGTTGGTCCTCCAATATCTATATTTTCAATAATATTTTTGTGACCAGAATTACTTAATAAAACTTTTTCAAATGGATAAAAATTTATAATAACTAGATCTATATTTTCATAATTGTTAATTTTCATTTCTTTTTGATGTTTTTTATTCTGCCTAACATTCAAAATCCCAGAATGAATTTTTGGATGCAATGTCTTTACTCTTCCATCTAGCAGTTCTTTTGAATTTGTAAATTTAGATAATTCTAGGCATTTAAAACCCATACTTTTAATTTTTTTGTATGTGCCACCTGAGCTAATAATTTTGATTTTGTATTTTTTTAGCAAATTTAATAATGGCCTTAAACTGGATTTATCTGACAATGAAATTAAAGCAGTCTTAATTTTTATTGTATTTTTTCGAATGCCCATTTAATTTCCTGAGTTATATCCTTTATTTTGCCTGACAAACATATATTTTGGTTTTCACTAGTTAAATTTTTATTACCGAAATAT
>CABYDS010000038.1 GCA_902517745.1 uncultured Pelagibacteraceae bacterium
GAGGCATTGATACCTCCATCTAATGCAGCGATCCTATTTAGTGCCTTAACAAATGTCCCTGTTTCCAAAACCTTTGCTGCGGGCGTTATACCAGGCTTAGTTCTGCTTGTTTTGATGGTCCTTCTAGTTTTGTTTAAATGCAGGCATATTAGAACAGATGAGAAGGCATCTTTTAAGGAAAGAGCAAGTTCTTTCATTGCTGCGCTACCAGCATTGATAACTCCAGTAATAATTTTAGGTGGAATTTATGCAGGGATACTAACTCCATCTGAGTCAGCAGCTGTTGCAGGAGTATATGCAGTTCTAATTGGATTTTTAATTTACCATGAACTTACTTTTTCATCTTTGATGAGCTGTCTAAAGGAAACTGCAATCATAACAGCTGTAATTTTTGCAATTATAGCTACTGCTACATTCTTAAGTGTAGTTTTAACTTACACTCAGGCTCCTCAAAAAATTATTACTTTCTTCACAGATAAAGGTGTGAGCGTAAATCTGTTCTGGATAATGCTCGGAGCAATTTGTTTAATTCTTGGAACTTTTATAGAAATCGTTCCTGTATTTTATTTAACTGTTCCAATTTTTGCAGCAATCACATTATCATTCAACCAAAGCCTACTTCATCTTTATGTGGTGTTTGTTGCATTTGCGGGAATAGGAATGATCACACCCCCCGTGTGCGTAGGTATTTATACAGCTGCAGGTGTGATCAAAGAAAACCCAGCCAAAGCTTTTAAAGAGGTTCCTTTATTTACAATCGTTGGAATAATTTATGGAATACTAATGATACTTTTTCCAATATTCTCAACCTGGTTGCCAAGTAAATTATAAATTTATTTTTTTCTACTCTTTAATTCTTCCATTACTTCTTCAATTTTTATACCACTTTTTTCTAAATACATAATTAAGTGATATAAAACATCTGCAGCTTCATGAATTTTATTTGAGTCTTTCTCTACAGCTTCTATAAGTTCATTTATTTCTTCTAGAACTTTTTCTTTTGCTAAAGATTTATCTTCTAAAAGCTTATTAGTGTATGAACCTTCAACAGGTTTACTTTTTCGCTCTCTTGCAAGGGTAACGAGATCTTCTAATATCTTTAACATTCTAAATCCTAACAGGTATATCTTTTGAAGCCAAATATTGCTTAGCTTCATTTACTGAATAAGTACCATAATGGAATATAGATGCAGCTAAAACAGCGCTAGCTCCTGATTTTATTCCATCTACTAAATGATCTAATGTACCAACTCCACCTGATGCAATAACTGGAATATTGACCATAGAAGATATTTTTTGCATTAATTCAATATCATATCCAGATTGCGTTCCATCCTTATCCATTGAAGTAACTAAAAGCTCTCCGGCACCACATTTCTCCATTTTAGATGCAAATTCTAATGCATTTATGCCGGTTGGATTTCTTCCACCATGGGTGAAGATTTCCCATCCATCATCTTTTCTCTTTGCATCAATTGCAACAACAATGCACTGTGATCCAAATTTTTTAGAACTATCTTCAACAACTTTTGCATTTTGTACAGCTGCTGTATTGATTGATACTTTATCAGCCCCACAATTAAGCAATTTATTAATGTCATCAATACTCCTAACACCTCCACCTACAGTTAGTGGTACGAAACATTTCTTAGAAGTTTTCTCTACCACTTCATAAATAGTATCTCTATTTTCATTGGAAGCAGTGATATCTAAAAAGCAAATTTCATCGGCGCCACCATCGCTGTAAATTTTAGCTTGCTCCACAGGGTCCCCTGCATCTTTAAGATCTACAAAGTTAATACCTTTTACAACACGACCATTTTTAACATCTAAACAAGGTATAATTCTATTTTTAAGCATCTATTTCTTTTGCAAGTTCATCTAATTTTATATCTCCATCGTATATAGCTTTTCCTACTATTACACCTTCGATATTATTTAAATTTTTAGCTCTTTTAATGTCACTAATTGAAGAAACACCACCAGATATAACGACTGGACAGTTTGAAATCTCAGCAACCTTTTGAGTTTCTTCGAAATTAGGACTTTGCTTAGTTCCATCTCTATTAATATCTGTGTAAATAATTCTACTAACTCCGTAATTATTAACTTTTTTTAAATACTCAGTTGTCAGTTTATCTGACTCTTCTGTCCAGCCTGAGATTGCAAGATGACCATCTTTAGCATCTAAACCTAAAGCAATTTGATTTAAAAATTTTTTACAAGCCTCTTCAAGAAATCTTCTATCTTTTATAGCTGCACTTCCCAAAATTACTTTTTCGACCCCAGCATCAACATATTTTTGAATAGTTTCATAATTTCTTACACCACCACCTATTTCTACTTTAAGGTCAAATTTTCCAATAATATCTTGAATAATATCAATATTAATCGGCTCCCCGGTTAATGCACCATCCAAATCGACAATATGTAAATTTTTAAATCCATTATCTTTATATTTTCCAGCTTGCTCTAAAGGAGATATTTCATATTCAGTTTTATTTTCGAAATCGCCTTTGATTAATCTAACGCACTTTTTATCTTTAATGTCTATTGCTGGAAATATTTTCACTTTGATTTTATTTTTCCATCAGTTGTTACGTTCATATTTTTTAAATTATCTGAACCATTTCTTTTAATTTCGTAAGGGTTTTGGCAAGAAGTCAAAACACAAAAAATAATAAGTAGAATTTTTTTCATTTTAATTTAGAATTTTTTTTTTAGCTTTTACAAATTCCTCTTTGGACAAAACGCCTGATTTGTATAATTTATTCAATTGTTCTA
>CABYDS010000039.1 GCA_902517745.1 uncultured Pelagibacteraceae bacterium
CCTGAAGATACAATAATGAAAAGACCGATAAAAGTATATTTATCAGGAAAGTCCGAAAACACATAATACCCCAAAATAAGGTTAGTAATTATCTCAAAATAACCAAATGGTGCTAATTTTGAAGCATCTGCGTAACGAAGTGATAAAATAATTAATATATGGCCTAAACAGGCAAATATACCCATTAAAGCCATCCAAGACCATTGAATTGGAGTAGGATTAATCCAAACAAAAGGAACAAAAAAAGATGCGATAATGGCCCCTACTACGCCCGTAATCAGCAATGTGAGTAAAGGACTATCTGTTGAATGTAATTTTCGAGTTATTATTAGATAAAAGCCGTAAAAACAGCCTGTTCCAACAGCTGCTATACTAGCAAGATTGATCTCTATAATTCCAGGTCTTATGACAACTAAAACACCAATAAAACCGACTAATACAGCAGTCCACCTTCTATATCCAACTTTTTCGTTAAGTAAAAATGGAGAAAGAGCAGTTGTGACCAATGGAGCAACGAACGCCAATGTTAATGCTTCTGCCATTGAGATTACAGAAATGGAGTAAAAAAAACATATATTTGCAAAAAATAAAGACAAACCTCTAATTATTTGTAATTTGATATTTTGAGAAAACTTCAATTGTTTCCTAAAAAATAAAAACATAAAAAAAGTTGTGAATACAACTGTAAAAAAATATCTAGCCCAAGTTATTTGAAAGAAAGATAAATCGGATGACAAATATTTTGCAATGGCATCCATAAAGGGCAAAACCATCCATGCGGATAAATTTAAAAATATTGCTTTCATTTAAGCGAAATATTTAAGGGCGATAAATACTGTAATTGGTACTGTAACCAGTGACATTAAAGTAGAAACAACAATTGTGCTGGAAATATTATCTACATTTTTTTTTGGTGAATACATTGAAGCAACCAAATAACATAATATTGCACTAGGCATTGAGGATTGAATTAGTAAAACTCCAGCTGCAAAACCAGATAAATTAAAAAATTTTATAATAAAAAAACCTACAATTGGACCAAGAATTACTCTACCAATTGATGTTATAATTGATTCTCTCAAAGAAAATACTTTCATTTGGGTTAAAGCAATGCCTAAAGACATTAAAATCATTACAATCATTGCATAAGATAAAAGCATTGTTGTATTAATCACAAAAACTGGCATTTCTTTGCCGTAGTATAAAAAAATAACGGTCAAAATAATTGTATAGAAAGAAGGACTTTTTGCGATTATTGAAAAATCAAATTTTCTTTTTGCAAGAAATATATTGGCAGTAAAATGTAAGAGTATTACCAAAGATGATATAGCTGCAGCTACACCCATACCCAATTTACCATAAGCAAAAAGACATATTGGTATACCCATATTACCTGTATTAGGTAAAAAAAAAGTAGGTAATTCTCTAATATAATCTTTTTTCATAAGAATTAAAAAAACAAGACCAATTAAAGCAAATGATGAAAGTAATATTAATGCGTAGATAAAATATTCAGCAAATATATCAAATGTAACACCTGTAGAAGTAAGAGAAAAAATTACTAAAGCTGGAGTTCCAAAATTTCCAGCATAAGATGTTATAAACGAAGTATCGAAATTTGGATTTTTTTTCCCTAATAAAAAACCAATTCCAACAATAAAAAATACAGGAAATAGAACTTCAAAGAGCTTTAAATAAAGTTCCATTTAAAAAAGTCTTAATAATATAGGGTTTTTAATGATATTTTTATTTGATTTAAAAGATTTAATACATTTCTGATAATCATTTTCTAAGGATTCGTGAGTTATAATCACAATAGAAGCGGTTTTATTTTTATTATTTGGTATTTGTATTAATCTTTGAACAGAAATTTTATGTTTTGCAAATTTTTTAGTGATTTCAGATAGTACACCCGGTTTATCTCTAACTTCAAGCCTAATATATAAAGCATTGGAATAATTATCCGTATTATAAATTGATGGAGATTTTCTTTTATTATCAGAAATCCCAAAAGGGTATTTGATATTTCCACGCAAAATTGACAAAAGATCAGACATTAAAGCAGATGATGTTGGGCCAGGCCCAGCACCTTCTCCTTGCAAAACACTCTCCCCTACTGGATTGCCTTCAATTATAACAGCATTCATAACACCATTTACATTTGCGATGTAAGTATTTTTTTTAATTAAACACGGATGAACTCTTTCAAATAATTTATTATTAACAATTTCTGTTATTCCCAATAATTTAATTTTATAATTTAATTGATTTGCAATTTCTAAATCCTTGTATTCTATATTTTCAATACCCTCCATTAAACATTTAGAATTTGAAATTTTATTATTAAATGCTAAAGCAGAAAGAATTTTAACTTTAGCTAAAGCATCGTAACCATTTAAATCTAATTTTGGATTACCTGGTTCAGCATAACCTAATAGTTGAGCTTTTTTTAATACAGTTGAAAAGCCAGACTTAGTTTCTTCCATTTCAGATAATATATAATTACAAGTTCCATTTAATATTCCATATACTTTACTTATCTTATTAGTTGCTAGCCCTTCTTTAATAGTTCTTAATACAGGGATTCCACCTCCTACTGACGCTTCAAATTCTAAATTAACTTTATTTTTTTCAGCAAGTTTAGAAAGATTATTACCGTGTTTAGAAATTAATGCCTTATTAGGAGTTACAACATGAATTTTATTCTTAAGTGCAAATTCTACAATTTTTTTTGATATACCATCAGATTGACCAATGGCTTCAATTAAAATATC
>CABYDS010000040.1 GCA_902517745.1 uncultured Pelagibacteraceae bacterium
AGCTATATGTGATGAAAATCAAAAAATTGCCACACCGCTTAAAACAATAAACAAATCCAAATTTGAAGATCTTATCAATGAATTAGAGGATATTATTAAAGAAAATAATATTAAAGGAATAATTATTGGCAATCCAATTAATATGGATGGTAGCTTAGGTAAATCCTCTCAATCAGTAAATGATGTGTCAAAAGCAATATCAAAAGAAATTGATATTCCAATAAGTCTTTGGGATGAAAGATTATCAACAGTTGGAGCGTTTAAATTAACCGAAAATTTAGGTATTAACGTAACTAAAAGAGAAAAAAATATAGATAAAAATGCTGCTGCATTTATCTTACAGGGTGCCATAGATTTTATTAATAATTAATACTTGCATTAATCAACCTTTGTGTCTATAGAGTTGGTTTTAATGGCAACTAAAACCAAAGCTATTAAAATTTCTCAAAAACATCTCCTAGGTATTCAAGATTTATCAATAAATGATGTAAATTTAATCTTAAAAGAAGCTGAAAAATTTATTGAATTAAACAAAAGCAAAAATAAAAAATTAGATTTACTTAATGGGAAAACTCAAATTAACCTCTTTTTTGAACCATCAACAAGAACGCAAAGCTCATTTGAACTAGCAGGAAAAAGATTAGGTGCAGATGTTATGTCAATGAATATAACAAACTCAGCAATTAAAAAAGGTGAAACGCTAATAGACACTGCAATGACATTAAATGCAATGCATCCTGATATAATAGTTATTAGACATCAAGATTCAGGAGCTTGTAATCTTTTATCTCAAAAAGTTAATTGTGCTGTTTTAAATGCTGGTGATGGAAGGAGAGAGCACCCTACCCAAGCATTACTTGATGCATTAACTATATTGAACAGGAAAAAAAAAATTCAAGGATTAAAGGTTGCAATTTGTGGAGATATTCTACATTCAAGAGTAGCAAGATCTAATATTTACTTGCTAAACATGTTGGGTGCCGAAGTTAATATTGTAGCTCCTTCAAACCTTTTACCAAAAGATATAGAAAAATTTGGGGTTAATATTTTTTCAAATATGAAGAAAGGTGTAAAAGATTGCGACATAGTAATGATGCTTAGACTTCAAAATGAAAGAATGAGTAGTTCATTCCTGTCATCTAATAGAGAGTATTATGAATACTATGGACTAACACAGGATAAATTAGAATATGCAAAATCAGATTCAATTATTATGCATCCTGGTCCAATGAACCGCGGTATTGAAATTGATACAAAACTAGCTGATGACACCAATATGAGTGTTGTAAAAGAGCAAGTTGAATTAGGTGTTGCGATAAGAATGGCATGTTTAAAAATTTTTTGTGAATGATGAAAAAAAAATACTTTATTAATGCAAATATAATTGATCCTCATAACAACATAAGTGAGATAGGAGGATTAATAATAGGTGAAGATGGAAAAATTGAAGGTGTTGGAAAAAAGGTGAATAAAAACAACATTCCTAGTAGAGAAAAAGTTATTGATTTAAAAGAGAATTATATTTTCCCAGGTATAGTTGATATGAGAGTATTTGTGGGTGAACCAGGTTATGAATATAAAGAAAATTTCAGAACTTTGAGCAATGCTGCATTATCCGGGGGAGTAACCTCAGTTGTAACAATGCCTAATACTGATCCAATAATCGACAACGTTTCAATAGTAGATTTTTTAAAAAGACGAGGCAGAGATAAATCAAAAATAAATATATTTCCCACAGCATCTTTAACAAAGGGTACTGAAGGTACAAATATGACAGAGTTTGGTCTTCTGCAAAGTAAAGGGATAATAGCATTTACAGATGGAATTAGAACAATTCAGAATACAAGAGTTATGTCCAGAATAATGAATTCAGCAAAAGATTTGGGATCTTTAATAATGCAACATGCGGAAGATCAAGAATTAGCTGAAAATGGCATGATAAATGATGGAATAATTTCGACAAAACTTGGTTTGCAAGGCATCCCAGAAATAGCTGAACTAATAATTATAGAGAGAGATTTAACATTATTAGAAGAATATAATTGTCGTTATCACATTTCTCAGATTTCATCAGGAAAAGCAGTTGAAATTATCAAAGATAGAAAAGATAAAGTAAGATTTTCATGTGGGGTATCAATAAATAATTTATCTTTAAATGAAAATGATATTGGTGACTTTAGAACTTTTTTAAAATTGTCTCCGCCACTCAGGACTGAAGACGATAGATTGAGTTTAGTGCAAGGATTAAATGATGGTACAATCGATGTAATAGTTTCAGATCACAAACCTGAAGATGAAGAGCAAAAAAGATTAACATTTGCTCAAGCAGCAACAGGATCAACTGGTATTGAAACGTTATTATCCTTGTCATTAGAATTATATCACAATGGATCTGTAAAACTTGAAAAAATTATTGCTGCATTAACCTCCAATCCAGCAAAAATTTTGAAAATTAATAAAGGTAATTTATCTGTAGGTAATGATGCAGATTTCTGTATTGTGGATATAAATAAACCTTGGATAGTAAAGCAAGAAAATTTGGTTTCTAAATCAAAAAATACGTCAATTGAAAATAAGAGATTACAAGGAAAAGTAACCAATACATTCGTAAAAGGACAAGAGCTTTACAATATTTAAATG
>CABYDS010000041.1 GCA_902517745.1 uncultured Pelagibacteraceae bacterium
TGAGACAGCCGTTGAGCAAGATGAAAAATTAATGGAAGCCTATTTAGGTGGTGAGGAAATTAAGCAAGAAGATTTGATTAAATGTGTGCGAAAAGGATGTTTAAATTTTGAGTTTGTTCCAGTTTTAACTGGTTCAGCTTTTAAAAATAAAGGTGTCCAACCATTATTAGATGCTGTTGTTGATTACTTACCAAGTCCAGAGGATCTTGGATCTATTATAGGAACAAAACCTGGATCCGATGATGAAATCGAAATGAAGTTTGAAGATAGTGCCCCTTTTTCAGCTTTAGCTTTTAAAGTAGCAACAGATCCATTTGTAGGAAGTCTTACATTTATAAGAATTTATTCAGGTACAGTTAAATCTGGAACTGGAGTTTATAATACTTCCTCAGATAAAGAAGAAAGAGTTGGAAGAATGCTTCTAATGCATGCTAATTCAAGAGAAGACATCAAAGAAGCAAGCGCAGGCGATATAGTTGCGCTCGCTGGATTAAAAAATACAATAACAGGTCATACATTGGCAAATAAAGATGCTCCAGTATTGCTTGAGCCAATGGAATTTCCAGATCCAGTTATAGAAATTGCAGTTGAGCCTAAATCAAAAGCTGATCAAGAAAAAATGGGTGAAGCATTAGGAAGATTAGCTAAAGAGGATCCTTCTTTTAGAGTGTCGTCAGACGAAGAGTCAGGTCAAACAATAATTAAAGGGATGGGAGAATTACATTTAGATATCATTGTTGATAGAATGAAAAGAGAATTTAAAGTTGAGGCAAATGTAGGAGCACCTCAAGTTGCATACAGAGAAACAATATTAAATGCTGCCGAGTTTGATTATACACATAAAAAACAGAGTGGTGGAGCAGGACAGTTTGCTAGAGTAAAATTATCTGTTGAACCTTTAGAGCCAGGTAAAGGTAGAGAAATTGAAAGCAAAATAAAAGGTGGAGCAATACCAAAAGAATTTATACCAGGTGTTGAAAAGGGTGTAGAGACAATAGCTGACGGTGGTATTCTAGCTGGGTTTCCTTTAATTGATTATAAAGTTACAATTTTAGATGGTTTGCACCATGATGTTGACTCAAGTGTATTAGCTTTTGAACTTGCTTCTAGACAATGTTTTAAAGAGGCATGTGCTCGAGGAACTCTAAAACTTTTAGAACCAGTAATGAGAGTAGAAGTAGTTACTCCAGAAGATTATATGGGCGATGTAATAGGCGATTTGAATAGTAGAAGAGGTCAAATAAGTACACAAGAGCAAAGAGGAAATGCAACAGTAATAACAGCAATGGTGCCATTAGCAAATATGTTTGGTTATATAAATAGCTTAAGATCTATGTCACAAGGTAGAGCTCAATACTCAATGTTTTTTGATCATTACGACAAGGTTCCACAAAATGTTCAAGATGAGGTTACCAAGAAGACAGGTTAATTATGGATAAACAAAATATTAGAATAAAATTAAGAGCGTACGATAACAAGGTTTTGGACCAGTCAACTGAGGAAATCGTAAATACTGTTAAAAGAACAGGAGCTAATATTAAAGGTCCAATTCCTTTACCTACAAAAATAGAGAGATATACTGTTTTAAGATCACCCCATATTGATAAAAAAAGTAGAGAACAATTCGAAACTAGAACTCACAAAAGATTAATTGATATTATTGAACCTACACCTGCAACAGTTGAAGCACTAATGAAACTTGATTTAGCGTCAGGTGTAGATGTGGAGATTAAAATATAATGAATAATTTAGCTTTAATTGGAAAAAAAATTGGGATGTCTAGAGAGTTTTTTAAAACTGGCCAATCAGTCCCAGTTACTGTGTTAAAAATGGAGACTGGAAGAGTAATAAACGTTATTAACAAAGATAGTAGAGGATATATCGCAGTCCAAATAGGATTTGGAAAAATTAAAAACTCAAAATTAACCAAAGCAATGAAAGGCTATTTTACCAAAAAAAATACTGAGCCAAAAAAAACACTTAAAGAGTTTAGGTTAGAAAATACTGAAAATTTCAAAGAAGGAAATGAAATTGGATTAGAAATATTCGAAAATGTTAAATTTGTTGATGTTAAATCTAAGACAATTGGTAAAGGATTTGCAGGTGCAATGAAAAGACATAATTTTGGTGGATTAAGGGCTACTCATGGTGTTTCAATTTCTCATAGATCACATGGTTCAACAGGACAAAGGCAGGATCCAGGTAAAGTTTTTAAAGGAAAAAAAATGGCTGGTCATATGGGTGATAAAATTAG
>CABYDS010000042.1 GCA_902517745.1 uncultured Pelagibacteraceae bacterium
GCTTCATATGGTGAAAGATTAAATTTATCTATAAATCTTTTTTTCTTTTCATCTGGTAATTCAGGTATATCTGATTTTATTTTTTCAATTAACTCTTGGCTTATTTCAAGCGGTAATAGATCTGGATCAGGAAAATATCTGTAATCATGCGCGTCTTCTTTTGATCTCATAGATCTTGTTTCATTTCTTTTAGTGTCAAAAAGTCTTGTCTCTTGATCTATTTCTTTCCCCTCCTCTAACAAATCTATTTGTCTATTTGCTTCGGATATTATTGCCATTTGCATAAATTTTATTGAATTAACATTTTTAATTTCACACCTGGTGCCGAATTCAGTCTCCCCTTTTAATCTTACTGATACATTAACATCTGCCCTCAAAGAACCTTCTTGCATATTGCCATCACATGTTCCTAAATATCTCATTATCGATCTTAATTTTTTTATATAAACGTTGACTTCATCTGGAGATCTCAAATCAGGCTTACTTACTATTTCCATTAAAGCCACTCCAGATCTATTTAAATCAACTAATGTATTATTTGGATCAATATCATGAATACTTTTACCTGCATCTTGCTCTAAGTGTAATCTTTCAATTCCAATTTCTTTTTGACCATTCGGCATATCCAAAATTACTTTTCCTTCACCGACAATTGGATATTTGTATTGAGAGATTTGATATCCTTGGGGTAAATCTGCATAAAAATAATTTTTTCTATCAAAGACAGATTTTTTATTTATTTTGGCTTTAAGTCCTATTCCAGTTTTAATTGCTTGTTCAATACAAAATTCATTTATAACTGGTAACATTCCTGGAAATGCTGCATCTACGAGACTAACTTGTGTGTTTGGTTCTGCACCAAATTTTGTTGATGATTGAGAGAAAAGTTTTGACTCTGAAGTAACTTGAGCGTGCACTTCTAAACCAATTATCACTTCATATTGTTTATTTTCTCTTTCAATAAGATATTCACTATTTTTACTCACTTAACCACCAGTCTGAAATATCATTTTTAAAATTAATCTTATCTTCTAATGCATAAGAAATATTAAGTATATTTTGCTCATCAAAAGGTTTTCCAATTACTTGAAGGCCTAAAGGATAATTATTTTTATCTTTTCCAGCTGGTATAGAAATACCTGGTAAGCCTGCTAGATTTATTGGAACTGTAAATATATCATTTAAATACATTGATACTGGATCATTTGTTTTTTCACCAATTTTAAATGCTGAGCTTGGAGTAGATGGAGTTAAAATTGCATCAACTTTAGAAAAAGCATCATCAAAATCTTTTTTTATTAATTGTCTTACTTTCTGCGCTTTTAGATAATAGGCATCATAGTAACCAGAAGATAAAACATAAGTTCCAATCATAATTCTTCTTTTAACTTCATCACCAAAACCTTCAGATCTAGTTTTTTCGTACATTTCTATTAAATTTTGACCAGGAGATCTAAATCCATATTTAACACCATCATATCTTGCTAGATTTGAAGATGCTTCAGCTGGTGCAACAATATAATAAGTTGGTAATGCGTAATTAGTATGTGGAAGCGAAATATCGACAATTTCTGCTCCGCAATCTTTTGCATATGAGATACCATTTTTCCATAGTTGTTCAATTTCGTCAGGCATATTGTCAACTCTATATTCTTTAGGAATACCAATTTTCTTTCCTTTAATATCTTTTGATAATTCTTTTGAATAACAATTTCTTTTGTAATCAATTGAAGTTGAATCTTTTTGATCAAATGAAGAGATCACCTCTAAAAGCATAGAACAGTCTCTTACATTTTTCGTCATAGGTCCTGCTTGGTCTAAAGATGAAGCAAATGCTACAATTCCATAACGAGAACAACTTCCATATGTAGGTTTAAGTCCAACAGTTCCTGTAAATGATGCTGGTTGACGAATAGATCCACCTGTATCTGTTCCAATAGTAACTGGAGTTAAATTTGCAGCGACAGCTGCAGAAGAACCTCCTGAAGATCCACCAGGGACTAAATTTTCTCCTACCGGATTTTGAACATTTCCAAAAAAACTAGTTTCATTTGAAGAGCCCATAGCAAATTCATCACAATTAAGTTTACCAAGAAGTATTGCTCCTTGACTCCACAAATTTTGAGTAACTGAAGACTCATATGTGGGAACGAAGTTATTTAATATTTTGCTACCTGCTGTTGTTC